>NZ_JAEKMI010000011.1 GCF_020217485.1 Mycobacterium sp. WUMAC-067 | reverse complement strand
CCGGCGTCAGCGGATGCGGTCGACAACATGACGACATCATCGCAGCCACCACCGACAAGTTCGGGCCACCCGATCCCAACGCCGCCACCACCGCCAACCATGGATAGCCGCGCAGGTAACGCATGCGGACCCCCGGGGCGAAGGCGACGGCGAGCCACAACTTTTCTCGCGCAGCCGCGGCCGGACCGCACCTTAGAATGAATCCCCTTGGTGCTGCCGTGTCACCGGTCGGGATGAGGTTGGTCATGAATTGCCATGGGCTCCGGTCGGCACTGGTCTGGGCGGCGGTGCTCGTGGTGGCCGGCTGCACAACGTTTGTCGACGGGCGCGCGCTGTCGATGCTCAACGACCCCTTCCTGGTTGGCGGGTTGCCCGCGACCAACGGGCCCAGCGGAATTCGTTCGAACGCGCCCAGCCCGACGGGGAAGGTGCTCAACACCGACAACGGACCCATCGACAGGTTGGCGCTGCTCTCGGTCAACGACATCGAGGACTATTGGCAGTCGGCGTACACCCAATCGCTGAAGGGCAAATTCGTCCCCGTCAGCAAGGTGGTGTCCTACGACTCCAACGACCCCAGCAGCCCGATCGTGTGCCACAACGACACGTACAAGCTCGTCAACGCCTTCTACACGTCGCGCTGCCACCTGATCGCCTGGGACCGCGGCGTGTTCATGCCCGTCGCGCAAAAATACTTCGGCGACATGTCCGTCACCGGAGTGCTCGCACACGAATTCGGGCACGCGCTGCAGCAGATGGCCAAGCTGGTGACCAGACGGGACCCGACCATCGTCCACGAACAGCAGGCCGACTGCTTCGCCGGCGTCTATCTGTTCTGGGTCGCCGACGGCAAGTCGCCGCGCTTCACGCTGAGCACCGCCGACGGGCTCGACCACGTGCTGGCGGGCATCATCACCACGCGCGACCCGGTCATGGACAGCGAGACCGACAACGACGACGCCCACGGCTCGGCCCTGGACCGGATCAGCGCCTTCCAAATGGGTTTCATCAACGGCGCCTCGGCGTGTGCGGCCATCGACCGCCGGGAAATCGAGCAGCGCCGCGGCGATCTGCCGAACGCCTTGCGGGTCGACTCCACCACCGGAACGCCGGAGACCGGCGAGGTCCCGATCAACCAGGACACCCTGTCGACCCTGATGGAACTGCTGGGAAAGATCTTCGGCCCGGCCAATCCGCCGGTGCTGACCTACCAGCCCGCGAATTGCCCGGACGCCAAACCCACCCCGCCGGCCTCCTACTGTCCGGGCACCAACACCATCGCGGTCGACCTGCCCAAGCTCGCCGTCGTGGGCAGGGTCGCCGACGAGAACGAACAGACCCTGCCGCAAGGCGACGACACGGCCCTGTCCCTCGTGATGTCGAGATACGCGCTGGCGGTGCAGCATGAACGCGGCCTTGCGATGCAGAGCCCGTGGACCGCGCTGCGCACCGCATGCCTGACCGGCGTGGTGCACCGCAAGATGTCCGAACCCATCGAACTGGCCTCGCACAACCAATTGCAGCTCACCGCCGGCGATCTCGACGAAGCGGTGGCCGGGCTGCTCACCAACCACCTGGTGGCCAGCGACGCGGACGGCACCAGCGTGCCCGCCGGTTTCACCCGGATCGCGGCGTTCCGCGGCGGCGTGACCGGCAACGCGGACGCGTGTTACACGCGCTATCCGGGATGACGAAAGACGGCCCGGGTCAACCTATTTCGGCAAGCCGGGGAATCACCTCGTCGCCCAGGCGCCGGACGAACCCGACCGGGTCCGGGTTGCCGGGCAACGGGCCGACATTGATCATCTCGACGCCGAGCTTGGCGTAGCGTTCGACCGTCTTGAGGTAGGCGTCGACATTCTCGAACGGGTCCGCCGTCGCGAGGCCGCCCGACGTCTTGCGGATGTCGGCGGGGTTCCTGCCCACCGCATCGCAGTGCCGGTGCAACACGTCGATCTTGTGTTCGAGCTCCCCGACGTCGTTCGACATGCTGTTCCAGATGTCGGCATATTGTGCGACCAGGCGCAGCGTCTTCTTCTCGCCGTCCCCGCCGATCAGGATCGGGGGACGCCGAATCGGTTGCGGCGCACAGATTGTCTCGTTCAGGCGATAGTGCTTGCCGTCATACGGCCCGTCGTCGTCGCTCCACATCTGCCGGCAGATCTGCAGCGTCTCTTCGAGCATTTCGAAGCGCGCGCTCAGCGGCGGATACGGAATGCCCAGCGCGGTGTGTTCGCGCTCGTACCACGCCGCGCCCAGCCCGAGCATCGATCGGCCCTGGGACAACACGTCCAGGGTGGTGGCCGTTTTCGCCAACACGCCGGGGTGACGGTAGGTGACCCCGGTGACCAGCAGGGCCAGGTCGATCGTGGCGGTCTGGGCGGCCAGGAATCCCAACGACGTGTAACCCTCGAGGAATGGATCCTGGGCCGGGCCAAGCTCTTCCATCTGGAAGAAGTGGTCGGCCAGGGTGAACAATGTGGCGCCGCCCTGCTCGGCGGCCTTGGCCGCGTCGGCCAGCGTCGGGCCCAGCCTGGCCGGGTCTCCGGGGAGATAGTCGATGAAATGCAAACCCAATTCCATTGCGATGACGCCCTTTCTTATTGTTCGGTCAAGCGCTCGAGTAGCGACAGCGCATCGACGATGACGCGCCGCTCCGCCTCGGTATAGCGCTCCTGGATGGTCCGGGCCAGCCACTCCTGCCGGGCGCGACGGTCGCTCTCGGCGCGCTTTCTGCCCGCCGGCGTCAGCGAGACCACCTGTCGCCGACCATCATTCGGGTCCGGGGCGCGTTCGATGAGCCCCCGCTGACCCAACGCGGCCAGGATGGTGGCCATCGACTGGGGACGTACCTGTTCCGCACCGGCCAATGCGCTGGCCGACGACGGCCCCTCTTTCCATAGCCGGGTGAGCACCGCCGTCTGTGACGGTGTCAAACCGTCGACCGCGATGTCTTTCAACCGGCGCCGCAGCCGGCTGAACACCACCCGGATATCGCGCGCCGCCGTCACCGCGGAGTCGCTGATGCCATCCACGGCACCACTCTAAATTAGACAGGAGAAACTGTCCAGTTTTAGCTGTCTAATTCCGGCCGAGCAGCTGCATCGCGGCGTCGACCGCCAGGGCCGGGACGTTCAGGGTCTTGGACCGCAGATCGTGTCGGGCGCTGGCGATCTCGACGACGGCGGTCGTCCCGCTGATCAGCGCGGCCGCGGTGCGCAGTTCGTCGGGCGTGCCGAAGGGGTCCGAGGTTCCATGGGTGAACACCGTCGGCACGGTGATGTCGGGCAGATGCTCGGTGCGCAGCCGTTCCGGCTTGCCCGGCGGGTGCAGCGGGTAGGAGAACAGCGTCAGCACGTCCACCGGAGCCTCACCGGCGGCCACCACCATGGATGTCTGCCGGCCGCCGTAGGAGTGCCCGCCGGCGATCAGCGGGCCGCCGGCGAGGCCGCGGCACACCGTGATCGCCTCGACGATGCCGGCACGATCGGTGGCGGCCGACCCGGATGGCGGGCCGCTGGGCCGGCGCCGCCGGTACGGCAGGTTGTAGCGCACCGCCAGCCAGCCGCGCTGGGCCCATTCGTCGCAAACCTGTTGCAGCAGTGGCGAATCCCGGTTGCCGCCGGCGCCGTGCGTCAGGACCACGATCCCTTTGGGGCCACCCTTGTGGTCGCCGCCGGGTTCGTGCGCGATGCCCGTGATCTGGTCGAGGAGGCCGGCCATCATGACAGCCTAAACAGCGGGGAGACGGGGCCGTGGCCATGGCCCAGGGGATAGGAGGCGCGCAGACATTCGGTGACCCACCGCTTCCCGAAACCGACCGCGTCCGGCACGGTGAAGCCGTGCGCGAGGGCGCAAGCGGCCGCGCTGGCCAGGGTGTCCCCGCCGCCGTGGTCGTTGCCGGTCGCGATCCGCTCCGCATCGAACTCGTGATAGGAGGTGCCGTCATAGAGCAGGTCGCAGCTGCGGTCCGACGAGCGCAGGTGACCGCCCTTGACCAACACCCACTGCGGGCCGAGGGCATGCAGGGCCTTGGCCGCCGCCCGCTGCGACGCCGGGTCCACGACGTCGATGTCGACCAGCAGCCGCACCTCGTCGAGGTTGGGCGTGACCAACGTGGCCAACGGAAACAATTGATTCCTAAGCGAATCCAGGGCCGCCGGCGCCATGAGCGCATCGCCGTGCATGGACGCGGCCACCGGGTCGACGACCAGCGGAACGGTCAATCCGAGCCGGCGCCAGGTGGTGGCCACGGTGTCGATGATGCGCGGCGACGCCAGCATCCCGGTCTTGGCGGCCTGAATACCGATGTCGCTGACCACGGCCTCGATCTGGCCGGCGACGACGTCGTCCGGCACCTCGTGAAAGCTCTTGACTCCCACCGTGTTCTGCACGGTCACCGCGGTCACCGCGACACACGCGTGCACACCCAACAGCGCCATGGTGCGCATGTCGGCTTGGATGCCCGCGCCGCCCCCGGAGTCCGATCCGGCGATGGACAACACCCGCAGGGGCGTCGTGCCCGGCGGCGGAAGGGGCAGCAACGTCACGGTTCCGGATGGCGGCGATCCGCTGCGCCCGGCCGTGCCAGTTGGTGGCGATCCGCTGCGCCCGGCTTCGCCGCGCTTGCGATCGCCGCGTCCGCGGTTGCGATCACTGCTGTGCCAGCGGCAGATACACCCGGTTGCCGTGCTCCGCGAACTCGCGAGACTTCTCCGCCATGCCCTCGGACATGGCCGCCTCGATCGCTTCCTCGCTGTCCAGGCCGTGCTTGGCGGCGTAGTCGCGGACGTCCTGGGTGATGCGCATCGAGCAGAACTTCGGCCCGCACATCGAGCAGAAGTGCGCGGTCTTGGCGGGTTCGGCGGGCAGCGTCTCGTCGTGGTATTCCCGCGCGGTGTCGGGATCCAGCGACAGGGCGAACTGGTCGTTCCAGCGGAACTCGAAGCGCGCCGTGCTCAGGGCGTTGTCGCGCTCCTGGGCGTGCGGGTGTCCCTTGGCCAGATCGCCGGCGTGCGCGGCGATCTTGTAGGCGATCACCCCGTCCTTGACGTCCTTGCGGTCCGGCAGGCCCAGGTGCTCCTTGGGCGTCACGTAGCACAGCATCGCGGTGCCGGCCTGGGCGATGATGGCCGCGCCGATCGCCGAGGTGATGTGGTCGTAGGCCGGCGCGATGTCGGTGGCCAGCGGGCCCAGCGTGTAGAACGGGGCCTCCTCGCACCACTCCTCTTCCAGCCGCACGTTCTCGACGATCTTGTGCATCGGGACATGGCCCGGGCCCTCGATCATCACTTGCACGCCATGGGATTTCGCGATCTTGGTCAGCTCGCCGAGGGTGCGCAGCTCGGCGAACTGCGCGGCGTCGTTGGCGTCGGCGATCGAGCCCGGCCGCAGCCCGTCGCCAAGGGAGAACGTGACGTCGTAGCGGGCGAAGATCTCGCAGAGTTCGTCAAAGTTGGTGTACAGGAACGATTCCCGGTGATGAGCCAGGCACCACGCCGCCATGATCGAGCCGCCGCGGGACACGATGCCGGTGACACGCTTGGCGGTCAGCGGCACGTAGCGCAGCAGCACACCGGCGTGCACGGTCATGTAGTCCACACCCTGCTCGCACTGCTCGATCACGGTGTCGCGGTAGATCTCCCACGTCAGCTCGGTCGGGTCGCCCTTGACCTTTTCCAGCGCCTGGTAGATCGGCACGGTGCCGACCGGCACCGGCGAATTGCGCATGATCCACTCGCGGGTTTCGTGGATGTTCTTGCCGGTGGACAGGTCCATGATGGTGTCCGCGCCCCACCGGGTCGCCCACACCATCTTGTCGACCTCCTCGGCGATCGACGACGTCACCGCCGAGTTGCCGATGTTCGCGTTGACCTTGGTCGCAAACGCCTTACCGATGATCATCGGCTCGATCTCGGGGTGGTTGTGATTGGCCGGGATCACCGCGCGCCCGCGGGCGACCTCGTCGCGCACCAACTCTGCGGGCATGCCCTCGCGCGCGGCGATGAACGCCATCTCCGCGGTGATCTCGCCCGCACGGGCGCGCTGCAACTGGGTGCCGCGGTCGCGCACCACCCCCGGCCGCGCCGGCAGCCCGGCCGTCAGGTCGATCGTCGCGTCCGGATCCGTGTAGGGGCCCGAAGTGTCGTAAAGATCGAAGTGATCGCCATTGGACAGGTCCACCCGGCGGAACGGAACCCGTCCGCCGGCCACATCGCGATAGATCTTGTGGCTGCCCGCAATCGGGCCGGTGGTCACGGACGGTGCAGCGGTTCCCGATAGGGTCTCGGTCATTTTCATCTCCCTACGCCGGCATTACCCGGTCAGGTTCGTACGGTCGACGGCCCCGAGCCGTCCTCTCAGCGCACTCGGCATGCGCTCCCGCGTTGATGGATGGGTCCGCACGCGACGTTACCCCCACCCCGGACCGCATGGCAGGGCGACGGCCCTTCTTCCGGGGCGGTAGCCGAGGACGTCCCCGAGTGGAAGGATGCAAACGTGCAAGCTGGAGAGCCGTCCACCAACGGCGAGAGCGCGCGATCCGGTGGGCCGGGCGAATACCTGAATATCGGCACCTTCCGGTTCTGGTTCCTGGGCCAACGTTGGGAATGGTCCGACGAGGTGGCCCGCATGCACGGCTATGAACCGCAAGACGTGGAGCCGACGACTCAACTGTTGTTGTCGCACAAGCATCCCGACGACCGAGCGCATGTCCAGGAGTTGCTGGACTACGCCCTGCGGTCGGAAGGCTCGTTCTCGAGCCGGCACCGATTCCTCGACACCGCGGGCACCGTGCACGACGCCATCGTCGTCGCCGACCGCATGCTGGACGAGTCGGGCGCCGTGCTGGGCACCGAGGGCTATTACATCGACCTCACCGACACGCTCGACGAGGCCCGGCAAGAGGTGCTCGACGAGGCGTTGCCGGAGCTGGTTGAGAGCCGCGCGGCCATCGAACAGGCCAAAGGCGTTCTGATGTCCGTCTACCGGATCAGCGCGCAACAGGCCTTCCGCGTGCTGCAGTGGCGCTCGCAAGACACCAACGTGAAACTGCGTGCGCTGGCCAAGCAGCTGCTCGACGAGATGGCCACCCTGCCCGCGCCGCCGGGCGCGATGCAAAGCCAGTTCGATCATTTGCTGCTGACCGTGCACGAAAGGATTTCGCCCGAGCCCGCTGACTAGGATCTCGACGTCGGCGAAAGGCACGAACTTGTCGGCGGCGTTACGAGGCTAGACCTCCTCCATCGCCTCGCCGAGCTCCTCGAGGAGCTTGTTGTGGTGATTGCTCGCCAGCAGGTGTCCGGCGGCGATCACCACGGCCACCGGCCAGTCGATGAGTTCGAGGGCCGCCAGGGCGGCCAGCCCCCCGAAGTAGGCCAGCTGCTCGGGCCGGGGGATCTCTACCTGGCCGATCGCCGGCAGGTTCACCACAAAGGTTTCGCCCTCGCGGATCTTGTCCACCGCATCGCGCTGGGACGTCTCGCGCCGCGACTTCTTTTCCGCCATCATTTGCCTTTCAGTAACGAAGGGTTTCCCGCCTCGCCGGTTCGCGCGTACAACGTCGGACCTATGTCGATGATGACCGACACCGGGGGCGATCCGCTAGTTTCGTCGATTGCTTCGGTGCTCAGGGTGCCGTTACTGGAACTCTATGCGCTGTTGTGGCGCGTCGGGGTGGTCGAGATTCGAAACCCTGAGCGGGAGGCTCGGCGAGATCCGCCGGCGGCTCGGGGTCTGATTTGTCCGGACCCGTCAGCGCACGCGACAGCACGCCGGTCGCGACCGTCGCCACCGCGGCGGCGCCCAGGCCCTGGGCCCAGCCGAACGGTCCGAGCGGCGTACACCCGAGCAGCTGGCTGACGCCCGGCGTGCTGATCAGGACCCCCACCAGCCCGAGCGAACCGAGCGCGGTGAGCACCACCAGCGGGGCCTGAGACTCGACCAGCGTCTGGCCCAGTTCGGTCCCCACCAGCGCGACCAGCGCGACGGTCGAGGCGCGTTGCGGACTACTCAGCGGACCGGTCAGGCCCGCCATCGCCCACGCGGCCGTCGTCGCCGCCGCCGTGGTGACGCCGCGAATGGCGACCGCCTGCCACAACGCGGCCTGATCCGCGCCGCGCAACCGCGGGTCGATCGGGCCGCTGGGCTTACTGACCGCGAGCGCGGCGGCCGGCAGCGCGTCGGTCATCGTGTTGACCAGCAGCAGCTGGCGCGTGTTCAGGGGCGACGTGCCGGTGATCGCGCTGCCGATGATCGCGAAGATCACCTCGCCGGCGTTGCCGCCGAGCAGCACCGACACCGCCGCCTGCACCCGCCGCCACAGCTGGTGGCCTTCCCGGATGGCCTCCATGAGCGCGTCGATCCGGCCGTCGACCAGCACCACGTCGGCGACCAGGTGCGCCGGATCGCTGCCATGGGCGACCACGCCGATGCCGACCGTGGCGGCCCGGATGGCGGCCGCGTCGTTGGCCCCGTCGCCGACCATCGCCGTCCGCACGTCCGCGTTCTCGAGCGCTTGGACAACCTGAACCTTGTTCTCCGGCGTCATGCGGGCGAAGATCACCCGCTCCGCCGCGACGCGCTCCTGGTCCTTGCGCGACAAGGCCTCCCATTCGGCGCCGCTGATGACCTGATCGGCGGTCACGTTGAGCCCCAGCTCGGCGGCGATGGCCTTGGCGGTGATCGGATGGTCACCGGTGATCAGCTTCACGCCCACCCCGAGGCCGCCGAGGTCGGCGAGCAATTTCGCGGCCTCGGCGCGCGGGGTGTCGGACAGGCCGAGGAAGCCGGTCAACGTCAGCCCGCTGGTGCAGTACTCGGCGATGTCATCGGGGTTTTCCGCGATCGCCCGGGCCTGTTGGGCGGTCAGCTCGCGGCGCGCCACCGCGATGACGCGCAGGCCGCCGGCGGCGAGTTCGGCGACCGTGCCTTCCATCGCGCCGCTCTCCCCGCAGGCGGCCAGGACCACTTCGGGCGCGCCCTTGACGGTCAGCTCGGTGCCGGTCACCGAGGCGGAGAACGACCTGCCGGAGCGGAACGGCAGGTGCGCGGTCGGCGGTGTGGACGGCGAGCCGTCGGCGTCCGCACCGGCCTCGACGATGGCGACATCGGTGGCGTGCACCTGGGTGGCGCCGTTCGTCACCGGTGCGGCGTGCACGGCGCAGCGCAGCACCTCCTCGCGCGAGTACCCGGCCGCGGGATGGACCTGCGAGACGCGGAGGCGGTTTTCGCTGAGCGTCCCGGTCTTGTCGAAGCACACCACCTCGATGCGGCCGAGCGCCTCCACCGAGCGCGGAACCCGCACCAGCGCACCGAATTTCGTCAGCCGTCGCGCCGACGACGCCTGGGCCAGCGTGGCCACCAGCGGCATTCCCTCGGGAACCGCGGCGACCGCGATGGCGATGGCGCTGCCCACCGCGTGCTGCAGGGGGAGGCGGCGCAACAGCCCGAGCGCACCGACCAGCGCGCCGCCGGTGATGCTCACCGGAAGTGCCTTGGTGGTGAGCTGGCCGAGTTGGTGCTGCAGGCCGATGTCGGAGGACAGCTCGCCCGAGATGAGGTCGGCGGCGCGGCGCTGCTGGGTGTCGGGCCCGACCGCGGTCACCAGCGCCACCGCGGTGCCCGCCACCACGGTGGTCCCGGCGAACACCATGCAGCGCCGCTCGGCGAGCGGCGCCCCGGGCGTCGCCTCGACCTGCTTTTCCACCGACAGCGATTCGCCGGTGAGGCTCGACTCGTCGACCTCGACGTCGACCTCTTCGATGACGCGGGCGTCGGCGGGCACCACCTCATGGGTGCGCACCTCGATGACGTCGCCGGGCCGCAGTCGCGCGGCGTCGACGAGCGTGTACGTCCGCGCGCCGTCCGGCCCGGTGACGACCTTTCGGGCGGGCGGAGTCTGTTGGGCCAGTAGGTAACTCAACCGCTTCTCGGCGCGCAGCCGCTGCGCGGCGGCCAGTATCGAGTTTCCGGTCAACACGGTCCCGACCAACATCGCATCGACCGGCGAGCCGAGCACCGCGCTGGCCGCCGAGCCGAGCGCCATCACCGGCGTCAGCGGGTCGGACAATTCGGCGCGCACCGCCTTGGCGAGCTGCCAGACCGCCTGCGCGGGCGTCTCCGCCAGCCGCAGGGCGGCGGGGGTGTCTCGCTCCGTCGGGGCGGGCGGCGCGGAGTCCTGCGCGGGCAAGGCGTTTCGGACCTGCTCGACCGACATCGCATGCCATTCGTGCGTGGCCGCCGGCCGCGGGGTGTCCGCGCCCAGGACCCCGCGGGCGAGCAGATACCCCGAGAGCAGACCGGCCGCCGCGCCGACGTTCACCGTTTCGGATCCGAGGTTGCCCCGCACACCCGGGATCATGAACAGCGACCCCATCGCGGTCGCGCCCGCCGAAATCCCGATGCCGCGCTGGATCGCGGCGTTGGCCGCGGGCAGCGCGTGCACCACCCGCCAGACGGCCGCCAGGTCCGGCAACAGCAGATCGGCGTTCCACAGCGGGGCGCCGCCGCGCGCGGGCAGCACGCCCAGCGCCAGGTGTGCCAACGAAATGGCTTGTGCCGCAGACGATGACAGCACGGCCACCGTGCGGCCGGCCTCCTGCAGGTCGCCCACCGCGGCGGCCAGCGCGTCGTCGATGGATTTGTCGGTCCCGCTCTTCAGCGGCCGGACGTCGTCGAACGCCGGTCGCAACTCGTCGAGCGACTCGTGGTCGACCGACACCAGTTGCGCCCCGGCGCGGTTGGCCTCGCCGACCACGGCTGAGGCCAGCGGATCGTGGGCGGGCAGGAACAACGCCTCGACCGGCGCGTCGGGCCGCCTGCCCGAAATCCCGGGCACCTTGCGCCAGCCGGGGCGCAGGCCGCTGTTCTCCAGCATGAGCTGGGCGCGACTCCACGCCGCGGGCAGCTCGCTGTCGTCCGCGCCGCGGATGCGGGCCACCCGCAACGTGTCGGTACACAACACGCGGGGGTCGATGACGATCGTGTCGACCTTGTTCAGCCGGCGCAGGCTTTCCGGCCGCAACGGCAACACCGAGTGTCGCTCGGCCAGGCCGCGGCCCAGCGTCGCCGCGAACGCCTCGGGGGTGGTCCGGTTGGCTTTGGGGGTGGTCACCTGCACCGCGGTGGCGGCCATGTTCAGGTTGCGGGTGCCGGCGCCGATCGCGCCGGCGCTGAGCGCCTGGAGGAGGGCGAAACGACCGGGAGCACGTTCCATGCCCCTCGACGGCTGCGGCCGCGGCGACCGGGGGGTCAGCGGTTGGTCGGCGTGGCGCGCCAGCTCGGGTTCATGCTGCTCCCACGCTCGCGCCTCGGCACGGCACTCGGCGACCTTCAGCGACTGCATCGTCAGCCCCAGCGACAGCGACGTCGGCGACTGGGAAAGCGTCTGACTGGTCGCCTGAACCAGCGTCATCACGGTGTCGGTGGCGGGGCCGCCGATCCGGTCTTCGAGCCGGCGGCGCAGCCAGGGCTGATAGTCGAAGAACGTGATGCTCGCGGCGATGGTGACCGGCAGCCGGGGCAACCGCGTCGCCCGGCCGAAGAGCGCCACGCCCAACCCGGCGGCATTGGCGGCCACGGTGAGCGCCCTGGTCGCCAGCACCAGGCCGTCGCCTGGCAGGCTCGCCGACGTTGTCACGGTTTGGTCGGCGTCGTATGTTGGCGCACAACGGTTTTCGGATTCCTCGACGATGCGGCAGAGGTCGCTCAGCGAAGTGTCCGGGTCGTCGAGGTCCACGACCACCCGCGACAGGGGATGATTCAGCTTTGCTGAAGCCACGCCGGGATGGGCCAGGATCGCCTCGAGCACGGCCGGGCCGAGTCGGCCGTCGGGCGCGCCGGACAGGCCGCGCACTTCGATCCACGCGCGGCCGTTGCCGCGCCAGCAATGCCGGCGCAACGTGGCGCGGGAGAGTTCGCCGGAGAGCACCTTGGCTCCCTCGCGCAAGGGGATCGTCGCGACTTCGATACCGGTTTCGATGCCGGCTCGCGCCAGTCCGGTTGTCGCCTGTAGGCCCGCAGAAATCATTCGCGACGGCAACGACCGTCGCAGAGACATTGTGATACTCAAGAGTTCAGTAAGGATTCCGTGTCAGTTGGTGCTGCGCAGCGTGGCGCTGCCGGCGCGGCGGCCGGTGGCCTTCTTGGCCGGTTTTCTGGCGGCCGCCCGTTTGGTGGGGGCCTTTTGCGGCGGCGATTTTTGCGTCTGGGGCGCGGGTTCGGGCTTGGTCGGCACCGTCGTCAGCTTTGCCCTGGCCGGCGGGGCCGACTCCTTCTGTTGGCGGGCGATGCGCTGCAACACCAGCGCGCCGCCGCCGACCGCCAGCAGCACCGGCCACTCGATCAGGCCGATGGCGCCGAGCGCTCCCAGGCCCACCGCGGCGGCCGTCGTCGATTTGCTGCCCTTGCTGATGCCCTGCTGAATGCCGTCCGCGGCGCCCTTGATGCCGCCGACGACACCGTTCACCGCCGCGCCGCCGACCGCGCCGGCGGTGGAGGTGGTGACCGATGCCGCACGATTCAGTGTTCGCCCCACGCTGCGAACCGCTCCGTCGACGACACCCATGTTGACTCCCTGGCCCAATTTCGTATTCATGCAATTCGCGTTCGCTGTTTTCATGTATACCGTGGATCGCACAGTAGAGGGGATCTACGGAATTGCGCTGCCAGTTAGCCTACGCCGGGTCGCAGCGTCAGTCGACGCGCACATCGACGAGCACGGGCGCGTGATCGCTCGCGGCTTTTCCCTTGCGTTCCTCGCGGTCGATCCGCGCGTCGGTCACGCGACTCGCCAATGCCGGTGAGCCCAGGATGAAGTCGATGCGCATGCCCTGCCGCTTCGGGAATCGTAGCCGGGTGTAGTCCCAATACGTGTAGACGCCGGGCCCCGGCGCGAAAGGCCGTACGACGTCGGTGAATTGCGCCTCGACGATGGCGTTGAACGCGCGGCGCTCCGGCGCGGAGACGTGGGTGGCGCCGGCATAGAACTCCATGCTCCACACGTCGTCGTCCTGCGGGGCGATATTCCAGTCGCCGGCCAGCGCGATCGCGGCGGCGGGATCGTCGCGTAGCCACCGTTGCGCCGAATCACGCAGGGCAGCAAGCCAATCGAGCTTATAGGCGTAGTGGGGATCGCCCAGCGCGCGGCCGTTGGGAACGTAGAGGCTCCACAGCCGCACGCCGCCGCAGGTGGCGGCTAGGGCGCGGGCCTCCGCGACGGCGGCGACCTCCGGCTTGCCGCTCCAGGTCGGCTGGCCGTCGAATCCGATCTGCACGTCGTCGAGGCCGACGCGTGAGACGATCGCCACGCCGTTCCACTGGTTGAAACCGACATGGGCGACCTCGTAGCCGAGTTCGAAGAACGGCAGGGTCGGGAACTGGCTGTCGGAGCATTTGGTCTCCTGCATGGCCAGCACGTCGACGTCGGCGCGGGCCAGCCAGTCGACGACGCGGGGCAGGCGGGAGCGGATCGAATTCACGTTCCAGGTGGCAAGCCGCAGGCGCGGCGATCGCAAGGGCGGCGAAGCCGGGCGCAGCGGGTCGCCGCCATCGACCAGGTCGCCGTCATCAACCGCATCGGGCATGGGATCAGACGGTATCTCAGGTGCCCCGTCGGACCGGGAAGTAGCGGCGGTGATGGTGCAACCGGAAACCCAGCCACCCGGTGTCGGCCTCGGCGTCGGGGACGGCGACGTAGCCGCGCGTCGCGCCGCGACCGGCGCCCCACACCAGCAGCGCTTCGCACACGGCCGTTGCGGCCCGGTCGTCGTCGCCGCGGATCGCCGACAGCCCGACCCAGCGCGCGCCGTCGGGCGCATCGGTCATCGCGGCACGCGCGACCGCCGCGCCGTCCAGGGTCCCGAACATGAGTTCGCCGTCGCCGATCGCGGTGAGCACGTCGACGTCGACGTCGCGCCCGTATGCCCGCAGCCAGGCGTCGTCCGGACGCGCCGAGAGGGCGACGGACGCGTCGGGTTCGCGCGCCGCCAGGTCGGACACGTCGCGCACCAGGACGCTCTCGGGGTGCTCACCCGTCGAACCGGTCGGCACCGACAACAGGCGATCGGGTATGGCCAGTCGCGGTGACAGGCCGCGGCGCTCGTACCAGTCCACGATCGCGGGCACGGAACTCAGGCGGGCCGAAAGGTCCAGCGGCACCGCCGAATTGGCGGTGAGTTCGGTGCCCTTGCCGGTTGGGGGGCCGGCCCGCAGCAGCCACCCCTGAAGCCAGGCGTGTTCGACGCCGGGCCAGGCCATGGCCGCCGCGTGCTCGAGCGCCCGGATATCCGAGGTGCGCACCGGGGCGAAGGTCAGCACCCGCAGCATGACCACATCGGCGGGCGAACATTCGACGACCGCACCCGTTTTCGTCTGCAGCCGCACCACCGGGTCGACCGCCAGCAGGTGTCCCACCGCGTCGGTCAACGGCGGCACCGACCCCTGCGCGCGCCGGTAACGAACCATCACCCGGGTTCCCAGGGCCGGCCACGAGATCATCAGTGGCCGAACGGGTCCGGTCCCTCGCCGGGCATCCAGGAGAGGCCGGGAACGCCCCAGTTGTGGGATTTGACGGCCCGTTTCGCGCTGCGGGCGTGCCGGCCGACGAGGCGGTCCAGGTACAGGAACCCGTCCAGGTGCCCGGTCTCGTGTTGCAGCATCCGGGCGAACAGGTCGTTGCCCTCGAGGGTGACCGGGCTGCCGTCGGCGTCGAGCCCGGTGACCCGGGCCCAATTGGCCCGGCCGGTGGGAAAGGACTCGCCGGGGACGGACAGGCAGCCCTCGTCGTCGTTATCCGGGTCGGGCATGGTCTCGGGTACTTCGGAGGTTTCCAGGACCGGGTTGACGACGACGCCGCGCCGGCGCTCGGTGCGCCCTCGTTCGTCGGCGCAGTCGTAGACGAAGACCCGCAAGCCGACCCCGATCTGGTTGGCCGCCAGCCCCACCCCGTGCGCGGCGTCCATGGTGTCGTACAGGTCGGCGATCAACGCGGGCAGCTCCGCGGGCAGCGAACCGTCGGCAGCGACGGGCACCGGTTTCGTCGGGGTA
The DNA here is from genome assembly GCF_020217485.1 of Mycobacterium sp. WUMAC-067. Lineage (GTDB taxonomy): Bacteria > Actinomycetota > Actinomycetes > Mycobacteriales > Mycobacteriaceae > Mycobacterium. The sequence goes on along the minus strand of NZ_JAEKMI010000011.1, from coordinate 141,456 downwards.
TGCAGGACGGGATCTCCCACAATGCGGATCGGAACGACTGCCATGGTCGGCTAAGCTACCGCACGCCCGTGGGCTGTTCGGCCGCCGATCTTCGGGGGTGGGCAATTCGGTCAATCGGCCGACTCGCGGGTCTGGATGACGGCTTGAGGGTTTGGGGCGTGTTTCAATATTCGCCGAAAGACGCGCTTAGCTAAGTCAAGTCATTCGAGCAGTTCGGAATTCGCCGAAAGGGTCCAGGGGAATCAATATGGACAGCGCCATGGCGCGGGCAAATCGATCGGGGGACGATTCTGAGATCGCCGATGGCCTTACCCGCCGCGAGCACGACATCCTGGCCTTCGAACGCCAGTGGTGGAAGTTCGCCGGTGTGAAGGAAGACGCCATCAAGGAGTTGTTCTCGATGTCGGCGACGCGGTACTACCAGGTGCTCAACGCGCTCGTGGACCGGCCTGAGGCGCTGGCGGCCGACCCGATGCTGGTGAAACGGCTGCGCCGGCTGCGCGCCAGCAGGCAGAAGGCACGTGCGGCGCGGCGCCTCGGCTTCGAGGTGACCTGACTCGTTACAGTAGGGCTCGATGAAAGAACGAGTTCCCGACTCCACTGGGCTGCCCCTGCGGGCGATGGTGATGGTGCTGTTGTTCCTCGGCGTCATTTTCCTGCTGCTCGGCTGGCAGGCCCTCGGCACCTCCGGGAGCTCTGACGACGATTCGGCGTCGCCGGTACCCAGTTCGACCGCCACCACCTCCGCCACGTCGACGAGCAACAAGCCGGCGGCCGCCCAGGCCGACGTGCAGGTCTACAACATCTCCTCGAAAGAGGGCGTCGCCGCGCGCACCCGAGACCAGCTGACGTCCGCCGGATTCAAGGTCACCAAGGTCGACAACATGGCCGTGCCCGACGTCTCGTCCACCACGGTCTACTACACCGACGCCGACGACGAGCGCGCCACCGCCGACGCGGTCGGCAAGAACCTGGGCGCGCCCGTCGAACCGCGAATTCCCGCGCTGAGCTCAGAGCCGCCGGGTGTCATCGTCCTCGTCGCGGGCTGAGTACGCGCCGGGTTTGATTGCCCGCCTCCTCAGCGAGCCGTTCCGGCTCGCATCGTCACCGGGCTAGGCTGCTGGCTATGCCGAAGCTGCCCCCCTCCCTGGTTCTGGCCGGATGTGTCGCGCTGCTGGGTGCCTGTTCGTCGCCCGAGCACGCCGCGTCGGTTCCGGGCACCACGCCGGCGATCTGGACCGGGTCGCCGTCGCCGTCGGGCGCCAAAGGCACGGAGGCCAGGCCCGCGGAGGTGCCGACCGTCACCACGCATCTGAAGGCGCCGGACGGCACCCAGGTCGCGATCGCGAAATTCGAATTCAACAACGGCTACGCGACGGTCACCATCGAGACGACCGCCAACGGTGTGCTCGCGCCCGGCTTTCACGGCGTGCACATCCACAAGGTGGGCAAGTGTGAGCCCAACTCCGTCGCCCCGAACGGCGGTGCGCCCGGGGACTTCCTGTCCGCGGGTGGCCACTTCCAGGTTCCCGGACACGCCGCCGAGCCCGCCAGCGGAGACCTGACCTCGCTGCAGGTCCGCAAGGACGGCTCCGGGACGTTGGTGACCACCACCGACGCGTTCGCCATGGAGGACCTGCTCACCGGGCAGAAGACCGCGATCATCATTCACGCCGGCGCGGACAACTTCGCCAACATCCCGGCGGAGCGCTACAACCAGACCAACGGAACACCGGGCCCGGACGACATGACAATGAGCACCGGTGACGCCGGCAAGCGGGTGGCCTGCGGTGTCATCGGTGCCGGCTAGAAGGCGTGACGCGCGCATCGATTTCGCCCGGTCGTCGCGGCCGACCATCGGGGTGGAGTGGGAGTTCGCGCTCGTCGACGCGCAGACCCGCGACCTGAGCAACGAGGCCACCGCGGTGATTGCCGAGATCGGCGAAAACCCGCGCGTGCACAAGGAATTGCTACGCAACACCGTCGAAGTGGTCACCGGCATCTGCCAGTCCGCCGGCGAGGCGATGGAAGACCTGCGGCAGACCCTCGGCCCCGCGCGCCGCATCGTGCGGGATCGGGGCATGGAGCTGTTCTGCGCCGGCGCACATCCGTTCGCGCAGTGGACCACCCAGAAGCTCACCGCCGGCGCGCGCTATGCCGAGCTGATCAAGCGCACCCAGTGGTGGGGACGGCAGATGCTGATCTGGGGTGTGCACGTGCACGTCGGGATTTCCTCGCCGAACAAGGTGATGCCGATCATGACGTCGCTGCTGAACTACTACCCGCACCTGTTGGCGCTGTCGGCGTCCTCACCGTGGTGGACCGGCGTCGACACCGGCTACGCCAGCAACCGGGCCATGATGTTTCAGCAGCTGCCCACCGCCGGGCTGCCGTTCCAGTTCCAAACCTGGTCGGAGTTCGAGGGGTTCGTCTACGACCAGAAGAAGACCGGCATCATCGACCACGTCGACGAAGTCCGTTGGGACATCAGGCCTTCGCCACACCTGGGCACCATCGAGATGCGGATCTGTGACGGCGTGTCCAACCTGCGGGAGCTGGGCGCGCTGGTCGCGCTGACGCATTGCCTGGTGGTCGATTTGGACCGCAGGCTGGAAGCCGACGAGTCGTTGCCCAGTATGCCGCCGTGGCACAACCAGGAGAACAAGTGGCGCGCGGCGCGCTACGGCCTGGACGCGGTGATCATCCTGGACGCCGACAGCAACGAGCGGTTGGTCACCGAGGATCTCGACGACGTGCTGACCCGGCTGGAGCCGGTCGCGAAGAAGTTGAACTGCGTCGACGAGCTGGCCGCGGTGGCGGAGATCCCCCGACAGGGCGCCTCCTACCAGCGGCAGCGCCGGGTGGCCGAGGAACACGACGGCGACCTGCGCGCGGTCGTCGACGCGCTGGTGTCCGAGCTGGAGATCTGATGACGGAACCCGTTGAGCTGGCGATGTTTCCGCTCGAGTCGGCGCTGCTGCCCGACCAGGAGCTGCCGCTGCGGATCTTCGAGCCCCGCTACGGCGCGCTGGTGCGACACTGCATGGCAACCGGCGAGCCGTTCGGGGTGGTGCTGATCTCGCGGGGGCGCGAGGTGGGCGGCGGTGATGCGCGTTGCGACGTCGGCGTGATGTCGCGGATCACCGAATGCGTCGACCAGGGCGCGGGCCGGTACGCGCTGGATTGCCGGACCGGGGACCGGATCCGGGTGCGCGAATGGCTGCCCGACGATCCCTACCCGCGGGCGCGGATCACGCCGTGGCCCGACGAACCGGGGCCCGAGGTTTCGCCGGCCCAGCTGCTCGACGTCGAAGACCGCGCGGTGGCTTTGTTCGAGCGGATCGCGCAGGCGCGCGGGATCACCCTGCCGGGTCGCGAGGTGCTGTTGGGCCACGGCGCGGGGCGCCCGGCGGGGGAGCGCCTGTTCGCGTTGGCCTCGCGCATCCCGATCGGCACGGCCGACCGCTACACGGTGCTCGCGGCCCCGACGGCCGCCGAACGCCTCGCCGCGCTGTGCGAAGCCGTCGACGCGATCGCCGAGGTGGTCGAGTTTCAGCTCTCCGAATAATACTGCGCGACAGGAGCATACGATGAAGGTTCACCTCCAGGTGGACGGTTCACCGGCGGGCGCGGCGGCAAGCGCCGCCGACATCGCCGCGACGGGAGCGGATGGCCTGTTCACGTTCGAAGGCCAGCACGATGTCTTCTTCCCGCTGCTCCTCGCCGCCGGCGCGACCGGCCTGGACCTGATGACGAACGTGGCGATCGCCCCGCCGCGCAGCCCGTTGCACCTGGCGCACGCCGCCTACGATCTGCAGTGCTACAGCGGCGGGCGGTTCCGCCTCGGCCTCGGCTCACAGATCAAGGTGCACATCGAAAAGCGTTACGGCAGTAAGTGGGACAGTCCCGCGGCCCGGATGGCCGAGGCCATTGCGGCGATCAAGGCCATCTTCGACGCCTGGGAGGGCCAGGGCCGCTTGGACTTTCGTGGCGAGTTCTACACGCACACCGTGATGGCGCCGAACTTCAACCCCGGCCCCAACCCGTTCGGCCCGCCGCCGGTGCTGCTGGGCGCGCTGGGCCCGGTGATGACCCGCACCGCGGCCGAGGTCGCCGACGGTCTGTTGGTGATGCCGTTCAACAGCGCCCGCCACTTCGCCGAACGCACCGTTCCCGCGATCGGCGAGGGGCTGCGCCGTTCGGGGCGGGAGTCCGGCGAGTTCACCATCATCGCCCAGGCCATGGTCGCCGTCGGCCGCGACGAGGCCGATCTGGCGGCCGCGGTCAACGGGGTCGCGACCCTCATCGCCTTCTACGGGTCGACGCCGGCCTACCTGCCCGTGCTGCAGGTCGAGGGCTGGGCCGACGTCCAGCCGGAGCTCAACGCGCTGTCCAAGCAGGGCCGCTTCGCCGAGATGCGCCGGCTGATCAGCGACGAAATGGTGGCCCGGATCGGGATCGTCGGCACGCCCGAGGAATGCGCACAACAGATCGCCGTCCGGTTCGGCCGGCACGCCGGGGAGGTGTGCTGCTACTTCCCCGGCTACACGCCGCGCGACGCCGACATCGCCGACCTGATCGGCGCCCTGCACCGGGCGCCGGCCCTGCCATGAGCGATGACCTGACGGTCGAAATCGACTCGGGCGTGGCGATACTCACGCTCAACCGGCCCGATCATCACAACGCCTAGACCGCCGAGATGGGCGCGCTGCTGAGCCGGGCTTATCGGGATTGCGACGGCGACGACGACGTGCGGGCCATCGTGGTGACCGGAGCGGGACGCGCCTTCTGCGCCGGCGCGGACTTCTCAGGTGGCGCAACCCCGTTCGACGCCCCCGCCGCCGACGGCACGTTCTCGGCATCGCCGATCACCCCGGCCGCGTTCGAATTGCGTAAGCCGGTGATCGCCGCGGTCAACGGGCACGCCATCGGAATCGGGCTGACCATCGCGTTGCAGGCCGACATCCGCGTCGTCGCCGAGGACGCCAAATACGGTGTGGTGCAGGTCCGCCGGGGCGTGATCCCCGACTGCATGGCGCACTGGACGCTTACCCAGCTGACCACCCTGGGGGTGGCCGCGGACATCCTGCTCACCGGGCGGACGTTCGGCGGGGCCGAGGCCGTGACGCTCGGGGTCGCCACGCGGGCCCTGCCCGCCGAGCGGGTGCTCGAGCACGCGCTGACGGTGGCCCGCGACATCGCGGTCAACGTGGCGCCGATGTCGGCCGCGCTGTGTAAACGCCTGCTGTGGGACAGCGCGATCCATCACTACACGCCGCGGCAGGTCGCCGCGCTGGAAACCCGGTTGCACGAACGGGTGATGGGCGGCGCCGACGCCGGCGAGGGTGTCGCCGCCTTCCTGGAGCGCCGCCCACCGAATTTCACCGCGCGGCTGTCGCGGGATTGGTTGCCGCTTCCCGAGCCGTGACCGAGTCACGGTGCGGCGCAAAGTCTTTCGGAGAGTTCCCACAGTTCGGCCGCGCGCCGCCCGTCGCGGGCGTGGGGCGCGGCCTCCCCGATCCCGCAGTCTTCCAGGTAGAGGCCGCCCCGGCCGGCCAGCTCGGGGCTGACCGCGGCCCATACCTGCGTCGCCGCGCCGTGTTCGGGCATGACGAAATCGAGGAAGCCGTCGGAGGGTTCGCGGCGGGTTTCGGCGACGAGGCTGCGCAGCCGCGAGAAGTCCGAGCGCGACATGTACCGCGCGAGCGAGGTGGCCACGGTGCCCGGATGCACGGCGTAGGCGCGGATTCCCGCGTCGCGCAGGCGCCGGTCGGCTTCGATCGCGTGCAGGACGTTCGCCGTCTTGGAGGCGCCGTAGGCGGCGAACTTGTCGTATTCGCGACGCTCCCAGTTGGGGTCGTCGACGTCGACGTCACCCATCACGTGGCCGCCGGAGGACAGGATCACCACCCGGGCGCCGCCGGCGGCGGCAAGGCGCGGGACGAGCAGCCGGGTGAGCTCGAAATGCCCGAAATGATTTGTCCCGATTTGCAGTTCGAAGCCGTCCCGGGTCCGGCCAAATCGCGTGAACATGACGCCGGCGTTGTTCATCAACACGTCGACGACCGGCGTGATGTCGGCGATCGCGCTGGCCGCCGCACGCACGCTGGACAGGTCGGTGAGGTCGAGCGAGACCGTCGACGTCCGGGCGGCCGGAACCTCGGCCGCGATCCACCGGGCGGTCTCCGCCAGCGCGTCGGGGTTGCGGGCGGCCAGGATGACGTGTGCCCCCGCGGCGGCCAGCGCCCGCGCCGACTCGCGGCCCAGCCCCGACGACGCCCCGGTGATCACACATGTCTTGCCGGACAGGTCGATTCCCTCGACGATCTGCAGGGCCGTTGGACGCTCGGTCATGCGGACCAACCTATCGCCGTGGTTTGTTCGCGGCTGCAAAATCTTAACCGCCGGTGACTGGCGGCGCGGGCACGGGAGCCGGAGACTGGCATGACGAAAAGGAGTGCACATGTCTGACGGCCCAGATCAACCCGCCGACGCGGGCGATCCCGTGGTACGCGCCAACACGGAATGGCGCTCGGCGCTTGCCACATTCGGGCCCCATCACGAGTCAACCCTGACCGCGCTGCTCGCGCTGGCGTCGGCGCGCTGGACCGCCGGGGACAGCCTCGGTGCCGTCCACGACGCGAGCCAGGTACTGGCCGTCAGGCGCGAAACACTCGGAGACGAACATCCCTTTACCCTTGGCGTGGCGGGACTGGTCGCGATCTGGCGCTACCACCGCGGGGACGAGGGCAGCGTCGATGAGCTGCGCGAGCTCGTCCCGGTGATGACGCGGGTACTCGGCGTCGAGCACGCGGACACGTTATGGGCTACCCACACGTTGGCCACGGCCGAGGATGCCGGCGGTGATCCCGCCGGTCGGCTGCTGCGCTGGGTGCAGTTATGCGGTGCCGAGACACGGGTCTTCGGCCCCCGTAACGAATTAACCTTGTCCGCCGCCTACGGGGTGGCCCTGGCCCGCCACGACCTCGGGGACCCCTTCGGCGCCAGCACCGATGCGCTGATTGTCGTCGGCTACCGCCGACGACTGCTCGGCGAACACCATCCCCACACCTTGGCCGCGCAACTGTCGCGGCTGACGTGGCTGGGTGAGGCCGAGGGTATCAACGCTCACACCCTCAACGAGTTCGATGCGCTGATCGTCGCGCTGCAAAACACGCTCGGTCACGACCACGAGCACACGCTGATCGCCCGCTACAACCGCGCTGTATGGACGCCGGAGACGGCCGACGAAATCGAGCGAATTTCCGAATGGGAGGTCCTGGCTGAGGATCTCGTGCGTGTTCTCGGTGAACAGCATCCAATGACAATGGGTGCCGGCGAGAAACTCGGCGCAGCCCGCGCCGAATGGGAAGACAGCGTCAACGAGACGCGCAACATTGCTTTCGATCTGTTCGTCGACGCCGAGTCCGAGGACCGCGACATCGATGTCGTGCCCGGCAGGGACTGGATGAACCCGGGCAATCTCGACGACGAGGCCCTGGCCAAAGTCGCCGAAGACGCCGACGAACAACGCTCGGAGCGCGAAGATCTCATGGAACACGCGGTGGAAGCGAAACGGGCGCTCGCCCGCAGCGCCCGCACGCTGGGGAACGATCACATCGAAACCTTGCAATGGAGGTACTACCTCGCCTGGTGGCTCTGGAACGGCCACGAATTCGACCCGGCCGCCGCGCGTACCCGAAAGCTCATCGATGACGGTGTTCGTGTGCTCGGCGAGGACCACCCACTCATCGATGCGACGCGGACCCTCGACGCCCACATCACCAACCGCGTCTGGAGCGGGTTGAGCCCGTTCTGGGATGGGGGCGCGCTGGTGTGAGAGAGGGAAGCCGGCGGCGGTCAGCTTCGATCTCGGCCAGTGACTTCAGGGTGAGCAACTGCTTGCGCATCATCACCAGGTCCCCCAGCGCCAGGGCGTGAGCGAACAGCCGAGGCCCGCCGAACAACACGCGCGCATGCAGCCGCGAGCCCTGCCCGTCGGGCCGGATCGCATACGTGACGGCGACACCCTTGGACCGCAACGTGATCTGCCGGCCGTCGAGAAACGACCGCAACACAAAGATGGTCATGAATCGCTGCCCGACTTCGAGGCGCGTCAGCTCCGGGTCGCGTCGGCGTGGGCTGCGGCGGCCGAGGTTATCCAGGCTGTCGTAGCTGTACGGCGCCACGCGCAACTGGCACAGCCAACCGAACACGATCGACGGCGGCGCGGCGATGCTGATCGCGCGGTCCGCCCGGACGCCGGCCGAGGGCAGGAGGCCGTCACAAGGCAGTGGTGTCGTTCGCTCCCCGGGCCTGACCCCCCACGTCAGGCCGGGCATCACGAGATCGACGCCTTGCGTGAATGAACCGTCGCCGCAACGCGTTTCATCGTCCACCTTACGGCGACGCGGTGCGCGCCGGTGCCGATGACGAGCGCCCGATACGCCTTTCCGCGGATTCCCGGGAAGGCCGCCCAGGTCGCCGCGCGCAGGCGGGTGCGTCCGTCGAGCTCGTCCAGCTCGAACACCCACTGGTAGACCGCGAACCAGTGGCGGCCCTTCAGTGCGAACCGCGCCGGTGCGCGCGCTTCGTCCAGGACGAAGCCGACAGGCACGGTCGTCGGGTCTTGCGGGTCGCGGCACATCACCCGCAGCAGCGCCGACCACGTGTCTGCGCGGTGTGCGTCGATCGTTATGGCATGCTCATCGATATAGGGTAACCGTTCCATATAGAAGGACTGTACTAGATCATGGCGCCTCCGCGGAAGCATGAAACCGATGTGATCCTCGACGCCGCCCGGGCGCTGGTGCTCGGCGGCGGACCGCGCGCGGCCAGCGTGGCGGCGATCGCGAAAACCAGTGGTGCGCCCGCGGGCACGCTGTATCACCGGTTCGGGAACCGCGACGGCATCCTGACGGCGGCGTGGCTGCGCGCGCTGGAACGCTTCCAGGCCCGGGCGCTGGCCGCCGACGGGGAGACCCCGGCGGACACTGCCGTGGCGATGGCGGTGGCCGCCGTCGGCTTCGCGCGCGCCCTGCCCGAGGATGCCCGGCTGTTGTTGACGATCCAGCCGGGCGACCTGCTCGACGACGAACCCGACGCGGCCTTCCGGCAGACGCTTGCCGCGATGAACGCCCCGCTGACCGAGCGGATCGCGGCGTTGGCCCGGCAGCTGTACGGGAACGCCAGGCCGCGTTCCGTCGACGCCGTCGCGCGCGCGGTCGCCGACCTGCCCTACGCGGTGGTGCGGCGCCACGCCCATGACGATCCGATGCCGTCGTGGCTCGAAAAGGACGTCGCGGCCTCGGCGTTGGCGGTGCTAAAGAGCTTTGGCGAAACCCCTTAGCGACTCGACCTGCGCGGGATCCAAAGAGGGACGGACGGTTTCGCACGCGGCCGCGAGGTCGGCCGCCGTCACGTCGGTGGCGTCGATGGATCGGCGCATGGCGGTCAGTGCGGCCTCCCGCAGCAGCGCCACGCAATCGGCGGCGCTGTAGCCGTCGAGCCGGGCGGCCACCTCGTCGAGGTCGACGTCGGCGCTCAGCGGAACCGATTTGCCTGCGGTGCGCAGGATTTCGCGGCGGGCCTCCGCGTCGGGCGGTTCGACGAAGACCAGCCGCTCCAGCCGGCCCGGGCGCAACAGCGCGGGGTCGATGAGATCCGGCCGGTTGGTGGCGCCCAGGACGACGACGTCGCGCAGCGGATCGACGCCGTCGAGCTCGGTCAGCAGCGCGGCCACCACCCGATCGGTGACGCCCGAGTCGAAGCTCTGCCCGCGCCGCGGCGCCAGCGCGTCGACCTCGTCGAGGAAGACCAGCGAGGGCGCCGAGTCCCGGGCGCGCCGAAACAGTTCGCGCACAGCCTTTTCCGAACTGCCCACCCACTTGTCCATCAGCTCGGAGCCCTTGACGGCGTGCACGGACAGCTGTCCGGTGCTGGCCAGCGCGCGCACGACGAAGGTCTTGCCGCAGCCGGGCGGCCCGTACAGCAGCACCCCGCGTGGTGGGTCGACGCCCAGCCGGGCGAAGGTGTCGGGATGCTGCAGCGGCCACAACACGGCCTCGGTCAGCGCTTGCCGGGCCTCGGCCATGTCGCCGACGTCGTCGAGGGTGATGTCGCCGACGCTCACTTCCTCGCTGCCCGAGCGGGACAGCGGCCTGATGACGGTCAGCGCGCCGACCAGGTCCTCCTGGATGAGCTCGGGGGGACGGCCGTCGGCGCTGGCCCGCGACGCCGCGCGCAGCGCCGCCTCCCGCACCAGCGCGGCCAGGTCGGCGACAACGAAACCCGGTGTGCGCGAAGCGATCTCGTCGAGATCCAGGCCACCGGCGGGGACGTTCTTGAGCAGCGATTCCAGCAGCGCTTTGCGGGTGGCGGCGTCGGGCAGCGGCAGGCCCAGCTCGCGGTCACACAGATCGGGGGCCCGCAGCCGGGCATCGAGCTGGTCGGGCCGCGCGGAGGTGGCGATCAGGGCGACGCCCTCGCTGGCCACCGCGGTACGCAGCTCGCCCAGGATCAACGAGGCCACCGGGTCGGCGGCGGCCGGCAGGAGGGCGTCGACGTCGGTGATCAGCAGGACGCCGCCGCCGTCGCGCACCGTCTGCACCGCGGAGGCCACCGCCTTGAGCCGGTCTTCGGCGGCCAGCGCGCCGGCCTCCGGGCCGTCCAGCGTGACCAGCCTGCGGTCACCGCAGACCGCGCGGACCAGGGTCACCTTGCCCACGCCGGCCGGGCCCGACACCAGCACGCCGAGGTTGGTGCCGGCGCCCAAAGTCTTGAGCAGGTGCGGTTCGTCGAGCGCGAGCTTGAGCCATTCGACGAGCTTGGCGGCCTGCGGCTGCGTGCCTTTGAGTTCCTCGACGACCATCTCCGGCCGGGCGACTTCGACCGAGATCCGCGACGACGTCATCGCCCCGGCCGCGACATCGCCGGTGCCCCAGGTGACCAGCGAGTTGGGCTGCACGCTGACCGGCCCCGCGGGGTCGACACCCGTGACGGTCAACAGCTCCGAGGTCCAGCTGATGCCCACGGCCGTGGCCAGCGCCCGGGTGGCGGCCGAGGTGGACGTGCCGGGTCCCAGGTCGCGGGGCAGCAACGACACGGCGTCGCCCACCATGACGACCTTGCCGAGCAGGGCCTGGCGCAGCGTGACCGGCGTGATCGACTGGGTGGCCAGCGTCGAGCCGGACAGCGTCACCGACCGCGCGCCGTAGACCGTGACCGCGCCGACGACCACCGCGGACCCCTCCCGCAGCCCCGCGTTCGACAGCGTCACGTCGTCGAGCAGCGCGGTGCCGAACGGCGTGTCCGGGCCGGCGAGGCCCGCGACCGCCGCCGTGGTCCGCGAGCCGATCAGCGAAACGGCGTCCCATTCCCGAATCCCCAGTGCGGCAACGGCACTCGGATGCAGCCGGACGACGCCGCGGCGGGAGTCGACGGCCGAGGTGTTCAGCCGAGCCGTCAAGGTGAGTTGACGGGACGCGGGATTGATGGCTCCGCTCCTCAGCGGCCCGGAGCGGCCCGCATCGTCGCCGGAGCCGCCGGCCGTCACGGCACGCGCCTGCCCGGCTTGCGCAGGCCCAGCCGCGCCACCGACCGGCGGTTGGGCTGCGCCCGGCGGATCGCGCGGCGCGCGGCGCGACGCTGCTTGGGTTCGTCGTCCCATGCCTCGGGGTGGGCGGCCAGCCAGCGCTGGTTGCGGATGGCGAACGGCACGTGGCACAGGTAGGCGATGATGATCACCCAGATCAACACGTAGGGCGCCAGCACCGCCGCCGCCGCGCAGATCGCCAGGATCGCCAGCAGTGGGGCGGCCCAACTCGGCGGCACCGCGACCGCGTGCATCTTGCGCATCGGGATCTTGCTGACCATCAGGATCGAGGTCCCGGTGATCCAGATGCACAGGAACAGCGGCGAGGTCCACCAGCCGTCACCGAACTGCAGCTTGAGCCCGATCAGGCCGATCATCGAGATCGCCCCGGCCGGCGCGGGCATGCCGACGAAGAATTCGTGCGTGTAGGCGGGCTGGCTGCCGTCGTCCTGCAGCGCGTTGAACCGCGCCAGCCGCAACACGACGCAGACGGCGTAGAGCAGGATCACCACCCAGCCGGCCGGCGAGTTGGTCAGCAGCGTCACGTACAGCACGATCGCGGGGGTCACGCCGAAGTTCACCGCGTCGGCCAGCGAGTCGATCTCCTCGCCCATCCGCGACTGGGCGTCCAGGATGCGGGCCACCCGCCCGTCTAGGCCGTCCAGGATGGCCGCCGCCGCGATCAGCGCCATCGCGGCCTTGGGCTGGTGTTCGAGGGCGAACCGGATCGAGGTCAATCCCGCGCACACCGACAGCACCGTCATCGCGCTGGGCAGGATCTGCAGATTGACCGCCCGTCCGCGCGGCTTGCTGATCATGGCAGCTCGGCCAACACGGTCTCGCCGGCGATCGCGCGCTGGCCGACTTTCACCAGCGGTTCGGAGCCGGCCGGCAGGTAGGTGTCGAGTCGGGAGCCGAACCGGATCAGCCCGTAGGTGTCGCCGATCGACACCTTGTCCCCGACGTGTGCGTCGCAGATGATCCGCCGGGCCAGCAGCCCGGCGACCTGCACCGCGACCACGTCGGCCCCGCTCGGGGTGCGGATGCGCAGGCTGGTGCGTTCGTTTTCGGTGCTGGCGGCTGCCAGGTCGGCCGACCCGAAGCGGCCCGGCCGGTGCTGCACGGCGACCACCTCGCCACTGACCGGTGCGCGCTGCACATGGGCGTCCAGCAGCGAAAGGAAGATGCTGATGCGCGGTAGCGCGGTGTCGCCCATGCTCAGTTCCGCGGGCGGCGTGGCGAAGTCGATCACGCAGATCTCGCCGTCGGCGGGGGCGACGACGGCCCCGGGCCGGGTGGGCGGCACCCGTGGGGGGTGGCGGAAGAACCCCGCGCAGGCGCCCGCCGCCAGCAGGCCCGCCCGTCGCACCCAGCGGTGACGGCGGCCGGCCAGGGCCAGCGCCAGCCCGGCGCCGATGAACGGGCGTCCGGCCGGGTGCACCGGCGGAATGGCGGAGCGCACCAGCTCCAGCGCGTGTTGGGGGCTGAAGCCCGGGTCCGAAGCGGTGGGGCCGATAGTGCGGGGGCGTCGTGCCACGCGGCCATCTTACGGAGCCCGCGGTTGATTCGTGGACGCCCGCAGAGGGAACGTTGACCTTCGACATGCAACCGCACAGTGCCGACCGGTGGGCGACGCCGGTGCGTCGGGCGAAACGCGGTGTCACCGCCGCATTCATCGCCCACGGTCTGGTGTTTTCGTCGTGGGCCGCCCACATTCCGCGGGTCAAGGCCGAGCTGGGACTGTCCGACGCGGCGCTGGGAACGGCGCTGTTCGGCGCGCCGCTGGGATCGGTCGTGGCCACGCTGGCAAGCCACTGGGCGCTGCGCCGCTGGGGCAGCCACCGGCTGATCCCGGTCATGGTCGCCGGCTATGCGGCCGCGGGGACGACGGTGGGGCTGGCCAGGTCCGGGCCCGTGCTGTTCGGGGCGCTGGCGTTGTGGGGGACGTTCCAGGGGGCGTTGGACGTCGCGATGAACACCCAGGCCGCGACGGTCGAGCGGGCCGCCCGGGCGCCGATCATGGCGCGGTTTCACGGCATGTGGAGCGTCGGGACGCTGGTGGGGGCGGTGGTCGGCGCGGCCTGCGTCGGCGCGGGCATCGGGCTGACCGCGCAGCTGACGGTCCTCGGGGCGGTCGTGCTCGTCGTGGTGGGGGCCCTCACCCGTCGCCTGATGCCCGATGCGGCCGATGACGCTGGGGCGCCGCCGGGACGTACCCGGGGCGGACGGGCCTGGATGACGCCGACGGTCGCGATCCTGGCCGCGATCTCGTTCGCGTCGTTTCTGTGCGAGGGTGCGGCCACCGACTGGTCGGCCAACTACCTGCGCAACGTCGTCGGCGCCGGCCCGAGCGTCGCCGCGTTGAGCTACGCGGCCTACACGCTGACGATGGTGATCACCCGGTTCGGCGCGCCCCGGCTGCACGCGCGGGTGCCCAGTCGCCGGCTGCTTCCGGCCCTGGCGGTGGTGGCCGTCGCGGGCATGGGCGTGACGCTGGCGACCGCCAACGCCGGCGTCGGCGTGCTGGGTTTCGCCGCGTTGGGCGTCGGGGTGGCGCTGCTGGTGCCCACCGCGTTCAGCGCGGCCTACGGCGCGAGCGAAGCGGGATCGGCGATCGCCATCGTGGCGGCGACCGGTTGGCTGGGCTACCTGCTCGGCCCGCCGTTGATCGGTCACCTGTCCGGCTGGGTGGGGCTGTCGGCGGCGCTGGTCACCATCCCGGTGATGATGTCGATCGTCGCCATCGCGATCCGCTACACCCCGGCGTTCGACAAGGCCGACGAATTCCACCGGGACGTGGCCACGCCCGCGGGCTAGCGCAGATCCCAGACCTGCAGCCGGGTTCCCTCGGGCACCTCGACGACGTCTTCCGGGATATCGAGCAGCCCGTTCGCCGACGCCAGCCAGCGCAGGTGGTGCGATGCCGGCGGGCCGTAACTGGTGACCCAGCTGGCGTCGTCGCTGAGCACCGCGCGCCGGAACTGCCGCTTGCCCCGCGGCGAGGTCAGCGACTCGGCGAGGACGGCGGACCGGTGCGGGCGTTCCGGGTCCGGCAGGCCCATCGCCGTGCGCAGCGCGGGCCGGATGAACACCTCAAAGGACACCAGCGCGCTGACCGGGTTGCCGGGCAGCGTGACGATCGTCGCGCCGGCCACCCGGCCCACGCCCTGCGGCATGCCGGGCTGCATGGCCACCTTGACGAATTCCACGCCCTGGTCGCCCTCGCGCCCGAAGGCGTCCTTGACCACCTCGTAGGCGCCGGCGCTGACGCCGCCGCTGGTGATGATCAGGTCGGAGTCGGCCGCGTACCGGTCGATGATCGAACTGAATTGGGCCACATCGTCTTCGGCGGTCGCGACGGCGACCAGTTCGGCGCCCGCGTCCCGAACCGCCCCTGCCAGCATGATCGAGTTGGACTCGTAGATCTGCCCCGGCCGCAGCGCGGTGCCCGGCGTCACCAGCTCCGATCCGGTCGAGATCACCAGCACCCGCTGGCGCGGGATCGCCGGCAACTCTGCGATCCCCAGCGCCGCGGCCAACCCGAGCACGGCCGGCGTCACGACCTGGCCCCGGCGCAACACGGTGGTGCCGGGGGCGACGTCCTCACCCGCCCGCCGGATGTGCTTGCCGGCCTCGCGGGGTTCGCGGATCGACACGACGTCCACCCCGCCGTCGGTGGCCTCGACCGGGACGATCGCCGTCGCCCCCTCCGGCAGCGGGGCGCCCGTCATGATCCGGTGTGCCGTACCGGGTTGCAGCGTCAGTTCGTCGGTGCGCCCGGCCGGAATGTCCTCGGCGACCGGCAACACCACCGGGTTTTCCGGCGTGGCGGACGACGTGTCCTCGGCGCGCACCGCGTACCCGTCCATCGCGGAGTTGTCGAAGACCGGCAGCGCCAGCCGGGCCACCACGTCCTCGGCCAGCACCAGACCCTGGGCGTCGGCCAGCGCGACCGAAGCCGGCGGCCGGGAACGGATCAAATCGGTGACGACACGCTGATGTTCCGCGACTGATCGCATCGGGGCCATTATCCGCGCGTCAGACCGGGAAGCTGACGCCGGTGAGTTCTTCGGAGACGGCCCACAGCCGGCGTTGCAGTTCGGGGTCGTGGGACTGGGCGCTGGACTTGACCAGCTTCGGGTGGCCGCGCTGCTCGAGGAAGCCGTCGGGGCCGAAGTACTGTCCGCCCTGGACGGCCGGATCGGTGGCGGCCCGCAGCGTCGGCAGCGCACCCATGGCCGCGCTCTGGAACAGCACCGGGCCCAGCGCCGCCGCGGCGGGCCGCACGATCGCCGGCAGGTTGCGGGTCAGCTCGGTGTTGGAGCCGCCGGGGTGCGCGGCGACGGCGATGGTCTTCGCGTCGGGCGTGGCCGCCAGCCGGCGCTGCAGCTCGTAGGTGAACAGCAGGTTGGCCAGCTTGGATTGCCCGTACGCGGCGATCCGGTCGTACCGGCGTTCCCACTGCAGGTCGTCGAAGTGGATCGCGGCCCGCAGCCGGTGACCCAGGCTGCTGATGGTCACCACCCGCGAGTCCGGCACGGCGAGCAGGTGGTCGAGCAGCAACCCGGTCAGCGCGAAGTGGCCCAGATGGTTGGTGCCGAACTGCAATTCGAATCCGTCCGCGGTGACCTGCTTGGGCGTCCACATCACGCCCGCGTTGTTGATCAGCAGATCGATGCGCGGGTACGCCGCGCGCAGCGCGTCGGCGGCCGACCGCACCGCGTCCAGCGACGTCAGATCCAGCTGCTGCAGCGTGACATCGACTTTCCGGTCGCCTTGGCCCCCGGCGGCGACGATGCGCGACAGCGCCGCGTTGCCCTTCTCGAGGTTGCGCACCGCGAGCACGACGTGCGCACCGCGGTGGGCCAGCACGGCGGCCGCCTCATACCCGATGCCGGTGTTGGCGCCGGTGATGACGACGACGCGGCCGCTCTGATCCGGGACGTCACCCTCCGACCAGGCGCGGTTGTCTTTGTCGTTGGAAGCCATGGCCCAAAACATACTCACGAGTCAGACCCAGTAGTTGTCGTGGCGGACGAACCACTCCCGGCGTTCCTCGTCGGTCATGTCGGCCAGCGCCGCGAACCCTTCGAAGTAGGCCTCGCGGGGAGCGCCGGGCGCGAACAGCATGAGGATCGACGCCGGCTCGTCGGCCTCGTTGCGGAAACCGTGGACGCCGCCGGGCGGGACGTAGAGGAAGTCGCCCTGGTGTCCGTCGGTCCACTCGGTGCCGTCGTAGAGCTTCATCGTCCCGGAGAGCACGAAGAAGGCCTCCGACATGGCCCGGTGGAAGTGGGCCGGGGGTCCGCCGCCGGCCGGGGCGATGTCGACCCGGTACAGCCCGTAGTCGCCGGCGGTGTCTCGTTGGTTGGCCAGGTAGTGGTAGGCGACCCCGGAGGTCTCGTAGTCGGGGGGTTCGTCGGCTCGCTTGAGCCAGGCGCTGATCTCCGGCTCTTGCTGGGTGTAGCGGGCCGGCGGGTAGGGCGGCACGACGAGGGACATGGTTCCAGTGTGCGCATAGCATCGCCGTAATGGAGGCCGCGGAAGAAGTGCGCGTGCAACGGCTGCTGGACGCCGAGTGCAAGGCGGCGCAACTGTTCGACGAGATCGAGCGGCGGGCCATGATCCGCCCCGGGATCGGGGAGAAGCAGCTCTCCGACGAGATCCACGATCTCGCCGGCGAGATGTTCGGCGTGACCCGGCACTGGCATCGGCGGATCGTGCGCGCCGGGGAGAACACGCTGCAACCGTTCCACGAGCGTCCGCCGGACAGGCTGATCGTCGACGACGACATCGTCTTCCTGGACCTGGGGCCCATCTTCGAGGAGTGGGAGGCCGACTTCGGCCGGACCTTCCTGCTGGGCGACGACCCGCACAAGAAGTCCGTCCGTGATGCGCTGCCCCGGGTGTGGCAGGCCGGGCGCGACTACTTCGCCGGCCATCCCGACGTCACCGGCGCCGAGCTGTTCGACGTCGTGGTCGGGGTGGCCCGCGCGGAGGGCTTCGAATGGGCCAGCCGCATCGCCGGTCACCTGGTGGGGGAGTTCCCGCACAAGAAGATCGCCGGCCCCGGCATCGAGTGGTACATCATGCCCGGCTCGGACAAGCGGATGCGCCGCACCGACCCGCGCGGCCGCGTCTGCCACTGGATTCTCGAGATCCATCTCGTCGACCGCCCGCGCGGCTTCGGCGGCTTCTACGAGCAGCTGCTCGACCTGCCCTGAGCGGGCCGCTTCCCCGGGCCTTCTTCTTGCACTCGGCATAGGCGAGTGCTAAGAATGACTTGGCACTCGCGACCAGTGAGTGCTAGGTCGGGACGGTGAGGCCTGGGCCGCGTCAGCGGGGACACCCAGAGCCGTCCGTCGCGGGCACTGCACCCGGCCACAGCGTCCAATGGGGCGACCCGACAAACGGTCGCCCCGTGTGTCACCCCATATTTCGGAGGAATCACTTCGCAATGGCCAAGACAATTGCGTACGACGAAGAGGCCCGTCGCGGCCTCGAGCGGGGGCTCAACGCCCTCGCCGACGCGGTAAAGGTGACGTTGGGCCCCAAGGGTCGCAACGTCGTCCTGGAGAAGAAGTGGGGTGCCCCCACGATCACCAACGATGGTGTGTCCATCGCCAAGGAGATCGAGCTGGAGGACCCGTACGAGAAGATCGGCGCCGAGCTGGTCAAGGAAGTCGCCAAGAAGACCGACGACGTTGCCGGTGACGGCACGACGACGGCCACGGTGCTGGCGCAGGCGTTGGTCCGCGAGGGCCTGCGTAACGTCGCCGCCGGCGCCAACCCGCTGGGTCTCAAGCGCGGCATCGAGAAGGCCGTCGAGAAGGTCACCGAGACCCTGCTCAAGTCGGCCAAGGAGGTCGAGACCAAGGACCAGATCGCTGCCACCGCGGCGATTTCGGCGGGCGACCAGTCGATCGGTGACCTGATCGCCGAGGCGATGGACAAGGTCGGCAACGAGGGCGTCATCACCGTCGAGGAGTCCAACACCTTCGGCCTGCAGCTCGAGCTCACCGAGGGCATGCGGTTCGACAAGGGCTACATCTCGGGTTACTTCGTCACCGACGCCGAGCGTCAGGAAGCGGTCCTCGAGGACCCCTTCATCCTGCTGGTCAGCTCCAAGGTGTCGACCGTCAAGGACCTGCTCCCGCTGCTGGAGAAGGTCATCCAGGCCGGCAAGCCGCTGCTGATCATCGCCGAGGACGTCGAGGGCGAGGCTCTGAGCACCCTGGTCGTCAACAAGATCCGCGGCACCTTCAAGTCGGTGGCCGTCAAGGCCCCCGGCTTCGGTGACCGCCGCAAGGCGATGCTGCAGGACATGGCCATCCTCACCGGTGGTCAGGTCATCAGCGAAGAGGTCGGCCTGTCGCTCGAGAGCGCCGACGTCGCCCTGCTGGGTAAGGCCCGCAAGGTCGTCGTCACCAAGGACGAGACCACCATCGTCGAGGGCGCCGGTGACTCCGACGCCATCGCCGGCCGGGTGGCCCAGATCCGCAGCGAGATCGAGAACAGCGACTCCGACTACGACCGCGAGAAGCTGCAGGAGCGCCTGGCCAAGCTGGCCGGCGGTGTTGCGGTGATCAAGGCCGGGGCCGCGACCGAGGTCGAGCTCAAGGAGCGCAAGCACCGCATCGAGGACGCCGTGCGCAACGCCAAGGCGGCCGTCGAGGAGGGCATCGTCGCCGGTGGTGGCGTGGCCCTGCTGCACGCCACCCCGTCGCTGGACGAGCTGAAGCTCACCGGTGACGAGGCGACCGGCGCCAACATCGTCCGCGTGGCGCTCGAGGCTCCGCTGAAGCAGATCGCCTTCAACGGTGGTCTGGAGCCTGGCGTGGTGGCCGAGAAGGTCCGCAACTCGCCCCCCGGTACCGGCCTGAACGCCGCCACCGGTGAGTACGAGGACCTGCTCAAGGCCGGCGTCGCCGACCCGGTGAAGGTGACCCGTTCGGCGCTGCAGAACGCGGCGTCCATCGCGGGGTTGTTCCTGACCACCGAGGCCGTCGTCGCTGACAAGCCGGAGAAGGCCGCCGCACCTGCCGGCGACCCGACCGGTGGCATGGGCGGTATGGACTTCTAAGAAGTCAACGAAAAAGCCCGGTCCCGTTGGGGGCCGGGCTTTTTCGTGCGCGCCGAGCGTGAACTCACGGCGGGAATTTCGCGATTTTTCCGCCCTGGTTTCACGCTCGGCGCGCAGGCTTCACACTCGGCGCTCTAGGGTGAACGCGTGGCGCTTCCGACTCCCTCACCCACCAGCACCGCCGTCGTGACCGGCGCCTCGTCGGGCATCGGCGCCGACATCGCGCGCGAGCTGGCCGACCGCGGCCACGGCGTGACGCTCGTCGCCCGCCGCGAGGAGCGGCTGCGGACCTTGGCCGACGAACTCGCCGGCCGCGTCCGCGTCGAGGT
The DNA here is from genome assembly GCF_020217485.1 of Mycobacterium sp. WUMAC-067. Lineage (GTDB taxonomy): Bacteria > Actinomycetota > Actinomycetes > Mycobacteriales > Mycobacteriaceae > Mycobacterium. The sequence goes on along the minus strand of NZ_JAEKMI010000011.1, from coordinate 121,451 downwards.
GATCGCCTGCGACGTCGCGGACGCCACCGCCCGCGCCGGCCTGTTCGACGAGGTCGCGCGCCGCGGGCTCACCGTCGACATCCTGGTCAACAATGCCGGCATCGGCACCATGGGCTCGGTGACGAAAATTCCCGTCGCCGACGAGATCGCGCAGGTGCGGGTCAATGTCGAGGCCGTCATCGACCTGACGACGCGGGCGGTCCAGCAGATGGTGCCGCGCGGCCGCGGCGCGATCCTCAACGTCGGCTCCACCGCGGGCTACCAACCCTTCCCGGGACAGGTCGGGTACGCGGCCACCAAGGCGTTCGTCAACAACTACACCCAGGGGCTGCGCGGCGAACTCGCCGGCACCGGCGTCACCGTCGCGGTGCTGTGCCCTGGGCCGGTGCGCACCGAATTCGTGAAGAGCGCCGGCATGGACGAGCGGGACTTCGCGGACGCGTTCCCGAAGTTCATGTGGAAGCCCTCGCGTGAGGTGGCCCGCGCCGGAATCGACGCGCTGGACCACGACCGCGGAACCGTGATCCCCGGGCTGCCGAGCCAGATCAGCACCCGCCTGTTTCAGTTCATGCCGCGGCGGATGTTGTTGCCGCTCTTGAAGAACCAGCATCCGAGCCTGCGCAGGGACCGCTCAGTCGGCTAGCGGCCAGCGCCGCATCCAGCCCTCCACCGGAAGGGCGAGCGCATTGCACAGCGTGCAGATCGTGCGGTACCAGCCGACGGCCGTGAGCAATTCGATCCGCTGCTCGTCATCGAGAAAGCCGCCCAGCGCTTCCCACGTCTCCTCCGACCACGAGCCGGTGCGCTCGCACTCGTCGACCGCCGCGATCAGCGTCCGCTCGGCCGCGCCCCACCGCGGGTCATCGGGGCCTGCTAAGACCAGCGCGTCGCACTCGTCGTCGCTGACACCGGCGATCGGGCCCCAGAAGGCGGCCTGGCCGCCCCACTCGTAGGCGCAGCCCAGCAGCGCGCAGATGCGAAGGATGGCGATCGTCCGCGTCCGGGGCGGCAAAAGCGCTGCGGTGTAAAGGGATTCGCCAAGCTTGCGGAGGCGGGAGGCCAGCGCCGGATGGCGCTGCAGGCAACGCACCAACAGCAGCGGCTCGTAGGTGCGGTCCGGGTGGCCCCAGCTGTTGATGCCGGCGGCGTCCTCTTCGCTCCACGGCGGGGCGAGGGGTGCGATGCGGCTCACGGATGAGACTGTACGACGTCAGGCCGAGGGCAGCGAGAACACGACGCAGTCGTGCAGGCAGCCCTTGGCCGCATCGGGGGAGTCGGCGTCGCGGTGCAGCAGCGCGCGCGTGGGCGCGACCGTGAGCCGGACGGCGTCGCCGGCTCGGTTTTCACCGGACACCTCGGCCGCGCCGTCGACGATCAGCGAGTAGCCGCCGGGCTCGGCGGGGGGCCACAGCAGGGTGACGTCGCGGCGCCGGGCCAGGTTCTGCTGCGTGCGGCCGCCGATGAGACCGACCTCGAGGGTCTCCCCGCGCAACTCGGGTTCGACCGTCACGGTGTGCGAGCGGTAGTCGTCGTCGACCGTGATCAGGTACGCGTACGGGTAATCGGGGAGCGCGTCGGCCAGCGCCGCGAAATCGACCTTCTTCTTGCTACGCATGATGTTCCAGGATAGGCGCGAACCGGTGCGGTCCCGCGCTACTGCGGCGCCGGGGGCGTGAGGAACCCGGCGATGCGCGACGTGTAGCCGCGGGCGACGGCGCCGGACGTGGCCGGGCGCGTGACGGCGGTGCTGGTGTTGGAAAAGCCGAGGTTTTGCAGTACCTCGTTCCAGGGTGGCAGCTTGGCCACGGCGGCCGACGCGTCGGCGTGATACCCGAACATCGCCGCCACGTCCGAGGCCCACATCTGGTCGTAGGCCGCCTCGATGTCGGCGATCGCCGGGGTGTTCTGGCCCAGATGATTGTTGGCCGCCAACGCCGACACCAAGGCCCGGTTGGCCGCCACCACCGCGGGCTGCACCGTGGCCGCGAGCGCCACCTCGAACGCGGTCGCGATGGCCGAGGCCTGGTGGGACACCTCTTCCGCCTGCGCGGCCGCCGCGGAAAGCCAACTCACATACTGGCTGGCCACGGTCATCATGGCGGCCGATGAAGCGCCCTGCCATGACCCGCTGGCCAGATCTGACGTCACCGAAGAAAACGACGACGCCGACGACGCCAGCTCCTCGGCCAGCCCGTCCCACGCGGCCGCGGCAGCAAGCAGCGGCCCGGGACCAGGACCGGAGAAAATTAGTGCCGAGTTGACTTCCGGCGGCAACCACGCAAAATGCGGGTTCGTCACGGGACCCAACTTAGCTGGTATATGCCACTTTTGGTGGCGTTATTGCAAGGGCGCCGGACTGGGCTGACGGCCGCGCACCAACTTGCCCGGACGCGCCGCGGTGGGGACGCCGTGTTCAGCGATGATTTGCCCGGACACGATCGTGGCGACGTACCCGTCCGCGGTCTGGTCCAGGCGCCGCCCGCCGGCGGGCAGGTCGTAGCTGAGGACCGGCTTGTGCAGGCGCAGGGCGGTGTGGTCGATGACGTTGAGATCGGCCTTGTAGCCCACGGCGATACGGCCGCGATCACTCAGCCCGGCGACGCGCGCCGGCACCGAGGTGAGTTCGCGAATCGCCTCGGGCACCGTGAACCGCCCGGACTTGCGGTCCCGCGCCCAGTGCGTCAGGAAGTACGTCGAGTAGCTGGCGTCGCAGATCATGCCGTAGTGCGCGCCGCCGTCGCCGAGGCCCAGCACCACGTCGTCGCGGTGCAGCAACTCCCCGACGGTGTCCAGCGAGTTGCCCTGCAGGTTGCTGGTCGCGACCAGCAGCATGGCCCGGCCTTCGTCGTCGAGCAGCCGGTCGTAGGCCTCCTCCATCGGCTCCACCCCCTTGGCGCGGGCGCGGGCCCCGATGCTGGTCGACGGGTCGGGCTCGTAGTCGGGGTCCTCGCCGAGGGGGTAGATCCAGTCCCACATCTGGGCGACGTACAGGATCGGGTGACCCTGGCCGGGCTTGTCGGCCAGGATGCGGGCGCGGACCTCGGGCTTGCGCATCTGCGCGACCCGCTCGGCCAGCGGCAGGTGCGCGATCTCGCGATAGCTGGGGTAGAGCACGAACGGGTTCGCCGACAATTGCAGCCCGATGATCAACCCGATGGGACGCGGCAACAGCTGCGCGGTGATATCACCGCCGGCGGCGTTGGCCTTCTCGATCATGGTGATGGCGTCCGGCCACGTCGGGTCGCCGGAGTTGCCGACGACCAGGGTGAAGGTGAGCGGCAGACCGACGTCCTCGGCGACATCGAACACCGTCTGCAGCACGGGCTGGTAGCCGCCGGCCGGGATGTCGGGGACGAACTGCAGCAGGCCGCCGCCGCCGTCCACGACGCCGCGGGCGATCTCCTCGATCTCCTCGCGGGCGGCGTCGTAACTCGGTATGGGCGAACCGCTTTCGGTCTTGTGGATGGTCAACCGCGACGACGCGAAGCCCAGCGCGCCGGCCTCGATCGCCTCCTTGGCAAGCGCCCTCATCTTGGCCAGGTCGTCCTCGGTGGCCGGTTCGCGGTCGGCGCCGCGCTGCCCCATCACGTACACGCGCAACGGCGAGTGCGGCAGGTACGCGGCCACATCGATGTCGCGCCTGCCCGCGTCGAGCGCGTCCAGGTATTCGGGGAAGGTCTCCCACGTCCACGGCAGGCCGTCGGTCATCACCACGCCGGGGATGTCTTCGACACCGGCCATCACGTCGACGAGGACGTCGTGGTCGGCCTGGCGGCACGGGGCGAAGCCGACCCCGCAGTTGCCCATCACCACCGTCGTCACCCCGTGCGCGGACGACGGGGTGAGCCGCTCCGACCAGATGGACTGGCCGTCGTAGTGGGTGTGCAGGTCGACGAAGCCGGGCGTGACCAGCAGCCCGGTGGCGTCGATCTCCCGCTCGCCCGTGGCCCCGTTCAGGGAGCCGACCGCCTTGATGACGTTGTCGGCCACCGCCACGTCCCCCACGTACGGCTCGCCCCCCAGCCCGTCGACGATGGTGCCGTTGCGGATGATGAGGTCGTAAGTCATTCAAACAATCTACGACCGTGTCGGCGGGTCGTGCCAGGATCTTCCCCATGATCGACCACGTGGGCATCAACTGCGCCGACTACGCGAAATCGCAGCGGTTCTACGACGCGGTGCTGGGGACGCTGGGCTTCTCGCGGCAGCTGGATGTCGGCCCTGCCATCGGATACGGGCGCGCGGGAAAACCGACCTTCTGGATCTCGGGCGCTCTGGCCGGCCCCAATCGGGAGGTTCACCTCGCGTTCGAGGCCGCCGACGAGGACGCGGTGCGCGAGTTTTATCGGGTGGCGGTCGAGGTGGGCGCCGAGCCGCTGCACGCGCCGCGCCTGTGGCCCGAATACCACCCCGGCTATTTCGGCGCGTTCGTGCGCGACCCGGACGGCAACAACGTCGAGGCTGTCTTCCACGGGGCGCTCCCGTAGTGTCGCGAGTATGGCCAGCACCGACGATGCCGCCGTAATCCGAGTCCTCCTGCGCGACGCGTTCACCCGGTTGATCGAGCACGTCGACGAGATCACCGACGGGCTGACCGAGGAGGTGTCGTCTTATCGTCCGACCCCGGACGCCAACAGCATCGCCTGGCTGCTCTGGCACAGCGCGCGGGTGCAGGACATCCAGCTCGCCGACGTGGCTGGCGTCGAGCAGGTGTGGCTGCGCGACGGCTGGGTGGACCGGTTCGGACTCGACCTGCCGCGGAACGACATGGGCTACGGGCATTCGCCCGACGACGTGGCCAAGGTGAAGGCGCCCGCGGACCTGCTGTCCGGCTACTACCACGCGGTGCACGAGTTCACGTGCAACTACATCGCCGGCATGACCGCCGAGGAGTTGGCCCGCGTCGTGGACACCAACTGGGATCCGCCGGTGACGGCGAGCGCGCGCCTGGTGAGCATCATCGACGACTGCGCCCAGCATCTCGGGCAGGCCGCGTACGTGCGGGGGATTGCGTAGATTCGCAGGCGTGCGATTCGCGGCGAGCGTGCTGTTGTGGCTCATCACCACGCTCGCGCTGGCGGTGACGATCCCCGCGGCGTGGACCCAGCTGCATGTCGTCGACGCCGACGGCTACGCCGCGATGGCGCGCGGGGCGGCGGCCGATCCGGCCCTGCAGTCCGCCATGGCGGCCGAACTGACCACGCGGGCAATGGCTCTGGCCGCCGAGCGCGGCGGGGGCCGCTATCCCGTCGACGGTTCCGACGTGCACGATGCCACCAGCGCTTTCACCGCCGGGCCGGCGTTTCCGCCACTGTTCGCCCAGGCCAACCGCGCGGCGCACGGTTGGCTGTTCGGCGACCCGGGGGCCGGCGGGGACGGCAATCAATGGGCGGTCGACGTGGCCCTGATGCTCAGGGATGACTCGATCCGCCCGCTGCTGAACCAATACAACGTGACCGTTCCCGCGAAACTGACTGTCCCGCTGACGATTTCGGCGCCGCAAGCGATGCGCGAGGGGCGGCTGAGCGGACTGTCCACCTGGGGCCCGTGGGTGAGCGTGGGGGCGGCGGCGTTGTGTGGCGTGTGCGCGTTGCTCACGCTGGCCGCTGCGCGCCGCCGCGGCAAGGCGCTGAGCAGCTTGGGGGTTTCCGCCCTGCTCGTCGGCGCGGCCGGCTGGGCCGGCCTTGAGGTCGCCGGCCGCTACATCGACAAGGCGCTCAACCGCACCACCGGCGACATCCGGCGCGTCGCCGAGGTGATGGTCGGACACGCCGAAGCCGGTCTGCACCAATGGCTCAACGTCACGTTGCTGGCGGGCGCCGCCCTGGTGGGACTGGGCATGCTCGTCGCGATGCTGGGCAGCCTCTGGAAGAAATCCTGAGCCGCCCGGCTACCCGAACGTGAACGAGAAGACCTGCAGGCCCTTGCTGACCCGCATGTCCAGCTGGTCGCGGTGCGCGCCGTCGTCGGCGACGATCTGATGCAGGGTGGGTGCCCCGCCGATCGTCGTCGTGGTGGTCTTGCCATCACGCGTCACGGCGATGGTGCCGGTGCCGCCGACGACGGCGTAGACATTTTTCGCGGTGTAGTTCAGCCGGATGGCGCAGTCCTCGCCCTCGGCGGTGGCGCCCTGGTCGTCCAGGGCCCAGCGGCCGCGCAGGGCGAACTTGTCGTCGGCCAGGGTCGGCGGGAAGCTCAGCGTGACGGCGCCGGACTTGTAATCCCCGCTGCCACCGTAGTTTCCGGTCCTGTCGACGCCGAGGTAGGTCTCGGGCGTGAGCCGGGTTTGCGGGGTGGTGTCGGCCGAATTCGCCGGTGCGGGTAGCGGGGCGCCGGGGTGGGCGTCGACGAGCAGCTGCCGGATCAGTCTTTCGGTGCCGTCGTAGTCGCCCTCGCCGAATTTGGTATGCCGCACTTGCCCGTCCGCGTCGATCAGGTATTCGGCCGGCCAGTACAGGTTCTGGTAGCTGTTCCACGTCGCGTAGTCGTTGTCCAGGGCGATGGGGTAGGGGATGTGCAGGTCGGCGGCGCCGCTGGCCACGTTCTGGGGAACCCGCTCGAACGCGTACTCGGGGGTGTGCACCCCGATGACGAGCAGTCCGCTGTCGCGATACCTGTTGTACCAATCGATTACGTGTGGGATCGCGCGCTGGCAGTTGATGCACGAGTAGGCCCAGAAGTCGATCAATACGACCTTGCCGCGCACCTCGGCGGGGCCCGGCGGTTTGCCGTCCGGGGTGTTGAGCCACCCGGTGACGCCGGTCAGGGCGGGCGCCGGCCCGCACTGCTGCAGCTCGGCGGAGCCGCTGGAGCAGTCACTCAGGGCGCCGTCGACGGTGGTGCTGGGCGGGCTCAGCTGCAGCCCGCTGCCGTGGTTCGGCCGCTGTGTGGGGGTGGGGTTCATGCTGCGCCCGATGTCGTTGGCTCCCAGCTTGTTCTGCATCGCCGTCGTGTAGTCGGGGACGACGCGCTGCAGCATCGCCGGCAGGTTGAACACCAGCGCCATGGCCAGCACGATCATCGCGATCCCGCCGGCGATCTGAATCACGCGCTGCCGTCGGCGGAACGCGGCGACGCGCTCGGCGACGCGACGCCCCGCCAGCGCGAAGGCCAACAGCGGCAAGGCATTTCCCAGGGCGAACGTCGCCGTCAACACCAGCGCGCCGGGCCCGATCGACGACGTTCCGCCCGCGACCACGATCGCCGCCAGCACCGGACCCGCGCACGGCACGTAGAGCGCGCCCAACGTCAGGCCAAGCCCGAAACCGTCTGCGTTGGCGCCGATTTGGCGCTGCGGGAGGTAGGCGAACGGCCGCTCGATCAGGTGTTGGACCGGCGGGAAAATCAGGCCCAGGCCGATCAGGGTCAACACCACCAGGGCGGCCCACCGAATCGCGTCCTGCGGCAGGTGCAGCGCCGTCAGTAGCGCGGAGCCGAGCAGCGTGGCCAGGCTGAAACTGCACACCAGCCCCGCGATCACCAGATACGGGCGGGCCACGGAACTCACGCGGCGGGCACCTGCTCGTCTGCTGGCTCCGCTACTGCCCGCACTCGACAGCAGAATCACCGGGAGCACCGGCAGGATGCACGGCGAGATGCCGGTGATCAGCCCGCCGAGAAACCCGATCAGGGCGATGGTCTGCACGCGCTACTTCCAAGGACGCGAAGGGCGCCGGACGGTGAGCATGGTTCCACCTTTACCCGTTTGCGCCGCCGGCGAGAGTGACGCCGCACAAATCACGCAACGTGCGTTATACAAATCACACAACGTGCGTTACGCTCGGCCGGTGGCGCAACTAACATTCCAGCGCGCCCGCACCGAGGAAAAGAAGCGCCAACGTGCGGAGGCCCTCGTGGAAGCCGCACGCTCGCTGGCGATGGAGACGGGCGTCGCGTCGGTCACCCTGACCGCGGTCGCCAGCCGCGCCGGGATTCACTATTCGGCGGTGCGCCGCTACTTCAGCTCGCACAAGGAAGTTCTGCTGCACCTGTCCGCCGAGGGCTGGGTGCGATGGTCGAATACCGTGTCGGACAAGCTGGCTCGGCCCGGCGCCTCCTCGCCGTCGCACATCGCCGGGACGCTGGCCGAGGCCCTGGCCGACGATCCGCTGTTCTGCGACCTGCTGGCCAACCTGCACCTGCACCTGGAACACGAGGTGGACGCGGAGCGGGTCATCGAGGTCAAGCGCATCAGCACCGCCGCCACGCGCTCGCTCGCCGATTCCATCGAGAGGGCGCTGCCCGAACTCGGGCGGTCGGGGTCGCTCGACATCCTGCTGGCCGCGTACTCGCTGGCGGCCACCCTGTGGCAGGTGGCGAACCCACCGGCCGATCTCACCGACGTCTACGCCGAGGAGCCGGAAGTGGCTCCGCCGGAGTGGAATCTGGACTTTGCGACCGCGCTGACGCGCCTGCTGACCGCCACGTGCATCGGGCTCATCGCGGAAGCCTCATGAACTCAGGAAGGGGGCCGGTAGCGCTGTGGCTTGGCGAACTGCAACCGGTGAACACGGGAAGGACTTGGAGCGCCCAGTGACGACGACTGAGTCAAGGACGGAGCCGCTCCAGCAGCAGGGCTCCGCCGGCGGGGAGGGCAAAGAGGTCGCTCCGCAGCGCGGCAGGAAACAGGGGCTCTTGGCGCGTTTCTGGCTGGTCCTCACGATCGCGGCTGTCGTCGCGCTGTCGGGATTCGTCGTATACCGATTGCACGGCATCTTCGGCGTTCACCGCGGTTCGTTCGGTGGTGGCACCTCGGGCGAGGTCCTCGACGAGTTCAACGCCAAGACGATCACGCTGCAGGTCTGGGGCCCACCGGGCAGCACGGCAACCATCAACTACCTCGACGAAAACTCCCATCCGCAGCAGGCCCTCAACGTGCCCTTGCCGTGGAGCAAAGTATTGAGTTCAACGAAACCCGGCATCCCGGCAAACCTGGTGGCGCAAGGAGACGGCAGTTGGATCGCCTGCCAGTTCGTGGTGAACAAGCACGACGGGAGCGGTGACGTCATCAAGACTCCGAACCGCTCAGATCCCAACCAAACCGTGAACGCCTTCGTCTATTGCCTGGACAAGTCCGCATGAGCGAGCCGGGCGAGGTTCCGCCGCGCGTCGATCAGCCGCTGATCCCGCCGTTCCTGCCGCGAATGATCCATCGGCTGGCCCTGCCGATCGTCCTGGTGTGGTTGGGCATCGTGTTCGTCACCAACACCGTGGCCCCGCAGCTGGAGGTGGTCGCCAAAACCCACTCGGTGTCGATGAGTCCGACTGACGCGGCATCCTTTCAGTCGATGATGCGCGTGGGATCGACGTTCAAAGAGTTCAACTCCGACAACTCCGCCATGATCTTGCTGGAGGGCGACAAGCCACTCGGGGCCGACGCGCACCGCTACTACGACGAGATCGTCAGGCGCATCGAGCAGGACAAGAAACACGTTCAGCACGTCCAGGATTTCTGGAGTGATCCGCTGACGGCGGCGGGTTCCCAGAGCCACGATCAAAAGGCCGCGTACGTCCAGGTTTACCTCGCCGGCAACATGGGCGGCGGGCTGGCGAACGAGTCCGCCGCGGCCCTCCGCAAGATCGTGGACTCGGTGCCCGCGCCGCCGGGAATCAAGGCATATGTCACCGGCGCGGGTCCGCTGTTCGCCGATCAGTCCCACGCGGGTGAGAAGGGCGTCGCGAAGGTCACGCTCGTCACCTTCCTGGTGATCATCCTGATGCTGCTGTTCGTGTACCGGTCGGTGAGCACCGTGCTGATCATGCTGGCCATGGTGTTCATCGAGCTGGCAGCGGCCCGCGGTGTCGTCGCGACGCTCGGTAACTACGGCGTCATGGGGCTGTCGACGTTCGCCAACAACATGCTGGTGCTGATGGCGATCGCCGCCGGGACGGATTACGCGATCTTCGTGGTCGGCCGCTATCACGAGGCCCGCGGTCTGGGCGAGACCCGCGAACAAGCGTTCTACACCATGTTCCACAGCACCGCGCATGTCGTGCTGGGATCGGGGCTGACCATCGCCGGCGCGATGTACTGCCTGAGCTTCACCCGGCTGCCGTACTTCCAGTCGCTGGGGGTGCCGTGCGCGGTCGGCATGCTGGTCGCGGTGCTCGCGGCGTTGACGCTGGCTCCGGCGATACTGACGGTGGCGTCGTTCTTCAAGCTCATGGACCCGAAGCGCAGCCTGCAGACCCGGGGCTGGCGTCGGATGGGCACCGCGGTCGTCCGCTGGCCCGCACCGGTACTCGCGGTGACCATCGCGGTCGCGTTGGTGGGTCTGCTCGCCCTGCCCGGTTACAAGACGGACTACGACAACCGCCACTTTTTGCCGGCGGACACCCCGGCCAATGTCGGTTATGCCGCCGCGGACCGGCACTTCGACCAGGCTCGGCTCAATCCGGAGCTGTTGATGATCGAGACCGATCACGACCTGCGTAACCCGGCCGACTTCATCGTCCTGGACAAGGTCGCCAAGGCGGTCTTCCACATCCCCGGTATCGGCAGGGTGCAGACCATCACCCGGCCGTTGGGCACGCCGCTCGACCACAGCACCCTCGGTTTCCAGATGGGCGCGCAGGCCGCGGGGCGGATCCAGACCCAGCACTACCAAGAGGAGCAGGCGAACAATCTGCTCAAGCAGGCGGACGAGCTGCACAAGACGATGGCGACGCTGCATGAGCAGATGCAGGTGACCCAGGATCTCAGCAACACGACACACGAGACCACCAAGCTCACCAAAGAAACCGTGGAGATCACCGAGAGGTTGCGCGACGACATCGCCAACTTCGACGACTTCCTCCGGCCGATCCGCAGCTACTTCTACTGGGAGAAGCACTGTTACGACATCCCGGCGTGCTGGGCACTCCGGTCGGTTTTCAACGCGCTCGACGGCATCGACCAGGTGGCCCAGAACATCGTGAACCTGAGCGCGAACCTCGACAAGCTGGACAAGATTCAGCCCAAGCTGGTGGCGCTGATACCGCCGCAGATCGAGAGCCAGCAGCGCAACCTCGACACCATCATGTCGAACTATGCGATCACCCAGGGTCTAAACGAACAGGCGAAAGCGCAGTCCGACAACGCCACCGCGCAGGGCGACGCCTTCGACAAAGCGAAGAACGACGACACGTTCTACCTTCCGCCGGAGGCGTTCAAGAGCCCGGATTTCGCGCGGGGTCTCAAACAGTTCATCTCGCCGAACGGGCACGCCGTCCGGCTGATCATCTCCCATGAAGGCGACCCGGCGACTCCGGAAGGCATCAACCACATCGAGCCGATCAAGCAGGCCGTGCACGAGGCGATCAAGGGCACGCCCTGGGAGGGCGCCAAGGTTTACCTCGGCGGCACCGCCGCGACGTACAAGGACATGCACGACGGCTCCGACATCGACCTGCTGATCGCCGGAATCGCCGCGGCCACTTTGATTTTCGTCATCATGCTGGTGATCACCCGAAGCGTCGTGGCGGCCGTCGTGATCGTCGGGACGGTGTTGCTGTCGCTGGGCGCCTCATTCGGACTCTCCGTGCTCTTATGGCAGTACATCCTGGGTATGAAATTGCACTGGATGGTGCTGGCGATGGCGGTCATCCTGCTGCTGGCGGTCGGCTCGGACTACAACCTGCTGCTGATATCGCGGTTCAAAGAGGAAATCCACGCCGGGCTCAAAACCGGGACGATCCGCGCGATGGCCGGTTCGGGCTCGGTGGTGACCTCCGCCGGCCTGGTGTTCGCCGCCACCATGGCCACGTTCATGTTCAGCCCGCTGCTGGTGATGGCCCAGGTGGGTACGACGATCGCGCTGGGTCTCCTGTTCGACACCTTGATCGTGCGGTCGTTCATGACACCGTCGCTGGCCACCCTGCTCGGGCGTTGGTTCTGGTGGCCGCAGCACGTGCGGCCACGGCCGGCCAGCACCATGCTGCGCCCGTACGGGCCGCGTCGTGCCGTGCGCGAGCTGATCCTCAACGACGTCGAGGAGCACCCGGCGGGCGGACTGGTACAGCCGCGCTGACGGGGCCGCCGGTTCACATTTCGCGAAAATGTAACTGCCGACGCCTTCCTCGTGGGAAACGCGTCGGCAGTTGCAGTCTCGCGGGCCGTCAGGCGGCCATGTGGATTACGACCAGTTCCACACCGACATGTCGCCGGGCGGGTATGTGTTGCAGATGTCGGTGGCCTTGGCGACCACGCCCTTGTTGTTCCAGAAGATCTTCATGTGGTTGGGCCAGGCCAGCCACAGCGGATCGGACTGTGGCGCATAGAAGTTCTCGGAGTAGTTCCGGCGGTCCGCCGGTGACAACGCGTAGAACCAGTGGGCCTTGTCGATGGCGGCCTGGTTCACGTTGGGGTGGTTGTTGAAGTCGATCATGTAGCGCTGGTAGTACACCGGGCTGGTGTCCCGGGTTGCCGCCAGGATCTGCTCGGCGTCGCACGTGGTGTTGATCATTCGGCGGGGGATCGGGAAATCCTCCGTGGAGTCGGCTACCGCGGTCGACGGGAAGATCGCAGCGGTAACACCCAGAGCAAGGAACGCGGCGCCTGCACGCAGGCCAGTACTCAGCCGAGACATAGCCGTTACGGTAGCACTTTTTGGCCCGACGCGGATATTTCCCAGCTCACTGCCAGCGGATCCCTAGCCTGGCTCAGTATCAGTCCCGATCAGGGACGATGACGTGCGAGGGGTCTGGCCGCAGCTCCGGCGGGGCCTGGCTGTAGTCCCCGAACGGGCCGTCGCGGCGCGCGACGGCGGCCCGCACGCCCTCAGTCTCGGCGGCCTTGATGAAGCCCAGGGCCTCGGGCGTATTGCGCATCAGGCCGTCGAGGATGCCGCCGAGCGTCTGGGTAGAGGCCAGGCCCATGTTCTCGTAGGCCTGGTTGACGATCAGCTTCTGCGCCTGCAGCTGCGACAAGGGGATCTGCGCCAGCTCGGCGGCGATCTCGGCCACCCGCGCTTCGAGGCGCTCGAAGGGCACCGCCTCGTTGATCAACTCGATCTCGGCGGCCTGCACGCCGGTCAGGGGCCGGCCGGTCAGCGAGTGCCACTTCACCTTGGCCAGGCTCAGCCGGTAGAGCCACATCCCGGTCAGGTACGCGCCCCACATCCTGCTGTAGGGGGTGCCGATCACGGCGTCCTCGCTGGCGATGACGAGATCGGCGCACAGCGCGTAGTCGCTGGCCCCGCCCACGCACCAGCCGTGCACCTGGGCGATCACCGGTTTGGACGCCCGCCAGATGGCCATGAACTTTTGCGTCGGTCCGGTCTCGCGGGAGCTGACCATCGCGAAGTCCTTGCCGGGGTCCCATTTCCCGTCGCTCATCATGGACTCGCCCCAGTGCTGGAATCCGCCGCCGAAGTCGTAGCCGCCGGAAAACGCCCGGCCCGCCCCGCGCAGCACGATGACCTTGACGGACGGGTCCCGCTCGGCCAGGCCGACGGCGGCCTCGATCTCGTCGGGCATGGGCGGCACGATCGTGTTCAGCTGCTCGGGCCGGTTCAGCGTGATGGTGGCGACCGGGCCGTCCGCCTTGTACAGGACTGTCTCGAAGTCGGGCATCGCTAGCCCTCCTCGGTGGGCGGGTCGGCCTCGCGGTTTTCCGGCGAGGAGGCGTAGATCCGCCCGCCGATCTTCAGGTACGGGGTGGTGAGGTAGGCCGAGAACGCGACGATGGCCGAGAAGATCGCCGCCACGACGACGCCGTTGGGCCACAGCTGACCGGTCCCGATCGCGAAGCAGACGATGCCGATGATCGCGGTCGCCCAGTAAAACCTCCGGCCGGCGCGGCGATGCTTTACGAAGCGGTACCGCGCCTGCGCCGCCGAGGCCAGGATGAAGATCAGTCCCGTCGCCAGCAGGGTGAGTTCGATGCGTTGGATCGCTGACACGTCGACGATCCTATGGCCGCGCGAGCATTTGCCACAGGAACGAGTAGGTCAGCGCCGACTTGAACGCGACCTGCTCGTTGTCGGCGGCGCCGGCGTGGCCGCCCTCGATGTTCTCGTAGTAGAACACCGGCTGGCCCGCCGCCTCGAGCGCCGCCGTCATCTTGCGGGCGTGGCCCGGGTGCACCCGGTCATCGCGGGTCGACGTGGTGATCAGCACCGGCGGGTACCGGCGCGTCGCCGAAATGTTTTGGTACGGCGAGTATTCGGCGATGAACTCCCAGTCGTCGGGATTGTCCGGGTCCCCGTATTCGGCCACCCACGAGGCGCCGGCGAGCAACAGGTGATAGCGCTTCATGTCCAGCAGCGGCACGCTGCACACCAGCGCGCCGAATTTCTCCGGGTACCGGGTCAGCATGATGCCCATCAGCAGGCCGCCGTTGCTGCCGCCCTGCGCCCCGAGCTGCTCGACCGTGGTGATGCCGCGGTCCACCAAATCGGTTGCCACGGCGGCGAAGTCCTCGGCAACCTTGTGCCGCCCCTCGCGTATCGCCTGGGTGTGCCAGCCGGGACCGTATTCGCCGCCGCCGCGGATGTTGGCCAGCACGTACGTGCCGCCGCGGGCCAGCCACAGCCTGCCGAGCACGCCGCTGTAACCGGGAGTGTTCGACGATTCGAATCCGCCGTAGCCGTAGAGCAGGGTGGGCGCCGGCGCATCGGACGCCGGGCCGCCGGGCCGCACCACGAAGTAGGGGATCGGCGTGCCGTCCTGCGACTTCACGAAATGCTGTGCCACGGAGATGTTTTCGGCGTCGAAGAACGCCGGGGCGGACTTGAGCGGCTCGAGGACCCCGTCGTCGGTGCCCCGCATCAGCCGGGACGGAGAGTCGAATCCGCTGGAATCCAGGAAGAACTCGTCGCCGGTGTCGTCGGCGGAGACGACGACGGTGTTGGTGGCGGCGGGAATCCCGGCCACCGGTTCGCGGCGCCAGCCCCCCCGTGACGATCGCAAGCGCGGCGGAGCCGGGCGCAGCGGGTCGTCACGCGATGGCGGCGTGGCGATCTCGACGCGGCTGGCTACGTCGAGGAGCGAGACGATCAACAGCCGGTCGCGGGTCCACGCGTAGTGGTTGAGCGCGGTGTGCTCGTCGGGTTCGAAGACGACTTGCAATTGCGCTGTGCCGGCGAGGAATTCCTCGTAGTCGGCGGCCAGCAGCGATCCGGCGCGATAGGTCGTGTCGCCGAAGAACCAGTCACTGCGCAACTCGACCAGCAGCCATTCGCGGTGCAGGCTGACGCTGGCGTCGGTGGGGGTGTCGATGCGGATGAGTTCCGGGCCGCGCAGCTCGTAGAGCTCTTCGTTCCAGAAGTCCAGGGCCCGGCCGATCAGGGTGCGTTCGAAACCGGGAATCCGGCTGGCGCTGGCCGCCACGTTCACGTCGGAACGGGCGCCCTCGAAGACGGTTTCGGCCTCGGCCAGGGGCGTGCCTCGGCGCCACCGCTTGACCACCCGCGGATAGCCGGACTCGGTGAGGCTGTCTGCGCCGAAGTCGGTGCCGACCAGGACGGTGTCGGGATCCTCCCAGCTGACCTGCGACTTGGCTTCCGGCAGGTCGAAGCCGTCTTTCACGAATTCCCTTGTCAGCATATCGAATTCGCGCACGATGGAGGCGTCCGAACCGCCGCGGGAGAGGCTGATCAGCGCCCGGGTGTACTCGGGGTAGATGACGGCGGCGCCGGCCCACACCCATTTCTCGCCGTCGGCCCGGCCCAGTTCGTCGACGTCGATCAGCACGTCCCACTCGGGGGCGTCGGTGCGGTAACTGTCCAGCGTGGTGCGCCGCCACAGCCCGCGGGGGTTGGCGGCGTCGCGCCAGAAGTTGTAGAGGTACTCGCCGCGGCGCACCACGTAGGGGATGCGGGCGTCGGTGTCGAGCACCTCGAGCGCCTCGGTGCGCATCCGCTCGAAATCGGTGTCGCGGAAGCGCGCGAGCGTCGGCTCGTTGCGCGCGCACACCCAATCCAGCGCGTCGTCACCGGTGACGTCCTCGAGCCAGAGGTAGGGGTCTTGGCCGTCTTGCGGGTCGGTGCGCGCTTGCGGCGTGATGGAAGCCATGGAAGCCATTGTGGCCGCGGCGGTACTGTGAGGTGTATTACACAGCCGAATGAGGAGTGAGAGCAGATGACTGTTTTCGCACGTCCAGGTTCTGCCGGGGCGTTGATGTCGTATGAGTCTCGCTACGAGAACTTCATCGGGGGGCAGTGGGTTCCGCCGGCGCGGGGGCGCTACTTCGAGAACCCGACACCGGTCACCGGCCAGACGTTCTGCGAGGTCGCCCGCTCGGATGAGGCCGACGTCGACAAGGCGCTCGACGCCGCCCACGCGGCCGCGCCGGCGTGGGGCAAGACGGCGCCGGCCGAGCGGGCCGCGATCCTGAACAAGATCGCCGACCGCATCGACGAACACACCGCCGCGCTGGCGATGGCCGAGGTCTGGGACAACGGCAAGCCGATCCGCGAGGCGCTGGCCGCCGACATTCCCTTGGCGGCCGACCACTTCCGGTATTTCGCCGCGGCGCTGCGCGCGCAGGAGGGCTCGCTGAGCCAGATCGACGACGACACCGTCGCCTACCACTTCCACGAGCCGCTCGGCGTGGTCGGGCAGATCATCCCGTGGAACTTCCCCATCCTGATGGGTGCCTGGAAACTGGCGCCCGCGCTGGCGGCGGGCAACGCGGTGGTGCTCAAACCCGCTGAGCAGACACCGGTTTCGGTGCTCTACCTGATGTCGCTGATCGGCGACCTGCTGCCGCCCGGGGTGATCAACGTCGTCAGCGGGTTCGGCGCCGAGGCCGGCAAGCCGCTGGCGTCGAGCAACCGGATCGCCAAGATCGCGTTCACCGGCGAGACCACCACCGGGCGACTGATCATGCAGTACGCGTCGCAGAACCTGATCCCGGTCACCCTGGAACTCGGGGGCAAGAGCCCCAACATCTTCTTCGCCGACGTGATGGTCAAGGCCGACGACTATCAGGACAAGGCGCTGGAGGGCTTCACGATGTTCGCCCTCAACCAGGGCGAGGTGTGCACCTGCCCGTCGCGCAGCCTGGTCCAGGCCGACATCTACGACGAATTCCTGGAGCTGGCCGCGATCCGCACCAAGGCGGTCCGGCAGGGCGACCCGCTGGACTCCGAGACCATGCTGGGATCGCAGGCGTCCAACGACCAGCTCGAAAAGGTGTTGTCCTACATCGAAATCGGCAAGGACGAGGGCGCCAAGGTGATCACCGGCGGCGAGCGCGCCGAGCTCGGCGGTGACCTGTCCGGCGGCTTCTACATGCAACCCACGATCCTGGGCGGCGATAACACGATGCGGGTCTTCCAGGAGGAGATCTTCGGGCCGGTGGTGGCGGTGACGTCGTTCTCCGATTACGACGACGCCATCTCGATCGCCAACGGCACCCTCTACGGCCTGGGCGCGGGGGTGTGGAGCCGCGACGGCAACACCGCCTACCGGGCCGGCCGCGACATCCAGGCCGGCCGGGTGTGGGTGAACTGCTACCACGTCTATCCCGCCCACGCGGCGTTCGGCGGCTACAAGCAGTCCGGCATCGGCCGGGAGAACCACAAGATGATGCTCGACCACTACCAGCAGACCAAGAACATGCTGGTGTCCTACTCCGAAAAGGCGCAAGGGTTCTTCTGACGCGCCGGCGACGATGCAGAGCGAAGCGATGAGGAGGAGCGGCGCCAAGGGTCTCGCGCCCGCCGGAGTGGCCATCACCGCCCCGGCCGCCGAGGTGCTCACGCGGCTGCAGGCGGCGCACGGGCCGGTGATGTTCCACCAGTCCGGCGGCTGCTGCGACGGGTCGTCGCCGATGTGTTATCCGCTCGGCGACTTCCTCGTCGGCGATCGCGACGTCCTGCTGGGCGTGCTCGACGTCGGGTCCGACGGGGTGCCGGTGTGGATTTCGGGCCCGCAATACGCCGCCCACTATCGCGACAAGCACACCCAGTTGGTGATCGACGTGGTGCCCGGTCGCGGTGGCGGGTTCAGTCTCGAGGCGCCCGACGGCGTCCGGTTCCTTTCCCGCGGTCGCGTTTTCACCGCAGCAGAACAGGCGTCCTTGGCCGGCGCGCCGGTCATCACGGGCGCGGGTTACGAGCGTGGTGAACGCCCCGCGACACGGGGTCCGGTGGTGGCCGACGCGGGCGCGCAGACATGCCCTGCGCCTCGGTAACCGCAGTACAGTCGAGAAAGTGATTCCCCTGCCCCGTCCCTGGTTACTGGCCGGCGCCATGCTGATCGGAAGCGCGGTCGGGGCACTGGCGTGCGTGGCGTACACCGTGGTAGTCCACGCCAGCGTCCGCCCGGACATCGCGATCGCGTCGGTGGTCGGCGTCCCCGGCGTCGTCGGGCTGACGATGATCCTGTTTTCCGGGCGCCGCTGGGTCACCGCACTGGGGGCGTTCATCCTGGCGGTGGCGCCGGGCTGGTTCGGTGTGCTCGTCGCGTTGCGGGTGACCGCCGGTGCCTGACGACAAGGACCCGGCGAGCCCCGGGACCGAGGCCTTCGTGCCGGACTTCTCCGACGATGACGACGAGGCCGAGGACACCGGCACGCAATCGTGGGTCCCCGACTTCGATTCCGACTCCGGCGAGGAGACCGAGGAGGCCGAGGACACCGGCGGGCGGCCCGCCGGAACCGAACCCGAGTCGGAGGAGCCCGAACCCGAGGTTCCCGCCGGGCCCGTCGGCCCGGTGCAGTCGGTGACCGTCCCGGGACGCTACCTCTACGTCAAGTGGTGGAAGTTGGCCCTGCTTCTCCTCGGTGTCTGGGCCCCCGCGGCCGTGGTCGGGCTGGGTCTGTTCTCGTGGTGGTACAACTCGGTCGACAAGACCCCGGCGCTGTTCGCGGTGCTGGTCTACGTGTCGCTGTGCGTGGTCGGCGCCGTGATGCTCGCGATGGTGCACGGTAGGCCACTGGTTTCGGCGCTGTCGGTGGCGGTGCTGTCCGGGCCGTTCGCCGCCGTGGCCGGCGCGGCGCCGTTGCACGGCTATTACTACTGCGAGCGAGTGGGCCACTGTCTCGTCGGCGTCATTCCCTATTGAGGCCTCGCCCGGGCGGCCACCAGGGGCCCTGGCCCACTAGGGTGGGCTCGTGACTTCTCACTATGACGTCGTCGT
Organism: Mycobacterium sp. WUMAC-067; assembly: GCF_020217485.1. GTDB lineage: Bacteria > Actinomycetota > Actinomycetes > Mycobacteriales > Mycobacteriaceae > Mycobacterium. Next base: position 102,386 of record NZ_JAEKMI010000011.1, on the reverse strand, counting down.
CCTCGGGGCCGGTCCAGGCGGATATGTCGCGGCCATTCGCGCCGCACAACTGGGGCTTTCCACCGCGGTTGTCGAGCCGAAGTACTGGGGTGGGGTCTGCCTCAACGTCGGCTGCATTCCGTCCAAGGCGCTGCTGCGCAATGCCGAGCTGGCGCACATCTTCACCAAAGAGGCCAAGACCTTTGGCATCAGCGGCGAGGCGACCTTCGACTACGGGGTCGCCTTCGACCGCAGCCGCAAAGTGGCCGAGGGCCGCGTCGCCGGCGTGCACTTCCTGATGAAAAAGAACAAGATCACCGAGATTCACGGCTACGGCCGGTTCACCGACGCCAACACCATGTCGGTCGAGCTCAACGACGGCGGCACCGAGACCGTCACGTTCGACAACGCCATCATCGCGACCGGCAGCAGCACCCGGCTGGTTCCGGGCACCTCGCTGTCGGCCAACGTGGTCACCTACGAAGAGCAGATCCTGTCCCGCGAGCTGCCGGAGTCGATTGTCATCGCCGGCGCCGGCGCCATCGGCATGGAGTTCGGCTACGTGCTGCGCAACTACGGCGTCGAGGTGACCATCGTGGAGTTCCTGCCGCGCGCGCTGCCCAACGAGGACGCCGAGGTGTCCAAGGAAATCGAGAAGCAGTTCAAGAAGCTGGGCGTCAAGATCCTCACCGGAACCAAGGTCGAGTCGATCTCCGACAACGGTGCCGAGGTGACGGTGGTCGTCAGCAAGGACGGCAACACCCAAGAGCTCAAGGCCGCAAAGGTGTTGCAGGCCATCGGGTTTGCGCCCAACGTCGAGGGCTTCGGCCTGGAGGCGGCCGGGGTCGCGCTGACCGACCGCAAGGCCATCGGCATCACCGACTACATGCGCACCAACATCGAGCACATCTACGCCATCGGCGACGTCACCGGCAAGCTGCAGCTGGCCCACGTGGCCGAGGCCCAGGGCGTGGTGGCGGCCGAAACCATCGCCGGCGCAGAGACTTTGGCGCTCGGCGACTACCGGATGATGCCGCGCGCGACGTTCTGCCAGCCCAACGTCGCCAGCTTCGGCCTCACCGAGGAGCAGGCCCGCGACGAAGGCTACGACGTGGTGGTGGCGAAGTTCCCGTTCACCGCGAACGCCAAGGCCCACGGTGTGGGCGACCCCAGCGGGTTCGTCAAGCTGATCGCCGACTCCAAATACGGTGAGCTGCTGGGCGGACACCTGGTGGGCCACGACGTCTCCGAGCTGCTGCCGGAGCTGACGCTGGCGCAGAAGTGGGATCTGACCGCCACCGAGCTGGCCCGCAACGTGCACACCCACCCGACCATGTCCGAGGCGCTGCAGGAATGCTTCCACGGCCTGACCGGACACATGATCAATTTCTGAGTCGCGCATGATTCGCACCGTCACGCCTCAGACGATCGCGGGCGCCCTCGGTGGCCTGGCGACCGGTTATGTCGTGTGGTTGCTGGGCATTTCGACCGGGGACAACGCGACGGCGGGCCAGTGGGGCCCGCTGGTGCTGCTCGCATCGGTGGTGCTGGGAATCGGCGCCGGCATCTGGGGCGTCTGGCAGCGCCGGCGCGGGAGGCGGGCCCGGGCCGCGTTCGCCTTCGCGCTGCCGGTGCTTCCCGTGGTCCTGACGCTGGCTATCCTCGCCGACGTCTACCTATAGCTCGCGCGGATTGTCCAACGGAATCTCGAGCGTGGCCATTGTCGCGGCGAGCCCGTCGTATTGGCTTGCCAGCAAGCAGAATTCGATGAGCTGCCGCCGATCCAGGTGGGTCGCCAGCTGGCGCCAGGTGGCGTCGGTGACGGCCCGGTCCTTGACGAACTCGTCCGTCGCCGCCAGCAGCGCCTGCTGACGCACGGTCAGGCGCCCCTCGACCGGGTCCAGCCGCTCGGGCCACGCGAAGATCGCGGCCTGCACGTCCGCGTCCAGCCCGGCCGCCCGCGCCATCCGGCGATGGTGCTGCAGTTCGTATTCGCACCCCCGCAGGTGCCCGACCCGCAGGATCACCAACTCGGTGTCGACGGTCGGGAGCTTGCCGCGCAGCAGCCGGCCCCCGTAGGCCAGCCACGTCCAGAACAGCAACTGGCGCTGGCCCAGGGTGGTGAACAGGTGCATCTCCGGGGCGCGCACGGTGCGCGCGCCCAGCTTCGCGATCACCCAGTTGATCGGTCCCAGTTGGCGGAATCGTCCCGGCGGGATGCGGCCCTCGGCGGGTGGGTGGCTCACGGTTGCGTCACCAGGTAAGGGGACACGGTGCTGCGATGCTCGTCGAGGTCGAGCGCGCGTCCGAGCGCCGGGAAGGCGCGCTGCGGGCAGTTGTCGCGTTCGCAGACCCGGCAGCCCGCGCCGATCGGTGTGGAGATTTCCCCCGACAAGTCGAGTCCTTCCGAGTAGACGAGCCGGTGCGCGTGGCGAAGCTCGCAGCCCAAGCCGATCGCGAAGGTCTTACCGGGCTGACCATACCGGGCCGCGCGGCGTTCCACGGTGCGGGCCACCCACATATAGTTGCGGCCGTCGGGCATCTGGGCGATCTGGACCAGGATCTTGCCCGGGTTGGCGAACGTCTCGTAGACGTTCCACAGCGGGCAGGTGCCGCCGCTGGAGGAGAAGTGAAAACCGGTGGCGGACTGGCGTTTTGACATGTTTCCGGCGCGGTCGACCCGGACGAACGAGAACGGCACCCCGCGCATTGACGGGCGCTGCATCGTCGAGAGCCGGTGCGCGATGGTCTCGTAGCTGATCGAGTAGAACGAGGACAACCGCTCGACGTCATAGCGGAAATTCTCTGCGACGTCGTGGAATTGGCGGTAGGGGAGCACGGCGGCCGCGGCGAAGTAGTTGGCCAGACCGAGCCGGGCCAGCGTGTGCGACTCGTCGCTGGTGAACTTGCCCTGCGCGACCAGGTCATCGATCAGATCACCGAACTCGAGATAGGCCAGTTCGGCGGCCATCTTGAACACCTGCTGCCCCAGCGAGAGGTGGTTGCTGATTTCCAGGGTCTTGGTGGCGGGGTCGTAGCGGTGCAGCACGGTGTCGCCGAGATCGATGCGCCGGTTGATGTGCACCCCGTGTACCTCGGTGAGCCGGCGGGTCAACTCCCGGGCCAGATCGCCGTGGTGCAACCGCATTTTGATGGTGAGGTCCTCGGCGGCGGTGTCCAGCTCGTGCAGGTAGTTCTGCCGTTGGTAGAAGTAGTCGCGCACTTCCTCGTGCGGCATGGTGATCGACCCGCTGCCGCTGCCGTCGGAGTACCGCTCCTCGGTGGCGGCCGCCAGCTGCGCCGTGGTGATCCGGTAGCGGCGGTGCAGGTTGACCACCGCCCGCGCCAACCCGGGATGAGCGCTGACCATCTCGGCGACCTCGGTCGGGTCGACGTCGATGTCCAGGTCCCGGTCCATGGTGACCTCGCGCAGCTCGGCGACCAGCCGGGTGTCGTCCTGCGACGAGAAGAACGTGGCGTCCACCCCGAACACCTCGCTGATGCGCAGCAGCACGGCCACCGTCAGCGGGCGAACGTCATGCTCGATCTGATTGAGGTAGCTGGGGGAAATCTCCAGCATCTGAGCCAGCGCGGCCTGGGAAAACCCGCGCTCGTTGCGCAGCTGGCGGACCCGCGAGCCGACGAACGTCTTGGACACTTCACCGAGGTTACCGGGCCTTGTGAAGACATGGTTCGCAGAGTTGGCAGCCGGCCTGGCGCGTCGCGATTGGTGTTCGCCGCGCCTCGTTGGCATTATTCGACCGGGACCCTGGGCCTTAACCTGGGGTAACCCCGAGGAATAAACGGGGAACAGCGGGGAGTGTGGCCGTGAGCCTGGATAAACAACTGATGCCGGTGCCCGACGGTCACCCTGACGTTTTCGACCGCCAGTGGCCGTTGCGGGTCGGCGATATCGACCGCACGGGCCGGTTGCGGCTGGACGCCGCGTGCCGCCACATCCAGGACATCGGCCAGGACCAGCTGCGCGAGATGGGTTTCGAGGAGACCCATCCGCTGTGGATCGTCCGGCGCACCATGATCGACCTGATCCGGCCGGTCGAGTTCAGCGACATGCTGCGGATGCGCAGGTGGTGCTCGGGCACCTCCAATCGGTGGTGCGAGATGCGGGTCCGCATCGACGGCAAGCGCAGCGGCGGGCTCATCGAGTCCGAGGCCTTCTGGATCAACATCAACCGGGAAACCCAGATGCCCTCGCGCATCGCCGACGACTTCCTGGCGGGCCTGCACAAGACGACGTCGGTGGATCGGTTGCGGTGGAGGTCCTATCTGAAGCCGGGCGGCCGGGACGACGCGACCGAGATCCACGAGTTTCCCGTCCGCGTCACCGACATCGACTTGTTCGACCACATGAACAACTCGGTGTACTGGAGCGTCGTCGAGGACTACCTGGCCTCGCACACCGAGCTGATGCGGGCGCCGTTGCGCATCACAATCGAGCACGAGGCGCCGGTGGCGCTCGGCGACAAGCTGGAGATCATTTCGCACGTTCACCCCGCCGGATCCACCGAGCAATTCGGTCCCGGCCTGGCCGATCGCGCTGTTACAACGCTCACATACGCCGTCGGCGACGAGACGAAAGCCGTCGCCGCGATCTTTGCTCGCTAACGGGACAAGCGTCCCGGTTAAATTGCGCGGTGACCTGCGGCTTTGGGGTTACTGACGGGTAGCTTCTGAAACGGTTAAGTTAGTTAGCAACTTAGCAAGCTTCGCAAATTCACGCGTTCCCGTTACTGAAATTGGCAACTTAAACGGGTGGACCGCCCCCCTTGAGCTGTGCCATCTTCGAGTTAGCACACCAGTGAAGTTGAGCCACTAGCTACCGCCGGTGAGGCGTTCAGCAACTCAGTAGTGAAGATCGTGAAGGAGCATGCCCAATGTCTGTCGTTGGCACCCCCAAGAGCGCCGAACAGATCCAGAAGGACTGGGACACCAACCCGCGGTGGAAGGATGTCACCCGCACCTACAGCGCCAAGGACGTCGTCGCCCTGCAGGGCACCGTCGTCGAGGAGGCCACCCTGGCCCGCCGCGGCGCCGAGGTGCTGTGGGAGCAGCTCCACGATCTCGAATACATCAACGCCCTCGGCGCGCTGACCGGCAACATGGCCGTCCAGCAGGTGCGTGCCGGCCTCAAGGCCATCTACCTGTCCGGTTGGCAGGTCGCCGGTGACGCGAACCTGTCCGGGCACACCTACCCCGACCAGAGCCTCTACCCGGCCAACTCGGTGCCGCAGGTGGTCCGCCGGATCAACAACGCGCTGCTGCGCGCCGACGAGATCGCCAAGGTCGAGGGCGACACCTCGGTGAAGAACTGGCTGGCGCCCATCGTCGCCGACGGTGAGGCCGGTTTCGGTGGCGCGCTCAACGTCTACGAGCTGCAGAAGGCCATGATCGCGGCCGGTGTCGCGGGCTCGCACTGGGAGGACCAGCTGGCTTCGGAGAAGAAGTGTGGTCACCTGGGCGGCAAGGTGCTGATCCCGACCCAGCAGCACATCCGCACCCTGACCTCGGCCCGACTGGCCGCCGACGTGTGCGACGTTCCGACCGTCGTCATCGCCCGGACCGACGCCGAGGCGGCCACGCTGATCACCTCCGACGTCGACGAGCGCGACCAGCCGTTCATCACCGGTGAGCGCACCAAGGAGGGCTTCTACCGGGTCCGCAACGGCCTGGAGCCCTGCATCGCGCGGGCCAAGGCGTATGCGCCGTACTCCGACCTGATCTGGATGGAGACCGGTACTCCGGATCTCGAGCTGGCCGCCAAGTTCGCCGAGGGCGTCAAGTCCGAGTTCCCCGACCAGATGCTGGCCTACAACTGCTCGCCGTCGTTCAACTGGAAGAAGCACCTTGACGACTCCACCATCGCGAAGTTCCAAAAGGAGCTCGGCGCAATGGGATTCAAGTTCCAGTTCATCACGCTGGCCGGCTTCCACGCCCTGAACTACTCGATGTTCGATCTGGCCTACGGCTACGCCCGCAACCAGATGAGCGCCTACGTCGAGCTGCAGGAGCGCGAGTTCGCCGCCGAGGAGCGTGGCTACACCGCGACCAAGCACCAGCGCGAGGTGGGTGCCGGTTACTTCGACCGCATCGCCACCACGGTCGACCCGACCTCGTCGACCACCGCGCTGACCGGCTCCACCGAAGAGGGCCAGTTTCACTGAGGACGAGCGGCGCATGCCGCGAGGACGAAGTGAAACCGACGGCTCGAGTCACTGAGGACGAGCGGCGCATGCCGCGAGGACGAAGTGAAACCGACGGCTCGAGTCACTGAGGACGAGCGGCCGCAAGCGCGCCGAGCGTGCACCTGTGGCGAGAATTCGGCCGAATTTTCGCGCTGAGTACACGCTCGTCGCAGCGAGAATGAGATGAAGTAGCGTAGGCCCCGCCCAGCCAATCCTGGGCGGGGCCTATTGCGGTGCAATGCGATACGTTCACCGCAGAGAACCGGAGAGAATTCAGTGAGTGACGCAGCGATTCAGCGAGTAGGGGTAGTCGGGGCCGGCCAGATGGGGTCCGGCATCGCCGAGGTCTCGGTCCGCGCCGACGTCGACGTGACGGTGTTCGAGACCACCGAGGCCCTCATCACGGCGGGACGCAACCGCATCGTCAAGTCGCTCGAGCGCGGCGTCAGCGCCGGCAAGGTCACCGAGCGCGAACGCGACCGCGCGCTGAGCAAGCTCACCTTCACCACAGACCTGAAGGACCTCGCCGACCGTCAACTGGTCATCGAAGCGATCATCGAAGACGACGCCGTCAAGGCGCAGGTGTTCGCCGAACTCGACCGGGTGATCACCGATCCCGACGCGGTGCTGGCATCCAACACCTCGAGTATCCCGATCATGAAGATCGCCGCGGCCACCAAGAACCCGCAACGCGTGCTGGGTCTGCACTTCTTCAACCCGGTCCCGGTGCTGCCGCTGGTCGAGCTGGTCAGCACGCTGGTCACCGACGAAGCCGCCGCCGCCCGCACCGAGGAATTCGCGAGCGCGGTCCTGGGCAAGCAGGTGGTGCGCTGCTCGGATCGGTCGGGATTCGTGGTGAACGCCTTGCTGGTGCCGTACCTGCTATCGGCGATCCGTATGGTGGAGGCTGGCTTCGCCACCGTCGAAGACGTGGACAAAGCCGTGGTGGCCGGACTGTCACACCCGATGGGCCCGTTGCGCCTGTCCGACCTGGTCGGCCTGGACACCTTGAAACTGATCGCCGACAAGATGTTCGAGGAGTTCAAGGAGCCGCACTATGGGCCGCCGCCGCTGTTGCTGCGGATGGTGGAGGCCGGCCGGCTGGGCAAGAAAACGGGTCAGGGCTTTTACCGGTACTGACCGATCCGATGGCATACCGCGAGGTGGCTGACACTGCCTGCTGCTAACCGTCGGCTAATATGCTCGCGTTGAATAGGACGAAAGGTATGTACCGAGGATGACGAGGCTCGAGCCGTATTACGAGGAGTCGCAGTCAATCTACGACGTCTCGGACGAATTTTTCGCATTGTTTCTCGACCCCACCATGGGCTACACGTGCGCCTACTTCGAGCGCGACGACATGACCCTCGAAGAGGCCCAGATTGCAAAATTCGACTTGGCGCTGGGAAAGCTGAACCTCGAGCCCGGGATGACGCTGCTGGACATCGGCTGCGGTTGGGGCGGCGCGCTCAAACGGGCCGTCGAGAAATACGACGTCAACGTCATCGGAATCACGCTGAGCCGCAACCAATTCGAGTACAGCAAAAAATTGCTGTCCGGATTGCCGACGGACCGCAACATCGAGGTGCGCCTGCAGGGCTGGGAAGAGTTCGAGGACAAGGTCGACCGGATCGTGACGATCGGCGCCTTCGAAGCGTTCAAAATGGAACGCTATCCCGCATTTTTCGACATCGCCTACGACGTCCTTCCCGACGACGGCCGGATGCTTTTGCACACGATTCTGATGTATCAGTGGCAGCAATATCCCGAGCTCGGCGTCACGTTGACGATGAGTGATATTCGATTCGCGCGATTCATCGGCCAGGAGATCTTCCCCGGCGGGCAGCTGCCGGCGCAGGAAGACATTTTCAAGTTCGGCGAGGCGGCGGGCTTTTCGGTCGAGCGGGTGCAGTTGCTGCAGCAGCATTACGCGCGGACCCTCAACATCTGGGCGGCCAATCTGGAAGCCAACAAGGACAAGGCGATCGCCATCCAGTCCCAAGAGGTCTACGACAAATACATGCACTATCTGACCGGGTGCGAGAATTTCTTCCGCAAAGGCATCAGCAACGTGGGGCAATTCACGTTGGTCAAATAGGACAGTCGAGTCAGCCCCGAACGGCGATCCGTTCGGGGCTGATTGTTTCCGTCGATCGGGTTACTTCTCCATCGTGAACTGATTGACGTCGGTGTACCCGTCGCGGAACAGCTCGGCGCAGCCGGTCAGGTACTTCATATACCGGTCGTAAACCTCTTGGGACTGGATGGCGAGCGCCTGCTCCCGATTCGCCTCGAGCGCCGCGGCCCACAGGTCCAGCGTCCTCGCGTAGTGCAGCCGCAGCGACTGGACGCGGGTGAGCTCGAAGCCCACGGTGACCCCGTACTCGCCGACGGTCTGCGGCGTCGGGAGCCAGCCCCCCGGGAAAATCTCGGCCAGGATGAATTTCGAGAACTCGACGATCTCGCGGGTCAGGTTCAGACCCTTCGCCCGCGCATCCTTGAAGGACGGCCGAACGATGGTGTGCAGCAACATGATTCCGCCGGGCGGCAGCGCGTTGTAGGCCATCTTGAAGAAGCGCCCGTAGCGCTGGCGGCCGAAGTGCTCGAACGCGCCGATCGAGACGATGCGGTCCACCGGCTCGTGGAACTTCTCCCAGCCCTCCAGCAGCACCCGACGGGTGCGGGTGGTGTCCATCTGGTCGAAGGACTTCTGCACGTGCTCGGCCTGGTTCTCCGACAGCGTCAGGCCCACGACGTTGACGTCGTAGCGCTCGATGGCCCGCCGCATGGTGGCACCCCAGCCACAACCGATGTCCAGCAGCGTCATCCCGGGCTCGAGCTTCAGCTTGCCCAGCGCCAGATCGATCTTGGCGAGCTGCGCCTCTTCCAGGGTCATGTCGTCGCGTTCGAAGTAGGCGCAGCTGTAGGTCTGGGTGGGGTCCAGGAACAGGCGGAAGAAATCGTCAGACAAGTCATAATGGGCTTGCACGTTTCCGAAATGCGGCGTGAGCTGCACAGACATGTCGTCATGGGCCTTTCTTGTTGCGGGGGGCAGGGCCGAACGGCCGAACAGATACCCCGCTTCGTCCCCCGACGCTCTCCTGCATGCTAGCGCCTGAATCTGATGAAGTCGTAGACCCCGGGGCGCGTGCCAGCCTCACATAAGCGGGCGCGATTCCGAAAACCGCCGGCGGCGCCGCCAGGCCTTAAAGGCCTGGGAGCCCGAGCCCGTCGTCGGGGTCCCGGGGCGGGACGATGGGCGACGGGTGCGGCTCTTCGCGGAACTTTTCCAGCGATCCGCCGACCTCGACGATCCCTTTCAGCGCATTCCAGCTCAGCATCGTCAGGTAGTCGATCAGCTCGTCGCGACTCATCCGCGGATAGGACATCCAGGAGTGGGTGGCCAGCTGCACGCCGCCGACGATCAGGAAGGCCCAGGGCTCCGCGCCGCCGGTGTCCATGCCCGCCTGCTGCATGCGACGGCGCATCAACACCGCGAGCATGCGGGCGATGATCCGCTCGGAGTCGGCGATGACCTTGCTCTTGCTGGCGGAACTGTTGGCCATCACGAAGCGGTACGGCTCCGGTTCGTTCGCGACGGTTTCGACGTACACCCGGATGACCTCGCGGGTCAGGTCGAAGCCGTCCAGGTTGGACGTCAGCGCCGCAGCCATATTGGGAATCAGGGTCGTCTGGGTGAACCGCATCATCACCGCGGTGGTGAGGTCGTTCTTGTCGACGAAGTAGCGGTAGAGCACCGTCTTGGAGACGCCGATCTCTGCCGCGATCTCATCCATGCTCAGCGTTCCGCCCAGCCGGCGGATCGCGTCGATCGTGCCGTCAACGAGTTCGTTACGACGCTCCACCTTGTGCTGATGCCAGCGCCGCTTGCGCCCATCCATTTTGGCGTGCGCAACCGTGATTTGCTCTGTCACTATCGCCGATTTCCCATTCCCTAGACGCCCTTGATACTACGGCGTGGGCGGGCGGGTTTGTGGTCCTGGCCGGGCGTGAAGTGGCCTTGAAGTCGTGGCTGCGACCAGTGTCGTCACACCAATCGCCGGGAACATAGATGATGAAGTGGTGGCACATAGAGCCTCGGTGCGAGGCGACGCGTCCGGCCCGCCGACGGCGAGGCCCCCTTCGGCGACGCCGTTGACGGCCGGGGGCCGGGGTCGCACCTCTTTTGCCGAATCCTTCGCGGGCGCCGATCGAGAGGCCGACGCGCAGCGACGGGTGGCGCTGCGCCGGATGAAGATGGTGGCGCTGAGCTTCCTCATCGGTGCCACCGGCGTGTTCCTCGCCTGCCGGTGGGCCCAGGCGCACGCCGGCGTGGGTGTCTGGGTCGGTTACGTCGGTGCCGCCGCGGAGGCCGGGATGGTGGGCGCGCTGGCGGACTGGTTCGCCGTGACCGCGCTCTTCAGGCACCCGCTGGGCATACCCATCCCGCACACCGCGATCATCAAACGCAAGAAAGACCAGCTGGGCGAGGGTCTGGGCGCGTTCGTGCGGGAGAACTTCCTGTCGGCCGAGGTCGTGGAAACCAAGCTGCGCGACGCCGAGGTGTCCGGGCGGCTCGGGAAATGGCTGTCGGAAGCCGCGCATGCCGAGCGGGTGGCGAGCGAGACGGCCACGGTGCTGCGCGTGCTGGTCGAGCTGCTGCGCGACGAAGACGTCCAGCAGGTGATCGACCGGATGATCGTGCGCCGCATCGCCGAACCCCAATGGGGCCCGCCCGTCGGCCGGGTGCTGGCGACCCTGCTGGCCGAGAACCGGCAGGAGGCGCTGATCCAGTTGCTGGCCGACCGGGCCTTTCAGTGGTCGCTGAACGCGGGCGAGGTCATCCAGCGGGTGGTCGAGCGTGACTCGCCGACCTGGTCGCCGCGCTTCGTCGACCACCTCGTGGGCGATCGCATCCACCGCGAGCTGATGGACTTCACCGACAAGGTGCGCCGCAACCCCGAGCACGAACTGCGCCGGTCGGCGACCCGTTTCCTGTTCGAATTCGCCGACGACCTGCAGCACGACCCGGACACCATCGCGCGTGCCGACGCCATCAAGGAGCAGCTCATGGCGCGCGACGAGATCGCCAACGCCGCCGCGACCGCGTGGACGACGCTGAAACGACTGGTGCTCGAGGGTGTGGACGACCCGTCCAGCACGCTGCGCACGCGGATCGCCGACACGGTCGTCCGCATCGGGGAGTCGCTGCGCGACGACGTCGACCTGCGCGACAAGGTCGACAACTGGCTCGTTCGGGCGGCCCAGCACCTGGTCTCGCAATATGGGGTGGAGATCACAGCGATCATCACCGACACCATCGAGCGCTGGGACGCCGAGGAGGCCAGCCGGCGCATCGAACTGCACGTGGGCCGTGACCTGCAATTCATCCGGATCAACGGAACGGTGGTCGGCTCGCTGGCGGGTCTGGTCATCTACGCCGTCGCGCAGCTGCTTTTCTAGCAGTGCTAACAAGTGCTTGCAATAGCAAGCACTTGTTGTACCCTGGTGGCGTCAAGATCGACCGCCCGACCAGGAGCACGCCATGTCACCCGAGGAGAAGCTCTCCGCCAAGGTGTCCAACGCTGCCTCCGACATGGCCTCTGACATCGGCAGCTTCATCCGCAGCCAGCGTGAACTCGCGCAGGTTTCGGTGCGCCAGCTCGCCGAGAAGTCCGGGGTCAGCAATCCATATTTGAGCCAGGTGGAGCGTGGATTGCGTAAACCCTCCGCCGACGTCCTGAACCAGATCGCGAAGGCCCTACGGGTTTCTGCCGAGGTTCTCTATGTGCGCGCCGGGATCCTCGAACCCACCGACAAGAGTCAGGTGCGGGACGCGATCGTCACCGACACTGCGATCACCGAGCGCCAAAAGCAGATCCTGCTCGACATCTACGCATCGTTCACCCAGCAAAACGAATCCACCGATGAGGAGTGTCCGACCGAACCCGACACCGAGTGAACAGGCGCTTCGGGTTGGTGATGTATAGACGACCGGCCGCCGGGGTTACCCCACACGGAGGGATCTACCGATTCCAGCTCAGCGCTGGACGACTACCCCGGGTTCTGGCGGCCCCAGTTGCGAAGGAGACGTTTGCACCTAGCTTTCCGACCAGACACCTGACAACAAAACGCCAAAGCCAACCACTCCATGAAAGGAAAAACCATGGCGGAAAACACCAACATCGAAGACTTGCGGGCCCCTTTGCTCGCCGCCCTGGGCGCGGCCGACCTGGCCCTGGCCACGGTTAACGACCTGATCGCCAGCCTGCGGGAGCGCGCCGAAGAGACCCGCGTCGAGACCCGCACCCGGGTCGAAGAGCGTCGCGCTCGCCTGACCAAGCTTCAGGAGGACCTGCCCGAGCAGTTCACCGAGCTGCGCGACAAATTCACCACCGAAGAGCTGCGCAAAGCCGCCGAGGGCTACCTCGAGGCGGCGACCAGCCGGTACAACGAACTCGTCGAGCGCGGCGAGGCGGCCCTGCAGCGGCTGCGCAGCCAGACGGCGTTCGAGGACGCCTCGGCGCGTGCCGAGGGCTACGTCGACCAGGCCGTCGAGCTGACCCAGGAGGCGCTGGGCACCGTCGCGTCGCAGACCCGCGCCGTCGGCGAGCGCGCCGCCAAGCTGGTCGGCATCGAGCTGCCCGGCAAGGCCGAAGCGACCGCCAAGAAGGCCCAGAAGGCCGTCGGCAAGGCGCCCGCGAAGAAGGCCCCCGCCAAGAAGGCTCCGGCCAAGAAGGCCCCCGCCAAGAAGGCGGCGGCCAAGAAGGTCACCCAGAAGTAGTACGACACTCGCACGACGTTCGGCTCCGAGTCGCCTCCGGGTGACTCGGAGTCGACGTTTTCGACGGTGCCCGCCTACGCTTGAAGGCGTGAACCACCTCGTGGGTACCGTCATGCTGGTTTTGCAGATCGCCGTCTTGGTCACGGCGATCTACGCGTTCGTGCATGCCGCGCTGCAGCGACCCGACGCCTATACCGCCGCCGACAAGCTGACCAAGCCCGTGTGGTTGCTGATCCTCGCCGGCGCCGTCGCCCTGACATCGATCCTGGGCTTCGTCTTCGGCGTGCTCGGCATGGCGATCGCGGCCTGCGCGGCCGGTGTCTACCTGGTCGACGTGCGGCCCAAACTCCTGGAAATACAGGGCAAGTCGCGCTAGCGCGATGAGGGTGCTGCTGACGGCGGCGACCGCCGCGCTCGTCGCCGTGTGCTGCCCGACACCGCACGCGATCGCCGCGCCCGATCCCGACCCCGGCACCGGGGGGCCGAACCCGCCCGCGCTGTCGCCGCCCTTTGTCGAGCGCACCGAGTGGGCGCAGTGGCAGGGCCGCAGCAGCCTGCGGGTCTTCCCGTCGGCGGCCGGCCGGGCCGCCTCCCGCACCCCCGCGTCCCCGGCGTGGGCCGACGAGGCCTGGGCCGAGGTGCTCGCCCTGGCGCCCGGTGCCGACACTCCCGGGATGCAGGCCCAGTTCCTGTGCCACTGGCAGTTCGCCGAACTGGCTCGGCCCGGCAAGACCAGCTGGAACCTGGAGCCGTGGCGCCCGGTCGTCGACGACGCGGAAATGGTTGCCTCCGACTGCAATCCGGGCGGTCGGGAAGAATCGTTCGGATGATCAGCCACCCCACCCGGGCACAGTTGGCGGCCTACGTCGACCACACCCTGCTCAAACCCGAAGCCACCGCCGCCGACGTGACCGCCCTGGTCGCCGAGGCGGCCGAACTGGGCGTGTACGCGGTCTGCGTCTCGCCGCCCATGGTTCCCGTCGCGGTGCACGCCGTCCCCGGCGTGCGGGTGGCCAGCGTGGCGGGATTTCCGTCGGGCAAGCATGTTTCGGCGGTCAAGGCCCACGAGGCCGCCCTGGCCGTGGCGTCCGGCGCCTGCGAAGTCGACCTGGTCATCGACGTCGGCGCGGCGCTGGCGGGCGACGTCGACGCGGTGCGCTCCGACATCGCGGCCGTGCGGAACGCCGTCGGCGGCGCCGTGCTCAAGGTGATCGTGGAATCGTCAGCGTTGCTGGCGATGGCCGACGAGCGCACGCTGACGCAGGTGTGCCGCGCCGCCGAAGACGCCGGCGCCGACTTCGTCAAGACCTCGACCGGGTTTCACCCGACCGGGGGCGCCTCTGTGCGGGCGGTCGCCCTGATGGCCGACACGGTCGGTGGCCGGCTGGGCGTGAAGGCCAGCGGCGGCATCCGCACCGCCGCGGACGCGCTCGCGATGCTGGATGCCGGCGCGACCCGGCTGGGCCTCTCGGGCACCCGGACAGTGCTCGACGGGCTCGGCCGAAGGGACTGAACCGTCAGAGGTTGGCGAAGCAGGGATCGTTGTTGTTGCCGGTGGGGATGCTGGCGTTCCGCGTCGAGAAGTGGCTGGTCACACCCTTGTCGGTGACCTGCACGCTGTCGGCGCGGATGCCCAGCGGGTAGTTCTTGGTCAGGTTCGAGGTGAAGTCGTCGAGCGTCGACTGCACGGATTCCTTGGGCATCGTGAAGCCGAGCGCGTTGAAACTGACGATCTGCAGCTTCAGCCCGGTGCCCTCCACCACCGGCTTGGCGGTGATGTTGTCCAACATGCCCTTCAGCTCGATGGTGCCGTCGGCGGGACGGGTGGTCACGGTGTTGGTGACGAACGGGCCCAGCACCGGGATCGCGCTCTGCACCGACTCCTTGATGCCGTCACTGGTCCAGCTGATGGTGGCGTCCAGTGAGCCGATGGTGCCCTTCGAGTTGGCCGTGTCCTTGAGCCGCACGTCGTTGATGTTGATCGAGAGCTTCATCCCCTTGGCGTCGCGGATGTTGTTGCCGGCGGTCTGCACAGAGATGTTGGTGTAGTGCTTGGTCGCCTGCTGCCACAGCATCAGCGGCGTCACCCCGAAGGACGCGGTCGCCTGGTCCTTGACCTCGCAAGCCACCGCTTGGGCGACCTTGGTGTCCGCGACGTGGCGCACGTACAGCTCGGCCCCGATGAGCCCGGCGATGATCAGCGCGAACACGATGATGAAGATCAGCAGCACGGAGACAGGGTCACGGCCGAAGCGGCGCTTCTTCTTCTCCGGGGTGGCGTCATCGCCGGGCTGAGTGGCCAGCCGCTCCGTCGGTCCGGTGGGCGGCGTGGGCGGCGGCGGGTAGCCGCGTTGCTGCATGTTCGGCTGGGGCGTCCCGAATCGCTCGGTCTGACCCGGCGGGGGAGCCTGAGTGGGCGGCGGTGGTGGCGGTGGCGGCCGCATCTGACCTGGGCCGCCGGTGCTGATCCGCTCGGTCGGCCGTTCCGTGGGGGGCTGGCCGAACGGTCCCTGGTTGGAGGGACGGGCCCACTTCGACGGGTCCGGGTTCGGGGGTCCTTGTGGGTTCGTCACCGTACTGATTCTGCCCTATCAATCTGAGCAAAGGCCGAGCGGTTGCTGAGGACCGCGACGGCTTTGCGCGCCTCGGCGACCCTGTCGACGTCGACGTCGGCCACCACGAGCTGCGGGTCCGCGCCGGCCGACGCGATGACCTCGCCCAGCGGCGAAACGACCAGGCTGCCGCCGACCCCGGTCGGTGCGCCCGATCCGGATTCCGCCTGCGCGGCACCGGGGTCCGCCTGACCGGCGGCGGCGACGTAGCTCATCGAGTCGAGCGCGCGGGCGCGGGCCAGCAGCGTCCACTGGTCGAGTTTGCCCGGGCCCGCGCCCCAGGACGCGCAGACGGCGATCACCTGGGCGCCGCGGCGGGCCAACTCGGTGTAGAGCTCCGGGAAACGGATGTCGTAGCAAACGGTCAACCCGACCCCGACGCCGTCGACCGTGATCACCACCGGCTCGTGTCCCGGCGCGACCGTCCGCGATTCGGTGAAGCCGAACGCGTCGTAGAGGTGGATCTTGTCGTAGTGGGCGCCCGGCAGGCCGGGGGCCGCCGCGAGCAGCGTGTTTTTCACCCGCCCGTCGCCGGCCGGGGTGAACATGCCGGCGACGACGGTGATCTGAGATTCGTCCGCGATGCGCCGCACACCGTCGGCCCAGGGGCCGTCGACAGGCTCGGCGACCGGGCCCAGCGGGACGCCGAACCGGCACATGGTGGCCTCCGGGAACACCACCAGCTTCGCGCCCGCGTCGGCGGCCCGAAGGCTGTATTCGCGCACCAGCTGCAGGTTTGCTGCGGGGTCGGTGCCGCTGAGGATCTGCGCCAGGGCGATTCTCATGAGGGCCAGCTTAAAGCGTGACGACCCCGGGGGCTCAGGCCGTTTTGGCGATCCACTCCGTGGTGAAGCGCTGTTCGGCGGCGATCAGTTCGGCCAGGCGGGCGCCGATGATGTTCTCCAACTTGCCGCCGATGATCGGGACACGCACCTGCACGGTGGCCCGAAACGTCAGCCGGGTGCCGCCGGTCCTTCCGATCGGCTCCAGGACGGCGGTGCCCTCCAGATTCACCGGCGCACCCACGATCGAGCCCACGACCGACCCCGCCGCGGCGCCGTCGGTCACCGGCCCCCACGTCTCCTCGCGCCGGATGCGCAGGTCGCCGCTGTGCAACTGCGTGACCATCCCCGGCAGCTTGTCGCTGCGGATCACCTGCAGCGTGACGACCTCGACGGTGTCGTCGTCACCGGACTCCCCGCCGACCCGCATCGACTCCAGCGTGGCGACATCGACCCCGGATTCGGCCAGCCTGGCCCGCCAGTAGTTCGCATCGGTGAAGGCCCGGTGCACCTCGTCAACGCTGCCGTCGTAGTCGGCCGACAAGTCGAATGAACGCGGCATAGCAGGTCAGGCTACCGTTACGGGCCATGAAATCCAGCGGTGCCGGTTCGGTGTTCGCCGGCGCGTCGGTGGCCGAATCGGTGCCGCTGGCGCCGCTGACGACCCTGCGGGTCGGACCGGTCGCGCGGCGCCTCGTCACGTGCACGAACAGCGACCAGGTCGTCGCCGCGCTGGGGCACCTGGACGCCGAGACGCGCGCCGGACGAGGCGGCCCGGTGCTGGTGTTCGCCGGCGGCTCCAACCTGGTGATCTCCGACACGTGCGCGGACCTGCCCGCCGTGCGGCTGGCCAACGACGGCATCACCGTCGACGGCAACCTGGTCCGCGCCCAGGCGGGCGCGGTGTGGGACGACGTCGTGGTCACCGCCATCGAGCACGGCCTCGGCGGGCTGGAATGCCTGTCCGGCATCCCGGGCTCGGCCGGGGCCACCCCGGTGCAGAACGTCGGGGCCTACGGTGCGGAAGTGTCCGACACCATCACGCGGGTCCGGGTGCTCGATCGTGGCAGCGGCGAGGTGCGCTGGGTGCCGGGCGGCGAGCTGGGCTTCGGCTACCGCACCAGCGTGTTCAAACGCGGGGGTGCCAGCGGGTTCGAAATCCCTTCTGTCGTACTGGAAGTGGAGTTCGCGCTGGACGCGTCGGGGCGCAGCGCGCCGCTGCGCTACGGGGAGCTGGCGGCCGCGCTGAACGCGGGCAGCGGCGAGCGTGCCGACCCGCGGGCGGTGCGCGAGGCGGTGCTGGCCCTGCGGGCGCGCAAGGGCATGGTGCTCGATGCGGCCGATCACGACACCTGGAGCGTGGGTTCGTTCTTCACCAATCCGGTCGTCGCCCCCGACGTCTACGAGCGGCTGGCCGCCACCGTCGACGGGCCCGTCCCGAACTACCCGGCTCCCGGCGGCGTCAAGCTGGCCGCCGGCTGGCTGGTCGAGCGCGCCGGCTTCGCCAAGGGCTATCCGGAGCCGGGCCCGGGCGGCCGCGAAGCGCCCTGCCGGCTGTCCACCAAGCACGCGTTGGCGCTGACCAACCGGGGCGGCGCCAGCGCCGACGACGTGATCGCGCTGGCCCGCGTCATCCGCGACGGCGTTCGCGCTGTGTTTGGTGTCACACTGATCCCGGAGCCCGTCCTGCTGGGGTGCAGGCTGTAGCCGTAAAATTTTGCCGACGCGTGCCGGACCCCGATTTGTCGCGGGCGGGTTGGCGGATTTCCCCGGTATCTTTGATTTTCGTGACCCCGTCCCGTGCCCCGCGGCCGTTCAACCGGCGCGTGGCTTTGGCGACCCTCGGGCTCGGCGTGCTCGCCCCCAATGCGCTGGCCGCATGCAGTGGCACGACCGCGAAGCGAGCCGAGAAGAAAGAGCAGCCTTCGCTGCAGCTGAAGTACCAGCCCGCAGACGCCACCCAGAACGTGGTGCCGATCGCCCCGGTCAGCGTCCAGGTGAGCGACGGGTGGTTCCAGCACGTCACGCTGTCGAATTCGTCGGGCAAGGCCGTCGCCGGCGCGTTCAACCACGACCGGACCGTCTACACGACCTCCGAACCCCTGGGCTATGACATGACCTACACGTGGAGCGGCTCGGCCGTCGGGCACGACGGCAAGGCCGTTCCGGTCGCGGGCAAGTTCACCACGGTGTCGCCCAGCAAGAAGATCGGTGGGGCGTTCCAGCTGGCCGACGGCCAGACCGTGGGCGTCGCGGCGCCGATCATCCTGCAGTTCGACGCCCCGATCACCGACAGGGCCGCCGTCGAAAAGGCGCTCACCGTCACCACCAATCCGCCCGTCGAGGGCAGCTGGGCGTGGCTGCCCGACGAGGCGCAGGGCGCCCGCGCGCACTGGCGCACCCGCGAGTACTACCCCGCGGGCACCACGGTCAACGTCGAGGCCAAGCTGTACGGCCTGCCGTTCGGCGACAGCGCGTACGGCGCCGAGGACATCTCGCTGAACATCCAGATCGGCCGCCGGCAGGTGGTCAAGGCCGAGGTCTCGTCGCACCGCATCCAGGTGGTCCGCGACGAGGGCGTCATCATGGATTTCCCGTGCAGCTACGGCGAGGCCGACAAGGCGCGCAACGTCACCCGCAACGGCATCCACGTGGTCAGCGAGAAGTACGCCGACTTCTACATGTCCAACCCGGCGGCGGGCTACAACCACATCCACGAACGCTGGGCGGTGCGGATCTCCAACAACGGCGAGTTCATCCACGCAAACCCGGCAAGCTCTGGCGCACAAGGCAATTCGAACGTCACCAACGGCTGCATCAACCTGTCCACGAGCGACGCCGAGCAGTACTACCAGTCGGCGATCTACGGCGACCCTGTCGAAGTGACCGGTAGCACGATCCAGCTGTCCTACTCCGACGGCGACATCTGGGACTGGGCCGTGGACTGGGACACCTGGGTGTCCATGTCGGCGTTGCCCCCGCCCAGCGCCCGTCCGCCGTCAACGCAGATCCCGGTCACCGCCCCGGTGACGCCGTCCAACGCGCCGACCCTGTCGGGCACCCCGACCACGACGACACCCGCCACCACCGGCCCGGCTACCTCCGGCGGTTAAAGCGGCTGGCCGACGCCTGGTCGCGCGGCTTCATCACGATCAGGTCCAAGTCGACGTGGGCGGGCCGCGAGGCGACGAATCCGATCACTTCGGCCACATCGGCCGCCACCAACGGGGTGATGCCGGTGTAGACGGCGTCCGCGCGCTGTTGGTCGCCGTCGAAGCGCACCAGCGAGAATTCCGTTTCGACGGCCCCCGGGGCGATCTCGGTCAGCCGCACCGGTTTGCCCAGTAGTTCGCCCCGCAGGGTGCGGTGCAGCGCGCCCTGGCCGTGTTTGGCCGCCGTGTAGCCGGCACCGCCGTCGTAAACCTCAAGCGCCGCAACGGAAGTGACGGTGACGATCAGCCCGTCTCCGGATTCGATCAGCTTCGGCAGCAACGCGCGGGTGACGCGCAGCGTGCCGATCACGTTGGTCTCCCACATCCACCGCCAGTGTTCGAGGTCGGAATCGCTGACGGGTTCCAGTCCGCGGGCGCCGCCGGCGTTGTTGACCAGCACGTCGACGCGGCTCAATTTGCCCGCCAGCGCGTCGACGGCGGCGTCGTCTGTGACATCGGCCACAATCGCGGTGCCGCCGATCTCCTCGGCCAGGTCGCGGATCCGGTCCGCCCGGCGCGCCACCACGACGACGTGAAAGCCCTGTGCAGCCAGGGTGCGGGCGGTCGCCGCCCCGATCCCGGAGCTGGCTCCCGTGATCACCGCGACGCGTTCATTCCTGCCAGTTTTAACCATCGAAACAACCTTAGTGAACGTGCTAAATTTTCCGTGTGCTTCACAGCGCCCTGTCCAACATCACAACCGCCGCGTGTCTGTGCGCGGCGGGTGCGTGTTGTTGCTGCGCACTTTGCCGCCCCTGACCCCATGCCAGGTGTGGCCAAGACGGCCAGCAAAATTCGGACAAAGGACGCTCGTGCCCACCAATATCCTTACCCATACCCATCTTTCGCCCAGTCGCATCGCCGGCCACTCCGGCCAAAAGGGCCACCGCGTGGTGCGCCGGCAAATTGTGCCGCCGGCGTTGCACATCCCCGACTCGGCGGCGGCCTCCGTCTTCCGGGCCGTGCGGCTGCGCGGCCCAGTCGGCCGTGACGTCATCGCCGGCGTCACCTCGCTGAGCATCGCGACGGTCAACCGTCAGGTCATCGCCCTGCTGGAGGCCGGCCTGCTGCGGGAGCGCGCCGACCTGGCCGTCTCCGGCGCGATCGGCCGCCCGCGCGTGCCGGTGGAGGTCAACCACGAGCCGTTCGTGACGCTGGGCATCCACATCGGTGCGCGCACCACCAGCATCGTCGCCACCGACCTGTTCGGCCGCACCCTCGACACCGTCGAGACCCCGACGCCGCGCAACCCGGCCGGGCCCGCGCTGGCGTCGCTGGCCGACAGCGCCCGGCGGTACCTGCGGCGCTGGCATCGGCGGCGGCCGCTGTGGGTCGGGGTCGCCATCGGCGGCACCGTCGACGGCGCCACCGGCCAGGTCGACCACCCGCGGCTGGGCTGGCGGCAGGCGCCGGTCGGACAGGTGCTGGCCGACGCGCTGGGCCTGCCGGTCTCGGTGGCTTCGCACGTGGACGCCATGGCCGGGGCCGAGCTGCTGCTGGGCATGCGGCGATTCCTGCCCAGCTCGCCGACGAGCTTGTACGTCTACGCCCGCGAGACCGTGGGCTACGCGCTGGTGATCGGCGGGCGGGTGCACTGCCCGTCCAGCGGGCCGGGCACCATCGCGAGCCTGCCCGCCCACTCCGAGCTGCTCGGCGGCACCGGACAGCTGGAATCCACCGTCAGCGACGAAGCCGTGGTGGCCGCCGCCCGCCAGCAGCGCGTCCTGCCGTTCGCCCCCGCGAACCGCGGCAACGGGCCCGCCACCGGCATCGCCGACCTGTTGCGGGTGGCGCGCGCCGGCAACCAGCAGGCCAAGGATCTGCTCGCCGAGCGGGGCCGGGTGCTCGGCGAGGCGGTGGCGTTGCTGCGCGACATGCTCAACCCCGACGAACTGGTGGTCGGTGGCCAGGCGTTCACGGAGTACCCCGAAGCGATGGAGCAGGTGGAGGCGGCGTTCGCCGCACGCTCGGTGTTGGGGCCGCGCGACATCCGCGTCACCGCCTTCGGTAACCGGGTGCAGGAGGCCGGTGCGGGGACCGTGTCGCTGTCCGGGCTGTACGCCGACCCGCTGGGTGCGATGCGGCGGGCCGGGGCGCTGGACGCCCGGTTGCACGACGTCACCCGGGACGAGTCGCCCGCCTGACGCGTGTCCTGCGCGGGTGCGGCCGCCGGCGAGCCGTCCTGTAAAGATGACAGGGTGCGGCACGATGACGTTTTCCGGCTGAACGAACCGCGCCGCGTTGCAGTGTTGGCGGTCCACACCTCCCCACTGGCCCAGCCCGGCACCGGCGACGCGGGCGGCATGAACGTCTACGTGCTGCAGACCGCGTTGCACCTGGCGCGGCGGGGCATCGAGGTGGAGATCTTCACCCGGGCGACCGCGTCCGCCGACCCGCCGGTGGCGCGGGTGGCGCCCGGGGTGCTGGTCCGCAACGTGGTGGCGGGGCCGTTCGAGGGGCTGGACAAATACGACCTGCCCACCCAGCTGTGCGCGTTCGCGGCGGGGGTGTTGCGCGCCGAGGCATCCCATGAGCCGGGCTACTACGACATCGTGCACTCGCACTATTGGCTGTCCGGGCAGGTGGGCTGGCTGGCCCGCGACCGCTGGGCGGTGCCGCTGGTGCACACCGCGCACACCCTGGCCGCGGTCAAGAACGCGGCGTTGGCCGAGGGGGACTCGCCCGAGCCGCCGCTGCGCACGGTGGGGGAGCAGCAGGTGGTCGACGAGGCGGACCGCCTGATCGTCAACACCGACGACGAGGCCAGGCAACTGATCTCGATTCACCACGCCGACCCGGCGCGGATCGACGTCGTCCATCCCGGGGTGGACCTCGACGTGTTCCGGCCCGGCGATCGCCGGGCCGCCCGGGCCGCGCTGGGCCTGCCGCCCGACGAACGCATCGTGGCGTTCGTCGGCCGGATCCAGCCGCTGAAGGCGCCCGACATCGTGTTGCGTGCCGCCGCGAAACTGCCGGGGGCGCGGATCGTGGTCGCGGGCGGGCCGTCGGGCAGCGGCCTGGCTTCCCCGGACGGATTGGCCCGGCTGGCCGACGAGCTGGGCATCACCGCGCGGGTGACCTTCCTGCCCCCGCAGTCCCGGCCGAACCTGGCCACGTTGTTCCAGGCCGCCGATGTCGTTGCGGTGCCGAGCTATTCGGAGTCGTTCGGCCTGGTCGCCCTCGAGGCGCAGGCCTGCGGCACCCCGGTGGCGGCGGCCGCGGTCGGCGGGCTGCCGGTGGCCGTGCGCGACGGGATCACCGGCACGCTGGTCGCCGGGCACGACGTCGACCGCTGGGCGGCCGCGCTGGACGGCCTGCTGCGCAGGCCGGCGGAGCAGGCCGCGGAGATGGGCCGCGCGGCCGCCGCCCACGCGGCCACCTTCTCCTGGGACCACACCACCGATGCGCTGCTGGCCAGCTATCGCCGCGCGATCGGCGAGTACACCGCCGAGCGCCGCGGGGTGGGCGCATGAGTTCCTCCACCGTAACCCGGGTGATCGAGGATGCCCTGCGGGCCAGCGGGCTGAACTACTCGAAACACGCTGGCGCACATGGCGGTCCGCCCGGCTTGGTGGTGGAACTGCCCGGCGAGCGCAAGCTCAAGACCAACACCATCTTGAGCGTCGGCGAGCATTCGGTGCGGGTCGAGGCCTTCGTGTGCCGCAAGCCCGACGAGAACCACGAGGGCGTCTACCGATTCCTGCTCAAGCGCAATCGCCGGCTCTACGGCGTCGCCTACACGCTGGACAACGTCGGCGACATCTACCTGGTGGGCCGCATGTCGCTGCCGTCGGTGGACGCCGACGAGATCGACCGGGTGCTCGGCCAGGTGCTCGAAGCGGTGGACTCGGACTTTAATACGTTGCTGGAGTTGGGTTTTCGCTCGTCGATCCAGAAAGAGTGGGAGTGGCGGGTGTCGCGCGGCGAGTCGCTGAAGAACCTGCAGGCCTTCGCCCACCTGATCGACGAAGACGACGAAGACGACCCGGATTAGTACGCTCGGCGCGGCTCGATGAGTGCGTGAGAGACTAACCGGCATGGGTGACTCTGCCACGCTGGTGCTGCTCCGCCACGGCGAGAGCGAATGGAATTCGCTGAACCTGTTTACCGGCTGGGTGGACGTCGGGCTGACCGACAAGGGCCGCACCGAGGCGGTGCGCAGCGGCGAGCTGCTCGCCGAGCACAACCTGTTGCCCGACATCCTGTACACGTCGCTGCTGCGCCGGGCCATCTCCACCGCGCACCTGGCGCTGGACGCCGCCGACCGGCTGTGGATTCCGGTGCGGCGCACCTGGCGGCTCAACGAACGCCATTACGGGGCGCTGCAGGGCCTGGACAAGGCCGAGACCAAGGCGCGCTACGGCGACGACCAGTTCATGGCCTGGCGACGCAGCTACGACACGCCGCCCCCGCCGATCGAGCAGGGCAGCACCTACAGCCAGGACGCCGATCCCCGGTACGCCGACATCGGCGGCGGGCCGCTGACCGAGTGCCTCGCCGACGTGGTTGTCCGCTTCCTGCCGTATTTCACCGACGTCATCGTCCCGGACCTGCGCAGCGGCAAGACGGTGCTGATCGTCGCGCACGGCAACTCGCTGCGGGCCCTGGTCAAGCACCTCGATCAGATGTCCGACGACGACATCGTGGGCCTGAACATCCCGACCGGCATCCCGCTGCGCTACGACCTGGACGCCGACCTGCGGCCGGTGGTGCCCGGCGGCACCTATCTGGACCCCGAAGCGGCCGCCGCCGGTGCCGCCGCGGTCGCCGGCCAGGGCCGCGGCTGAGGTTTGCGCCCCGGCGCGATATGGCGCGCGAACGCCCCGTTAGCCAAACACCACGTGAACGGGAGCGGAACACCTGTGACGCAAGGTGTGACTTGTCCGATTTTGGCCTCGTTCTGCTAGGGCAGCGTTCAGGAAGATTTGTAGGATTTGCTATGTGACTGTGTTCTCGGCGCTGTTGCTCGCCGGGGTGTTGTCCGTGCTGGCACTGGCCGCAGGTGTGGCGGTCGGGGCCCGGCTGTCTCCGCGCGCGGTGCAGCGCCGCCAGCGGGCGAGCACCGAGTGGACCGGGATCACCGTCGGGCAGATGCTGGAATGCATCGTGTCGCTGATGCCGGTGGGCGCGGCGGTGGTGGACGTCCATCGCGACGTCGTCTACCTCAACAATCGGGCCAAGGAGCTGGGCCTGGTGCGCGACCGCCAGCTCGATGACCAGGCCTGGGAGGCGGCGCAGCAGGCGCTGACCGGTGTCGACGTCGAGTTCGACCTGCAGCCGGCGAAACGGGCGGGCGGCCGGTCCGGGCTCTCGGTGCACGGGCAGGCCCGGTTGCTCAGCGAAGAGGACCGACGGTTCGCCGTGGTCTTCGCCCACGACCAGTCCGACTATGCGCGGATGGAAGCCACCCGGCGCGACTTCGTGGCCAATGTCAGCCACGAGCTCAAGACCCCGGTGGGTGCGATGGCCCTGCTCGCCGAGGCCCTGCTCGCCTCAGCCGACGACTCCGAAACCGTGCGAAGGTTCGCCGAGAAGGTGCTCGTCGAAGCCAACCGCCTGGGGGACATGGTCGCCGAGCTGATCGAGCTGTCCCGGCTCCAAGGCGCCGAGCCGCTGCCCGACGTCGTCGAGGTCAACGTGGACAGGGTTGTGAGCGAAGCGATTTCGCGCCACAAGGTGGCGGCTGACAACACCAACATCGCGGTCCGCACCGACTCTCCCAGCGGTTTGCGGGTGCTCGGCGACGAAACGCTGTTGATCACCGCGCTGGCCAACCTGGTCTCCAACGCGATCGCCTATTCGCCGCCGGGTTCGCCGGTGTCGATCAGCCGTCGCCGCCGCGGCGAGAACGTCGAGATCGCCGTCACGGATCGCGGGATCGGGATCGCCCTGGAAGACCAGGAGCGGGTCTTCGAGCGGTTCTTCCGGGGCGACAAGGCCCGCTCACGGGCCACCGGCGGCAGCGGCCTGGGCCTGGCGATCGTCAAACACGTCGCGGCCAACCACAACGGCACCATCGGCGTGTGGAGCAAGCCGGGAACCGGATCGACATTCACCCTGTCCATTCCGGCGGCCAAGCCGTCAACTCGAGACGAGGGCGAATCCGAGCAACCGCAGGGCCGCGACGTGCGGCCCGACCGGTCCCAAAGAGAGGAAGAACTAAGTCGATGACCCGCGCGTACGACGATGCCGAGGAGTTGCGCTCATGACCCGCGCGTATGACGATGCCGAGCGTAGCGATGAGGAGGAATCGCGCTCATGACCAGTGTGCTGATCGTGGAGGACGAGGAGTCGCTGGCCGATCCGCTGGCGTTCCTGCTCCGCAAGGAGGGCTTCGAGGCCACCGTGGTGACCGACGGGTCGGCGGCGCTCGCCGAGTTCGACCGAGCCGGCGCCGACATCGTGCTGCTCGACCTCATGCTGCCCGGAATGTCGGGCACCGACGTCTGCAAGCAGCTGCGCGCGCGTTCCAGCGTGCCGGTGATCATGGTGACCGCCCGCGACAGTGAGATCGACAAGGTCGTCGGTCTCGAGTTGGGCGCGGATGACTATGTGACCAAGCCCTATTCGGCGCGTGAGCTGATCGCGCGGATCCGGGCGGTGCTACGCCGCGGCGGCGACGACGAGTCCGAGATCAGCGACGGCGTGCTCGAGTCCGGCCCGGTGCGGATGGATGTCGAACGCCACGTCGTGTCGGTCAACGGTGACGCGATCACCTTGCCGCTCAAGGAATTCGACTTGCTCGAGTACCTGATGCGCAACAGCGGCCGGGTGCTGACCCGCGGGCAGCTGATCGATCGGGTGTGGGGTGCGGACTACGTCGGCGACACCAAGACGCTCGACGTCCACGTCAAGCGCCTGCGGTCCAAGATCGAAGCCGACCCGGCCAACCCGGTGCACCTGGTGACGGTGCGGGGCCTGGGCTACAAGCTGGAAGGCTAGCGGCTACTCGGCGATGCGAGTCGCCGGGTGCACCGCGATAAGCCCTAACTTGCTGCGGCGCTTGCACATTGCGGCCAGCTCCGCGTAGGCCTTGCTGCCCAGCAGCTCGGTGAGTTCGTCGGCCAGGCTTTCCCACACCTGCTTGGCGCCGACGTGAGCGGCCGGGTCGCCGGTGCAGTACCAGTGTAGGTCGGCGCCCCCGGAACCCCAGCCGCGGCGGTCGTATTCGGTGACCCAGGTCTTGAGGATCTCGGTGCCGTCGGGCCGGGTCACCCACTCCTGGCTGCGGCGGATCGGCAACTGCCAGCAGACATCCGGCTTCATGGTCAGCGGCGGCACACCGAGCTTGAGCGCCTTGCTGTGCAGCGCGCAGCCGACCCCGCCCGCGAAACCGGGGCGGTTCAGGAAGATGCACGCATCCTTGTGCTTGCGGGTGCGGTACTGCGGTTGGCCCTCGTGCTCGTCGAGCTCCAGATATCCCTTGCGGCCCAAGCCTTTTTCGCGGTACTGCCAGTCGGCGGCGGTCAGCTTTTTCACCGCGTCGTCCAGGCGGGCGCGGTCGTCGTCGTCGGACAGGAACGCGCCGTGCGAGCAGCACCCGTCGTCCGGGCGGCCCTCCACCGTGCCCCGGCAGGCCGGAGTGCCGAACACGCACGTCCACCGCGAGAGCAGCCAGGTCAGGTCGGCGGCGATCAGATGCTCGGGGTTGTCGGGGTCGTAGAACTCCACCCATTCGCGGGCGAAATCCAGTTCGACCTCTTGGCCCGGCGCTACCGGTTCCGGGTGCGAATTCGCCACGGAGTCCACGTTAGACCACATTTCGGCGCAGCCGAGCCGCTGACACTCGCGGCCCGTATGGCCGTGATCACGGTGGGTTAACCGGGTCGCGCAAGAGCCCGGCGGCCAGGCCCGGTTAGGTTGTCTACGTGCGATTGGGCGTTCTCGACGTGGGCAGCAACACGGTGCATCTCCTGGTGGTCGATGCCCACCGGGGCGGTCATCCGACGCCGATGAGTTCGACGAAGGCCACCCTGCGGCTGGCCGAGGCCACCGACAGCGCCGGCAAGATCACCAAACGTGGCGCCGAAAAGCTGATCTCCACCATCGACGAATTCGCCAAGATCGCCGACAGTTCGGGCTGCGAGGAGCTGATGGCCTTCGCCACCTCGGCGGTCCGGGACGCCGGCAACTCCGAGGACGTGCTGAGCCGGGTGCGCAAGGAGACCGGCGTCGAGTTGCGGGTGCTGACCGGTGTCGACGAGTCGCGGCTGACCTTCTTGGCGGTGCGGCGCTGGTACGGCTGGAGCGCGGGACGGATCATCAACCTCGACATCGGTGGCGGTTCGCTGGAGATGTCCAGCGGCCTGGACGAGGAGCCCGAGGTCGCGATGTCGCTGCCGCTGGGCGCCGGCCGGCTGACCCGCGAATGGCTGCCCGACGACCCACCCGGGCGGCGCCGGGTGGCGATGCTGCGGGATTGGCTGGACGCCGAGCTCGCGGAAGCCAGCGCGAAGATCCTCGATGCCGGCAGTCCCGACCTGGCGGTGGCGACGTCGAAGACGTTCCGCTCGCTCGCGCGGCTCACCGGCGCGGCCCCGTCGGGGGCCGGGCCGCGGGTCAAGAGGACGCTGACAGCAAACGGCCTCAGGCAACTCATATCTTTCATCTCTAGGATGACGACCGCTGACCGGGCGGAACTGGAAGGAGTGAGCGCCGAGCGCGCCCCGCAGATTGTGGCGGGTGCGCTGGTGGCGGAGGCGAGCATGCGAGCGCTGTCGATTGAAGTGGTGGATATTTGCCCGTGGGCATTACGGGAAGGTCTCATTCTGCGCAAACTCGACAGTGAAGCCGACGGAACTGCCCTCATGGGCCCGTCGGTGCGTAATGCTGGAGGTCAGGTAGTTGATCGGAATCAGCACCGATCGAGAGGCGACAAACCATGACCGGACCGCACTCCGAGACCGAAAGCCCGGGCACTCGGCCGATCTCGGTGGCCGAATTGCTGGCCAGAAACGGAACCATCGGCGCCCCGGCGGTCACCCGTCGGCGTCGCCGTCGCCGCGGTGACAGCGACGCGGTGACCGTCGCCGAGCTCACCGGCGAAATCCCCGTGGTGAGTGACGACGACGACGTCGAACACGGCGCCACCGACACGATCGAGGCCGCCCAACCCGCCGAACCCGCCGACGACACCGAGAACGGCGTCGTCGAGCCGGTGACCGAAGACAAGCCCAAGACCGCCTACTGGTCCGAGCCCGAGCCGCGCTGGCCCAAGTCGCCGCCGCAGCCCAAGCGGACGCCGGGCCCCGAGCGCAGCGAATACCCCCGGCCGTTGGCCAACGGGACCGTCAAGCCCGGCGAACCCTCTGGCGCCGAGGACATGAGCTTTGACCCGATGGACCACTACGCCGACATCCCCGTCGACGTGATGGACTCCGACGTCCGCGAAGCCGAACCCGCGCTGGAGGACTCCGCCTACGTGCGCTCCTACCTGCAATCCTCGGGCTCGTTGGAGGAGGACGAGGACGCCGCCGGCGCGGGGTCGCTGACCGCCGGACTGCTCGGCGACGAGGAGCACCTCGAGGGCGAAGACGGGCACGTCGAGGGCGCGGACGCTCACCCGGCGCCGGGCAGGCTCGACTCGCTGTGGCGGGGCGCCGTGGTGGTGCTCCAGTCGATCCTGGCGGTCGCATTCGGCGGCGGGTTGTTCGTGGCCTTCGACCAGCTGTGGCGCTGGAACAGCATCGTGGCGTTGGTGCTCTCGGTGCTGGTCATCCTCGGCCTGGTGGTGGGGGTGCGGGTGGTCCGCAAGACCGAGGACATCGCCAGCACGTTGATCGCGGTCGCGGTGGGTGCGCTGATCACCCTGGGGCCGCTGGCGCTGTCGTTGCAGTCGGGCTAGCGGCGCCCACAGCCAGTGCGCCCAGCCATCAAAGTCGGCCTCTCCACGGCTTCGGTGTACCCGTTGCGGGCCGAGGCCGCGTTCGAGTACGCGGCCCGGCTGGGGTATGACGGCGTCGAGCTGATGGTCTGGGCCGAGTCGGCGAGCCAGGAAGTCGCGGCCGTCAAGAAGCTGTCCCGGCGCTATCGCGTCCCCGTGTTGTCGGTGCACGCGCCGTGCCTGCTGATCTCGCAACGGGTGTGGGGTCCCAATCCGATCCCCAAGCTGGACCGCAGCGTGCGCGTCGCCGAACAGCTGGGCGCGCAGACCGTCGTCGTGCATCCGCCGTTTCGCTGGCAGCGGCGCTACGCCGAGGGGTTCAGCGACCAGGTGGCCAAACTGGAAGCGTCGAGCGACGTGATGGTCGCGGTCGAGAACATGTTCCCGTTCCGGGCGGACCGGCTTTTTGGGGCCGGTCAGTCGCTGGAACGGATGCGCCGGCGCGGCGGCGGCCCCGGTGCGGCGATTTCCGCGTTCGCGCCCTCCTACGACCCGCTCGACGGCAACCACGCCCACTACACGCTGGACCTGTCCCACACCGCGACCGCAGGCACCGATTCCCTGGACATGGCGCAGCGGATGGGGGCGGGGCTGGTGCATCTGCACCTGTGCGACGGCAACGGGCTGCCCGCCGACGAGCATCTGGTGCCGGGACGCGGCACACAACCCACCGTCGAGCTGTGCCAGATGCTGGCCGCCAGCCATTTCGCCGGGCACGTCATCCTGGAGGTGTCGACGTCCGGCGCGCGTTCGGCCAATGAGCGCGAAGCCATGCTCGCCGAGTCGCTGCAGTTCGCCCGCACGCATCTGCTGCGCTGATCATTCAGGAGACCCGCGAAAGTCCATGAGCGCGTTATTCACCACCGCAATGTCGTTGCGGGAGGCCGGTTCCGGCGTCTACGAAGGAGAGCTCGACAAGCGCTGGACCATCGGTCCCAAGGTGCACGGCGGCGCGATGCTGGCCCTGTGCGCCAACGCCGCGCGCACCGCCTGCGGCGGGCCGTCGGCCGGGCCGGTCCTGCAGCCGGTCGCAGTGTCGGCGAGCTTCCTGTGGGCGCCCGATCCGGGGCCGGTGCAGTTGGTCACGTCGATCCGCAAGCGCGGCCGCCGGATCAGCGTCGTGGACGTCGAGCTCACCCAGGGTGACCGCACCGCGGTGCACGCCGTGGTCAACCTCGGCGAGCCCGAGCATTACCCTCCCGACGGCGCCGTGAAGCCGCTGCTGTCGGCCAACCCGGTGCTGGACCTGATGGCGCCCGAACCGCCCGACGACATCGAGCCGATCGGCCCCGGGCATCCGCTGGCCGGCCTGGTGCACCTGGGCGAGGGCTGCGATGTGCGGCCGGTGTTGTCGACCATGCAGGTCCGCGACGACGGGCGCCCGCCGGTGATCCAGA
The DNA here is from genome assembly GCF_020217485.1 of Mycobacterium sp. WUMAC-067. Lineage (GTDB taxonomy): Bacteria > Actinomycetota > Actinomycetes > Mycobacteriales > Mycobacteriaceae > Mycobacterium. The sequence goes on along the minus strand of NZ_JAEKMI010000011.1, from coordinate 71,534 downwards.
TGTGGGCGCGCCCCCGCGGCGTGGCCCCGGACGCGCTGTTTGCGCTCATGTGCGGCGATTTGTCGGCGCCGGTGACCTTCGCGGTGGACCGCACCGGCTGGGCGCCCACCATCCAGCTCACGGCCTTTCTGCGGGGGTTGCCGGCCGACGGGTGGCTGCGCATCATCGCGACCTGCACCGAGATCGGGCACGACTGGTTCGACGAGGACCACACGGTCGTCGACAGCCTGGGGCGCCTGGTGGTGCAGGCCCGCCAGCTGGCGTTGGTCCCTGCCGCTCGCTAGCGGCCGGTGTCTGCGATGCTGTCGGGCATGGCAAGAATCGCGATCATCGGTGGCGGCAGCATCGGGGAGGCACTGCTGTCGGGTCTGCTGCGCGCCGGCCGGCAGGTCAAGGACCTGGTGGTGGTCGAGCGGGTGCCCGAGCGTGCCAAGTATCTGGCCGATACCTATTCGGTGCTGATCACCTCGGTGGCCGAGGCGGTGGAAAACGCGTCGTTCGTCGTGGTCGCGGTGAAGCCCGCCGACATCGAGTCGGTGATGTCGGAGGTCGCGCGGGCGGCCGGCGCGGCGGAGAGCGATACCGCCGAGCAGGTGTTCGTCACGGTCGCGGCCGGCGTCACCATCGCCTACTTCGAATCCAAACTCCCGGCCGGGACCCCGGTGGTGCGGGCCATGCCGAATACGGCGGCGCTGGTGGGCGCGGGGGTCACGGCCCTGGCCAAGGGCAGGTTCGTCACCCCGCCGCAGCTGGAGGGCGTCTCGGCCCTGTTCGACTCCGTGGGCGGGGTGCTGAACGTTCCCGAGGGCCAAATGGACGCCGTCACGGCGCTGTCGGGCTCCGGTCCGGCGTATTTCTTCCTGATGGTCGAGGCCCTCATCGACGCCGGCGTCGCGGCGGGCCTGAGCCGCGAGGTGGCCGGCGACTTGACCGCGCAGACCATGGCCGGCGCGGCGGCGATGCTGCTGGAACGGATGGACGCCGACCGTCGGCTCGGCGAGCTCGAGGCGCCCGGCATGCGGGTGGACGCCACCGCGACGCAGCTGCGGGCGACGGTGACCTCGCCCGGCGGGACCACGGCGGCGGCGCTGCGCGAGCTGGAACGGGGAGGCCTGCGAGCGGCCGTCGACGCGGCGGTTCAGGCCGCGAAAATGCGCTCTGAGCAGCTAAGAATTACATCAGAGTAATCCAAGTTTTTTGAACTGATTGTCCCCCACCAGTACCAGTAACCCCATCAGTCCCGCTATTCTCCTCTTTGTAAGCACGTGTGGGTGCCAGCGGAGGGGAAGCCGCTGGCATGCGCGTGCCTGACACGATTGGGTTGCGATGACGTCTACGAATGGGCCATCAACGCGAGATTCTGCAGGTAAGCCACGGGATACCAGTTCCGTCGATGGCCAGCAGGGCAGGACGCAATTCCTCACCGTCGCCGAGGTGGCGGCGTTGATGCGGGTGTCCAAGATGACGGTCTACCGGTTGGTGCACAACGGTGAACTGCCCGCGGTTCGGGTGGGCCGGTCCTTCCGGGTGCACGCCAAGGCCGTCCACGACATGCTCGAGACGTCCTACTTCGACGCCGGCTGACCCGAACCGGTGGCCGCTTTCGGGCGGCTGCTGGCTTCGCGGTTGCGCGGCGATCAGGCGACGCCGGTTTGGCGTTGGGTGCGTCCGGCTGGGTAAAGTGACCGGGTCCAATCTTTGAAGCAGGTCTCGGTCTAGATAGCGGAGTTCATGGGTTCAGTAATCAAGAAGCGGCGCAAGCGTATGTCGAAGAAGAAGCACCGCAAGCTGCTGCGTCGCACCCGGGTGCAGCGCAGAAAACTCGGCAAGTAACCCCCGCTGCGGCCTTCCTAAGGCCGTCATAAGGCCACCGTAAAAAGGCCCTAACTGGTCGCAACGCGCCATAGTGCGGCCGTCTCGCCGACGGCTAGGCTGTTCGGGTGGATGCGTCGAATGGGGAGAACACCGGGCCGGACGACACCTCCGGCAATGCGGCGCATTACCCCAAAATCGTGCTGGTCACCGGTGCCTGCCGGTTTCTGGGCGGCTACCTGACGGCTCGGCTCGCGCAGAACCCGATGATCAAAGGCGTCATCGCGGTGGACGCGATCGCCCCCAGCAAAGACATGCTGCGCCGCATGGGACGCGCCGAGTTCGTCCGCGCTGACATCCGTAATCCCTTTATTGCCAAGGTGATTCGCAACGGCGACGTCGACACGGTGGTGCACGCGGCGGCCGCGTCGTACGCGCCGCGCTCCGGCGGCACCGCGGCGCTCAAAGAGATCAACGTGATGGGCGCGATGCAGCTGTTCGCGGCCTGTCAAAAGGCCCCCTCGGTGCGCCGCGTGGTGCTCAAGTCGACGTCGGAGGTGTACGGCTCGAGCGCCCACGATCCTGTGATGTTCACCGAGGACAGCACCAGCCGTCGGCCCTTCCGCGACGGTTTCGCCAAGGACAGCCTCGACATCGAAGCCTATGCGCGCGGATTGGGGCGGCGCCGGCCCGACATCGCCGTGACGATCTTGCGGCTGGCCAACATGATCGGTCCGGCGATGGACACGACGTTGTCGCGTTATCTCGCCGGGCCTTTGGTGCCGACGATGTTCGGCCGCGGCGCCCGGCTGCAGTTGCTGCACGAGCAGGACGCCCTCGGTGCGCTCGAGCGCGCGGCCATGGCCGGCAAGGCGGGCACGTTCAACATCGGCGCCGACGGCATCATCATGCTGTCGCAGGCGATCCGTCGGGCGGGCCGGATCCCTTTGCCCGTACCGGGTTTCGGCGTTTGGGCGCTGGATTCGCTGCGCCGCGCCAACCGCTACAACGAGATCAGCCGCGATCAGTTTGATTATTTGAGTTACGGCCGCGTCATGGACACCAGCCGGATGCGCTCAGAACTCAACTACCAGCCGAAATGGACGACGGCGGAGGCCTTCGACGACTACGTTCGCGGCCGAGGCCTGACTCCCATAATCGACCCAGATCGGGTACGCTCCTTGGAAGGTCGCGCCATATCTCTAGCCCAGCGCTGGGGTAGCCGAAATCCAATTCCGTGGGGTGGGGTCAGGTAGGTATCGTGGCGGGTGAAACCAGAGCGAATGTCATTCCACTGCATACGAATCGGGGCCGGGTAGCAGCGCGCCGGAGAGCCGATCAACGAGCAGAGTCAGCCCGCCAGCACCCGTCGTTGTTGACCGATCCGAGCGGCCGCGCGTCGGCGGAGCAGATCGCCGCGGTGGTTCGCGAAATCGACGAGCACCGCCGTGCCACGGGGGCATCGTCCGGCGAGGCGCCGCTGAATGAGCTGGCGCAGCGCGTCGCGTCGGTCGCCGGATTCCTGCGCCAGCGGCTGACGGGTGACTACAGTGTCGACGAGTTCGGCTTCGATCCGCACTTCAACAGCGCGATCGTCCGGCCGCTGCTGCGGCTGTTCTTCCGGTCCTGGTTCCGGGTCGAGGTGAGCGGGATCGAGAACCTGCCCGCCGACGGCGCCGCGTTGGTGGTCGCCAATCACGCCGGGGTGTTGCCGTTCGACGGGTTGATGTTGTCGGTGGCGGTGCACGACGAGCATCGCGCGCATCGTGAGCTGCGGCTGCTCGCCGCCGACATGGTGTTCGACCTGCCCGTGGTGGGCGAGGCGGCCCGCAAGGCCGGCCACACCATGGCCTGCACGACGGACGCGCACCGACTGCTCGCCGCCGGCGAGCTCACCGCCGTGTTCCCGGAGGGCTACAAGGGGCTGGGGAAGCGGTTCGAGGACCGCTACCGGCTGCAGCGGTTCGGCCGCGGCGGGTTCGTCACCGCCGCGCTGCGGACCAAGGCGCCGATCATCCCCTGCTCGATCATCGGGTCCGAAGAGATCTACCCGATGCTGACGGACGTCAAGCTGCTGGCGCGGCTGTTCGGGCTGCCGTACTTCCCGATCACGCCGCTGTTCCCGTTGGCCGGGCCCGTGGGCCTGGTGCCGCTGCCGTCGAAATGGCACATCGCGTTCGGTGAGCCGATTTACACCGACGACTATGCGGCCTCCGACGCCGACGACCCGATGGTCACCTTCGAGCTGACCGATCAGGTGCGCGAGACCATCCAGCAGACGCTGTACCGGTTGCTGGCCGGCCGTCGCAACATCTTCTTCGGCTGAGCCTTTTCCCGCTGAGCCGCGGGGGCCAAAAGGAAACGCCACCACGGAAATCCGTGGTGGCGTTGACCTTTGAAGACGTCGGCTACTTCACCATGGTGAACTGGCAGACGTTCGTGTAGCCGTCGCGGAACAGGTCCGAGCAGCCCCGCAAGTACTTCAAGTAGATGTCGTAGGTCTCCTGCCCCTTCAGGGCAATCGCCTCTTCCTTGTGCGCCTCGAGCGCATCGCCCCAGGCGGTCAGCGTCGGCACGTAGTTCTTGCCGATGAAGTGGTGCCGCTCGATCTTGAAACCCGCGTCCGTCGCGTACCTGTCGACCAGGTCGACCTGGGGCAACTTTCCGCCCGGGTAGATCTCCTTCAAGATGAAGCTGATGAACCGGAGCAGGGTCATGTTGACCTTCAACCCCATCGCGTTGCCCTCTTCGCGGCTGGGGACCACGATCGAGTGCAGCAGCATGCGGCCGTCGTCGGGCAGCAGGTCGTAGTACTTCTTGAAGAAGGTGGCGTAGCGCTCGTACCCGGCGTCACCGGCGCCGTCGGCGAAGTGCTCGAACGCGCCCAGCGACACGATCCGGTCGATCGGCACGTCGCCGGGGAATTCCTCCCAGCCCTGGATCCGCACCTCTTTACGGCGGGGGCTGTCCATCTTTTCGAACTCGGCGACGCAGTGGGCGTACTGGTTCTCGCTCAGCGTCAACCCGATCACGTTGACGTCGTATTCGGCCACCGCGTGCCGCATCGTCGAGCCCCAGCCGCTGCCGATGTCGAGCAGCGTCATGCCGGGCTCGAGGTTCAGCTTGTCCAGAGCGAGCTTGCGCTTGGCGTACTGCGCCTCTTCCAGCGTCTTGGTCAGATTCTGCGGATCGGGATTCTCGTCAAAGTAGCCACAGCTGTACGTCATCGAGGGGTCAAGCCACAGCTTGAAGAATTCGTTCGACTTGTCGTAGTGGGATCGCACGGCCTCGACCGGCGGATGCAGCTGCGTTCCCGTTTCCCCCTGTGGTGACATTTACGACGCCCCTATCTTTCCTGCGGATATTGATGCAACTGCCGCGGCGGTTGCTTCGGTGTCGGCCTGGTTTGCGGCTTCCCCCAGCATTGTGACAACGCTGGTGACGATCGGCTTTCCATCGGCATCGGTCACTTCGCTGCGGATCTCCGCCAGCACGGTGCCGTGGGACTCAATGACCGAGTCTAGGTAGGTGTCGAAGTAAAGCCTATCGTGAGCCAGGATCGGGCGGTAGAACTTGAACTTCTGGTCGCGGTGGATGACCCTGGCGATGTTGATGGGGATGCTGAACTTGGTGAAGATCTCCAACTGCACGCGGCGCCCGGCAATCGCGAGGAACGTCAGCGGCGCCACCATCTCGGTGTACCCCGCCTTCCGGGATTCATTCTCGTCGAAATGCGCCGGGTGGTCGTCTTTGATCGCCTGGGCGAACTCACGGATCTTTTCGCGACCGACCTCGAAGTAGTCCGGTGCGCGGTAATGGCTGCCGATAAGTCCTTCGGCTTCTTTGGGGACTGTCATGCCGCTGTGCTCTCCGCTCGAAGATGTCTCAGCGGCGCAGCCTATCAGCGTGATTGCCGCCGAGAGGCCACCGCGGCCAGCGCACCCCCGGCCGCGCCCAGCGCCAACGCCGACGGCACCCCGATCCGCGCCGCCTTGCGGGCGGTGCGGAAGTCGCGAATCTCCCATCCGCGCTCCCGGGCCAGGGCGCGCAGGCGGGCGTCGGGATTGATGGCGACCGCGGTCCCCACCAGCGACAGCATGGGCACATCGTTGTAGCTGTCGGAGTAGGCGGTGCAGCGTTTCAGGTTGAGCCCCTCGCGAATTGCCAGCGAGCGCACCGCGTGCGCCTTGCCGGCGCCGTGCAGGATGTCACCGACCAGCCTGCCGGTGAAGACCCCGTCGACCGATTCCGCGACGGTGCCCAGCGCGCCGGTCAGGCCGAGGCGTCGCGCGATGGTCGCGGCGAGCTCGTAGGGGGTGGCGGTGATCAGCCACACCTGCTGGCCGGCGTCCAGATGCATTTGCGTCAGCTCGCGGGTGCCGGGCCAGATCTTGTCGGCGATGATCTCGTCGTAGATCTCCTCGCCCAAGGCCACCAGCTGCTCGACCGACCTGCCCTCGATGAAGGCGAGCGCCTTGCGCCGGCCCGCGGCGACGTCGTTGCTGTTCTCCTTGCCGAGGACCTGAAACTTGGCCTGGGCGTAGATGAATCCGAGGACATCGCGATAGGTGAAGTAGTTGCGCGTGGCTAACCCACGGCCGAAGTGCACCGCCGAGGAGCCCTGCACCAGGGTGTTGTCGACATCGAAGAAGGCGGCGGCGGTGAGGTCGATCGGGGGTTGCGGACGGTCCTGGCTGGCGGCGGCTTCCTGCATGCCCTCGATCGCGCGGGCCGCGCTGGCGTCCGCGCCCAGCGACTCCAGGTCGACGTAGCCGGTGTGGTCTGCGTTGACCGGGTCAAAGGAAGTCATCGCCCAACCTCCTAGATCGCTGTGTTGCCTGGTGACCCAGCGGGTGCCCGATACACAACCCTATCGGGCAGATGACGAGGGGGCGGGTATGGCTGGGTCGTCGGCTACCCGGCTGTCCGGCTGCCGGGCTGATGCCTCGGGCTGCCGGCTGCCGAACGTGACGCTGCAGTCACGTTCGACGCCGAGTGTGACTGCAGCGTCACACTCGTGGCTCGGCGGGCCCATTTGGTCGGGGCGCGATAAGACTTGTCCGTGGGCGTCGGTTCAGGAAACGAGCCTAAGCTTTCTTGTCGGGATCGAACTCGGTACCGGATGTGTCATCCCAAAATTTCGGCGAGACGTCTGTTTTGCGGTCTTCGGACGCAACCGCGTCGACTCTGGCCTGAAATTCATCGAAGCCCTTCCTTGCGCGCGCTAATTCTTCTGCCGTTGGCGCGGTAACGCCAGCTTCTTCTGGCGTCGAAAAAGTCTTACCGGCAATCTTTTTGCTCATTGGGAACTCCCGTCATGACGAGAAGGTGCGCGCGGAACAGATAGTCGGCGTTGAATCATTCCGATAAACGTCCTAACTGCCCGAGCGCCGAAACTCGGCTTGGCGATAGAAGAATCCGAGGATGTCGGTAGGTGAAGTAGTTACGCGAGGCCAGCACGTGGCTGAAATGCACGCCGAGGAGCTCTGCGCCACGTGTCGTGCACGTCGAAACAGGCGGCGGCTATCGGGTCAGATGGCGTGGGGGAGTTGACGTGTCCGCACTGCCGGCTGCACCCGAACGCGACGCTGGCGTCACGTTCGACGCCGAGCATGACCACACCGATCACACCCAGGGCCAAACCCGGTTTGCTGATCGTTATTTGGACGCGTCTGCTGCAACGACGATTATGATTCGTCAGTTCCACTGGCGGTCAATGATTCACGATCGAAAATCACCCAGTCATCGGCGTTGTTGACAATCTGGACGCCGTCGAGCTCGGTGGTGGTCGTCAGCATATCTTTGAGTGCCTCCCACTTCATGCCCCCATATCTGATCCCTGGACGTGTTCGCGTCGTGTAAGCGCGTATCACGCGCGGCATGTGCTGGACAGCGAACGTTTTCATAATCGGTTGGCCCTCTTCGCTTTGCACTTTCGCAAGCTCAATGAATATCTCGCGTCCTCGGAGCACAGATCCGATCGACGGCGAAAGTTTCTCCGGCGGCGTGTGAAGAGCGCGTGTTATTAGATCTTCAACCGCGTTATCACTATTCGGCGGAGGTTCAGAGAGTTCATTTGAGCGATTTTCTCTAGACTGCAGAACATCGAGAACTTCGGTTATTTGTTGTTTATTAATTGCTACCCACTGCGACGTGCGATTGCAGACGATCACCCAGTCGAGGTCCGGCATGGAGAGCGCTGCGGCAAGCGCATCTTCGAAGGCGCCACCGGCGAAGGTGTTGGGTAGATCTGGGTGGTCTTCCGATGTGTACAGCATCATGGCATTTGTTCCGTCGGGCAATCGCAGCAAGGGGGTAGCATTGAGCTGCTTTCCCTCATGTTCAACGGTCGTTCGAGGAAAAAATAATTCGACACCACGAAGTGCCGAAAAAAGACGTCGATCTGTCTCCGGCGACTTTTGTTGGGCAGCGAAATCAATCAATTCGTCGATTCCGGCGTTGTGGGGTGCCGTCAACGTTTATACCTTTCGTAAGGCGTGAACTTTTCATTGAATTTATCATATATTCCGTTTACGTGGTATATCTTGCCCGTCGGCGAAGTTGGATCGAAAGTACATACAGCTAAATCGACAAGGCCCATGTTTTCGTGGATAAGCTTACTAATGAGCGTCGGACTCGTTACAGTTAGCGGTGAGCCTAGAATGTTTAACCCATCCGGTGGATGGATTGTATAGTTGGGTATAAGCTCGCCTGGTTTAAAAGTCTTGGAATAAACGCCGGAGGTGTCTCCGCCGGTCTCGATAAGATTGCCCAGTGAGTCAGTAATAGTCGAGCCGTGCTCGGCAAAAGTCGTAATACTCGAGCCTTTCGGCACAGTAAAGAAGCCGTCGCCGGGATCGTAACTTCCATGTCCGCTTATTGTGTGCTTCTCGCCTTGCGGCATCTCGTCATGTGGAATCCCGTGACCGGGGAGTTCCCCTGGTTGGTGCTCACCTTGATCAGGTGGCTGGCCATCGCTTGGTGGTATCTCCTTTGGGGTTTCCTTGGGAAAGGAGTCCGACGGCGGCGCCCCATCACCGGGAAGGTGAGGTGCGTTGCCGTCGCCGGGTGGATGTGGACCGGCGCTACGCGGTTCGGGCGGATGTGCAGCGGGTTCCCCGCCGTGAGGCACCTCCCCGAGGCCGGGAGGCGTTTCGGCGGGGAGGCCGCCCGCGGGGACAGAGGGAACCGACGGCGGCTCCGGCAAAGACGGCATCGATGGCATCGAAGGAGCCGAGGCCGCCGGCATCGAGGCTGCCGGGGTTGAAGCGGCGGGCGCGGCCGCTGGCGGCACCGTGGGTGGTACCCGCGTGGCAGGCTCGTGCGGCTGCGGATAGGGCGATGGTGTGGCTTCTGCGGGGGCCGATACCGGTGGCTTGCCCCCCGATTCTGGTGGGACCGCAATTGGTTTCGGTTCGCCGCTGTGAGGTGTCCCGCCGACCGGCGGCTTGGATTCGGTGGGGCTGTGCGGCAGGGGGCCGTCGGCGGGGCCCGGTGCCGGCTTGCCCGAAGGAGCTGGCGCGGGATGGCCTGGTTCCGGCGGCTTGACCTCCGGCGGTTTGACCTCCGGCGGTTTGACCTCCGGCGGTTTCACCTCCGGCGGCTTGATCGACGGAGGCTTGGGAATCTCGGGCGGCTTCTTCAAACCCTTCAGCACATCGGCCGCCCGGCTGCCCGCTTTGCCCACCTTGGAAAGTGGTCCGCCCGGCAAGGCCAGCGTTGCCACATCGAAGAGCGATTTTCCGAGAGCCTCGGCGGGGTTTTTGCCCCACTCGTCCCAGTGGGTGACGTCCTTTCCCAGCGCTTTCCACGAGTCGGCGACTCCGGGTCCGCCGTCGGGGCCCAAGCCGACCAGTGGCGCGGCCCCGGAGGCCATGCCGTACACGTCTTTGGCGTAACCGATCGGATCGGTCTGAAGCCGGTTCGGGCTGAACTTCGCGAGCTGCTCGAGAAAGTCGTAGCCCTCGATGCCGACGCCTTTGAGGGTCTGGCCGACCTGATTGAGTGCCCTGCCGACCGGCGTCCCGTGCAAAAAGTGGTCCCACTCCTTACCCGCCCAGTGGGCCATATCTTCTGCCGCGGTGGCGGCCGCTGACATGGTGGCCTCGATCTGGCCGCCCAGCGTTTCGGCTTCACGGGAAAAGCTGTCGACCACAGTTTTGATGTCGTCGGCGATCCTCTTGATCTCGTCTTCGTCTTCATCGGTCAGCAGATCCCACACCTCTTTGATCCCGGTCAGCGGATCACAAATGCGGGACAGCAGATCCAGGATCGCCGCGTGGACCTGGTCGATCTTGGCCGCGTAGCTGTTGAGCTGCGCGGCGATCGTTTGGCATTGCCGCGCAACGCTGTTGGTGGCGCCAGACGCATCAGCCAACGCTTTGTTGATGGCGGCGGCCTCGGGAATCTGCTGCGCGGCAATGGCAGCCATCGTGCCGCCACCGGCCGCGATCTCGGTCGTCATAAAGTTGACGCCCGCAGTCGTCCACGCCGCCGCGGCCGCGCGCAACTTCGCCGAATCGCCAGTGGGCCAGATCATTCCGATATACGGCGCGACCCAGCTCCAGCCCGCCGGGGCGCCGCTGCCGGCACCCACGGCCGACGGCGGATGAGACGCCGCGGCCAGCGGCGCGGTCACCGGCGGCGTCGGCAAGCCGCCGGCGCGGCCCGTCACATCCGACATCGCCTCGGCCAGCGCATAGTTGTGGGCCGACATCCGCACGCCGTCGCCGATGCTGCACAGCCCATTGCGGGTACTGGTCATCGCCTCGATCACCTTGGCCGCCGCACCGTTGTAAGCGCGGCCCAGCGACGCACCGACCGGATCGTCACCGGCCATGCCCGCACTGCCGGCGAGCGCCGTGGTCAACGTCGAGATCACCGATCCCAACGAGACACCGGTGGAAAGTACCGTCGCGCCGGCGCGATCTAGGGCAGTCGGGTCACACGCCAGCGGCGCCATGCAGTCACGACCACATACCGAGATTCGTCGACATCGCGCCGGTGTAGTTGCCGTGCGCGGTCGTGGCGACCTTCTCGAGCTGCGCCAGCGCCTCGCGCATCATCGCCTCACCGCGCACCCAGTGCTGATGCGCCTCGGCGTGGGCCGCGGCGGCATCTCCCGACCATGTCGCGTGCAAACGCGTTACGCGAGAATCGATTTCGGCGATCATATCTTCGGCATACCGTTGAAACGCCGCCATCCGCTGCACCGCGTCGGCCAACGCCTGCGGATCCACCCGAAATGCCTCAGCCATCGCGCACCGCCCGCTCGGCCTGGGCGGACCCGGCCTCGTTGCTCTGATACGCCCCGCCGGCCTGGCCCACCAGATGCGCCAGCATCGACAACCCGAGCTCGACCTCGCGCGCGCCCTTGTGCCACAGCTCCCACGCCGAGGCGTAGGCACCCCCGGCCGCGCCCTGCCAACCGCCCAGCATCTGGCCGATCTGATCGTCGAGCTGCGACAGTTGAGCCGAAAGATGCTCGGCCGCACCGCTCAGGGAGACGGCGGCGCCCTGCATCACCACCGGATCGACCCGCACCGTGTTGTCGGCCATAGCCGGAACATAACTCCTGGTAGGCGGCCCCACAAGTCGCTAATGACACACTGATGCCCATGACCCAAGCGCCCGGCCGGCCGCAGGTGGAGTTGTTGACCCGCGACGGGTGCACCATCTGCGAGCGCCTCCACGCCCGGCTGGTCGTTTTGGCCGGTGAACTGGGCTTCGATCTGGCGACGACTGACGTCGACGCCGCGGCCGCGGAGGGCAACCCCGCGCTGCGGGCCGAGTTCGGTGACCGGCTGCCGGTGGTCCTGCTCGACGGCCGCGAACACAGCTACTGGGAGCTTGACGAGCCCCGGTTGCGCGCGGATCTCGCCCGCTGACAGGGCGGCCGGCTGGGCGCCGGGCAATTATTTGGTAGCCCAGCTGATAAACGTTTACCGTGGACAGCAGTTCAGTTACTGGAGGATGCAAGGGAGCTGGCCAGGTGATGCTGCCGTGAGCGTCTTGCTCTTCGGGGTTTCGCACCGCAGTGCGCCGGTCTCCGTCCTGGAACAACTCAGCATCGACGAGTCCGATCAAGGCAAGATCGTCGACCGGGTGTTGCAGTCGCCGCTGGTGACCGAGGCGATGGTGCTGTCGACATGCAACCGGGTCGAGGTCTATGCCGTGGTGGACGCGTTCCACGGCGGGCTCGCGGTGATCGGGCAGGTGCTGTCGGAACATTCCGGGATGTCGATGACCGACATCACCAAATACGCCTACGTCCGATACAGCGAGGCCGCCGTCGAGCACCTGTTCGCCGTGGCCAGCGGCCTGGATTCGGCGGTGATCGGCGAGCAGCAGGTGCTCGGTCAGGTGCGTCGCGCGTACGCCACCGCCGAGACGAACCGCACGGTCGGCCGGGTCCTGCACGAGCTGGCCCAGCGGGCGCTGTCGGTCGGCAAGCGGGTGCATTCCGAAACCGCCATCGACGCGGCCGGCGCCTCGGTGGTGTCGGTCGCCCTGAACATGGCCGAACGCCGGCTGGGCGGGCTGTTGGGGCGCACCGCCGTGCTGGTCGGCGCCGGGGCGATGGGCGCCCTGGCCGCGGCGCACCTGTCCCGCGCCGGCATCGCCCAGGTCCACGTGCTCAACCGGTCGCTGTCGCGGGCGCAGCGCCTGGTCCGCAAGATCCGCGAAACCGGTGTGCGGGCCGACGCGCTGCCGCTGGAACGGCTCACCGACGTCCTGGCGGGTGCCGACGTCGTCGTCAGTTGTACCGGGGCGGTGAGCCCGGTGGTCTCCCTGGCCGACGTGCACCACGCGCTCGCCGCCGCGAACCGAGACGAGACCACCGACCCGCTGGTGATCTGCGACCTGGGCATGCCGCGCGACGTCGACCCGGCGGTGGCCGGGCTGCCCGGCGTGTGGGTCGTCGATGTGGACCGCGTTCAGCATGAGCCCTCGGCCCACGCGGCCGCGGCCGACGTCAACGCCGCCCGCACCATCGTGGCCACCGAGGTTGCCGCCTACCTGGCCGGACAGCGGATGGCCGAAGTCACGCCGACGGTCACGGCGCTGCGCCAGCGCGCCGCCGATGTGGTCGAAGCGGAGCTCCTGCGCCTGGACAACCGGCTTCCCGGGCTCGCCAGCGCGCAGCGTGAAGAGGTCGCCCGCACCGTGCGGCGGGTGGTGGACAAGCTGCTGCACGCGCCGACGGTGCGCATCAAGCAGCTCGCCAGCGCCCCCGGCGGCGACAGCTACGCCGAGGCGTTGCGCGAGCTTTTCGAACTCGACCAGACCGCCGTCGACGCCGTCGCCGCGGGCGAATTGCCAGTCATCGCAAACGGTTTCGACGCGGGCACACCGCAGCAACCGGCCGAGTAGCCGATTGGCGAACGTGATCCGGATAGGCACCCGGGGCAGCCTGCTGGCCACCACCCAGGCCGGGATCGTCAGAGACGCCCTCATCGCTCTGGGGCACCCGGCGGAACTGGTGACCATCACCACCGCCGGGGACCGGTCGTCGGGGCCCATCGAATCCCTCGGGGTGGGTGTCTTCACCACCGCCCTGCGCGAGGCCATGGACGAGGGCCGCGTGGACGCCGCGGTGCACTCCCATAAGGACCTGCCGACGGCCGACGATCCGAGGTTTGCTGTGGCGGCCATACCCGTGCGCAACGACCCCCGTGACGCGGTGGTAGCCCGGGACGGGCTGGTGCTCGGGGAGTTGCCGCCGGGTTCGCTGGTGGGCACCTCCTCGCCGCGCCGGGCGGCACAGCTTAGAGCACTGGGTCTCGGTTTGGAAATCCGCCCCCTACGAGGCAACCTAGATACCAGGTTGAACAGGGTAAGCAGTGGTGATCTTGACGCGATCGTGGTGGCCCGGGCGGGCCTGGCCCGAATTGGGCGCCTTGATGACGTCACCGAGACGCTAGAGCCGGTGCAGATGTTGCCAGCACCGGCTCAGGGCGCGCTCGCCGTCGAATGCCGCGCCGGTGACAGCCGGTTGGCGGCAGTGCTGGCGGAGTTGGACGACGCCGACACGCGTGCGTCGGTCACCGCGGAGCGAGCCCTGTTGGCCGAACTGGAGGCCGGCTGCTCCGCACCGGTGGGCGCGATCGCTGAAGTGGTCGAGTCCATCGATGAGGAAGGCCGGATCTTCGAAGAGCTGTCGCTGCGTGGTTGCGTGGCGGCGCTGGACGGGTCCGACGTGATCCGCGCATCCGGCATCGGCACTCCCGGTCGGGCACGAGAGCTCGGGCTTTCGGTCGCCGCGGAGCTGTTCGAGCTAGGTGCCCGAGAGCTGATGCGCGGAGCGCGGGAAGACCCGACGCGAGGAAATTAAGTGCGAGTTACGTGGGAGCGACAATGACGACGCGAGGGCGTAAGCCGACACCCGGCCGCATCACGTACGTGGGCTCCGGCCCCGGTGATCCTGGACTGTTGACGGCCCGGGCAGCCACGGTGCTGACGAACGCCGCTCTGGTGTTCACCGACCCTGACGTGCCCGAGCCGGTGCTGGCGTTGATCGGCAAAGACCTGCCGCCGGTGTCCGGCCCGGCCCCTGCCGACCCGGCCGCTTCCAACGGCGACGGCGCCGACCAAGGCCAGACGCAGGCGGCGGTGATCTCCGGCGGCCCCGACATCCGCCCGGCGCTGGGTGACCCCGCCGAGGTTGCCAAGACGTTGACCCACGAGGCGCGGACGGGCGTCGACGTGGTGCGGCTGGTGGCCGGTGACCCGCTGACGGTCGACGCCGTCATCACCGAGGTCAACGCGATCGCGCGGAGCCACCTGCACATCGAGATCGTGCCGGGCCTGGCGCCCGCCAACGCCGTCCCGACGTACGCGGGGCTGCCGCTGGGCTCGTCGCACACGGTGGCCGACGTGCGTGACCCGCAGGTGGATTGGGACGCGTTGGCCGCGGCGCCCGGACCGCTGATTCTGCAGGCCACGTCGTCGCATCTGGCCGACGCGGCGCGCACCCTGATCGACCATGAGCTCGCCGAGAACACGCCGTGCGTGGTGACCGCCCAGGGCACCACCTGCCAGCAGCGTTCCATCGAGACGACGCTGCACGGCCTGACCGACTCGGCCGTGCTGGGCGGCACCGATCCGGCGGGTCCGCTGACCGGTCCGCTGGTGGTGACCATCGGCAAGACGGTGTCCAGCCGCGCGAAGCTGAACTGGTGGGAGAGCCGCGCCCTGTACGGCTGGACCGTGTTGGTGCCCCGCACCAAGGACCAGGCCGGCGAGATGAGCGAGCGGCTGACGTCCTACGGCGCGCTGCCGATCGAGGTGCCGACCATCGCCGTCGAGCCGCCACGCAGCCCCGCGCAGATGGAGCGGGCCGTCAAGGGATTGGTCGACGGCCGATTCCAGTGGGTGGTGTTCACCTCCACCAACGCGGTGCGCGCGGTGTGGGAGAAGTTCGGCGAGTTCGGTCTGGACGCGCGGGCGTTCTCCGGGGTGAAGATCGCCTGCGTGGGTGAGTCGACCGCCGACCGGGTCCGGGCGTTCGGGATCAGCCCCGAGCTGGTGCCGGCCGGCGAGCAGTCCTCGCTGGGTCTGCTCGACGACTTCCCGCCCTACGACAGCGTTTTCGATCCGGTCAACCGGGTCTTGCTGCCGCGGGCAGACATCGCCACGGAGACGCTGGCCGAGGGTCTGCGCGAACGCGGTTGGGAGATCGAGGATGTCACCGCCTACCGGACGGTGCGGGCCGCGCCGCCGCCGGCGGAGACGCGGGAAATGATCAAGACCGGCGGGTTCGACGCGGTGTGCTTCACGTCCAGCTCCACGGTGCGCAACCTGGTCGGTATCGCCGGCAAGCCGCACGCGCGGACGATCATCGCCTGCATCGGTCCCAAGACCGCCGAGACCGCCGCCGAGTTCGGGCTGCGGGTGGATGTCCAGCCCGAGACCGCCGCGGTCGGTCCGCTGGTCGACGCTTTGGCCGAACACGCCGCGCGGTTGCGCGCCGAGGGCGCGCTGCCACCGCCGCGCAAAAAGAGCCGCAGGCGCTAGTGTCCTACCCGCGGCAGCGTCCGCGTCGGCTCCGCTCAACCCCGGCGTTGCGCCGTTTGGTCGCGCAAACGTCCCTGGAGCCAAGGCATTTGGTGCTGCCGATGTTCGTCGCCGACGGCATCGACGAACCCCGGCCGATCGCCTCCATGCCGGGGGTGGTGCAACACACCCGCGACTCGTTGCGCAGCGCGGCCGCCAGTGCCGTCGCCGCCGGGGTGGGCGGGCTGATGCTGTTCGGGGTGCCGCGTGAGGAGGACAAGGACTCGGTGGGGTCGGCCGGTACCGACCCCGACGGCGTCCTCAACGTCGCCCTGCGCGACTTGGCCAAGGACCTCGGCGAGGCCACCGTGTTGATGGCCGACACCTGCCTGGACGAGTTCACCGACCACGGCCACTGCGGCGTCCTCGACGACCGCGGCCGGGTCGACAACGACGCGACCGTGGCGCGCTACGTGAAACTTGCTGTGGCGCAAGCGGAATCGGGCGCTCATGTGGTGGGTCCGAGCGGGATGATGGATGGTCAGGTCGGCGCGATTCGCGACGGGCTGGATGCCGCCGGCCACACCGACGTGGCGATCCTGGCCTATGCCGCCAAGTTCGCCTCGGCGTTCTACGGCCCGTTCCGCGAGGCGGTCAGTTCCAGCCTGTCCGGAGACCGGCGCACCTATCAGCAGGAGCCTGGCAATTCCCGCGAGGCGCTCCGCGAAATACGGCTCGATCTGGACGAGGGCGCCGACATCGTGATGGTGAAGCCGGCATTGGGTTATCTGGACGTAGTGTCCGCGGCGGCCTCGATTTCGCCGGTGCCGGTGGCCGCCTACCAGGTGTCGGGGGAGTACGCGATGATTTGCGCTGCCGCCGCGAACAATTGGATCGACGAGCGCGCCGCGGCCCTGGAATCATTGACGAGCATCCGCCGCGCCGGAGCCGATATCGTTCTCACCTATTGGGCCGCGGATGCGGCAGGGTGGCTTTCGTGAGACGGGGCTTGCTTTGACATCAGAGACGACTAGAAGCGACACCCAACCGAAGCCGTTGTTCTACGAACCCGGCGCCAGTTGGTGGTGGGTGGCGTCGGGCCCCGCCGCGGCGGGGGCCATGGTCCTGATCGAAATCTGGAGCGGTGCCAAGGTGTCGTTCGTGGTCCCCGTGATCTTCTTGGTCCTGGTGTCGG
Source organism: Mycobacterium sp. WUMAC-067 (assembly GCF_020217485.1). Taxonomy (GTDB): domain Bacteria; phylum Actinomycetota; class Actinomycetes; order Mycobacteriales; family Mycobacteriaceae; genus Mycobacterium. The sequence continues at coordinate 54,532 of NZ_JAEKMI010000011.1, read as the reverse complement.
CCTTCGTGGGGTTGCAGGTGAAGGCGGCACGGATCCACGTCTCGGTCGAGCTGACCGAAGACGCCCTACGCCAGGGCACCGAGACGATCTTGGTGCGCGAAATCGTCAGGGTCTATCCCGAGCCCGAGAACCACGAAGCCTCCGGCAAGGAGCTGGCGCGATGGCAGTCGGCGCGGGCGCTCGGCGAGCTGGTCGGGGTGCCGCGCGGGCGGATCGGTATCGGCCTCAAGCTCACCAACGGCCGCACCGCCCAGGCGTGGGCGCGTCGTCATCGTCAGCTGCGGGCGGCCCTGACGCCCCTGGTCCAAGAGCGGGTGGAGCCCACCGGGACCGATGTCATCGACGACGAAAGGGACGACCTCCCTGATGACCAGGCCGGGCCCGCGCAATGATCGCCAGCTACCGGGCGGTGGTCGAGCTCGTCGTGGCGGTTGCCGCCCTGGCGGGCTCGGGAATCAGCTGGACGCGCTCGCATCACACCGTGGCCGTCGCGCCCATCGCCGAGGGGCAGCCCTTCACCACGTCGGTGGTTTACGACCCGCAGCTGTTGCTGCTGACGCTGGTGCTGTTGACGTGCGCCGGCGTGCTGGCGGTCGTCGGAGCAGCCAGGCTGCGGCGTTCCCGTTCGGGCGCTACGGCGTCTTCCTGACCAGCGGCAACGCCATCCGGCGGCGGATCCTGATCGCGTCGGCCCGATCGCGCAGCGCCTCCTGAACAGAGCGCATCAGCGGGAAGCTGACGTCGTGACCGGTGTCTTCGAGCACCTCGGTGACCGCCGAGCTGGCCACCAGCGTCCAATCCACGCCGGCGGCGCGACAATCGGCGTCCAACGCGTATAAGAGCGAGATAGCGGCCTCAGCAAACTGGCTGAGATCGGCGACGTCGAGTACCAAAGGGTTTTCCCCGAGCGTGAAACGCCGAATGTGGTGACTGACGCGGTCGACATTCGCGTCATTGATTTCGCCGCGAATATGCACCACGGTCGCCAGGTGCCGATAGTGCGCGCGCACCTGAGCGCCCTCGCACTCAAAGACGCAGTTGTCCTGGCGACTCCCGGTGCCTGCGCTCGTCATGAGGACCCCTCACTCTCCGTGCCGCTCGCGCCGGCCTTGGAGGGCGCCTCCCCGCTCACCAAAGCCGCCTTAAACGCTAGGCCGCAAGCCTAAGGAGACCGGTAGCCACGCCTAACTCTTTGCTAAGAAGCGAATGAGGTTTCCGGGCGGAGCAAACCTCCGAAATTCGCCGTGGGCGCTCCGGGCGGCGCTGAAGGCCGTGTGCCACACCATAACCGTCCACGCATGCCGGCGATTGCGCTGCTAGGCTGCCATGGCTGCCGGTTGCCAGTCGGGGGGCTTGCGAAATGGCGAGATCGCCCGCCTCAGCCGACAGCGGGAGAACGGAACGGCAGGATCCAGACGGGAAGAGCAGCGTGCGGGGCGGAGAGATCCGGGGCGAAATCAAGGCCCTGACGGGACTCCGTATCGTCGCCGCGGTCTGGGTGGTGCTCTTTCACTTCCGGCCGATGCTCGGGGATGCATCGCCCGACTTCCGCGATGCGCTGGCCCCCGTCCTCAACTGCGGCGCCCAGGGCGTCGACCTCTTCTTCATCCTCAGTGGATTCGTCCTGACGTACAACTATCTCGACCGGATGGGCCGGTCCTGGTCGACCCGCGCCACTTTGCACTTCCTGTGGCTGCGGCTGGCCCGGGTATGGCCGGTGTATCTGGTCACGTTGCACCTGGCCGCCCTGTGGGTGATCTTCACCCTGCATGTCGGTCACGTGCCCTCGCCGGACGCCGCTTCGCTCACCGCGATCAGCTACGTGCGCCAGATCCTGTTGGTGCAGTTGTGGTTTGTGCCGTTCTTCGATGACTCGAGTTGGGACGGGCCGGCCTGGTCGATCAGTGCGGAATGGCTGGCGTACGTCCTCTTCGCCCTGCTGGTGTTGGTGCTGTTGCGGATGAAGCAGGCGACGCGGGCGCGCAGCCTGATGGTGCTGGCGTTCGCGGCGTCGCTGCCCCCCGTGGTGATGCTGCTGGCCAGCGGCCACTTCTACACGCCGTGGAGCTGGCTGCCGCGGATCGTCACGCAGTTCACCGCGGGTGCCCTAGCCTGTGCCGCCGTGCGCAGACTGCGGCTGACCGACCGTGGCCGCCGCGTCGCGGGGTACATCTCCCTGCTTCTGCTGGCCGCCATGGTGGGCGTCCTGTATTGGTTTGGCGCACACCCGATATCCGGCGTGGTGGAAAACGACAGCGGCGGCGTCGTCGACGTGTTGTTCGTTCCGCTGGTGATCTCCCTGGCCGTCGGCCTGGGGAGCCTACCGAGGGTGTTGTCGACGCGGGCGATGGTGTACGGCGGTCAGATCTCGTTCTGCCTGTACATGGTTCACGAATTGGTGCACACGTCCTGGGGCTGGGCCGTGGAACAATTCGAGCTCGCAACGCAGGACAACCCGTGGAAATGGAACGTCATCGGCCTGCTCGCAATTGCCGTGGTCCTGTCGATCGTGTTGTATCACGGCGTCGAAGAGCCCGCCCGCCGTTGGATGCGCAAGATGGTCGATGTCAGGGCCGTGAACGCGAGAAGTGATCCCGGTGAGTCAACGAACGGCAAGCCGCATCCGATCGACCGTCCGCTGGAAGCGATTTCGGTCCGCGCGGTGTGATGGCTGCTTTTGCGCCCGGCCGTGATTCGCGGGCAGTATTCGATGAGTACATAGCGGCACCCGACCATGCCGTTGACAGTGGAGGTAAGAGTGAGTCGTCTGGCCACCTTTCTCATTGGGGTGAGTTTTCTGGGGGGCGTGGGCATCGCATACCCGCCGCAGGTGCGCACTTACGAGACGCTGACGCTGGACTTCCGGCTCAATCACCTGGCAGTCATCGGGGATTCGTATACCACCGGCACCGATGAAGGCGGCCTGGGCGCGCGGTCATGGCCGTCGCGGGCGTGGCAGACGCTCGGCGCGCGGGGTTCGCGGGTTTCGGCCGATGTGGCGGCCGAGGGCCGCGCCGGTTACGCCGCGCCCGGCGACCACGGCAGTACCTTCGAGGACCTGACCGCCAGGGCCGTCCACCCCGATGACGCGCTGGTGGTGTTCTTCGGCTCCCGCAACGACCAGGATATCGATCCTCTGGTGCTGACCGAAAAGACCCACGCCGCTTTGGATCTGGCGCGCCGATTCGCCCCGGCCGCGCGTTTGCTGGTGATCGGGCCGCCGTGGCCGACCGCCGACGTTCCGCCGTCGATGTTCCTGATTCGCGACATCCTCGGCGGTGCGGCAGGGGCCGCCGGGGCGACGTTCATCGACCCGATCGCCGAACACTGGTTCGTCGGCAGGCCCGACCTGATCGGCCCCGACGGCGTGCACCCGAACGACGCGGGGCATCAGTACATGGCGGACAAGATCGCACCGCTCATCCGTACTCAGCTGTCGACCTGACGGGCCGCCTCCCGGGCGAGCTGGACCCGCGATGACACGGCGAGTTTGGCGTAGACGTGCGTCAGGTGGGTCTGCACGGTGCGTGGTGAGACGAACAGCCGCGTCGCAATGTCCTTGTTGGGCAACCCTTCGCTGACGAGCCGGACGACGTCGCGCTCGGTCGGCGTGAGTGACTCCCATCCGCTGGCCGGGCGGCTGCGCGTGCCGCGGCCGCGCTGCGTGTAGGCGATGGCCTCCGGGGTGGACAGGGCGTTGCCCTCGGACCAGGCGGCTTCAAAGGCTCTCCGCCCCAATGCCTTACGTGCGGCCGCCAGTGAAGCATCGTAGTCCGCTTGAAAAACTCTGAGCCGTATTTCGCGATGGCGCTGCCGCATGCCCTCCGCGGCGCCGAGGAGCCGCGCGGCATGCTCGGCGTTGGTGTCGGCGGCCAGGGCGGCGAGGCATTCGAGTGCTTCAGGCAGGCGCAGGTGCCCGCCGGTGCGCTCGGCGACCTCGATCGCGTCGTGCAGGTCGCGTTCGGCCCGCTGCGGCTCGCCCTGGGCAATGGCGACCCGCCCTCGTGCGAGAAGCGCCCACGCGCGAAAACTCCCGGGAACGACCGCGATGGCATCGTCGGCCCAGCGGCGGGCGCCAACCAGATCGCCGCATCCCATGGCGGCCTCGGCGATCGGCACCGTGCTCCGGGTCAACAGCTCCTTCAGCGGGTACGTGTGCCGCCACGCGGCGTCGCAGGCCTGTTTGGCGGCGGCGGCGTCGCCGGCGGCCAGTGCGGCAATGGCCAGGGAGACGTAGGTCGAGTCCTCATGAAAACCGCCCAGGGTGGCGCCAATCTCCAGGCCGGCTTCGGCCGCCGCGCGCGCCGCGCCAGGATCGGTGTACGCGAGGGCCTGCGCCATCGTGATGAGACCGAAGGTCTCCATTGGGCGGTCCGCCGCGGCGCGCGCCTCTTCGACCAGCGAACGGAATACGAGGAGCGCCTCGGCCAGCTTGCCCTGTACTGCTAGTGCACTCCCTAGGAACGTGCGGCTATACCGCGACATGAAGCTCTCGCCGAGCGCGTCGGCGAGGTTTCGCCCCTCCTCGCCGGCCGCCTGCCCAGCGATGGGATTTCCGGCGACGCCCTCGGCGAAACTCTGATAGGCGCGCAGGTGGCAAAGCGCCGCAGCATCTTTCGAGGCGCGAGCCAGGTGTACGCCCTCGGCGAGATACGGTTCTGCCAGCTCGGTGTTGTTGACCGCCAGCATGCCGCAGGTCATCAGGCAATGTGCGACGAGCGCTTGGTCGCCGAGTTCGCGCGCCGCGGCCAGCGCCTCTTCGCCTCGTTGCAGGCTGGCCGGGATGGAGAACCAGACCGCCAGCAGTCCCGCGTCGGCGACCGCCCGTACCCAGACCTCGGCGGCGACGTCATCGTCGCGGTAGCGCGCGTCGCCGAAGACGGCGTCGAAACCGGCCACGCCCTCGCGAAATCGCCCGCGCGTCACCCACAGCCGCTGCAGCGCCGACACGAGCCGCAGCGCCTGCTCGAATTCCGCTGCGTCACAACTCCACGCGTGGGCCGCCCGCAGGTTGTCCATCTCGAGTTCGGCCCAGGGGACCAACGGCGTGCCGTCGCCGCGCGTCCGCGATGCCAGCGCCACGGCGGCCGCGGTGTAGTGGTCGCGGTGACGGGTCCGCACCGCCTCGGCTTCGCCCGATTCCGCCAGCTTTTCCAGACCGTACTGGCGGACGGTCTCCAGCAGGCGGTAGCGCATCATGCCGTCGACCTCTTCGGTGACGATCAGCGATTTGTCGACGAGCAGCCCGAGCTGATCGACGAGCTGAAAGTGCTCCACGTCCGCGTCGGCGCCCACCGCGTGGGCGGCATCGAGATCGAAGCCGCCCATGAACACGGCCAGGCGGCGAAACAGGATGCGCTCGGGCTCGGTGAGCATGGCGTGCGACCAGTCGATGGAGGCGCGCAGCGTCTGTTGACGGCGGACCGCGGTGCGCGCGCCTCCGGCGAGCAGGCGGAAGTTGTGGTGGAGACCATCGACGATCTGCGTCAGCGACAGGGTGCGGATCCGCGCCGCGGCGAGCTCGATCGCCAGCGGCATGCCGTCCAGGCGCCGGCAGATCTCAACGATCGCGGCCGAATTACCCTCGGACAGACGGAAATCCGGCCGCGTACGGCGGGCCCGGTCGATGAACAACTCGACGGCCTCGCCATCCACCGACAGCGACGGCACGCGCCAGGTGAGCTCTCCGGCGATGCCGATCGGCTCCCGGCTGGTCGCCAGCACGGTGACATCCGGTCCCGCGTCAAGCAGGGCCACGGCCAGCGTCGCGCTGGCGTCCAGCAGGTGCTCGCAATTGTCCAGGATCAGCAGCATCTTTCGATTGCGGACGAACCTCGACAGCGTTTCCATCGTGGAGCGGCCCGGCTGGTCGGGAAGACCCAGAGTGCGCGCCACGGTGACGGGTACGACGAGGGGATTGGTGACCGGCGCGAGGTCGACGAACCAAGCCCCGCCGGCGAATTCCGCGGCAATCAGGTCGGCGACCTGCACTGCCAACCGTGTCTTTCCGACGCCGCCCGCGCCGGTCAGGGTCACCAACCTGTTGTCGCGCAGGGCCTGCCCGATGTCACTGATCTGGGTGCCGCGCCCGACGAAGCTGGTCAACTGGCTCGGAAGATGGGAACTGGCACCGTCATTCGCCACGCGCAACGGCGGGAAGTCGTTGCGCAGATCGGGATGGTTGAGTTGGACGACCCGTTCCGGCCGCGGCAGATCCCGTAGCGGGTGCTCACCCAGCTCGGTCAGCCACGCGTCGGCGGGTAGGCGGTCGATCACCAACGGCTCGGTCGCGCCGGACAGCACGGTCTGCCCGCCGTGGGCGAGGTCGCGCAGCCGTGCGGTCCGATTGATGGTGGGTCCGGCGTAGTTGCCGGCGTCGCGCAGTTGGATCTCCCCGGTGTGCAGGCCGATGCGGATGCGGATCGGCGGCTGCACGGTTAGCTGCAACTCCAGTGCGCACGCGACGGCGTCGCTGGCGCGCGCGAACGCGACCACGAAGCTGTCGCCCTCGCCCTGTTCGACGGGCCGCACGCCGCCGTAGTGGGCGACCAGATCGTTCACGGTGTGGTTGAGCTGCTCGAGCGCGGTTGTCATCGTGTCGGACTGGGTTTCCCACAATCGCGTCGAGCCTTCGACGTCGGCGAGCAGCAACGTCACGGTTCCAGTGGGCAGCTCGCTCACGATCTGCTCGCTCCAGTTCAGCAGTGGCGTGTCGGCCGGCGGATCAATGCTGATCATGTTAGCCAGCATGCGGGCGCCAGGGGTGCAAAAACATCAGCGCAAACGCGTAGAACCAGACCCACGCGATGCGGATTTACTGACCAGGTGCCTTTGCTACGGGCGTTCTAGTCCTCCGCGTGGCGCTCGTAGTCCCACCGCTCCAGGCGATCTTGCAGGTGCAGGAGGCCGACTCCGGCGAAGGGCGCAGCGACTGCGATGCAGACCAGCAGCAGTGGAGACATCATCTAAAACCTCCAAGAACCCTTCACTGATCTGACGTTCGTCCGCCGCGAGTAGTTCATTGCCCTTCACCCGTCCGCCACGGCGCGGTCCACCAGCACACCCATCACGGGCGCCAGCAGCCGCGCGTACTCGGTCGTCACGTGGTTGTCATCGCGGAACACCAGGGTGTTGCCGACGATCAGCGGGCAGCGGTCGGGGGCGCAGAACAGGTCGGTCAGGTCGGCGTAGCGCCCGCCATTGCCGACGGTCGCGGCGCGCTCGGCGGCGATCCCGTCGTCGTTGGCGGCCGCGGATCGCGTTGGCGCACAAGCGGTTGCGTCATCGAGGTGCGCGGACAGGCAGGTCGGTGCGGACGAATGCGGATCGGCGGCGGGCCCCAGCACCAGGACGGTGGCGCCGGTGCCGCGCAATTGCGCCACGGTGCGTCCCAGGGCGTCGATCCACGCCGGGTCGTAGGAGGTGAAGCCGAAGTCCCCGCCGTAGCGCCGACTCATGTCCAGCACCACCAGCCGCGGGTGTTCGGCGTTCATCCGGGCCATGATCTGGGCGCGCCACTGTTCGCATTCGGTGTACTCGCGGCCCAGATACGGGCTCATGATGTGCAGGTCCTGCAGCGGGCAGGTCACCTTGGCCAGCGTCTCCAGCCGCCAGTGCCGTTGCTCGGCGAGTTGCTCGAACGCGGGGTTCCACATGGCGGCGTGCGAGTCGCCGATCAGGGCCACGGTCGTCGGCGAGCCGGTGTCACCGGTCGCGCATTCGCTTTGGCCGACGTCACGCCAGGACCGCACACAGCCGTTGACGAACACCGCGGCCTTGTCGGCCGGCGCCTTGTCCAGCGGCGGGTCGAGGTTCGACGGGACGGCGCGCAGGCCGGCGGCCCCCGCGAGGATGACGTGCGCCTGGTCGAAGGCCTGACGGACCGCGGCTTCCTGCGGGCTGACGGCGGGGACGCCGGCCGGGGGCGCCGCGACGATGTTGGCCCGCGGCGCCGCAACCCCATGGCCCACGGGCGCGGGGATCACGTTGAGCAGCAGCATGCATGCGCACGCGGTGGCGGCGCTGGCGCCCCCCGCCACGACCAGGCTGACTTTCGCCGATCGGCGCAGGGCGGCGGCGAAGCGGCCGGGGTTTTCCACCAGATGCAGGGTGATGACGGCCAGTCCGGCGGACACGGCCGTCGCGCTCAGCCGGGCCGGTAGCCCCGCCGGCTCGCCGAGCAGCGCCGGCATCAGCAGCAGCACCGGCCAGTGCCACAGGTACCACGAGTAGGAGATCCGGCCGATGGCGCGCATCGCGGGGCGGCACAGCAGCCGGCCGGGCCCGAGTCCGCCGGTGACGGCGCCGCCGCCGATGATCAGCGCGGTGCCCAGCACGGGCAGCAGCGCCTCGGTTCCGGGGTAGGGGGTGTGGGAGTTGAGTTGGGTGCAGGTCAGCAGGATCAACGCCAAACCGCCCCAGCCGACGATCGACGCGGTCAGCAGCGACAGGCGGCGCCACTGCTCGATCGACAGCGCCACCAGGCCGCCGGCCGCCAGTTCCCAGGCCCGGGTCGGCAGCGAGAAGAACGCCCACGACGGCGACGTGTGGGTCCACAGCGCGCCGGCCGTCAGCGACGCGGCGGCGACCACCGCGAGGACCGCCGCGTACGGCGCCGCGCGCTTCGCGGTGCCGCGCAGGAGCGGGACGCGCCGTGCCAACCACGCGGTGGCGATGATCAGCACCGGCCACACCAGGTAGAACTGCTCCTCGACGCCCAGCGACCAATAGTGCTGGAACGGCGACGGCGCGTCGGTGGTCAGGTAGTCGGTGCCGTGCAGGGCGAATCGGTAGTTGCCGACGTACAGCGCGCTGGCGATGCCGTCGAGGAACACGCTGCGGGCCTGCAGCGGCGGCAGCACCGCGGCGGCGGCGATCGCGGTGACGGTGCCGACGATGGCCGCGGCTGGCAGCAGCCGTCGGGCGCGCGCGCCGTAAAACCGGCCCAGCGCAACGGTATTCGTGGTGGCCGCTTCCCGAAAGAGCAGCCCGGTGATGAGGAAGCCGGAGATGACGAAGAAGACGTCCACCCCGATGTAGCCGCCGCTGACGCCGGGGATGCCGGCGTGGTAGAGCACGACGGCGATCACCGCGACGGCGCGCAGTCCTTCGATGTCGGGCCGGAATCCCCTTCGGGAAGTCCGCCGCCCCACGCGGTGTGGGCTGCCGGCGACTGATTCCTCCCGAAGTGTCATCGTTGGCTCAGGTCGCCATCCAGGCCAGTTCGCCGGGTAGTTGGCTGCGCCAGTAGGCGACGTCGTGGCCGCCGAGCGAGAAGCTGCCCGCCGGTGGCGTCTTCAACTGGTAGACGAATTGCTTTGTGGCGAAATAGAAGCGGTCGAAATTGCCGCAATCCACGCGCAGCGGAATGGAATTCAGCGCCGGTAAACCCATCACGCTGTTCTGCACGAAGTCCTCGTTGCTGTCGAATGCGCCGGGGGCGCTCGTCGCGTACGACGTGTACAGGGCCGGGCTGATGGCGCAGATTCCGGCGGTCCGGGACGGGCCCAACTTGGCGCCCAGACGAAGCGCCCCGTATCCGCCCATCGACCAGCCCATGAAGCCGACCCGGGACGTGTCGAAACCCATCGTGGACAGCATGGGCAGCAGCTCGTCGAGCACCATCGCGCCCGAGTCCTCGCCGGAAGTCCTTTTGTGCCAGTAGGTGTTGCCGCCGTCGACGCCGACGACCGCGAACGGCGGCTTGCCCTCCTTGGCCAGCCGGGCCAGCCCGTCGGGCACGCCCATGTCGATCATCTGGTTGGCGTCGCCGTCCACACCGTGCAGCGCGATCACCGGACGCAACATCTTGCTCTGGCCGGGCGGCATGGCGATCACGTAGTTGGTCTTGATCCCCCCACGGGCGGCCGACACGAACGACCCGGTGAGTCTGTTCGGCAGGGCGCTGCCCGCCGTCGGCGGCTCGAACGGGGCGGGAGCTTGCGGCAGCGTCGCGGCCTGCGACGTCTCGGCGGCCAGCAGCGAGCTGAACGCGTACACGCCGGCGGCTCCGAGGCTGGCACCGGCGCCCATCCGGAGCACCGCCCGGCGTGTGAGGTCAGGCATGATCGCAATGATGCCGCCCGGAGCGGGGATTACCCGCCGAGCCACGCCGTATTGGAAGCATTGTGTGATCTGGCGTGACCTTTCGGTCACGATGCGGTGATCTTTACGGGCGTCGGGCCTTGATCCGGCGCGGTCACCCTTCGCGCCGGGTTGCGGCGTCGGCTCACATCGTAGCGGTGGCGACGAAGGCTTGCCACCACCGGAAACATTGCGATCGTATTGCCTTCTGGCGCAGCGGCAGACCCCCGTGCCGGGAATGCAATCTCGAAGGTTTCAACCCTCGCCCGACGGCCGTGGATTGCGAAGGATGGAGCTTTCTGTGCACAGGGGCGAAAGAGGATTGTGACGTGAGTCTCGCGTTTCATTGGTTTCTGCCGACCTACGGCGATTCGCGGAATCTGGTCGCGGGCGGGCACGGCACGTCGATGTCCGGCGACCGGCCCGCCACGCTGCGGTATCTGCACCAGATCTGTACGGCCGCCGAAGACAACGGGTTCGAGGCGGTCCTCACCCCCACCGGATTGTGGTGTGAGGACGCGTGGTTGACGACGGCGATGCTGGTCGAATCGACCGAGACCCTGAAATTTCTGGTCGCGTTTCGGCCCGGGCTGCTCAGTCCCACCCTGGCGGCCCAGATGGCCGGGACCTTCCAGCGACACTCGGACGGACGGCTGCTGCTCAATGTCGTCACCGGTGGCGAACCACACGAGCAGCGGGCCCACGGGGACTTCCTGGACAAAGAGGCGCGCTACGCCCGCACCGCCGAGTTCTTGCATGTGGTGCGGCAACTGTGGACCTCCAACGAGCCGGTCACCTTTTCCGGCGAGCACATCCGGGTCGAAGGCGCGCAACTGAACAACCCGCCCAACCCGATACCGCGGGTGTTCTTCGGCGGGTCGTCGGCGGCCGCGGGGCCGGTCGCGGCCAAGCACTCCGACGTATATCTCACCTGGGGCGAGCCGCTCCCGGCGGTCGCCGAAAAGCTGGACTGGGTCCGTGGGCTGGCTGTCGACGCCGGTCGAATTCTCCGATACGGCTTACGGATTCACGTGATCAGCCGTGATACGTCCGCCGAAGCGTGGGCGGAGGCCGACCGATTGCTGGCGGCGATCGACCCGGCCGACATCGCACGGGTCCAGGACAGCTTGGCGCGCAGCGAATCCGAGGGCCAGCGCCGCATGCGGGAGCTGCACGGCGGTGACAGCAGCAAGTTGCTGGTCGCGCCGAACCTGTGGGCCGGCGTGGGCCTGGTGCGTGGGGGAGCCGGCACCGCCCTGGTCGGGTCGCACGCCGAGGTCGCCGAGCGGCTGGCCGAATACGCCAAATTGGGGATCACCCACTTCATCCTGTCGGGTTATCCGCATCTGGAAGAGGCCTACTGGTTCGGCGAGGGCGTATTGCCGATTCTGGAGCGGATGGGATTGTGGCGCCACCCCAACCGCCAGACGCACCCGTCCGGGGCGACACCCTTCGCGGTCGCGTCGGCGCACTGAGGGTCATGGCAGCCACGTTGCCCGCGGCGCCACCCGCCGCCGCGTCAGCCGACGCGTATCCAGTCGGTGAAAGCTCCGAGCAGCAGCGCCGGCGGTTGCGCATCGTCGTCGCGGCGAGCCTGTTGGGGACCACGGTCGAGTGGTACGACTTCTTCCTGTATGCCACCGCGGCCGGACTGGTCTTCAATAAGGTGTTCTTTCCGAATGAAAGTTCCTTGGTGGGAACGCTATTGGCGTTCGCGACCTTCGCCGTCGGCTTTGTCATGCGGCCCATCGGGGGCGTGGTGTTCGGTCACATCGGTGACAAGATCGGTCGCAAGCGCAGCCTGGCGTTGACCATGCTCATCATGGGCGGCGCGACGGCGTTGATCGGGCTGTTGCCGACCGCCGCGCAGATCGGGGCGTGGGCGCCGGTGCTGCTGCTGGTGTTGCGCGTGCTGCAGGGTTTCGCGCTCGGCGGCGAGTGGGGCGGCGCGGTGCTGTTGGCCGTCGAACACAGCCCCGACGACCGGCGCGGCCGCTATGGTGCCGTCCCACAAGTCGGGCTGGCGCTCGGGCTGGCCATGGGCACGGGCATCTTCGCGTTCTTGCAGATTGTGTTGGGGCCGAGCCGATTCCTCGCGTACGGCTGGCGCATCGGCTTCATGCTGAGTCTGTTGTTGGTCGTGATCGGCATCGTGGTGCGGTTGCGGGTCGACGAGACTCCCGCATTCCGGGAGCTGCAAGATTTGCAGGCCGCGTCCACCGTGCCGATCCGCGACATCGTGCGCGAGCCCCGCTCGCGGCGCAACACGCTGCTCGGGTTGCTGTCGCGGTGGGCGGAAGGCTCGGCGTTCAACACCTGGGGCGTTTTCGCGATCAGCTACGCGACGGGAGCACTGGGACTGAATCGGATCTCGGTCCTGGTCGCCGTGACCATCGCCGCGTTGTTGATGGCTGTGCTGCTGCCGATTTCGGGACGATTGACCGAGCGCTTCGGTGCGCGACGGGTGTACCTGGTCGGCATCGCCTGCTACGGCCTGACGGCCTTTCCCGCCTTCGCCCTGTTCGGCACCAGGAAGCTGCTGTGGTTCGGCCTGGCGATGATCATCGTCTTCGGCGTCGTGCACGCCCTTTTCTACGGGGCGCAGGGCACGCTGTACTCCGCGCTGTACCCCACGAACACCCGCTACACGGGCCTGTCGTTCGTCTACCAGGTCTCGGGAATCTACGCGTCCGGGGTCACCCCGATGATCTTGACGGCGCTGATCGCCGCCCTCGGCGGGGCGCCGTGGCTGGCGTGCGGGTATTTGGTTGCGACAGCGGTCATTAGCGTGATCGCCACCGCGCTGATCCGCGAGCGCGATTTGTATCTTTAGCGCCCCGGCTGGTGTCCCCGCGCCCGATGTGCTGTGGTTGATAACCAATACCGGGATGCGCGCAGGAGGTGGCTCGCCATGGCCAGCACTTCGCAACTGCGCCAAGGGCTGTCGCATCGGCAACTGAGCATGATCGCCCTCGGCGGCGTGATCGGTGCCGGCTTGTTCGTGGGATCGGGCGTGGTGATCAAGGACACCGGACCGGCCGCATTCCTCACCTACGCCCTGTGCGGTCTGCTCGTCGTCCTGGTCATGCGGATGCTGGGTGAGATGGCGGCCGCGAACCCGTCGACGGGATCGTTCGCCGACTACGCGGCCACCGCCCTGGGCCGCTGGGCGGGGTTTTCGGTCGCCTGGCTGTATTGGTACTTCTGGGTGATCGTGGTGGGCTTCGAGGCGGTCGCCGGCGGAAGGGTCCTCACCTACTGGTTTCACGCGCCCCTGTGGGTGCTGTCGCTGGGCCTGATGGTGTTGATGACCGCGACCAACCTGTTCTCGGTCTCGTCCTTCGGGGAGTTCGAATTCTGGTTCGCCGGAATCAAAGTCGCGGCGATCGCGGTCTTCCTCGCCACCGGAGCGGCGTATGTCCTGGGGTTGATGCCGGGCCATCACGGGGGCCTGGCCAACCTGCATGCACACGGCGGATTCTTTCCGCACGGTGTGGGCGCGGTGTTCGCCGCCATCGTGGTGGTGATCTTCTCCATGGTGGGAGCCGAGATCGTCACCGTCGCCGCGGCGGAAAGCCGCGACCCCGAGCTCGCGGTCCAAAAGGCGACCAGGTCGGTCGTGGCGCGCATCGGCATCTTCTTCGTCGGCTCGGTCTTTCTGCTTGTCGTGATCCTGCCGTGGGACTCCGTGCAGCGCGGCGCCTCGCCGTACGTGGCCGCGCTCAAGCACATGGGCCTGCCCGGAGCGGATCAGGTGATGAACGCGGTCGTGCTCACCGCGGTGCTGTCGTGCTTGAACTCCGGGCTTTACACGGCGTCGCGCATGCTGTTCGTGCTCGCCGAGCGGGGCGAGGCGCCGATGCGGTTGGTCAAGCTGAGCGGGCGCGGCGTTCCCGATCTCGCGATCCTGTGCTCGTCGGCCGTCGGTTTCGGGTGCGTCCTCATGGCGTGGGTCGCGCCGCACACGGTATTCCTGTTCCTGCTCAACTCATCTGGCGCCGTCATCTTGTTCGTCTACTGGCTGATCGCGCTGTCGCAGATCGTCCTGCGCCGCCGCACGCCTGTCGAAAAACTGACGGTGAAGATGTGGTTCTTCCCGGTGCTGTCGATCCTCACCCTGACCGGAATCACCGCGGTGCTGGTGCAGATGGCGTTCGATCGCGCGGCGCGCAGTCAGCTATGGCTCAGCCTGCTGTCCTGGGCGGTGGTGGTCGCGTTCTACTTCGTCGCCCGGCTGCGCGGCCGCGCCGGTGTCGCTTCCGGCGACTGAGCACACACCGGCGGGCGATCCCTCATCCGGCGTGCGCTCCGGCGCGGGTGCGCAGCAGACCCAGGCGCTGCAGGTCGGTGACGTATTTGTCGATCAACGCCTCCGTCACGTGCGGAACGTCGCGGGTGGCGCCGATGCCCGCGGATTGCACTGCCGCACGGAACTTTTCGGCGGGCATGCCGGTGCCGTGAGTCGGCTGGCCCGGCTTGGCGTAGGCGTTCATCAGCGGCAGCAGGGAACTCTTCCGTTGGTTGTCCGGAAGCGACTTCATCGCCGCGGTGAATCTGGCCAGCCACTCGTCGTAGTCGTCGACCCGTTCGATCTTGTGCCCGTCGGCGATGAGCCAGTCCACGAAGGTGTCCAACGAGACGCCGTCGTCATGGGTGTTGAGCACGTTGTAGGTGTGGTAGCCCTGGCGGGCGCTCGCGCCCAGCGTGGTGATGGCCTCCGCGGTGAAATCGGCCGGCAGCCCGTCGTAATGGGCGCGCTGCGGGTTGCCGGACGCGTCAAGCTGATAGAAGGAGCGCGGCGCGATCCCGGTGGCCACCAGGCTCAAGATCAGACGGGTGAACATGTCCGGCACGTTCAGCTGACCGGCGAAGTGGCTGTGCGCCAGGATCATGTCGGAACGGAAGACCGCCACCGGCACCCCGCACAAGTCGTGGGCCTCGCGCAGCAGCACCTCGCCCGCCCACTTGCTGGTCGCGTACCCGCTGGCATACGACTCGTCGAGGGACCGCGACGGGCTGGCCGAACGCACGTCGGCATCCTCGCCGATGAAGCTGCCATCCGGCAGGGTCGTCACCGCGACGGTGGAGATGTAATTGATCGGCTTGAGCCGCTTGCTGATTGCCAGCTTGACGATCTCGGCGGTGCCCACCACGTTCGGGCCGAACAGCTGGCTGTAGGGCAGCACATGGTTGACCAGGGCGGCCGAATGCACGACGAGGTCCACCGATTGCGCGAGGCGCTCGTAGGTGCGGATGTCCAGCCCGAGGTTGCCCGCGCCCACGTCACCGACGAGCACCTGCAGATGCTGGTCGGCCAATTGCCGGAAACGCTGCGACAATTCGGCGTCGCCGCTGTCGATCGCCGCCTCGATGCGCTGACGCCCGGCCGTCCGGTCCGCCCCACGGGCCAGACAGATCACCGTTCCCCCCGTCTGCGCCAGGCGCTCGAGCCAATCCAGGCACAGGAAGCGCCCGAGGTAGCCGTTGGCCCCGGTCAGCAGCACGGTGTTGACGGCGCCGGCCGGCGCCGGAAGGCGCGGTGCGGCGGCCAACGTGTCGTCGTCGATGAACTTGTCCAGCGTCAGGTCCGCGGCGCGGGCCACGGTGGCACCGCGGCCGTGCACCGAGGCGAAGGTCGGCCGTGTCGATTCCGACGTCCGTTCGCCGTCGACGTAGTTCGCGACGGTGGCCAGGGTCGCCGTCGGGCTGACGATGGTCTGCACGGGCACGTCGATGTGGAAGATCTCCGACAGCAGCGTGGCGAAGGAGAACGCGGACAGCGAATCTCCGCCCAGTTCAATGAACTTCGCATCGCCGCGCAGCGCGGCGTCCGCCGGCAGGCCCAGGGTTGCGGCGGCCGCCCGCCGCACCGTGTCGATGGTGGGCAGGTCGCGGCTCGCGGAGCGCAGCTCGTCGAGCTGGTTGCCGTGGCTGGCCTCGATCTCGTCGTACATGGCGTCGAGACGCTCACCGTAACGGGCCTTGAGGGCCGGACGCAGCAGCTTTCCCACCCCGGACAGCAGGCCGTTGTCCCGGGTGAAACGCTCGGACTCCAGCAGGAAGTCGCGCGGAATCTCATACGGGTGCAGGTGGGCGTCGGCGGCGATCTGTTGCAGCGAGTCCGCGATCAGCGCGTGCGCATCCCCGCCGCCGATGGCGTCGGCGTTCGGCACGATCACCGCGAGCAGGAACGGTTGCTCGCTGCTGCCGTACAGGAAAATCTGCCGGATGTAGGGGCTGGTCGAGAAGGTGGCCTCCAACTGGGAGACGGCGACGAACTCGCCCTGCGAGAGTTTGATGACGTTGTTGCTGCGGTCCAGATACATCAGGTGGTCGGGTCCCAGCTCGGCCATGATGTCGCCGGTCTTGTAGAACCCCTCGTCGTCGAAGATCTGCTCCGAGAGCTCCGGGTGCTTGAAATACCCCGGAATCACGTTGCTGGCCTTCAGATGTAGCTCGCCGCGCGGGTACGGCTTGTCGGTGGTGAGGTAGCCCAGCTCGGGGACGTCGACGAGTTTGTAGTCCGTCACCGGTGGGCGCCTGATCCTGCCGCTGCGCATGATGCCGCCGCCGGTCTCGGTGGCGCCGTAGCCGTCGGCCACCGTGACGTCGAGCAGCGACTCCATGAAGGCGTGCATCTGCTTGGACAGCGGCGCGCTGCCGCACATCGCCGAAACGACCCGCCCCCCGATGAAGTCTTGCCGCAGTTCGGCTTTCACCTCGTCGTCGCGCTGTTCGGCGGTGAGGTCGTCGCCGGCTCGTTGGTCGAGCTCTTTGCGGTAGCGGCGAAAGAACATGTCGCACACCCGGGGCACGAGGTTCAAGGCGGTGGGCCGCACCAAGCCGATGTCATCGAACAGGGTGGACATGTCGCTTTTGGCGGCGAAGTAGCCGATGCCGCCGGAGGACAGGGTGGCGATCAGCCACTCCAGCCCGTACACGTGCGACAGCGGCATGTATTGCAGGTGGATGGCCGGTACCACCCGGCCGATATCCACCGAGGGGCTGTGCGGACGCTGCCAGATCCGGGTCATCATGTCGACGGTGTACATCGCCCCTTTCGGGGTGCCGGTGCTGCCGGAGGTGTAAATCAGTGTGGCCAGCGGGTTTTCGCCCTCGCTCGGAACGGACGCCTCAGGTGCCGGGAGGCTGCGACCCGACGAGAGCTCGGCGGAAAGCGACACCACCTCGGCGCGGTGCCCGGCCTCGCGCAGGCGCGCGCGGGCGTCGTCGTAGCGGTCCCGCTGTTCGTCGTCGTCGCTGGTGTAATCGAACACCACCAGCCGCTGGACCGACGGTGCCTCGAGCACGACATCGACTGCGGTGCCCAGGGACTCGACGCTGACGGCCAGGATGCGTGGCGCGGTCTCGGCGACGATCGGGGCGAGCTGGGCCGCCGTCGAACTGGTCTGCAGCGGCACGAACACCGCGCCCAGCCGGATGCACGCCAGGTAGTGCACGACGTAGTCAATGCTGGTGAAGCCCAACACGCCGACGAAGTCGCCCGGGCGCAAGCCGCCGGGCAGGCTGGAGTGCCACGCGGCGGCCAGCGCCGCGACCCGGTCACCCAGCTCGCGGTAGGTGATGGTCTCGAATCCGGACAGCAGGGTCGTCGCCGCGCGCCCGGTCGCCGGATCGCGCACCACCTCGCAGGCGCGCTGGCCGAGCGCGGGCCGGTCGGCATAGCCGCTCAGGTAGATGTCGACGACCTCGGCCAGCCGCAGTCCCGCGCGGTGCGCGGCTTCGGTCACTTCCGGCGAGGGCGCGGCGGCCCGAAACTGCGGGTCGTTGGCGTACAGCTGTTCGACGCGCTCGGTCAGACGCTGCTCGCGGCCCGAGTCGGTGATGGTGTCGGTCATCGGCGGCTTCCTCTCATCGCGGCGCATGCCGGTGCCGTATACCCGCCCTGGCCCGTTCTAGCGGAGGCCGGTCAGCCCCACCGCCGTTCGATCGACTTGATCAGGGCGGTCAGCGTCGCGTTCACCGGCGCCGACACGCCGACGCGGGCGCCTTGGCGTGGCACCGCGCCGTTGATGACGTCGATCTCGCTGACGCGGCGGGCCTCGTGGTCCAGCAGCGCCGACGGTTTGGCGTCGGGCATCTGCGCGCCGAAGGCGCGAGCGTGGGCGACGGGGTCGGTGACGGCGACCGCGATGCCGGACGCGCGGGCGACGGTCCACGCTTCGGTCGCGGCGGCCTGGCTGACCGGACCCATCTCCGGGTCGTCCATCACCTGGCCGACGGTCATGCCGGTCAGCGCGCACGGCGCGCTGTAGGCGGCGTTGCAGATGAGCTTCTCCCACTGCATGGCGGCGATGTCGGTGACCGCGGCGGCGTCGAATCCGGCGTCGGTCCAGGCCCGCGCGATCGCTTCGACCGTCGTGTGTGGCAGTGACGAGTAGGCGCCGAAGCGCATGGCTTTCATGGCGTTGTGATGCACGTGGCCGGGGGCCACCCGGGACGCCCCGAACCCGCTGGCGATCCCGACGGCGACCCGCTCGGCGCCGACGATGCCCGCGACCGTCTCCGCCGACCCCAATCCGTTCTGGATGGTCAGCACCGGCGTGGCCGGGCCCAGCATCGGAAGGGCTTGCCGCGCACCGACGGTCACGTCGGCCGCCTTGACCGCCAGCACGACCAGATCCATCGGCTCGTCGGGCGCGGTGGTGCTCGCCCGCAGCGGCACCACCCGGTCGTAGCCCGGGCCGGTGACCCGCAGGCCGTCGCGGCTGATCCGTTCGATGCTGGGCTCGTGGCGGTCGATGGCCAGCACGTCGTTACCCGCGGTCGCCAGCCTGGCGGCATAAATGGAACCCATTGCCCCGCAACCGATTACCGCGATCTTCATCCGCACCCTCCGGTCAGCTCCGCGATCAGTTCGGCCAGGCCCGCCTTCTCCTCGAGCCCGAACCCGGCCGCGTCCGTCGGCGCGATCCGGCCCCCCGAAATCACGCAGGCCTCCGAATAGCCGCCGAACGGCGCGAACACTCCCGGGTAAGCCTCACACCCGCCCAGGCTGAGCCCGGCGGCGACGTGCAGGTTGATCAGGTGCCCGCCGTGCGGAAACGCGAAGCGGCGATCGAAACCATGGGCTTCCAGGACGTCGAGCATCCGCAGGTACTCGCCCAGCCCGTAGCTCAGGCCCGGATCCATCTGGAAGACATCACGATTCGGCCGCATGCCCCCGTAGCGCACCAGATTTGTCACGTCCGGCACCGAGAACAGGTTTTCGCCGGTGGCCACCGCGCCGTCGTAGCAGTCCGTCACCGCGTGGTGCAGCGCGTAATCCAACGGATCGCCCGGCTCCTCGTACCAGCGCAGGCCGTAGGGGGCCAACGCGGCCGCCCAGCGGGTGGCCTCCTGCCGGTCGAAGCGGCCGTTCGCGTCGACCGCGACCCGTCCGCCGTCGCCGACGGTGTCGACGACCGCCTCGATCCGCGCCAGGTCCTCGCCCAGCGGGGCGCCGCCGATCTTCATCTTGACCGCGTCATAGCCGAGGTCGAGGTACCCGCGCATTTCGCGGCGCAGCTGGTCGACGCCGCCCTCGGCGTAGTAGTAGCCGCCGGCGGCATACACCGGCACGTCCGGCGCGGGGTCCCGCCCGGCGTGGCGGGCGATGGTCACGCAGGCGGGCTCGTCGCGCAGTTTGGCGTTGAGGTCCCAGCACGCCAGTTCCAGCGCGCCCGCCGCGGCCGCCCGGTCCCCGTGACCGCCGGGTTTCTCGTCGGTCAGCGCGCACGCCACGACCGCGGCCGGGTCGAGGAACCCGGACGCATCCAGCAGCGCGTCGGGGGGCGCGGCCAGCACCCGCGGGAACATCCGGTCGCGCAGGATCCCGCTCTGCGCAAACCGTCCGATCGAGTTGAAAGCCACGCCCGCCACGGGTCGCCCGCGCCGGATCACGTCGGTGATCACCGCGACCAAGGAGACGGTGTGGTGCGAGAAGTTGACCATCGCGTTGGCGGGCCCGCCGCGCCGCCCGCTGTCGAGGCCGACCGCCCGCTCGACGATCGCCGCGATCCGCATCACCCGGCGGTCAGGACGTCCGGGTGAGCAATACCGCCTGCTCGAACGGCAGCCTGGCGAAGACCCGTCGCGCTGCGGGCGTGAGGTGGGCCGCCGCCTCGGCCTTGGAGACCACCCGCGGATCGGCGATGCCGATGGTTTTGCGCCGGCTGCGCAGCCGGCCGCCGCCCGCCGCGGACAGATTCTTCAGCCAATCCCGGTCGGGGCCATATGTCAGCAGGATCGCCACCCCGGGTTTGCCGTCGACCTCGGTGCGGAAGACGTTCACGGGTGTGCGGTACGGCTTGCCCGAGCGCCGCCCGACATGCTCGACGATGCCGAAGGACGGGAGCCAACCGGCCCACATCCGCTGAATCGGGTTGGTGACATGACGGTTGAACCGGGCAAGTCCTTGGGGGAGCTGCATCCTCCCATCCAACTCGCACGCCTGGGGCCAGGACAACCCCGAGAGTTCCCGTCCTGCTACACCCTGTAGTTGGACGGCCCGCGAAGGCTGGGACACTGGTCGTCATGGGAAGCAGTGATCGGGCGACCGCGCACGCCACCGGAAGCCCCCGGGCCACGGCGGTGTCGGCGCGGCTGTTCGAGGACGCCTGCGCCGTCATCCCCGGCGGCGTCAACTCTCCCGTGCGGGCGTTCACGGCGGTCGGCGGGACACCGCCGTTCATTACCCAGGCTGGCGGGTGCTGGCTGACCGACGCCGACGGCAACCGCTACGTGGACCTGGTCTGCTCGTGGGGCCCGATGATCCTGGGCCACGCCCACCCCGCCGTGGTCGACGCCGTCGCCAAGGCCGCCGCCTCGGGCCTGTCGTTCGGGGCGCCCACCCCGGCCGAGAGCGAACTGGCCGCCGAGATGATCGCGCGGGTGGCCCCGGTCGAGCGGATCCGGCTGGTCAACTCCGGCACCGAGGCCACCATGAGCGCGGTGCGGCTGGCCCGCGGCTTCACCGGCCGGGCCAAGGTCATCAAGTTCTCCGGCTGCTACCACGGCCATGTCGACGCGCTGCTCGCCGACGCCGGCTCCGGGGTGGCCACGCTGGGGCTGCCGTCCTCACCGGGCGTCACCGGGGCGACGGCGGCCGACACCATCGTGTTGCCCTACAACGACATCGACGCCGTACACCAGACCTTCGCCCGGTTCGGTGACCAGATCGCCGCCGTGATCACCGAAGCCAGCCCCGGCAACATGGGGGTGGTTCCCCCCGCGGCCGGCTACAACGCGGCGCTGCGGACGATCACCGCCGAACACCGGGCGCTGCTGATCATCGACGAGGTGATGACGGGCTTCCGGGTCAGCCGAAGTGGTTGGTACGGAATCGATCCCGTCGATGCCGACCTGTTCACCTTCGGCAAGGTGATGAGCGGCGGGTTGCCGGCCGCCGCCTTCGGTGGGCGGGCCGAGGTGATGGAGCGGCTGGCGCCGCTGGGCCCGGTCTATCAGGCCGGCACCCTGTCGGGAAACCCGGTCGCGATGGCCGCCGGGCTGGCGACGCTGCGCAACGCCGACGCCGCCGCCTACGCGACGCTGGACGCCAACGCCGACCGCCTGGCCGGGCTGTTCTCCGAGGCGTTGACGAATGCCGGTGTGGCGCACCAGATTCCGCGGGCCGGCAACATGCTCAGCGTGTTCTTCTCGGACACGCCGATCACGGACTTCGCGTCCGCGCGGGCCAGCCAGACCTGGCGTTATCCACCGTTCTTTCACTCGCTGCTGGACGCGGGCGTCTACCCGCCGTGCAGCGCCTTCGAGGCGTGGTTCGTCTCGACCGCGCTGGACGACGGCGCCTTCGACCGGATCGCCGGGGCCCTGCCGGCCGCGGCGCGGGCCGCCGCCGAAGCCGAGGAGGGGAAATCCTGATGGCCGAGCAAACCCGGGTGCACGTCGTGCGGCACGGCGAGGTGTACAACCCGAGCGGCATCCTCTACGGGCGCCTGCCCGGGTTTCACCTGTCCGACGCGGGCCGGGCGCAGGCCGCCGCGGTGGCCGACGCGCTCGCTCACCGCGACATCGTCGCGGTGATCGCCTCGCCCCTGCAGCGCGCCCAGGAAACGGCCGCGCCCATCGCCGCCGAGCACGGCCTTCCCGTCGACAGCGACCCCGACCTGATCGAGTCCGCCAACTTCTTCCAGGGCCGCCGCGTCAGCCCCGGCGACGGCGCCTGGCGCGACCCGCGGGTGTGGTGGCAGCTGCGCAACCCGTTCCGGCCGTCCTGGGGCGAGCCCTACACCGAGATCGCGGCCCGCATGGAGACGGCGGTGGACAAGGCCCGCGCCCGCGGCACCGGCCACGAGGTGGTGTGCGTCAGCCACCAGCTGCCGGTGTGGACGCTGCGCCTGCACCTGACCGGTCAGCGGCTGTGGCACGACCCGCGGCGGCGGCAATGCGGCCTCGCGTCGGTGACCACCCTGGTCTACGACGGCGACCGGCTGGCCGGCGTCGAGTACTCCGAGCCGGCGGCCCCTTGAACATACGAGGGCTGGCGATGACCGGGGCCGCGCTGGCGGCCCTGGTTTCCGGCCTGCTCGCCGGCTGTTCCTCCGGCCACGACGCGGTCGCCCAGGGCGGCACCTTCGAATTCGTCTCGCCCGGCGGCAAGACCGACATCTACTACGACCCGCCGTCCAGCCGCGGCCGCCCCGGCCCGCTGTCGGGCCCCGACCTGGCCGACCCCGCGCACACCATGTCGCTGGACGATCCGATCTTCGCCGGCCGGGTCGTGGTCATCAACATCTGGGGGCAGTGGTGCGGACCGTGCCGCGCCGAGGTCACCCAGCTCCAGCAGGTGTATGACGCCACCCGCGGCGCCGGGGTGTCGTTTCTGGGCATCGACGTCCGCGACAACAACCGGCAGGCGCCGCTGGACTTCGTCAACGACCGCCAGGTCACGTTCCCGTCGATCTACGACCCGGCCATGCGCACCCTGATCGCGTTCGGCGGCAGATACCCCACCACCGTGATCCCGTCCACGCTGGTCCTGGACCGCCAGCACCGCGTCGCGGCGGTCTTCTTGCGCGAGATGCTGGCGTCCGACCTACAACCCGTGGTGCAGCGGATGGCCCGCGAATGACCGGCTTCACCCAGCTCGCCGCCGCCGGGCCGCTTTTGGTGGCGCTCGGCGCGTGCCTGCTGGCCGGGCTGGTGTCGTTCGCGTCGCCGTGCGTGGTGCCGCTGGTGCCCGGCTACCTGTCGTATCTGGCCGCGGTCGTCGGCGTGGACGAACAGCCGCCCCCGGGGGCGCTCAAACCCCCGCCGGGGGCGCGGTGGCGGGTCGCCGGGTCGGCGGCGCTGTTCGTCGCCGGGTTCACCACGGTGTTCACCCTCGGCACCGTCGCCGTCCTCGGCATGACGACCACGCTGATCACCAACCAGCTGCTGCTGCAGCGGGCCGGCGGCGTGCTGACCATCGTGATGGGGCTGGTGTTCGTCGGGCTCATCCCGGCCCTGCAACGCCAGGCCCGGTTCAGCCCGCGGCAGCTGACCACGGTCGCCGGGGCCCCGGTGCTGGGCGCGGTCTTCGCGTTGGGCTGGACACCGTGCCTGGGGCCGACGCTGGCCGGCGTGATCACCGTCGCCTCGGCCACCGACGGCGCCAGCGTGGCGCGCGGCATCGTGCTGGTGATCGCGTACTGCCTGGGCCTGGGAATCCCGTTCGTGCTGTTGGCATTCGGCTCGGCCGGTGCGGTGGCGGGCCTGGGCTGGCTGCGCCGCCACACCCGGGCCATCCAGGTGTTCGGTGGCATGCTGCTGATCACGGTCGGCGCCCTGCTGATCACCGGGGTGTGGAACGACTTCGTCTCCTGGCTGCGCGACGCGTTCGTGTCCGACGTGAGGCTCCCGATTTGAGCGCGCCCGTAGAGCTGCTCGCGCAGAAAGCGCGCAACACGTGGCGCGCGCTGACCTCGATGGGCACCGCGCTGGTGCTGCTGTTCCTGCTCGCGCTCGGCGCGATCCCCGGCGCGCTGTTGCCGCAGCGCAGCCTCAACGCCGGCAAGGTCGACGACTACCTGAAGGCGCACCCGGTGATCGGGCCCTGGCTGGACCGGTTGCAGGCCTTCAGCGTGTTCTCCAGCTTCTGGTTCACCGCCATTTATGTGCTGCTGTTCGTGTCCCTGGTCGGCTGCCTCACCCCGCGGATGGTCGAGCACGCCCGCAGCCTGCGGTCCACCCCCGTCGCCGCCCCGCGCAACCTGGCCCGGCTGCCCAAGCACGCCAGCCGCCGGATCCAGGCCGGCGCCGAGGAGCTCAATACCCTGGCGAACGCGATCGCCGGACGGCTGCGCGGCTGGCGCACCGCCATCCGCCACGAAGACGGCGCGGCGTCGGACGTCGTGGAGGTGTCGGCGGAAAAGGGCTACCTCCGCGAATTCGGCAACATCGTCTTCCACTTCTCGCTGCTGGGCCTGCTGGTCGCGGTGGCCGTCGGCAAGCTGTTCGGCTACGAGGGCAACGTGATCGTCATCGCCGACGCCGGCCCCGGCTTCTGTTCCGCCTCGCCGGCCGCGTTCGACTCGTTCCGGGCCGGCAACACCGTCGACGGCACCTCGCTGCACCCGCTGTGCATCCGCGTCGACGACTTCGTCGCGCACTACCTGCCGTCGGGGCAGGCCACGTCGTTCGCCGCGAACATCGCCTACCAGTCCGGCACCGACCTGTTCGCCAACAGCTGGCGGCATTACCGGCTGGAGGTCAACCATCCGCTGCGGCTCGGCGGTGACCGCGTGTACCTGCAGGGGCACGGCTACGCGCCCACCTTCAGCGTCACGTTCCCGGACGGGCAGGTCCGCACGTCGACCGTGCAGTGGCGGCCCGACAATCCGCAGACCCTGCTCTCCTCGGGCGTGGCGCGCATCGATCCGCCGGCCGGCACCTACCCCAACGCGACCGAGCGCCGCCAGCACCAGATCGCCATCCAGGGGCTGCTGGCGCCGACCGAACAGCTGGACGGCACGCTGTTGTCGTCGCGGTTCCCGGCCCTGAACGCGCCCGCGGTGGCCGTCGACATCTACCGCGGCGACACCGGCCTGGACACCGGACGCCCCCAGTCGCTGTTCACCCTGGATCCCCGGCTGATCGAGCAGGGCCGGCTGACCAAGGAGAAGCGGGTCAACCTGCGCGCGGGCCAGGCGGTCCGGATCGACCAGGGGCCGGCGGCGGGCACCGAGATCCGCTTCGTCGGCGCCGTCCCGTTCGTCAACCTCCAGGTTTCCCACGACCCGGGCCAGACCTGGGTGCTCGTCTTCGCGATCACCATGATGGGCGGCCTGCTGGTGTCGCTGCTGGTGCGCCGCCGCCGGGTGTGGGTCCGTCTGACGCCCGACGCCGGCGGGGCACCCGGTACGGTGAACGTCGAGCTGGGCGGGCTGGCGCGCACCGACAACTCCGGGTGGGGCGACGAGTTCGAGCGATTGACCGAGCGGTTGCTGGACGGACTGGAGGCCGGCCGCGCCGAGACGCCCCCCGCGTCCCAAAGGAGTTCTCAGGTGGACGTCACATGAACACGCTGCACGTCAACATCGAGCTGGCGCGCTACTCCGACTGGGCGTTCACGTCGGCCGTCGTCGCGCTCGTCATCGCGCTGCTGCTGCTGGCCTTCGAGCTGGCGTACGCCGGCGGGCGCCGAGCCGACCAGCGCGACCGGGTGCTGGCCGGCGCGGTCAGCGCCGACTCCGCCACCCCCGGCGTGGTCGAACAGACCACCCAGCGCCCGCTCGACGAGCGCGTCGGGCGCGCCGGGTTGTCCGTGGTGTACCTGGGCACCGGCCTGCTGCTGGCCTGCCTGGTGCTGCGCGGCCTGGCCACGGTGCGGGTGCCGTGGGGCAACATGTACGAATTCATCAACCTGACCTGCCTGTGCGGGTTGATCGCCGGGGCGGTCGTGCTACGCCGCCCCCAATACCGCCCGCTGTGGGTCTTTCTGCTGCTGCCGGTGCTGATCCTGCTCACGGTGTCCGGACGCTGGCTCTACACCAACGCCGCGCCGGTGATGCCCGCGCTGCAGTCCTACTGGCTGCCCATCCACGTGTCGGTGGTCAGCCTGGGATCCGGCGTGTTCCTGGTCGCCGGGATCGCCAGCATCCTGTTCCTGCTGCGCACCTCGCGGCTCGGTGATCCCGACACCGACAGCGCTCCGGCCCGGCTGGTGCGGCGCTTCCCGGACGCGGAAACCCTGGACCGCATCGCCTACCGCACCACGATCTTCGCGTTCCCGGTGTTCGGCTTCGGTGTCATCTTCGGGGCCATCTGGGCCGAGGAAGCCTGGGGCAGGTATTGGGGCTGGGACCCCAAAGAGACCGTGTCCTTCGTCGCGTGGGTGATTTACGCCGCCTACCTGCACGCCAGGTCGACCGCCGGGTGGCGGGACCGCAAGGCCGCCTGGATCAACGTCGCGGGGTTCGTGGCGATGGTCTTCAATTTGTTCTTCGTTAATCTGGTGACTGTCGGCCTGCATTCTTATGCGGGCGTGGGGTGAGACCGAACTAGCCGAACAGGCGCCCCGACCAGCGCACACAACGGAATAGCGCACAACCAAGCGCACAACAAGGGGGAATGCAGTGTCCGAGCATCCAACGGCGGGCGTGGGGGCGCCCGACCAACCAACCACGCAAATTCCCCCACAGACGTCACCGGCGGCCGGCAAGCAGGACGCGGCCCAACCGCCGTCGGAGTCGGGCGGCCCGGGTGCCGACGCCCCGACTCGCGCCTTCACCGGATTCCGCACCGAACGCCGCGTCCCCGGCCCCGAGCACCACCAGGAGGCGGCCCCGCCGACGGCGCCCCGGCCCGGCGCCATGCCGCCGTGGGACTCCACCCCGGTCACCGGCATCCCGCGCGTCGACCCGACGGCCTACGGCGCCTATTACGCCGGGCCCGACGCTCCGCCCACCCAGATGCAGGGGGCGCCGCAGCGCCCCGAGCACCTCCCGCACACGCCGTACCCGGAGCTGTCCACCGGCATGCTGCTGCGGCCCGTCCAGCCGCCGCCGTCCGACGGGTGGCGCCTGCTGCTGTACAAGGCCTCCGGCGGGCTGATCAACCTGGGCGAAAGCCCCCGCGCCAGCCGCTACAACAACCTGGTCGCCCAGGTGAACCGGCCGTTGCGGGGCTCGTATCGGGTGGCGTTCCTGTCGCTGAAGGGCGGCGTCGGCAAGACAACGATCGCCGCGACGCTGGGCGCCACCTTCGCCTCCATCCGCGGTGACCGGGTGGTGGCCGTGGACGCCAACCCCGACCGCGGCACGCTGAGCCAGAAGATCCCGCTGGAGACGGCCGCGACCGTGCGTCAGCTGCTGCACGACGCCGGAACCATCGAGCGCTACAGCGACGTGCGCCGCTACACCTCGAAGGGGCCCAGCGGTCTGGAGGTGCTCGCGTCGGAGACGGACCCCGCCATCTCGGAGGCGTTCAGCGCCGAGGACTACGCGCGGATCCTGGACATCCTGGAACGGTTCTACGGCCTGGTGCTCACCGACTGCGGCCCCGGCCTGTTGCACTCGGTGATGAAGTCGGTGCTGGACAAGGCCGACGCCCTGGTCGTGGTCAGCTCGGCCTCCATCGACGGCGCGCGCAGCGCGTCGGCCACGCTGGACTGGCTGGACGCCCACGGCCACGAAGACCTGGTCCGCAATTCGATCGCGGTGATCAACGGGGTGCGCCCGCGCCCCGGCAAGGTCGACATGAACAAGGTGATCGACCACTTCTCCCGGCGCTGCCGCGCGGTCCAGCTGGTGCCGTTCGACCCGCACCTGGAGGAGGGCGCCGAGATCGACCTGGAGCGGTTGCGGCGTCCGACCCGCGAGGCGCTCACCGAGCTGGCCGCGATCGTCGCCGACGGCTTCCCCGGCGACCAGCGCAACCCGGGCGTCCTGGGCTAGCGGGCCGCCGCCATCTGAGCTAGCGCGGGTTGTTGTCGCCGTGGCCCAACCGCCGCAGGAAATCCGGATCGTCGTCGGGCCCGATGACGCGGGTCTTCGGTCGATTGGCCTGGGACCGCGCCGCACGCCATCCGACGTAGATCAGCGTTCCCAAAATCACGACGAGCAGCAGGTAGAGCACACAACACCTCCTTCGGGCGAATATACCCGCGCCGTAGGCTTTGGCTGTGTCACAAGAAGGTAGCGACAACAGCACTGGGGGCCCGGGCAACGACGGCGGCGGCGAGAGCGCCGAGAACCACGTCGTCGTCCCCGTTTTGGCATACATGGCGGCGCGGTTGCTGCTGGCGGTCGTGCTCACCGCCGTGATCTACGGCGTCGCGCGGCTGGCGGGCATCACGCAATTCCCCCTCGTGGTGGCGGCGCTGTTCGCCCTGGTCATCGCGATGCCGTTGGGCATCTGGGTGTTCGGGCCGCTGCGCCGACGCGCCACCGCGGCGCTGGCGGTCGCCGGTGAACGGCGCCGACGGGAGCGCGAGCTGCTGCAGGCCCGGCTGCACGGGGACGCAACGCCCGACGAGCCGCGCGACGACGGGTGACGGGTCAGCCGTTGGGCAGCCGGACGACCTGGGCGGCATAGCTCAGGCCGGCGCCGTAACCGATCAGCAGGGCCAGGTCGCCGGCCTTGGCGGCCCCGGTCGCCAGCACCTCGGCCATGGCCAACGGGATGGACGCCGCCGAGGTGTTGCCGGTGTGCTCGATGTCGTTGGCGATCACCGCGTCCGGCCGCAACTCGAGGCTCTTGGCCAAAATCTCGTTGATTCGGCTGTTGGCCTGGTGCGGCACGAAGACGTCGATCTCGTCGGGCCGGATCCCCGCCGCGTCCATGGCCTGCTGGCCGACCTTGCCCATCTCGAAAGCCGCCCAGCGGAAGACCGCGCTGCCCTCGAGCCGGAGGAAGGGGCGCGGGCCGGTGGGATTCTCCAGGTAGTCGAGCCAGTCGATGTCCTGGCGGATGGCGCTGGCCTGGTTGCCGTCACTACCCCAGACGGTCGGCCCGATGCCCTGCGTGGGCGTCTCGCCCACCACCACGCCGGCCGCGCCGTCGGCGAAGATGAAGCAGTTGCTCCGGTCTTGCATGTCGATCGTGGGGGACAGCTTCTCCGAGCCCAGGACCAGCACCCTGGCGGCGGTCCCACCGCGGATCATGTCGGCCGCGACGCCCAGCGCGTACCCGAACCCGGCGCAGCCCGCCGAGATGTCGAAGGCGGGCACCCCGGTGGCGCCCAACGCCGCCGCGACCGCGGGGGCGCATGCGGGGGTCTGCAGGAGATGGGTGCTGGTGGCCACGATGACGCAGTCGATGTCGGACGCCTCGAGGGACGCCTTGGCGATCGCCTCCCGCCCGGCCTCGGTCGCCATCGAGGCGGCGGATTCGTCGCGCGCGGCGAACCGGCGCGTCTTGATCCCGGTGCGCGAATAGATCCACTCGTCGGAGGAGTCGATGTTTTCGCAGAGCTCGTCGTTTGTCACCACGCGTTCGGGGCGGTATGACCCGACGCTGAGCAAGCCGATGTTGGTGGGCCCGCTGGTCGCGGAAATCTGCTTCATTGCGGTCCTTCGCTATCCCCGGGGCAGACGCAAAAGTACCGCAAAAGCGCGGTTTTCGGGTGCCTTTACGTCTGCTCGCACTCTAGGTACCCATAGCCAGCGCCGCCGCCACCGCGATCGCCCACACCACCATCGCCAGGCCGGTATCGCGCAGCACCGGGATCAGCTCCGGGCCGCCGCGGCCGGATCGCACCGGGGCCGTGGCGCGCAGGGCCAGGGGCGTGGCCACCAGCCCCACGGCGCACCACGGCGTGGCCACCACGAGCACCAGGGTCAGCACTGCGGCGGTGCCCAGCAGCGCCTGATACAGGATGCGGGTGCGGGCATCGCCCAACCGCACCGCGAGGGTGACCTTGCCCGACCGCGCGTCGGTGGGGATGTCGCGCAGGTTGTTGGCCACCAGCACCGACGACGACAGCGCCCCGATCGACACCGCCAGCAGCAGACCGACCCAGTCCACCCGCAACGCCTGCGTGTACTGGGTGCCGAGCACGGCGACCAGGCCGAAGAACAGGAACACCGCGACCTCGCCAAAACCGGCGTAGCCGTAGGGTTTCGAGCCGCCGGTGTACAGCCACGCCCCGGCGATGCAGGCCGCACCGACCGCGATCAGCCACGGCGCGCTGCACAGCGCCAGCGCTAACCCGGCGAGCGCCCCGATTGTCAGGCTCGCGACGGCGGCGCCCAGCACCGCGCGCGGGGCCGCGAGCCGCGAGCCGACCAGGCGCACCGGGCCGGCCCGGTCGTCATCGGTGCCGCGGATGCCGTCGGAGTAGTCGTTGGCGTAGTTGACGCCGACGGTCAGTGCGAGCGCGACGGCCAGCGCCAGCAGCGCCTTCCACCACACCGCGGATCCCAACCAGGCCGCGGCGCCGGTGCCGGCGACGACCGGCGCCACCGCGTTGGGCAACGTCCGCGGCCGCGCACCCGAAACCCACTGCCCGAGATTGGCCACAACGCCATCCTGCCAGGGTGCGGGCCGCGCGGCCGCGCGCCCCGCACCCGCGGTCACGCCGACGTCATGGCCCACAATGGTCGGATGCTCGGAGTCATCGGCGGCAGCGGCTTCTACACCTTCTTCGGATCCGACGCCGAGGACGTCACGGTCGACACCCCCTACGGAGCGCCCAGCGCCCCGGTCACCGTCGGCGCCGTCGAGGGACACGACGTCGCGTTCCTGCCCCGTCACGGCGCCAAGCACGAGTTCTCCGCGCACACCGTGCCGTACCGGGCCAACATGTGGGCCCTGCGCAAACTCGGCGTGCGGCGGGTGCTCGCGCCGTGCGCGGTCGGCAGCCTCAAACCCGAACTCGGCCCGGGCTCCATCGTGGTGCCCGATCAGCTGGTCGATCGCACCCGGGGCCGCGCCGACACCTATTTCGATTCCGGCGGCATCCACGTCGACTTCGCCGATCCGTACTGCCCGACGCTGCGCGCCGCGGTCACCGAGGTCCCCGACGTGGTCGACGGCGGCACCATGGTGGTGATCCAGGGGCCGCGCTTTTCCACCCGCGCCGAAAGCCGGTGGTTCGCCTCGGCCGGGTTCGCGCTGGTGAACATGACCGGATACCCGGAGGCGGTGCTCGCCCGGGAGCTCGAAATCTGTTACGCGCCAATCGCTTTGGTCACAGACCTGGACGCCGGCGTGAGCGCCGGGGAGGGCGTGCGGACCGTCGACGTGTTCGCCGAATTCGAACGCAACATCGGACCCTTCAAGGCGCTGGTGCGCGCGGCCATCGGCCGGGTCGCCGCCGACCGCACCTGCACGCACTGCCTGCCGCACACCGGCGTGACGCTGCCCATCGAGCTGCCGTGAGGGTGCTGTTGACCGGCGCGGCCGGGTTCATCGGCTCGCGGGTGGGCGCCGCGCTGCGCGCCGCCGGCCACGACGTCGTCGCCGTCGATATTCTGCTGCCCGCCGCGCACGGCCCAAATCCGGTGCCGCCGAAGGGATGTCACCGGGTCGACGTGCGCGACGCCGACGCGCTGGCCCCGCTGCTGGACGGCGTGGACGTGGTGTGTCATCAGGCGGCGATGGTGGGCGCGGGGGTGGACGCCGCCGACGCGCCCGCCTACGGCGGCCACAACGATCTGGCCACCACGGTGTTGCTGGCGCAGATGTTCGCCGCCGGGGTGCGGCGCCTGGTGCTGGCGTCGTCGATGGTGGTGTACGGGCAGGGGAGTTATCACTGCCAGCGGCACGGACGCGTGGAGCCGCTGCCGCGGCGGCGCGCGGACCTCGACGCCGGGACCTTCGAGCACCGGTGCCCGGCCGGCGGGGAGGAGCTGGCCTGGCGCCTCGTCGGCGAAGACGCCTGCCTGCGGCCGCGCAGCCTGTACGCGGCCAGCAAGACCGCGCAGGAGCATTACGCGCTGGCCTGGTCGGAGGCCACCGGCGGCTCGGTGGTGGCGCTGCGCTACCACAACGTCTACGGCCCCGGCATGCCCCGCGACACCCCGTATTCGGGCGTGGCGGCGATCTTCCGGTCATCGCTGGAAAAGGGCGATCCGCCAAGGGTTTTCGAGGACGGCGGTCAGATGCGCGACTTCGTGCACGTCGATGACGTGGCCGCCGCCAACGTCGCGGCGCTGCAACATGACGAGGGTTTTCTCGCGGCCAATGTCTGCTCGGGGCAACCCATTTCGATCTTGGAGGTGGCCGCCGCGCTGTGCGAGGCGCGGGGCGGTTCGCTGTCCCCGGTGATCACCGGCCAGTACCGCAGCGGCGACGTGCGCCACATCGTCGCCGACCCGTCCCGGGCCGCCGAGGTGCTGGGGTTTCGCGCGGCCGTCCTACCGCGCGACGGGTTACGCGAATTCGCGTTCGCGCCGCTGCGCTGAACCGCTACGCCTGCGGCGGGCGGTAGATCTGCGGCTTCGGAACCGGTATCTGCCGCGTGCCGGAGTCGTCGCCGCGAAAGATCCTGGGTGAGCCGGCCAGCGGCGGTATCTCCGCGGTGGGCGGGTCGCTCTCGGCGCCTCCGGTGGGGATGCGGGTAGTGGCCGCGGCCGACGGCGCGGCGGCCTGGCCCACCCGCACCCGGGTCGTCGGTGCCGCCGCATTGGCGTCGGCCGCGCGCCTGCGGGCGGCGCGGCGAGCCAGCCGTCGCCCGCGCAGTTGCCCGGCCACGACGGCGGCCGCCAGGATGCCCAGCGCCAGGCCGCACAGCGTCACGTCGAAGGTGCTGGTGATCTGCTGGGCGAGATCGTTGCCGTAGACCGGGTGCCGCGCAGGCGAATTGGGCGATTCCGCGAACCGCGGCGCCAGCGCGACGCCGACGATCACGCGGGCGACGCTGAGGGCGACGACCAGCCCGCACAGCGACGTGACCAGTCGCGCGGAGAGGTTGGCCAGGCTGCGGCGCAGCCAGATCGCCAGGGCCGCGGTCACCAGATCGAAGACGGCCAGCACGACGCTGTCGTACCGGGAGAACGGATAGTTCAGGACGATGCCGACAACGAGGTCGGTGAGCCGCATCGCGATCGACCCCACGGCCCAAACGGCGATGAGCAGCAAGCCGTTTCGGGTCGCCGCGCGCCACGCGGATTCCTCCGTCGGCGACGGGTTTCGCTGACCGAACAGGGCCCGCGGCGCGAAGATGGCCGCGCCGGCGGCCCACGCCAGGTAGCCCTCGAACCCGACGCCGGCGGTCGAGGTGTTCTGCGCGATGCCGTGGAACGCGTCGAGGTCGCGACCGGCGGGCAGGATCCACACCAGAATCCCCGCGATTAACGTCGACGCGCCGAGCGCGACGGTGGTCAGCCGGCTCGCGCGGGTGCGCTGCAGCAGCCACCTCGAGGCGACCAGGACCGCGACCAGCGCCACCACCCCGTACACCACCGCGGTGGCGATCACCGCGACGTTCTGCTTGCCGAATTCGGCCGCGCCGCTGGTGCTTTGCAGCGCGTAGCGCACCCGCCAGTACAGGTTGAAACCGAAGCTGAGCACCGCCGCGAGCATCGACACCGCGCCGATGATCCGGGCGGACCGGTGCCAACCGGTGTACTCGTCACCCGCCGGGACCGCCGGCACCGCTTGGGCACTCAACAACGCGCCGGCGACGCCGACCCACGCCCCCGGCCCCACGCCACCTGGCACGGTGACCGTGCCCCCGAACCGCACGGTCTCGTACGCGTCGAACACGACGAATCCGAGCACCAGCAGCAGATAGGGGACGTTGAGCGCCAACCGAAGCCGCTCAGGGCCGGACCGCGCGCCGGACGACCTCCACGACCCGGCCACCGCGAGGGCGGCGACGGCCAGCACCGTGACGGCGAGCAGCAGCGCGAACAGGGCCGGATTGCTGTCGGGAATCCCGACGCCGAAGTACAGATTCCAGGGCAGGAACACGGCGACGACCAGCAGCACCGCCGCGGTCGCGTCGCTGACGATGGCCCGGCGCCGTCCCGTCCCCCCGGCGGCGGGCGCCGTGGCGCCCGTGGCGTGCGGGCGGATGATGCGGGGCGCGGGCGCCTGCTGGGCCCGGGCCCCGATGGGGCCGGTTGGCGTGTCGTCGCTGCTCTGGCTCACCATGCCCCCCGGGATTCAAGGACAACCATTTTCGGCGCAGTTGCCGGTGTCCGGCGGGGGAATACCCTGCCGAGCCGCCTGCACTGCTCGCTTGCGAACATATTCTCCGTTCGGCTGCCGTGGCGGTGGCGGGGACCGGCCGCGGCGCGGAGGCGATTCCGCGGCGACCGTCCTGTCATTCGAAAAGCTGGTTACGCTGCGCTAGTAGGCGAACCTTGTCGCCGAATGACTGACACTGCCGACGGTATCGCAAGTGTAATGATGCCGGGACATTGCTGGCCGCGGGGTGGCCAGGGTGAAGGAGAAGCGGGATGGACGTGGTTTTGGGGGTCGCGGTCACCGGTCCCGTCGCCCGCTTGGCGCTCCTAGGGCCGGGCGCCCAGGGCACCGACGTGATCGACCAATCCGTCATCGATCTCGCGGACAATCCGCTCGACACGCTCACCGAGACCGTGGTCGGCACCAATCGCTTGTTGGCCGACGAGAACCACCGGCTGGTCGGCACCCGGCTGTGCTGGTCCGACGATCCCCGGGCCGACCAGTTGCGGCGGGCGCTGGAGGATTCCGGCGTGCACAACGTCGCGGTGCTCTCCGAGTCGCAGGCGGTGGCCGCCCTGATGCGCGCGGCCGGGCGGCCCGGCGCCGCGCTGGTGATGGACGACGCGACTGCCACCCTGTCGGTGGTCGGCCGGGACACCGGCGATCCCGACGCGCCGCCGACCGTGTTGGCCAGCCAGCCGCTGACCGGCGCCGCGGGCCCAGACGCCACCGCCGCGTTCCAGACGATGATGGCGAACCTCGGCACGCATCCCGATGCGCCGGGCGAGGTGTATCTGATGGGCGCCTCGCCCGACCTCAACCGCGTCGCCGACGAATTGCGCGACGCGTCCACCATGCGGGTGCAGGTCGCCGAGGACCCCACGTTCGCGCTCGCGCGCGGCGCCGCGATCGCCGCGGCGGCGGCGTCCGCGGGGGACGCGACGGCCATGGCGCCGGCGGTCGGCCTGACCGGTGACGCCACCGCGATGGCGCCCGCGGTCGGGGATGCCACCGCGATGGCCCCCGCGGCGGGCCTCACCGGGGATGAGACGACGGTCGTGCCCGCGCCGGACGCCGAGGAGCCGCAGCTTGCGTATTCGATGGCCGACGAGGGCGGGGTCTATCCGGGCGAGATGGACGAGTACGACCCCGAATTCGACGACTACGACTTCGGCGAGGACTTCGGCGAGGACGCCGATGTCGATGAGGCCGCGCCGACCAAGCTGTCGCGGCGATCGCTGGTGATCGGCAACGCCGTGATCGCCTTCGCGGTCATCGGATTGGCGTCGCTGGCCACCGCGATCGCCGTCGCCGTTGAACCGACCGCCAGCCGGCAGCCGGTGGTGGGTGTGCAGAACGGCACTCCGGGCAAGTTCATGCCGATCCTGCCGAGCCAGCAGCAGGCGCCGCTGCCCCCGCCGCCGGCCGAGGCGCCCAACGCCGGGTTCCAGGGCGGCACCGTCCCGGCTCCCGAGCACGTGGCGCCCCCGTCCGGAGGGGGCCCGCAGGTCGCTCCGGTTCCCGAGGCGCCGAGCAACCCCGGTGTCGTGCCCAACCCCGATCCGGGTTGGGCGCCGCGCCCGAATCCCATTGTGCCGGTTCCCATTCCGATTCCCATTCCGATCCCGGGGTGGCAACCGCCCTACAACCCGCCGTATAACCCGACGACGCCCTACACGCCGCCGACCACCACGCCGTCCCAGCCTCCGACGACCACGTATTCGCCTCCGACGACGACGTATTCGCCTCCGACGACGACGTACGAACCGCCCACCACCACCTACTCGCCCCCGACCACCACGTACTCGCCCCCGACGACGACGTATTCGCCTCCGACGACGACGTATTCGCCCCCGACGACGACGTATTCGCCTCCGACGACCACGTACGCGCCGCCGAGCACCAAGGCAACCACCCAACCGCCGGTGCAGACGCACACCCAGCAGACCGCACCGCCGACGCACTCGCAGCAGCCGCTGTTCCCGCAGGAACCCCGCCCCCGCCGCGGGTTCTGACGCGTGCCTGACACCGGCGACCTGGTCACGGTGGTCCTGCCCTGCCTCAACGAGGAGGAGTCGCTGCCGGCCGTGCTGGCCGCCATCCCGGCCGGATACCGGGCGCTGGTGGTCGACAACAACAGCACGGACGACACCGCCGGGGTCGCCGCGCGCCACGGCGCCCGGGTCGTCACCGAACCGCGGGCCGGGTACGGCTCGGCCGTGCACGCGGGCGTCGTGGCCGCGACGACCCCGATCGTGGCGGTCATCGACGCCGACGGCTCGATGGACGGCGGCGACCTGCCACGGCTGGTCGCCGCGCTCGAGCAGGGCGCCGACCTGGTGACCGGCCGGCGCCGGCCGGTGCCCGGGCTGCACTGGCCGTGGGTGGCCCGCGTGGGCACCGTCGTCATGAGCTGGCGGCTGCGCACCCGCCATGGCCTGCCGGTGCACGACGTCGCGCCCATGCGGGTCGCCCGGCGCGAGGCGCTGTTGGGGCTGGGCGTCGCCGACCGCCGATCGGGTTATCCGCTGGAACTCTTGGTGCGCGCCGCGGCCGCCGGCTGGCGCGTCGTCGAACTCGACGTCAGCTACGGCCCGCGCACGGGCGGCAAGTCGAAGGTCAGCGGATCGCTGCGCGGCAGCATCACCGCGATCCTCGACTTCTGGAAGGTGATCTCGTGACCGCCCTGCCGGTGACCCTGCTGGTGGTCGCCAAAGCGCCCGAGCCGGGCCGGGCCAAGACGCGGCTCGCGGCGAGCGTCGGGGACCGGGTGGCCGCCGAGATCGCCGCCGCCGCATTGCTCGACACGCTGGACGCGGTGGCCGCCGCGCCGGTGGCGGCGCGGGTTGTCGCGCTCACCGGCGACCTGGACCGCGCCGCGAGCGCCGCCGACATCCGGCGACGACTGGCGTCCTTCACCGTGATCGCCCAGCGCGGCGACGATTTCGCCGCAAGGCTCGCCAACGCGCACGCCGACGCGTCGTCGGACGGCCTGCCGGTGCTGCAGATCGGGATGGACACTCCCCAGGTCACCGCCGAGTTGTTGACCGGCTGCGCGCGCCGGCTGCTCGAGGTCCCGGCCGTGCTCGGGCCGGCCCGCGACGGCGGTTGGTGGGTGCTGGGCGTGGGCGCCCCGGCGATGGCCCAATGCCTGCGCACCGTTCCGATGTCGGCGCCCGACACCGGGAAGATGACGCTGAAGGCATTGCGCGACAACGGTATTGACGCCACTACGGTGCAGACGCTGGCGGACGTCGACGTCGTCGACGACGTCGCCGCGGTGCGCGAGGCCTGCGGGCCCGACAGCCGCTTCGCGCGGGTCACCCGCGCGGCCGGGCTCTGACCGCCCCTACCAGTTCGTCAAGATGATCGTGTTGAGCGCCACGGCGCCGACGGCGTTGAGCGCCAGCCAGATCCGGTGCGACCGGACGGGCAGCAGCGCGGCGGCCGCGGTGAGCCAGATGGTGAACGGCAGCCAGATGCGCTCCACCTCGGCCTTGCTGAGCATGCTCAGGTCCGCGCACACGATCGCGGCCAGCACGCCCAACAGCACCAGGTGAAACCCGGAGCGGCGACGGATGGCGTCCCCGTCGAACACCCGCCCGAGGCCGGCGACACCGCCCAAGCCGATCGCGCAGACCACGCACGCCAGGTTGGCCCAGCTCCAATACTGAAAGGGTCGGTCCTTGGCGATGCCCTGCCAATAGCGTTGCTGCACAAGGTGATAGCCGTCGAACCAGTAGAACCCCGCGACGGCGAAGGCCACCGCCACCCCGATCGCGGCCAGGGCCGCCGGGCCGAGCGCCCGCAGGATCGCCCTCCAGTCCGCCGCGGACGCCAACACCGCCGCCGCCGGCAGGCCCATCAGCATCAGGCCGTAGTTGCAGAACACGCCCCAGCCCAGCAGCAGCCCGGCGCCCGCGGCGGTCAGGGCGGGGAACCGGACCGGGCGGTGCACCGCCACGGCCAGCAGCGCGATACCCCACGCGGCCACCCCGGCGAAGTATCCGTCGGCGGAGACGGCCACCCAGATCGCCGTCGGCGCCAGCGCCACGAACGGGGCGGCCCGCCGCGCGGTCGCCTCGTCCGCCAGCGCGCGCACGGCGATCACCACCGCGGCGGCGGCGCTGGAGCCGACCAGTAGGCACAGCAGCCCGGCCCAGGCGCCGCCGTGCAAACCCATGCGGTCCAGCCAGACGAACGTCAGCAACGCACCGGGCGGATGCCCGGACACGTGGGTGGTCCACGAATGCGGTTGGTAATCCACGATCCGGCTGGAGAACGTGCGCAGCGTGGCTGGAATGTCGGTGATGCCCGGCACTTGCGACAGGTATTCGTCCCGGGTGGTCAAACGGCCGGCGAAGCCGCGCTGCCAGCCGTCGATCATCGCCAGCGCGAACGCCCACCCGCCGGCGAGCGCCCAGCTGCCCAGCGTCAACGCGCGCCACGAAAGCCGTTGCGCCAGAATCGGTCCCCACGCGACGGCGGCGACGGCCAGGGCGATGGCCGGGCCGGTTCCCCAGCCGGCGTGGATCAGCCATTCGCCGAAGATCGGCGCGGCGCCGGCGTGGGTGGCGAACTGTTCCCGCCCGACGTCGAGGCGCGGCCGCACCCCCGGGTTCATCCGCGGCAGCAGGAACGCCGCCGCCACCAGCGCCGCCCCGGCCACGGCCGCGACGGCGTCCCGCACTGCCTCCCGTCGAGCGAGCCTCACGGACGCACAGCCTATTGATCGCTCGCGCCGGCGAAGCGGCGCACCAACGCCGCGCGGTCGACCTTGCCGATGCCGCGGCGCGGCAGCGCGTCGACCAAGTGCACCTCGCGCGGCGCGGCGGTGGCGTCCAGGGTGCGTGTCACGTGGGCGCGCAGCGCGTCCAGGGTCGGCGGCACGCAGCCGTCCTTCAGCACGATCGCGGCGACCACCCGTTGCCCCAGGCGTTCGTCGGGCAGCCCGAACACCGCGCACTCGCTCACGGCGGGGTGGCGGCACAGCGCCGCCTCGACGGGTTGCGGCAGCACGGTCAGCCCGCCGGTGCTGATCGCGTCGTCGGCGCGGCCCAGGACCGTCAGCACGCCCGCGCCGTCGAGGGCGCCGAGGTCGCCGGTCGCGAACCAGCCGGGCTCGGCGAACGGGTCCGGGTCGACGGGATTGCGGTAGCCCTTGGCCACCGTCGCGCCGCCGATGACGATGCGCCCGTCGGCCACCTTCAGCCGCACCCCGGCGAGCGGGACGCCGTCGTACACGCACCCGCCGGCGGTCTCGCTCATGCCGTAGGTGCGCACCACGGTGATTCCGGCCGCGGCCGCGGCGTCCAGGACGGGTTGTGGGGCGGGCCCGCCGCCGAGCAGCACGGCGTCGAGTTCGGCGAGGGCCGCCGCGGCCGCCGGGTCGGTGAGCGCCTTCGCCAGCTGCGCGGCGACCAGCGAGGTGTATCTCCGGCCGGGGCCCAAAGCGCCGATGACCCTGGGCAATTCGGCGACATCAAATCCTGCGGAGACGTCCACCTCGACCGGCGTCGTTCCGGCGAGCAGGCTGCGGACCAGCACCTGCACCCCGGCGATGTGGTGTGGCGGCAAGGCGAGCAGCCAGCTGCCCGGCCCGCCGAGACGGTCGTGGGTGGCCGCGGCGCTGGCCCGCAGCGCGGCGGCGGTCAGCAGGGCGCCCTTCGGGGTGCCGGTGGTGCCCGACGTGGCCGCCACCAAGGCGACGTCGTCGTCGATCGCCTCCCCGACCCGCAGCCCCGCCCGCAGCACTTCCGACTCGCGGTCGTCACCGACGGCCACCAGCGCGGGGTCGCGTCCCTCCAGCACGCCTTCCAAGGCGGGTAACAGCGTCCCGACCGCCGAGCCCGGCGGGACGTGCAGCGCGCGCAGTACGGCTATGCGGGGTCCCCGGCCTGGTCGGCGTCGTCGAACGGCCAGCCCTGGGCCGCCAACCGCACCCGCACCCGCTCGACGTCCTCGGGCGAGGGCAGCTCGTCGGTGATCTGGGTGATCAGCACGCCGATGTCGACGTCGTCGAACTCGCCGCGCCGAACCAGCTCGCAAGCCACGGCCTTGGCTTCGCCGTTGGACAACCGGCGGGCCAGCAGCGCGAGCACCGGGAACGTGTCGGTGGGTGGCACGCCGTCGGGGTAACCCGCGCGGAGCCACGAAACGATGGAATTGAGAAATCCATTCACGCGGATACAGCTCTCCCCGGCGTCCGGTTCGCCAACTCGGTGGGCAACTCGGTGGGCATTGAACGATGCTACTTGGGTTTCGCTCCGAGTAGCGGATAGCCAGTGTGATGGGCGATGAAGTCCCGGGCAATGTAGAGCAAGGCCAGTACGATCACCGCGATGACCAGCGCGTAGATGGTCCACGCCAGTGCGGTCAGCATCGGGTTGCGCCTCGGGGCCGAGCCGTTGCTGGCGCCGTCCAGATTGATGTCGCCGGCACCCGCGGACTGCAGCCGGATCCCGAGGGCGAACAACCCCGGCAGGGCGGCGCCGGCCAGCATGGCGAAGAGCAGAATCTTCAGGCTGGCCTGGTAGTTGAACCAGTCGCCGATGTGGCTCATGAGGCGTTCGCTTTCAGCGACGGGTCGTCGGAGTCGTACCGGGTGGACATGTCGCCGAACGGGGGCCCGGTGTGGGTGGGCGGGCGCCGGTCGTCGGCCGTGTCCAGCCCGCTGGTCAGATCGCCCTTCCATTCGGCGTTGACGTTGTGGTGGTCGACCTTGACCTTGCGCGACCGGATGTAGATGGTGGCCGAGACCGCGACCAGCAGCGCGAAACCGACGATCGCGCCGGGGTAGCCGCCGATCAGGTGCACGATCTCGTAGGTGAAGGCGCCGACCAGCCCGGCCAGCGGGAGGGTGACCAGCCAGGCGACCCCCATGCGGCCGGCGACGCCCCAGCGGACCTCGCCGCCGGGCTTGCCCAGCCCGCTGCCCAGCACCGAGCCGGTGCACACCTGAGTGGTCGACAGCGCGTAGCCGAAGTGGGCCGACAGCAGGATCACCGCGGCCGAGGAGGACTCGGCGGCCATGCCCTGCGGCGACTGGATCTCGACCAGGCCCTTGCCCAGGGTGCGGATGATGCGCCACCCGCCGAGGTAGGTGCCGGTCGCCATCGCCAGCGCGCAGCTCACGATGACCCACAGCGGCGGCATGGTGGCGGTCTTGCTGACCGAGCCGTAGGAGATCAGCGCCAGGAAGATGATGCCCATCGTCTTCTGCGCGTCGTTGGTGCCGTGTGCCAGCGAGACGAGCGACGCCGAGCCGATCTGGCCGCGCCGGAAGCCCGCTTCGGTGCGCGCCTTCGGGACGCCGCGGGTGATCCGGTAGACCAGCCAGGTGGCGACCGCGCCGATCGCGATGGCCAAAATCGCCGACACGACGGCCGGGATGATGGCCTTGGAGATCACGCCCTTCCAGATCACCCCGTGCGCGCCGACGGCGGCGATCGTGGCGCCGACGATGCCGCCAATCAAGGCG
This sequence comes from Mycobacterium sp. WUMAC-067, assembly GCF_020217485.1. Lineage (GTDB taxonomy): Bacteria > Actinomycetota > Actinomycetes > Mycobacteriales > Mycobacteriaceae > Mycobacterium. Next base: position 12,888 of record NZ_JAEKMI010000011.1, on the reverse strand, counting down.
TGCGACGAACTCGAGGGGATACCGAGGAGCCAGGTCAGCAGGTTCCAGACGACGCCGCCGACCAGGCCGGCGAACACGAGTTCCAGCGTCACGATGTTGGCGTCGATGAGGCCCTTGGCGATCGTCGCGGCCACCGCGGTGGACATGAACGCGCCCACCAGATTCAGTACCGCCGAGAGCAGAACCGCCGTTTTGGGCTTGAGCGCTCCACTGGCGATGGAGGTCGCCATCGCGTTGCCCGTGTCGTGGAAGCCGTTGGTGAAATCGAAAGCCAGTGCCGTGATTACGACGATGATCAAGAGGAACAATTGGATGTTCACAGGGCCTGATTCTGGTGGTAGGGGCAATCCATTGTCGAATGCGGCATGACCTGAAACGCGGGTTGACCTTGAGTCGTCGCCAGATGTTACCTCTCAGTTAACCGGCGTTTCCCTGCCGTTCACCTCGGGTGTCGCGGCGCAGCGGGTGGTCCGCGGGGATCTGAAGGAAAATGAGCGTGATCCCGTCGGGGTCGAGCACGTGCATCTCGTGCAGGCCCCAGGGTTCCTGGCGTGCCTCGCGGGCGATCGACACGCCGCGACCGCGCAGCTCGGCCTGGGTCGCCTCGAGGTCGCGGACCTGCAGCCACAGCGCGCCGGGGAACGGGCCGCGGGAGTGGTCCGGGGAGCCGTATCCGGCCAGCTCCAGCAGCGACTGCCCCGCGAAAAACACTGTGCCGCCGCCGTATTCACGGGCTATCGCCAGGCCGATCTGGTCGCGGTAGAAGGCCAGCGACTGCTGATAGTCCGCCGGCCGGAGCAGCATCCGGCTGGCCAGGATCTCCATAGCCTCGTGTCTATCACACAGCCTGATCGAGCCCGGTCGGCTCAGCTGTCGCCCGTGCGATTGGGCTGGATTCGCTGGCGTTGCAGCATGGCGTTGACCCAGCGGGGGCCGAAGGTGTCCAGCGCCTTGGCCGCGATCGCCATCCGCGGTGCGATGCGCACCGGCCGGGTGCGGGCGGCGGTGATCATCCACTCGCCGGCCTCCTCCGGCGTCAGCGCCGGCATGCCCTCGTAGGCCTTCGTCGGCGCGATCATCGGGGTGGCCACCAGCGGGTAGTACAGCGTCGTGGAGTGCACACCCCGCTCGCCCCACTCCGTTTCGACGACCCGGCTCACCGTCGACAGCGCCGCCTTCGACGCGTTGTACACCGAGAACAGCGGTGAGGCCTCCGAGAGCACCCCCCACGTCGAGACGTTGATGATGTGGCCGTCGCCGCGCTCGATCATCCCCGGCGCCAGGCCGCGAATCAGCCGCAACGGCGCGTAGTAGTTGAGCACCATGGTGCGTTCGACGTCGTGCCAGCGTTCCAGCGACTCGGCCAGCGGCCGGCGGATGGAGCGGCCGGCGTTGTTGATCAGGATGTCGACGCCGCCGAGCCGCTTCTCGACGTCGGCGACGAGCGCGTCGACGGCGTCCATGTCCGAGACGTCGCACGCGATCGCCGTGGCCTCACCGCCGGCCGCGGTGATCCGCGCGGCCAGCGCGTCCAGCAGCTCCTGGCGCCGGGCGACGACCACCACCGTGGCGCCCTCGCGGGCGAACTGCTCGGCCGCGGCCTCGCCGATCCCCGACGACGCCCCGGTGAGCACGATGCGCTTGCCCGCCAGGTCGATCGGCTTGATCAGCGGCCGGTTGACCAGCACCTGCGGGGCCATGGGCGGTCGCATGGTGGCCAGCACCAGCTGGTCGGCGAACCGGCGTAGCGGACTCTTACTCACGGGACGCGAGTCTAGGCGGGCGGGCGGCCTCAGAAGTACCGGGGAAACCGGCTCCAGTCGGGGTCCCGCTTTTCTAAGAAGGCGTCGCGGCCCTCGACGGCCTCGTCGGTCATGTACGCCAGCCGGGTGGCCTCGCCCGCGAACAGCTGCTGGCCCACCAGGCCGTCGTCGAGCAGGTTGAACGCGAACTTCAGCATGCGTTGCGCCTGAGGGGATTTGGCGTTGATCTCGCGCGCCCACTGGATCGCTTCCGACTCCAGCTCCGCATGGTCGACGACGGCGTTGACCGCGCCCATGTGATGCATCTGCTCGGCGGTGTAGACCCGGCCGAGAAAGAAGACCTCGCGGGCGAACTTCTGGCCCACCTGGCGGGCCAGATACGCGCTGCCGTAGCCGCCGTCGAAGCTGCCCACGTCGGCGTCGGTCTGCTTGAACCGGGCGTGCTCGCGGCTGGCCAGGGTGAGGTCGCAGACCACGTGCAGGCTGTGCCCGCCGCCAGCCGCCCACCCGTTGACCAGGCAGATGACCACCTTGGGCATGAACCGGATCAGCCGCTGCACCTCGAGGATGTGCAGCCGGCCTGCGCGGGCGGGGTCGACGGTGTCGGCGGTCTCGCCGCTGGCGTACTGGTAGCCGCTGCGCCCGCGGATGCGCTGATCCCCGCCGGAGCAGAACGCCCAGCCGCCGTCCTTGGGGGAGGGGCCGTTGCCGGTCAGCAACACCACGCCCACGTCGGGGGACATCCGGGCGTGGTCGAGCACCCGGTAGAGCTCGTCGACGGTGTGCGGCCGGAACGCGTTGCGCACCTCGGGCCGGTTGAACGCCACCCGCACCGTCGCGTCGTCGACGTGCCGGTGGTAGGTGATGTCGGTCAGGTCGTCGAAGCCGTTGACGGGACGCCACGCCTGCGCATCAAAGGGGTTGTCGCTCAAGGGTTTTGAACTCCTATGCCGGGTCCAGGCGGAACACGGCGCAGCGGCCGGCCAGCGCCTCGAACTCTTCGGGGCGCCCGTCGGTGACCAGGCCGGCCCGCTTCATGAAACCGACGCCGGTGGGCACCTCGGTGGGGAAGGCCCGCAGGATGGGCCGCGCGTCCTCGGGGGACAACTCGGCCATCCGCACCCGCTCGACGTGCCGGCCGCGGGCGATCGTCGCCTCGCCTGCCGCCCGCACGTTGGCCACCCAGTCGGCGCCGGGGAATCCGGCGACGACGTACCGCTCGCCGTCGAGGGTCATCGGGGTCACCGGGGTCAACCGCGCGGCGCCGGAGGTGCGGCCGGGCACGGTCAAGACGACCGGACTCTCACCGCCGAAACGCATTCCCAGCCGAGACATTCCGATGAAGACCTTGTTGGCCGGCTTCAGCCACCACGGCGGCCGGACACGGTTGGCGCTTCCCATAGGCAGCGACGTTACCTCTGGAAGGGCTCGACGCCATGAGGCTGGGGCTCCGTCGCGCCCACGGCGTCGAGCCGTGCCAGCGCGTCGGCGTCCAGGGACACGTCGGCCGCGCCGAGGTTCTCCTCGAGGTGGGTGATCGACCGGGTGCCGGGGATCAGCAACGTGTTCGGCGCGTGCGCCAGGATCCAGGCCAACCCGACCTGGGCGCCGGTGACGCCCAACTCCCCGGCGATGCCGGCCACCACCGGATCGTCGCCGACCTTCGGGAATCCCGGGAAGGCCGAACCGAGCGGGAAGTACGGCACCCACGCGATGCCCTCGGCCTTGCACAGCTCGAGCGTCGCTTCTTGCGAGCGGTCCAGCAGGCTGTAGGCGTTCTGCACGCAGACGATTCCGGCGGGCAGCGCGCGCTGCACCACCTCGAGCGGCACGGCGCTGATCCCGATCCCGCCGATCTTGCCCTCGTCGCGCAGGGCGATCATCTCGGCGAGTTGGTCATCGAGGTCGACGACCTGGTCGCCCTCGGCGGCCAGTCCCGGACCGAGATCGAGCCGGCGCAGGTTGACCACCGGAATCCGGTCCAGACCGAGTTGGCGCAGGTCGTCTTCCACGGCGGCGCGCAGCTCGGCCGGCTTCTGGGCGGCGGCCAGCGGAATGGGTTGGTCGCCGGTATAGCGGGCGCCGACCTTGCTGACGATGACGAGGTCGTCCGGGTAGGGCGCCAGCGCCGCGCGGATCCGGCGGTCCACCTCGCCGGGGCCGTAGAACGACGCGGTGTCGATGTGGTTGACGCCGAGTTCGATCGCGCGCCGCAGCACGGCGGCCGCGTCCTGCGGGGACGCCTCGAACAGTTGCATGGTGCCGTAGCCCATCCGGGCGACGTCCGCCGTGCCGAGAGTGCCGATGCCGCCGGGCCGGGGTTGGTCTGTCATGGTGCTCCCTTGATCGTGAGAGACTGGAGAATGCGGAGGGTCCTCCGCTTTCGTCAGAGTAGCAGAACCGGAGGAGCCTCCGCTTTGGTCGGAAGATCGGATGCGCGCCGCAATCGCGAACGGCTGCTGGAGGCGGCCACCGCGGCATTCACCGAGCACGGCGGCTCGGTGTCGCTCGAGTCCATCGCCCGCGACGCGGGGGTGGGGATCGGCACGCTCTACCGCCATTTCCCGAACCGCGAGGCGCTGGTCGAGGCGATCTACCGCGCCGAGCTCGCCGAGGTGGCCGCGGCCGCCGAGCGGCTGCTCGAGCGGCATCCGCCCAAGACCGCGTTGCGGCGCTGGATGGACCGTTACGCGGGCTTCGTGGCCGCCAAGCGCGGCATGGCCGAGTCCCTGCACGCGATCTTCGACTCCGGCGCCATGGAGCCGAGCCAGACTCGCGACAGCATCGTCGGCGCCGTCGCTTCGCTGTTGCGGGCCGGCGCCGACGACGGCAGCCTGCGCGCCGACGTGCGCGCCGACGATGTGGTGTCCAGCCTCATCGGCATCTTCGTGGCCAGCGGTTCACCGGAGCAGACCGGCCGCATGCTCGACCTGCTGGTGGCCGGGGTGACGGCCTAGCTTGCCGACTGCCCGCCGAGCGTGCGGCCAGCTTCACGTTCGGCCTCGAGTGTGCGGCCGGCCGCACGTTGGGCGAGCCTCTAGCCCACGGAGCGCTCGGCGCCCTCCCAGAACTGCGCGCGGACGGCCTTCTTGTCCGGCTTGCCCAGCCCGGTCAGCGGCAGCGAGTCGGCCAGCACCACGCGCTTGGGCGACTGCACCGAGCCCTTGCGGTCCTTGACCGCGGCCTGGATCTCGGCGGTCATCTTCTCGATCGCCGCGTCGTCGCGGGGCGCGTCGGCGCGCAGCACCACCACCGCGGTGACGGCCTCGCCCCACTTCTCGTCCGGCGCGCCGACCACGCACACCTGGGCGATCGCCGGGTGCTCGGCGACCACGTCCTCGACCTCGCGGGGGAACACGTTGAAGCCACCGGTGACGATCATGTCCTTTACCCGGTCGACGATGAAGTAGAAGCCGTCCTCGTCCTCGCGGGCCATGTCGCCGGTGTGCAACCAGCCGTCCTTGAACGTCTCGGCCGTCGCCTCCGGCAGGTTCCAGTAGCCGCCGGCCAAAAGCGGTCCGCTGACACAGATTTCGCCCGGCTCGCCCTGCGGAACCGGCTTGCCGTCCTCGCCGAGCAGCGCGACCCGCGCGAACAGCGTCGGGCGCCCGCAGGAGGTGAGCCGCTTCTCGTCGTGCTCGTTCTTGGCCAGGTAGGTGATCGCCATCGGCGCCTCGGACTGCCCGTAGTTCTGGGCGAAGATCTTGCCGAACCGCCGGATCGCCTCGGCCAGCCGCACCGGGTTGATCGCCGAGGCCCCGTAATAGACGGTCTGCAGCGACGACAGGTCGCGGGTGTGCGAATCCGGGTGATCCATCAACGCATACAGCATCGACGGCACCAGGAAGGTTGCCGTAATGCGCTTTTCTTCAATGGTTTTCAGCACATCGGCCGGGTCGAATTTGGGCAGCACGTGCATCTCGCCGCCCTTGATCAGGGTGGGCAGGAAATACGCCGCGCCGGCGTGCGACAGCGGCGTGATCATCAAGAACCGCGGCTCCTCCGGCCACTCCCACTCCGAGAGCTGGATCTGGGTCATCGACGAGATCGACTGCGCGGTGCCCATCACGCCCTTGGGCTTGCCGGTGGTGCCGCCGGTGTAGGTCAGGCCGATGACCTGATCCGGCGGCAGGTCCGCGGCTGCCAGCGGCTGCGGGTCGTACTTGGCCGCCTCGGCCGCCAGGTCGACCGCCACCCCGTTCAAAGCCTCGGGCACCGGGCCGATCGTCAGGATCTGCCTGAGCCCCGGCACCTTCTCCAGCAGGGCCAGCGCACGCTCGACGAACATCGGGTTGGGATCGATGATCAGCGAGCTGATGCCGGCATCGTTGAGCACGTACGCGTGGTCGTCCAGCGAGCCCAGCGGGTGCAGGGCGGTGCGCCGGTAGCCGCGGGTCTGGCCGGCGCCGATGATCAGCAGCACCTCGGGACGGTTGAGCGACAGCAGGCCGACCGCGACACCGGTGCCCGCGCCCAGCGCCTCGAACGCCTGGATGTACTGGCTGATCCGCTCGGCCATCTGACCGCCGGTCAGCGTGGTGTCGCCGAGGAACAGCACCGGCTTGTTCTTGTGGCGCTTGAGGGCGCCCACGAGCAGGTGGCCGTTATGGGTCGGGTTGCGCAGCAGCTCGTCCGTCATGGCGCCGCTCCTCCTCATCGCTTCGCTCTGCCATCGTCGCGGACGCGACTCAATGAGCAAGACTAGAACGTGTTGCAATTTGGGTCTGCCGCGCCCTCGATCACCCCGCGGATCTAGGCCTGACCCGTGCCGACCCGCTTCGATCGGCTCCGCCGCTCTCGCGATCGCCACTAGGCCTGACCCGCGCCGACCCGCTTCGATCGGCTCCGCCGCTCTCGCGGTCGCCACTAGGTCTAACTGTGTGCCGACCCGCTTCGATCGGCTCCGCCGCTCTCGCGATCGCCACTAGGATCGCTCCCCATGGGGCAGGCAGATCTCGTCGTGACCGGAACCATCCTGACCGTCGACGAGGCCCGGCCCACCGCCGAGGCGCTCGCGGTGGCCGACGGCCGGATCGTCGCCGTCGGGACTCGTGCCGAGGTCGCCGACGCCATCGGGCCCGACACCGAGACCGTCGACGTCGGTGACGGCTGCGTCATGCCGGGATTCGTTGAGGCCCACGGCCATCCGCTGATGGAGGCGGTCGCGTTGTCGGACCGTCTGGTCGACATCCGACCGGTCACCATGCGCGGCGCCGACGACGTCGTCGCCGCGGTGCGCTCCGAGGTCGCGCGGCGCGGATCCGACGGCGCCTACCTCAACGGCTGGGATCCGCTGTTGCAGAACGGTCTTCCGGAGCCGACGCTGAGCTGGCTCGACGGCATCGCGCCCGACGGCCCGCTGGTGATCATGCACAACTCCGGGCACAAGGCGTACTTCAATTCGCGCGCCGCGCAGCTGCACGGACTGAACCGTGACACCCCGGACCCCAAGGGCGCCAAGTATGGCCGCGACGCCAACGGTGAACTCGACGGCACGGCCGAGGAGACCGGCGCGGTGTTCCCGCTGCTGGGCGGGGTCATCGACTTCGCCGACTACCCGCGGATGCTGCTCGCCGAGTGTGCCCGGCTCAACCGCGCCGGGCTGACCACCTGTTCGGAGATGGCGTTCGACCCCGGGTTCCGGCCACTGGTCGACGAGCTGCGCGGGCGGCTGACGGTGCGGCTGCGGACCTACGAGATCTCCAACCCGCAGATGTCCACCGACGCCACACCCAGGCAGGGCGACGACATGCTCCGCCAGGTCGGCATCAAGATCTGGGTCGACGGCTCGCCCTGGATCGGCAACATCGACCTCTCGTTCCCCTACCTGGACACCGAGGCCACCCGCATCATCGGCGTCGTACCGGGTTCGTGCGGCTGCGCCAACTACACGAAAGAGCAGCTGCACGAGATCGTCGGCGCCTACTTCCCGCTCGGCTGGCCGATGGCCTGCCACGTGCAGGGCGACGCCGGCGTCGACACCATCCTCGACGTCTACGAGGAGGCCCTGCAACGCCATCCGCGCGACGATCACCGGCTGCGGCTCGAGCACGTCGGCGCCATCCGGCCCGAGCAGCTGCGGCGCGCCCACGACCTCGGCGTCACCTGCAGCATCTTCGTCGACCAGATCCACTACTGGGGCGACGTCATCGTCGACGGCCTGTTCGGCGAGGAGCGCGGAACCCGTTGGATGCCAGCGGGATCCGCGGTGGCCACCGGGATGCGGATCTCGCTGCACAACGACCCGCCGGTCACGCCCGAGGAGCCGCTGCGCAACATCAGCGTGGCCGTGACCCGGACGGCGCCCAGCGGCCGGGTGCTCGGGCCCGAGGAGCGGCTGACGGTCGAGCAGGCCATCCGCGCCCAGACCATCGACGCCGCGTGGCAGCTGTTCTCCGACGACGTGATCGGCTCGCTGGAGGTCGGCAAGTACGCCGACCTGGTCGTGCTCTCGGCCGACCCGCGCATGGTGCCGCCCGAGCGCATCGCCGACCTCGACGTGCGGGCGACGTATCTGGCGGGCCGCCAGGTCTACAGCGCGTGAGGCCGCCCCTCGAGGATCTGCTGGACCGCCTGCACGTGGTGGCGCTGCCCATGCGGGTGCGGTTCCGCGGCATCACCACCCGCGAAGTCGCGCTGATCGAGGGCCCGGCCGGCTGGGGGGAGTTCGGGGCTTTCCTCGAATACCAGCCGCCCGAGGCCGCGCACTGGCTGGCCTCCGGCATCGAGGCCGCCTACCGGCAGCCGCCGCCGGTACGACGGGAGCGCATCCCGATCAACGCCACCGTGCCGGCCGTGCCGGCCGCGCAGGTGGGCGAGGTGCTGGCCCGCTTTCCCGGCGCCGGGACGGCCAAGGTGAAGGTCGCCGAGCCCGGCCAGACGCTGGCCGACGACGTCGCCCGGGTCAACGCGGTGCGCGACCTGGTGGCGACCGTGCGGGTGGACGCCAACGGCGGCTGGAGCGTCGAGCAGGCGGCCCAGGCGGCTGGAGCGTTGACCGCCGACGGCCCGCTGGAATACCTCGAACAGCCCTGCGCGACGGTCGGCGAACTCGCCGAGCTGCGGCGCCGCGTCGACGTGCCGATCGCCGCCGACGAAAGCATCCGCAAGGCCGACGACCCGCTGGCCGTGGTCCGCGCCGGCGCCGCCGACATCGCGGTGCTCAAAGTCGCTCCGCTGGGCGGGATTTCGGCCATGCTCGCCATCGCCGACCAGATCGACATCCCCGTCGTGGTCTCCAGCGCGCTGGACTCCGCGGTCGGGATCGCCGCCGGGCTGACCGCCGCGGCGGCCCTGCCGCGGCTGCGGCACGCCTGCGGGCTGGGTACCGGGGGGCTGTTCGTCGAGGACGTCGCCGAGACCGCCGCACCCGTCGACGGGAACCTGGCCGTCGGGCCGGTGACGCCGGATCCGGCGCGGCTGCGCACGCTGGCGGCACCGCCCGAGCGGCGGCAGTGGTGGATCGACCGGGTCAAGGCGTGCCATCGGCTGCTTGTACCGTCGTCCGGGTGATCAACCTGGCTTACGACGACCGCGGCTCCGGTGAGCCCGTGGTCTTTATCGCCGGCCACGGCGGCGCCGGACGGACCTGGCACCCCTATCAAGTCCCCGCGTTCCTGGCGGCCGGATACCGCGTCATCACCTTCGACAACCGCGGGATCGGCGCCACGGAGAACGCCGAGGGCTTCTCGACGCAAACCATGGTCGCCGACACCGTGGCGCTGATCGAAGGGCTGAACGCGGCCCCCGCCCGCATCGTCGGAATGTCGATGGGCGCCTTCATCACCCAGGAACTCATGCTCACCCGGCCCGATCTGGTGAGCGCGGCGGTCCTGATGGGCACCCGCGGCCGCATGGACCGTGCGCGGCAGTTCTTCCGCGACGCCGAGGCCGAGCTGTCCGACGCCGGCGTCGCACTGCCGGCCGCCTACGAGGCGAAAATCCGCCTGCTGGAAAACTTTTCCCGCAAAACTCTCAACGACGACACCGCGGTCGCCGACTGGATCGCCATGTTTTCCACCTGGCCCGTCAAGTCCACCCCGGGCATGCGCGCCCAGCTGGATGTCGCGCCCTACACCAGCCGGTTGTCGGCTTACCGCAGCATCGCGACGCCGGTGCTGGTGATCGGCTTCTCCGACGACGTCCTGACGCCGCCGTATCTGGGCCGGGAGGTTGCCGACGCGCTGCCCAACGGCCGCTACATGCAAATACCCGACACCGGGCACCTCGGGTTCTTCGAGCGGCCCGACGCCGTCAACGCCGCCATGCTCAAGTTCTTCGCCGAGCCCCGATAGCCGCCCAGCGTCGACTTGTTGCGCGAGATCACGGCGATCCGCCGCAACCACTCCACGCTCGGCGTGCGATCGGCGGGCTGTGACACCCTGTAGGAGTGAACCCCTCGACGACTCAGGCTCGCGTCGTCGTTGACGAGCTGATTCGCGGCGGTGTCCGCGACGTGGTGCTGTGCCCGGGTTCGCGCAACGCCCCGCTCGCCTTCGCGCTGCAGGACGCCGACCGGTCCGGCCGGATCCGCCTGCACGTCCGCATCGACGAGCGCACCGCCGGCTACCTGGCCATCGGCCTGGCGATCGCCGACGGCGCGCCCGTGTGCGTCGCCATGACGTCCGGCACCGCCGTGGCCAACCTGGGCCCGGCCGTGGTGGAGGCCAACTATGCCCGGGTGCCGCTGATCGTGCTGTCGGCCAACCGGCCCTACGAACTGCTGGGCACCGGGGCCAACCAGACCATGGAGCAGCTGGGCTACTTCGGCACCCAGGTCCGCGCCACCATCAGCCTCGGCCTCGCCGAGGACGCCCCCGAACGGCTGGACGCGCACAACGCCACCTGGCGCTCGGCCACCTGCCGGGTCCTGGCGGCCGCCACCGGGTCTCGCACCGCCAACGCCGGCCCCGTCCAGTTCGACATCCCCCTGCGCGAACCCCTGGTGCCGGATCCCGAACCGCGCGGCGCGGTGATGCCGCAGGGCCGCCCGGGCGGGCGGCCGTGGACCTACACCCCGCCGGTCAGCTTCGACCAGCCGCTCGAAATCGACCTCACGCCCGACACGGTCGTCATCGCCGGCCACGGCGCCGGCGCCCACCCCGCCCTCGCCGAGCTGCCCACCGTGGCCGAACCGACCGCTCCGGCCCCGGAGAACCCGCTGCACCCGCTGGCGCTTCCGTTGCTGCGGCCCAAGCAGGTGATCATGCTCGGCCGCCCCACCCTGCACCGCCCGGTGTCGGCGCTACTGGCCGACCCCCTGGTGCCGGTGTACGCGCTGACCACCGGCCCCCGCTGGCCCGACGTCTCGGGAAACTCGCAGGCCACCGGCACGCGGGCGGTCACCACCGGGGCGCCGAACCCGGCGTGGCTGCACCGCTGCGCGGAGACGAACCGGCACGCCAACGACGCGGTGCGCGGCCAGCTCGCGGCGCACCCCCTGACCACCGGCCTGCACGTCGCGGCGGCGGTGGCCGACGCGCTGCGGCCCGGCGACCAGCTGGTGCTCGGGGCGTCCAACCCGGTCCGCGACGCGGCGCTGGTCGGCCTGGACACCCACGGCATCCGGGTGCGCTCCAACCGCGGGGTCGCCGGCATCGACGGCACCGTCTCCACCGCGATCGGGGCGGCGCTCGCCCACGAACGCGAGGGCGACCCGGACAGCCCGGCGCGGACCGTCGCGCTGATCGGCGATCTGACCTTCGTGCACGACAGCTCCGGGCTGCTGATCGGCCCCACCGAACCCACCCCACGCCACCTGACCATCGTGGTCTCCAACGACAACGGCGGCGGCATCTTCGAACTGCTCGAGCAGGGCGACCCGCGGTTCTCCGACGTGTCGTCGCGGGTGTTCGGCACCCCGCACGACGTCGACGTGGGGGCGTTGTGCCGCGCGTATCACGTGGAGAGCCGGCAGATCGAGGTCGACGAATTGCACGCCGCGCTCGACGAACCCGGCGCCGGGATGCGGGTGCTGGAAGTCAAGGCGGACCGCTCCTCGCTGCGGCAGCTGCACGCCGCCATCAAGGCGGCGCTGTGAGGCGCGCATAGATGGCGAGATCCCCAAAGGTTCTGCTGCACATACTGATTCACGGACGCAGTGACGAACCTCCGAAAACCCGTGCCAAGGTCGCGTTGCGGTGGGCCCGGATCGCGGTGCTGATCGTCGCCGGCCTGGTCACGCTGCAGTCGGTGCTTCTGGTGGCCGGCGCGTGGCGCAACGACCTGGCGATCAGCCACAACATGGGCGTCGCGCAGGCGGAGGTGCTCAGCGCCGGGCCGCGCCGCTCCACCATCGAATTCGTCACCCCCGAGCGGGTCACCTACCGTCCCGAACTCGGTGTGCTCTACCCGTCCCACCTGGCCACCGGGATGCGGATCTACGTGGAGTACAACAAGAACGACCCCAACCTGGTTCGCGTGCAGCATCGCAACGCCGGCCTGGCGATCATCCCGGCCGGATCGATCGCGGTGGTGGGCTGGCTGGGGGCGGCGGCGCTGCTGGCGCTGCTGGCGCTGCTGGACAAGTGGCTGGATCGCCGCGCCGCAAGCGCCGAACCTGCAAATTTCGCGTGACGGATGCCCGCAGGCAACCTTGTCGACAGGCGGCGCTGACACGGTGGTGAGGTGCGCGTTGCCATCGTCGCGGAATCTTTCCTGCCGGAAGTCAACGGTGTCAGCAACTCGGTGATCCGGGTGCTCGAGCACCTGCGCCGCACGGGCCACGAGGCCCTCGTCATCGCCCCCGACACGCCTCCCGGCGAACCCCGGGCGGAGCGCATCCACGACGGCATCCGCGTCCACCGGGTGCCGTCACGCATGTTCCCGAAGGTGACCACGCTGCCGCTGGGCGTGCCGACACCCCGGCTGGTGAGCGTCCTGCGCGGATTCGACCCGCACGTCGTGCATCTGGCGTCGCCGGCGCTGCTGGGTTATGGCGGGGTGCGCGCGGCGCGGTGGCTGCGGGTGCCGACGGTCGCGGTGTACCAAACCGACGTCCCGGGTTTCGCGGCGAGCTATGGCATCCCGATGACTGCACGGGCCGCGTGGGCGTGGTTCCGGCACCTGCACGGCCTCGCCGACCGCACCCTTGCCCCGTCCAGCGTGACGATGGAAGCGCTTGTCG
>NZ_JAEKMI010000109.1 GCF_020217485.1 Mycobacterium sp. WUMAC-067 | reverse complement strand
CTGGACGAACTTGGCGTCCCAGCCGTCCTCGATGAGGTGGGTGATGTAGGAGCGGCGAAACGAATGCAGATCCAGGCCCTCGGCCAGGCCGAGATCTTTGCAGTAGCGCCGAAACCGGCGCAGCAGGGTGTTCTCGGCGACCAGTGAGCCCCGCTCACTAGGGAACAGATCGATGCTGTCGTCGATGTAGGGCTGGCCGTGAGCCAGCCAGTCGGCGATGATCTCCGGCGTCCAATCGAAGACTGTCAGCACGGTGCGACGCTTGGGCGGCGAACCCTTCTTGGCCTTGCCGTAGCGGACCAGGACCGCGCCGTAACGGCCGAACTCCGCGGCATGGGGATTGCGGGAGAAGTCGACAGTCTGCAGGTGGCGCAGCTCGTTGAAGCGCAGCCCATAGGAGTAGGCGACCTTGAACATCACCGAATCCCGGTAGGCCGGCAGCCACCCCTTCCTGTTCGAGTTGGCGATCAGCGTGACCTGATCATCGGCGTGGTCGAAGAAAATCTGCAGCTCCTGCTTGGTGAACGGCCGCTTCTCGGGGGACTGCTCATTGTCCTGGACGTGCGTTGCGGTGTTCCAGGCAAAGAACACCTGCGCGGGGTGCGTACCAAAGCGCTGTTCGCACACCCGGTCCCAGCCATAGTCAGGATCGGCAATATAGGAGCAGAACAACCGCAGCCCGTTCTGGTAGCCCCGCACGGTGGACTGCTTGACAGCCTTGATGCTGCGGAGGTCACCGAAAAACTCCTCGACGATGGCCGGCGTCCACGACCAAGGGAACTCGTTGGTGTCGGCGATGAAGCGGCGGACGAGTGCGATCCGACCGGCGATCGTGTCGTGATCGAGGTTTCGACATAGTTGCTGGTTGCGCCACCCATCCAGCATCTCGTCGACGGTTTGGACCTCGGGATGCAGCAGGGGGACCGAGCCGACGAGGTACACGCGACCGCTCTTATCGACAGGCAAACCGGCCTCCAGGCTGTCTCATCTGATGCATCATTGAATCATCTAATGAATCATTACCACATCGGTGCAGGTAGAGCCATCGCTTCCAGGAGGCTTTTATCAGCGCGTCGAGGCGACCCCGCGCAACTACCGGCGTAGCAGGCCCGTCGTGTTGACCCACAACTTCAGTGGGCCAACGACTTTCGCCTGGAATCCCCGGAATGACGGCGCCCATGCCAATCGGGGCGATCGGGCCGGAAATGATTCATCTGATGAAAACGGAGACTTTAACCTGACATAAGATAGCTTATCGGATCTGTAAATAGGTCTGAAATCAGGTCTGCAATACAGAACCTGTAAACACACCTTAATTTGGGTCTCCGGTGGTATCGTCGCTTCATGGTCGTCTTGAACCCAACAAGAATGCGCTCGATCACCGATGCGAAGACGAAGTTCAACGCACTGGTCTCCGAAGCTCAGGCAGGACAAATTGCGCACATCGTCTCCGGTGCGAATGTCGTGGCCCATCTGGTGCCGCCGACCGCCCGGATCGTCGACGACGTCAACGTGCTGACATCCATGCTCCAAGCGCTGGTGCAGCGCGAGGTTGACTGGATCGTTGAGGACCGCAAGAAGAATGACGGCAAGCTCTACAGTGCCGGCGACGTCATGGGTCGCGCTCTCGGGTGGGCCTGGCGAACCGACGCGGCTCTATTCATGCAGATTGTCAGCGACTACACCGTGCGGTTGGCCGACTGCATCGGCAGACCGATACAGCTTGATGAAATTCGGGCACCGATACGGGAGAGCCTCGGTGCTGCCCTCACTGACGGTGAGGTCGCCACGGCAGACGCCCATCTTGCGCGCAACTGGGATGAATGGATGCTCGACGCTCACTCACCGGACGCTCTGGGCGGGCAAACCTCCGAATTCGCTGTCACGTGACGAAACTATCCAAATATCATTTGAACGGGGAGAAATGGATACATCGGCGGAAATGTGGGCATTGGTCGGTAAGCTTATTGCACTTGTGGCAATACCGCACGCAGCCGCCCAAGGGTTGTCCAAATTGGTAGCGATTTCTGTCGTCTGCCAGGAGGATGGGACCAGTGTGAGCTGATTTTGCCAGGGTGATGGGACCACCTGGATTGCCAGTTATGGGACCACCGGCGCGTCGCGTCGGTGGTCTCTTCATCTGTTCGTTTGATCGCCGTGATGGTCCAAGTCACGGAGGCGGCGGGCATGGCTTTTCGGGAGGTCAGTGTGAACGAGATCAGGGAAGTGCTGCGGGTGTGGCTGGGGGTCGCGGGGCTACCGGCACCGGGGTACCGCACGATCGCCGCGCATTGCGGCGTGGACCGCAAAACGGTGCGCCGCTACGTCGAGGCCGCGCAAGCGGCTGGTCTGCGCCGTAGCGACGGCGTCGAGGCTGTCGATGACGGGTTGATCGGGGCTGTCGCCGACGCGGTGCGCCCAGTACGCCCCGATGGCCACGGCGCAGCGTGGGAACAGCTGCTGGGGTTTGAGGACCAGATCACCGCGTGGGTGGCCGGCGATGGTCAGGCGCGGCCGTTGACGATCACCAAGATCCAGACGTTGCTGGCCCGTCAGGGGTGCGTGGTGCCGTATCGAACGTTGAACCGATTCGCCGGTGAGCGTTGCGGTTTCGGCCGCAAGGACACCACGGTGCGGGTCGCTGACGGGGATCCCGGGGTGGAATGCCAGATCGATTTCGGCTACCTGGGGATGCTGACCGACGCCACCGATGGGCGGCGTCGCAAGGTGCACGCGTTGATCTTCACTGCCGTCTACTCCCGGCACATGTTCGTGTGGCTGTCCTACTCACAGACCCTGGCGGCGGTGATCGCCGGCTGCCAGGCGGCGTGGGAGTTCTTTGGCGGGGTGTTCACGGTGCTGATCCCAGACAACCTCAAGCCGGTGATCGCCGCTGCTGATGCGGTCAACCCCCGATTCACCGCGGGCTGGCTCGACTACGCCGGCCATGTCGGGTTCCTTACCGACCCGGCCCGGGTGCGTTCCCCGAAAGACAAACCGCGGGTGGAACGTGCGGTGCAGTACGTGCGCCGAAACTTCTGGGACGGTGAAACATTCACCAGTATTGAGCAGGCACAGCAGGCTGTCACCGCGTGGTGTCTTCGTACTGCCGGGACCCGTATCCACGGCAGCACGTGTGCACGGCCAGTGGAGGTGTTCACCACCGAAGAACAGGCCCTACTGCTTCCGGTGCCGGGCGCTTACGACGTGCCGATGTTCAAGACCGTAAAGGTGCACCGCGACTTCCACGCCGAAGTCGCCAAAGCCCTCTACTCGCTGCCCGAGCAGTGGATCGGCACCGCGTTGGACGTGCGCGCCGATAGTGAGCTGGTGAAGTTCTATCACCGCGGTGTGCTGGTCAAAGTCCATCCCCGCCAGTCTGCAGGTGGCCGCAGCACCGACCGCGCCGATCTGCCCGAACACAAGGCCGTTTACGCGATGCGGGACTTGACGACACTGATCGCCACCTGCGCCGCGCACGGCCCCAACGTCGGGATCTACGCCGAACGCATCCTCGACGATCCGCTGCCATGGACGCGGATGCGCACCGTCTACCGACTCCAGGGCCTGGTGCGCCGATACGGCGCGCAACGCGTCGAGCAGGCCTGTTCGATGGCGCTGGACCTCGATGTCGTCTCGGTCAACAAGATCGCCTCGATGCTCGAACGCGCCACCGAGAACACGATTCCGGCGCTGCCGCTGGCCGTCGGCCACACCGCTACCCGGTTCTCCCGAGATCCCTCTGAATTCAACACCACCTCAACATCATTGAGTGTCGTTGCTAGTGCCGACTCCGAGGGGACCTGCTGACATGACCACCACAAACCGCGTGGCCGCAGACCCGGTCGGCGCAGACCTGCTCCGACTGCTCAAAGCGCTCAAACTCGGCGCCCTGGCCGACACCCTGCCCGAACGGGCCGCACTGGCCCGCCAGCACAAGCTCAGCCACATTGGATTCCTGGAAACACTGCTCGCCGACGAGGTCTCCCGGCGCGAATCCCGTTCAGCTGCCCTGCGGGCGGCCAAAGCCGGCCTCGACCCCACGATGCGTTTCGACTCCTGGACCGCACAACAGGACCTGCGCTATGACCGCACCCTGCTCGGCGACCTGACCGCGTTGCGATTCCTCGACGCCGGCCAGTCCGCGATCATCCTCGGACCCGTCGGAGTAGGCAAGACGCATCTGGCAACAGCGCTGGGGCACTTGGCTATTCGCCGCCGCCATAGTGTCCTGTTCGCCCGATCCGACAAACTGTTCACCCGGCTGCGTGCCGCTCGACTCGACCACACCGTCGACGCCGAGATCCGACGGCTGGCAGCCGTGGACGTCCTGATCATCGACGACTTCGCGCTGCGGCCCCTCGACGCCACCGAAACCAGCGACTTCTACGAAATCGTCGTCGAACGCCACCAAACCAAGACCACCATCGTGACGTCCAACCGCGAACCCGCCGAATGGTTGACCATGACCGCCGACACCCTGCTCGCCCAATCAGCCATCGACAGACTGACCGCTGCAGCCCACACCCTGGTCATCGAAGGACCGTCCTACCGCCAACGCACTCGACCCGGCCAGCTTGACCCAGAAGGGCCCGACGAGCATCCTCGATAACGCGCCACGGTGGTCCCATCCCCCTGGCAATCAGGTGGTCCCATCACCCTGGCAAGCGACAATTTCCAACCGCCCCAGCTTCGTGGTTGTCGCCAAAACGATGGACGCTGCCACGTACACCGCTCTGGCGATCGTATC
>NZ_JAEKMI010000108.1 GCF_020217485.1 Mycobacterium sp. WUMAC-067 | reverse complement strand
CCCCATGTGTCCCAGACTGACTCTGCACCGCAACGTGAGTTGGACCACACATAACGGAGATCTGAACTCGCGACCGGAGCCGCATTTCCAGGTGGACAATTTCATCAACGGCATCAATAGCTTGGCTGCCACTTGGACCCAGAACGCCGCTGAACCGGAAGGACCGATCAAAAGTGAAGACCAGAGCTGCTGTCCTGTGGGGCCTGCACCAGAAGTGGGAGATCGAAGAACTCGATCTGGACGGCCCGAAAGAGGGCGAAGTGCTGGTCAAGCTGACCGCCAGCGGGCTGTGTCATTCCGATGACCACCTCGTCACCGGCGACATGCCGATGAACCTACCGGTGGTGGGCGGGCACGAAGGCGCGGGCGTCGTCGCCGACGTCGGGCCCGGCGTCACTGAAGTCGAGGTGGGTGACCACGTCGTTCTCAGTTTCATCCCAGCCTGCGGCCGTTGTCGCGCCTGCGCGAAAGGGATGGGCAACCTGTGCGAATACGGTGCAGCTATCATGGCTGGTCCGCAGCTCGATGGCACCTTTCGGTTCCATGGACGCGGTCATGACATCGGCCAAATGTGCGTCCTGGGAACATTTTCCGAATACACAGTGGTGCCGATAGCGTCGGTGGTCAAGGTTGACAAGGCGATTCCCCTGGATAAGGCTGCGCTCGTTGGCTGCGGTGTCACCACCGGATACGGTGCCGCGGTGCGTACCGGTGAAACCCAGGACGGCGAGACCGTGGTCGTCATGGGGGTCGGTGGACTGGGTATCAACGCCGTCCAGGGATCCATAATCGCCGGTGCACGGTATGTGCTGGCCCTCGACCCTATTGCATTCAAACGAGAGCAGGCAACAAGGTTCGGTGCGACGCACGTCGCCGCCGACGTCGCGCAGGCGCAAGCCATCCTCGCCGATCTGACTCGGGGCGAGATGGCCAACGTCTGCGTGGTGACCACCGATAGCGCCGAAGGTGCCTATGTCGGGCAAGCATTGAGCTTGGTCGGCAAACGGGGTCGAGTGGTGATGACCGCGATCCCGCACCCCAGCGAAACAGTTGTCGAGATGTCGCTCTTCGATCTCACCTTATACGAAAAGCAAGTTCGTGGATGCCTTTTCGGCTCGTGCAGCCCTCGCACCGACATCTTCCGGATGCTCGAGCTCTACCAGGCCGGCCGCCTCAAGCTCGATGAGTTGGTCACCCGCGAGTATGCGCTCGACGACCTCAACCAGGGTTACGAGGACATGCACAACGGGCGCAACCTACGTGGCTTGGTCAAGTTCTGACCGCGGACGACGAGTGGTAGTCGTTCGACATCCATGTAGCGAGTCGACTGGCAAAATCTGACGCTACTGTTCAGCCGCGGCGGGCGCTGTTGATGGCTGCCGACAACGCCGACTTGGTACTCCCATGTCGGGCCGCGCCGTCTCCTGTCCCTAAATCGCTGGACTCGGTGGACGGCAGCTTCTCTGCCAGGCCCACCGTGCGTCAGCTGACTCCGACAAAGAAACGACACTAGCGGAAGCGAGTATTGAGTGACCGACATGCCCCACTACCGGATGTACGTCGACGGAACATGGTGCGACACAACGGAATCTATTGAGGTTCGTTCCCCAGCGACCGGGCAGCTGGTCGCCACTGTCGCCTACGGCGATACCGCGACCGTCGAGGAAGCAGTCGCCGCAGCAAAAGCGGCGCACGAGCGCGGAGTGTGGCGATCGATGCCTCCCAATGACAGGGCCGACGTCCTTGACGCCATCGCCGACAATCTGGCCGCTCGCTCCGAGCAGCTGACCGCTTTGCAGGTCAACGAGAACGGCGCCACGGTACGGGGCGCCGGCGCGTTCCTCATCGGCTATGCGATCGCGCATCTCAAGTACTTCGCCCAGCTCGCCCGCACATACCCGTTCGAGATTAGTGGCCCACTTTGCGAGTCACCGACATTGTCGGCAGGTATCACGATCAAGGACCCGGTCGGTGTCTGCGCCGGCATCATCCCCTGGAACTTTCCATTGCTGCTGGCGGTATGGAAGCTCGGCCCCGCGCTAGCAGCAGGCAATACCATCGTACTTAAGCCTGACGATCACACACCGCTGACGCTGCTCGAACTGGCAAGGGCCGCTGACGAAGTGGGCCTGCCTGCCGGTGTGCTCAACATCGTGACTGGACCGGGACCGGTGGTCGGTGCTCGCCTGGCTGAACACCCGGATGTACGCAAGGTGGCCTTCACCGGCTCGACCGAAGTAGGCAAGAGCGTCATGCGTGCTGCCGCCGACAACGTCAAGAACGTGACGTTGGAGCTCGGCGGCAAGGGCGCCAACATCGTCCTGGACGACGCCGACATCGATCTGGCCGTCGACGGCGCTCTCTTCGGGTTCCTCCTGATGAGCGGTCAGGCGTGTGAATCCGGAACTCGCCTACTGATTCACCAATCGCTTCACGACGAGTTCGTGCGGCACCTCGTGGCGCGCGCTCAAACGTTGGTGATGGGCGATCCAATGAGCCCCGCCACCGACTTGGGACCCTTGATCTCGGCGAAACAAAAAGCGCGCGTGGAGAAGTACATCGCGCTGGGCCAGGAGGAGGGTTGCACACTCGCCTTCCAAGGGGTCATACCGGTCGATGAAGCTCTGGCCGAAGGCCATTGGGTGGCGCCAACGATTCTGACCGATGCCACCAACGACATGCGCGTGGCACGTGAAGAGATCTTCGGACCGGTACTGGTCGTCATGCGCTATCAAGACGAGGACGAAGCAATCTCCTTCGCCAACGACAGCGAATACGGTCTGTCAGCAGGAGTTTGGAGCGCCGACCCAGCCCGCGCCTTGGCCGTCGCGCGCCGCCTCGAATCGGGCACCGTGTGGATCAATGACTGGCACATGGTCAATGCCATGTACCCCTTCGGCGGGGTCAAGCAAAGCGGCTTAGGCCGCGAACTTGGGCCCGATGCCCTCGATGAGTACACCGAGTCCAAGTTCGTTCACCTCGATCTGAGCAACGATCGCAGCAAGCGCGTCTACGGTGTCGTCGTCTCAGCCCCAATTCCTAACGTCTGATAAGGAATCATGTACCCGGGTACTCATGCCCTGCACGCACCTGACCGTCCCGCGGTGATTGCCGCCGAAACCGGACGGACACTGACCTATCGCGAACTCGATGATGCCTCCGCAGCATTGGCGCGTGTCCTTCACGACGCCGGACTGCGCCGCGGTGATGTCGTTGCGCTGTTGTCAGACAACGCCCCTGAAGCATTGGTGGTGTTTTGGGCTACCCACCGGTCAGGCATGTACGTCACTGCCATCAATCATCACCTGACCCCGAACGAGGCCAGCTATATAGCGCGTGACTGCGGTGCACGAGCCCTCATCGCATCGGCGGCGCTGACCGATCTCGCTCAAGCGGTACGCCAGCAGACAACCATTGATCTGCGCCTCGCATTCGGCGGGCAGATTGCAGGGTTCAACTCGTTCGAAGACGCGCTAGAAATGGCCGGCCCCCGCCTTGACACCCAGCTGTGCGGTGCAGTGATGCTGTATTCGTCAGGAACAACAGGATTTCCCAAAGGTATTCGACCTCCCCTGCCGGACCGACACGTCGACCAACCTGGAGATCCCATGGTCGAAATTGCCAGCAAGCTCTACGGGATCAACGCAACCGACGTCTACTATTCCCCCGCGCCGATCTATCATGCCGCGCCTTTGCGATGGTGTGGCATGATCCACTCTCTTGGCGGAACCGTTGTCCTGGCCAACCGCTTCGACGCAGCCAAAACTCTTGAATACATTGAGCGCTACCAAATTACGGCAACTCAGATGGTCCCCACCATGTTCATCCGACTACTCAAGTTGGATTCGTCAACTCGCCAGGCCCATGACCTGTCCAGCCTGCGCACGGTGATTCATGCCGCAGCACCGTGCCCAATCGACGTCAAGCAAGCGATGATCGACTGGCTGGGGCCCATCATCTACGAGTACTACGCCTCAACGGAAGTACACGGCAAAACCTTCATCGACAGCACCGACTGGACAGCCCATCCCGGTTCCGTCGGCCGCGCAGTCCTTGGCGTGCTGCATATCTGCGACGACACGGGGCAAGAACTGCCCGCCGGCACGGTAGGTGCCGTGTACTTCGAACGAGACCGATTGCCATTCGAGTATCACAACGATCCCGAGAAAACAGCTGCCGCGCGGCACCCCTTCCAACCTATGTGGACCACCGTCGGTGACCTCGGTTATGTCGACAATGAGGGATACCTATATCTGGCGGACCGCAAATCATTCATGATCATCTCCGGCGGGGTGAACATCTACCCCCAAGAGGTCGAGAACGTGCTAGCCCTTCACCCAGCCGTCTACGACGTTGCCGTCATCGGAATACCAGACCCGGAAATGGGCGAACAGGTCAAAGCAGTCATCCAGCCCCCCATCGGAGTCGACGGTTCCCAGCAGCTTGCACATGAACTGATCGACTACACCCGAACCCGCATTGCGCATTACAAGTGTCCCCGATCCGTGGACTTCGTCAACGAACTGCCGCGGACCCCCACGGGCAAGCTACTCAAGGGTGATCTTCGCCGCCGCTATCTGGAGCAGGAACAATGAGCGCCAGCTCGTCGACGGACCTGCCGTCCCCAATCCCATTGAAAGGCAGCGCAGCCTTCATAACAGACGGTGGCAGCGCGGCCAACTCGCCGTCCCGCACGGACTGGCTTCAGCTGTTGCCGGTGTCGCGATCGGCGGAAGGTCTCAGCAGACGCCGGCGGAGGCAGCCGCTCACCTTCGCCTCCAGAGTGGACGCGTTCTCGCTCAACCTGCAGACGTCCGCGATGCGGACCGCCGTTCGACGCGCGATCGACATCGCATCGCAGGCATTTGGCTGGGTCGGCATCACAGTCGCGTGCGCTGCCCGGGACTACTTCGCCCCCGCGGAGACGATCACCGCCGAAGGATTTCGCACAATGATCGATATTGACCTACCCGATCCGATGG
>NZ_JAEKMI010000107.1 GCF_020217485.1 Mycobacterium sp. WUMAC-067 | reverse complement strand
GTGCCCAACGAGCAAGTGCGCCAACCGATTTGTGGCCTCGTACACGTCGCGGTAGCTGAACGACCGCCCGCCGCAGGTGATCGCCACCGCCCCCGGGGCGCGGGCGACCTGCGCGGCGAACAACGCCGGGATCGACACCAGGGACATCGACGGCACGGCCAACACAGCCCGGTTGCCGATGTCGTCGAGCCGTTCGTGCTCGGCGGCGTCGAGCAGATCGATCGACGAAAGCCGGCGGCCGGGGTCGGCGGTCATGGCCGCCAGCACCCTGCGCAGCCGCTCGATCAACGTCTCGATGCTGTCCGCGTCGAAGACGTCGGTGCGGAACTCCACCATGCCGCCGATGCCTGCGGGCCGGCCCTGTTCGTCCCACCGTTCGGCCAGGGAGAACACCAGGTCCATGCGGGCGACCTGGGTGTCGACCGGCAGCGGGGTGACCCGCACATCGCCGAGCTCCAGGCCGGCGGCGGGGCCGTCGTGCTGCCAGGGCAGGTTCTGCCAGGCCAACACCACCTGGACCAGCGGATGATGGGTCAGGTTGCGGGTGGGATGGAGGCGGTCGACCAGGACTTCGAAGGGCACGTCCTGGTGTTCGTAGGCCGCCAGGCTGCGTTGGCGAACCCGGGCCAGCAGGTCGGCGACGCTGGGGTTGCCGCCCAGGTCGACCCGCAAAACGAGGGTGTTGACGAAAAAGCCGACGACGTCGTCGAGCGCGGGATCGCCGCGGCCGGCGATCGGGAACCCCACCGCCACATCGGAACTCGCGCTGACCTTCGACAGCAGCACGGCCAGCGCCGCCTGCACGACCATGAAGGTGGTCGCGTTGTGGGCCCGCGCCACCTGCGCGACCTGCTGCTGCAATTCGGGCGGCCACTCGACGTCGATGCGCGCTCCGCGGTGATCCGCGACCAGCGGGTAGGGGCGATCCGTCGGCAATTCGAGGCGTTCGGGCATCCCGGCCAGCGCGTCCCGCCAATACCTCAGCTGCGCGGCGATGGGGCTGCCCGGATCGTCGAGGTCACCGAATTGGGCGCGTTGCCACAGCGTGTAATCGACGTATTGCACCGGCAGCGGCGCCCAATCCGGGGCCTGCCCGCTGGACCTGCGCACGTAGGCCGCGCCGAGGTCGCGCACCAGCGGGGTCAGCGACCATCCGTCCGCGGCGATGTGGTGGGCCACCGCCACCAACACGTGGTCGTCATCGGCGAGCCGGAAAAGCTTTGCCCGCAAAGGGATCTCGTTGGACAGATCGAATCGGTGACACGCCTCGGTCTCGATGGCCTGGCTCAGCCGGCCGACCGGCCACCCGCCGGCGTCGATGACCTGCCAGCCGACCCGGGCGCCGTCGACCGGGACCACCACCTGCCGGGGGGTCCCCTCGGACGCGACGAACACCGTGCGCAAGCTTTCGTGGCGGGCCACCACGTCGCCCAGGGCGGTGCCCATGGCGTCGGTGTCCAGGCGCCCGCGCAGCCGCAGGGCCACCGCCATGTTGTGCACCGGCGACGGCCCGTGCAGCTGGTCGAGAAACCAGAGCCGGGATTGCGCGAACGACAACGGCACCTCGGCCGGCCGCTCGGCCGCCACCACCCGCGCGAGCTTGCTTCCCCCGCCGCACACCTGCGGCGCCAGCTCGGCGACCGTGGGCGACTCGAACAGCGCCCGCACCCCGAGGTGGGCGTCGAGGCCGGTGTTGACCGCGGAGACCAACCGCATCGCCGACAGCGAGTCGCCGCCGAGGTGGAAGAAGGAGTCGTCGATCCCGACGCGATCGACGCCGAGGACCTGGGCGAAGATGCCGGCCAGGATTTCCTCGATGGCGTTTTCCGGACCGCGATATCCGTTGCCGCCCTGGTAGTCCGGCGCGGGCAGGGCCCGGACGTCGAGCTTGCCGTTGACCGTCAGCGGCAACGCGTCGAGCGCCACGACCGCCGACGGGACCATGTACGTGGGGAGCCGCCGACCCAACCGGGCCCGAATATCGGTCGGGTCAGCGGCTCCTGTCACATAGCCGACGAGACGCCTGTCGCCGGCACGATCTTCACGGACGAGCACCGCCGCGCGTTCGACGCCCTGCACATCGAGCAGCGCGGCGCGGATCTCGCCCAATTCGATGCGATACCCACGCACCTTAACCTGTTCGTCGGCGCGCCCCAGATACCGCAGTTGGCCCTCCCCGGATCCGGAGCGGCCCCAGCGCACGAGGTCGCCGGTGCGGTACATGCGGGCGCCGGGTTCGCCGAAGGGGCAGGCCATGAACCGCGCCGCGGTCAGCCCCGGGCGGCGCCAATAGCCGACGCCCACGCCCTGGCCGGCCAGGTACAGCTCGCCCACCACCCCGGCCGGCACCGGACGCAACCACTCGTCGAGCACGAAAAACGCCGCCCGCGTGACCGGGGAGCCGATCGGCGGGAACCCCGACCCCGCCCGCAACGGCGCGCTCTTGCACGCCCACATCGTGGTCTCGGTCGGGCCGTAAACGTTGACCATCACCCGATCCGGCGCCCACCGGTCCACCAACTCGGGCGGGCACGGCTCGGCCCCGATCACCAACGCCGTCCCGTCTAACCCCTGCGCCGAGAGCATCCCCGCCGCCGAGGGCGTCTGGGTCAACACCGTGACGCCCTCATCAACCAACAGCGCGTGGAACTCCTCCGGGGAGCGGGCCACCGCATCGGGCACCACCACCAGGCGGCCGCCGTGCAGCAGCGCACCCCAGATCTCCCACACCGAGAAGTCGAACGCATAGGAATGGAACTGCGTCCACACCTGCTCGCCCGACAACGCGAACCCGATCCGCAGGTCATCGAACAACTGCGCGACGTTATGTTGAGTCACCGCAACACCTTTGGGCGCACCCGTGGTCCCCGAGGTGTAGATCAGATGCGCCACATCGCTCGGGGACGGCAAGGCGGGCGCGGTACAGGGCGCGCTCGCCACCGCCGGATCGGCGACGTCGATGACCATCACGTCGAACCCGTCGAACCTCTCGGCCAGGTCCGCGGTGGTCAGCGCGGCCCTCGGCGCGGCATCGGTGAGCATGAACTCGACCCGCGCCGCCGGCAGCGCGGGATCGATCGGCAGATACGCCGCCCCGGACTTGAGCACCCCCAAGATCGCCACGATCGCCTCGGCCGAACGCGAAAACACCAGCGCCACAAACGCACCCGGACCCACCCCACGACCGGCCAGCACGTGCGCCAACCGATTGGCCGCCTCGTCGAGCTCCCGATACGTCATCGACCGAACCCCGAAGCTCAACGCCACCGCATCCGGGGACCGCGCCGCCTGCACGGCAAACAGCTCGACCACCGACACCGGCGCCGCCGACCGACCCAACGCGGACGCGTTGCCCCATTCGCCGAGCCGGGCGCGCTCGTCGGCATCGACGGCGTCCAGCGACAGCAGCCGCCGGGTCGGATCGGCCGTCATCGCCACCAAGAGCTGTTGCAGCCGTCCCGCCAGGTCGGCGGCGTCGAGGTGGGCCCACGGTTCCCACATGCCCGCCGTGCTGAGGACGAGGTCGTCGCCGTCGCCGGAGAAGATGAGCCCGAAGCCGTCCGCCTGACCGGAGTTCGTGTACGACGCCGACGCCATGACACCGCCGAACGGCAGCGTGAACGCCGACGGGATGAAGTTGACGCTGACCCGTTCGGGCGGTTGCGTCAGCCCGCGGACCTTGCGCTCCAGCGCGTGCACCGGAAAGCGCTGGTGCTGGATCGCTTCGTCGATTCGTGTCTCGACGTGTTTGCAGAACGCGGCGACCGTGGACTGCGGCGCGACGCTCAACACCAGCGGCACCACGCCGGCGACCATCCCGGGAAGCGTCTTCTGCTCCGGACGCACGCGCCGGCTGACCGGGAAATCGAGCACGACGTCGGGGCCCTCGGCGGACCAGCCGCGCACCAGCAGGGCGCAGGCGGCGGTGATGACCGAGGTCACCGACACCCCCCACACCTCGCAGAACCGGTGTACCCGGCGCAGCACCGCGGGGTCCAGGGCCGTCGGGGCGGACGGCCACGGGTCGCGCTCCGCGGCTTCCCCGGGCAGCCGATGGTGCCCGGCGCTGTCCGGGGGAAGGTTCGCCGTCCAATACGCCTCGTCGTCCCGGTAATCGCCGGACCGTTCGTACTGCGCTTCGCAGTCGATCAGCTCCTGCAAGGAGCCGAAGACGGCCGTGGGAATGGGCCCGGCGGACACGATCGCGGAGTAGATCGAGGCGATGCGATGGCCGACCAGCGCGACGCCGGTCCCGTCGATGACGATGTGATGGCAGCAGGCGAACAAGAAGAACTCGGTGCGCCCGGTCTGGAACAGGACGAACCGGAATAGCGGCCCGGTGAGCGGCATGGGCGTGCGCTGGATCGCCAACGCTCGCCGGCGCGCTTCCTGCACGGGATCGGGCTCGTCGCGCAGGTCATCAAAGGCCAGCTCGACGTTCGGGTAGTCGACCGCCCGCTGGAAAACCTGGCCGTCCACCTCGAAGAAGGCGGCCCTGGCCGGTTCGGCTTCCCGCACCGCTTGCCGGATCGCCCACTGCAGGGCGTCGCGCTGGACCATGCCGTCGATCCGCACGAACAGCCCCAGCTGCCACTCGGTGTCGGAGTGACCGGTTTCGCGCGCCAGCCAGATGTCCAGCTGTCCGCGCGTCAGCGGAAGTGCTTGAGGATCAAGCTGCATCCCACGCCCCAACCACAGGGTCTTCCTTTCAACCCCCCGGTTGTCTGGTACCGCTCGCACGGAAGCCCGGTCCGCTTCCGCTCGTTGTCCCCGCGCCGGCGCGACCTGCTTCCCGGCGCCCCACCGAGCAATCGGGTGGAGCGTCGGCAAAGACCGACCGCGACCGTCGTTGCAGTTCGTCGTCGACCGAGACGACGAAGCCGGCGGGTGTCGCTATCGAACGCCGACGCTCACCGACCCCGAAAATTCTCGTAGTCGACATGAGTGCAACAGTTGGGAAGGCTAGTAGACGAGAACCCCGGTAGTCCAGGTTTATCCAAACTTAATGTCCTGTGAATTACCCAAAATCGTAGACTAGACCTGTCAATCGCCTCACTTAAGATACCTCTAGTACTGATTGAGGGTAGTCCGGCTACATACAGTATTGATTGGTTCGCGGTGTTCAGCCGTTCTAATGGCGCCCATTGCGGCGGCGACCGTTATCGGCGCGTGATAGGCGGCGCGCCGTCGGACCACAACAGGC
>NZ_JAEKMI010000106.1 GCF_020217485.1 Mycobacterium sp. WUMAC-067 | reverse complement strand
CCTCGAATTTTCGCCGTGGCGTTACGCCCGCGAGCGTATGGGCCCCGCTCGAGAAAGCTAGGGGCCGCGGTTTGCCTCGGCCCGCAGCTCGGCACGATCGGGGAGATCGGCGCCGGCCCGCGAGACCGTCAGCGCCGACGCCAGGCCGGCGGTCTCGAGTGCCGCCGTGAGCGCGTCGAGCCCGACCCGGCGCAGGGCGGCCCGATGGTCGGCGCCCAACAAATCCAGTGCCCACAGCGCATCCAGCAGGCCGACCATGAATGCGTCGCCGGCACCGACGGCGTCGATCACCCGGACCTGCCGGGCATCCACCCGCGCATCCCCGGCCGCGCAGAACGCCGTAGCGCCCCGGCCGCCCATGGTCAGGACGACGATCGCGGGTCCCGCCGCCAGCCAGCCTCGGGCCGTGCGCTGCGGCTCGTGATCGGGATCGATCCACTTCAAGTCCTCGTCACTGACCTTGACGATGTCGCTGCGCTCGACCAGATGCGCGATACGGGCCCGCGCCGCTTCCCGGTCGGCGATCAGCGAGGGTCGCACGTTGGGATCGAAGCTCAGGGTGGCCGAGACGCGATAAGCCTCGAGGAGCGCCGCGACCGCCAAGCACCCCGGCTCGCGCACCGCCGCGATCGACCCGGTGTGCACCAGCAACGGCGGCGCCACCTCGGGGGTGCCGGAAAGCCGCCATTGCAGATCGAATGTGTAACTGGCCGAGCCGTCGTCGGCGATGGTCGCGATTGCGGTCGGCGTGCGTTCGGCCGAGGCGCTCCCCGGAACGAGTTGCACACCAGCGGATTTCAGGTACTCGGCGATGCGCCGGCCGGGTGGGTCGTCGGCGATATGGGTCAAGAAGTCGACGCGATGTTCCAGCCGGGCCAGACCGACCGCCACGTTGAGTGGGCTACCGCCGACGTGCTCGGCGGCGCCGCGCCCTTCGACCCTGTCGATCAGCGCTTCACCGATCACCAGCGCGCCGCCCATAGACTCACAGTATGAGTTCGACGGCGGGTCCGCGGGTCAAGCTGACCAACGCCGAAAAAGTGCTGTACCCCGCCACCGGAACCACCAAGAGCGACATCTTCGACTACTACACGCGGATCGCCGAGGTGATGGTCCCGCACGTCGCCGGGCGCCCGGCCACGCGCAAACGCTGGCCCAACGGCGTCGAACAGGAATCCTTCTTCGAAAAGCAACTGGCCTCGTCGGCGCCCGACTGGCTGCCGCGCGCCAGCGTGACCCACCGATCCGGAACCACGACCTATCCGATCATCGACGACCCCACCGGCCTGGCCTGGATCGCCCAGCAGGCGGCGCTGGAAGTCCACGTGCCGCAGTGGCGGTTCGTCGCCGAGTGGACGCGGCGCCGGGCCGAAGAGCTCAAGCCCGGCCCGGCGACGCGATTGGTGTTCGACCTCGACCCCGGTGAAGGCGTGACGATGGCCCAGATGGCCAAGGTGGCGCGCGCCGTCCGCGACCTGATGGCCGGGATCGGGCTGACCACTTTCCCGCTCACCAGCGGCAGCAAGGGCCTGCACCTGTACGCGCCGCTCGACGAGCCAGTGAGCAGTAAAGGCGCCACGGTGTTGGCCAAACGCGTTGCGCAACAGCTGGAAAAGACGATGCCCAAGCTGGTCACGTCGACCATGACCAAAAGCCTTCGGGCGGGGAAGATCTTCCTGGACTGGAGTCAGAACAACGGCTCCAAGACGACCATCGCGCCGTATTCGCTGCGCGGACGCGAACATCCGACCGTCGCGGCGCCGCGCACCTGGGACGAACTCGACGATCCGTCGCTGCGCCAGCTGCGGTATGACGAAGTGCTGGCCCGGGTCGCGCGCGACGGCGATCTGCTGGCGCCGTTGGATGAGGACGCGCCGATCCCGGATCGGCTGACCAAGTACCGCAGCATGCGCGACGCGGCGAAAACCCCCGAGCCGGTGCCCGCAGCGAAACCCGCTGTTGGGCAAGGGAATAGCTTTGTCATCCAAGAGCATCATGCCCGCCGGCTGCACTACGACTTCCGGCTGGAGCGCGACGGTGTGCTGGTGTCCTGGGCGGTGCCCAAGAACCTGCCCGACACCACGTCGGTCAACCACCTTGCCGTCCACACCGAGGATCATCCGCTGGAATACGGCGGGTTCGAAGGCGTCATCCCCAAGGGCGAATACGGTGCGGGCAAGGTGATCATCTGGGACTCCGGAACCTACGACGCCGAGAAGTTCCTTGACGATGAGGTCATCGTCAACCTGCACGGCAGCAAGATCTCCGGACGCTACGCGCTGATTCAAACCAATGGCGACCAGTGGCTGGCGCACCGGATGAAGGACCAGAAGGCCTTCGAGTTCGACACGATCGCCCCGATGCTGGCCACCCACGGTTCGGTCGCGGCCCTGAAGGCCGGCCAGTGGGCGTTCGAAGGCAAATGGGACGGCTACCGGCTTCTGATCGAGGTCGACCACGGTTCCTTTCGTGTGCGGTCGCGACGCGGCCGCGAAGTCACCCAGGAGTACCGCGAACTGCGTTGGCTGGCAGAAGATCTCGCCGAGCATCACGTGGTGCTCGACGGCGAGGCCGTGGTGCTGGACTCCTCCGGAGTCCCCAACTTCCACGAGATGCAAAACCGCGGGCGGGGCTCGCGGGTCGAATTCTGGGCGTTCGACCTGCTCTACCTCGATGGCCGCTCGCTGCTGCGGGCCCGCTACCGGGATCGGCGAAAACTGCTGGAAATGCTGGCCGCCGGCAGCAAGCTCATCGTCCCCGACCCGCTGCCCGGAGACGGCAAAGAGGCGCTGGCGCACTCCGGGGAGCGCGGCTGGGAGGGGGTGATCGCCAAGAAGCGCGACTCCACCTACCAGCCGGGCCGCCGTTCGTCGTCGTGGATCAAGGACAAGCACTGGAACACCCAGGAAGTCGTCATCGGCGGCTGGAAAGCCGGTGAAGGCGGGCGCAGCAGCGGCATCGGCTCGCTGCTGATGGGCATCCCCAGCGCGGGAGGGTTGCGGTTCGCCGGGCGCGTCGGCACCGGGTTCACCGAACGTGACCTGGCCAATCTGAAGAAGACGCTGGCGCCGCTGCACACCGGCGAATCCCCCTTCGCCCCACCGCTTCCCAAGGCCGAGACCAGGGGCGTGACGTTCGTCGAGCCGGTCCTGGTGGGGGAGGTGCGCTACAGCGAGTGGACCCCGGATGACCGGTTACGTCAATCGAGCTGGCGCGGGTTGCGACCGGACAAGGAGGCAAGTGAGGTGGTGCGCGAGTGAAATGGGTTACCTACCAAGATGGTTCGGGCGGTGAACGCGTCGGCGTGCTCTCGGGCGACGCCATCCATGCGATGCCGTCGGGCGCGACGCTCCTCGACCTCGTGGCCCGTGGTTCCGAGGGCTTGCGGCAAGCGGGTGAGGATGCGCAGCGATCCCCGGCGGCGGTCGTCCCGCTGGCGGAGGTGCGATTGCTGGCACCGATCCCACGCCCACCGTCGATCCGGGACTCGCTGTGCTTCCTTGACCACATGCGCAACTGCCAGGCCGCGCTGGGCGCCGGACGCACCCTCGGCGACTCCTGGTACCGCATACCGGCCTTCTACTTCGCCTGCCCGGCAACCGTTTTGGGTCCGTACGACGACGCGCCGACCGCGCCCGGGAGTGCGTGGCAGGACTTCGAATTGGAGATCGCCGCGGTGATCGGGGCCGGGGGCAAGGATCTCACGGTCGAACAGGCGGAACAGGCGATCATCGGCTACACCATCTTCAACGACTGGTCCGCCCGCGACCTGCAGCAGATGGAGAGTCAACTGGGCATCGGGCAAGGCAAGGGCAAAGACAGCGGGGTCACGTTGGGCCCCTACCTGGTGACCCCCGACGAGCTCGAACCGTATTGCCGGGACGGCAAACTGGACCTGCGGGTCACCGCCCTGGTCAACGACGTCGTCATCGGCTCCGGATCGACCGCCCAGATGGACTGGACCTTCGGCGAAGTCATCTCCTATGCGTCGCGTGGCGTCACCCTCGCTCCCGGTGACGTCATCGGCTCCGGGACGGTGCCCACCTGCACGCTGGTTGAGCACCTCAATCCCGCGGCCCTGGAATCGTTTCCGGGCTGGCTGCACGACGGTGACATCGTCACGCTGCAGGTCCAAGGGCTGGGGGAGACCCGGCAGACCGTGCGTGCGAGCGGCGCGCCGCACCCGCTGGCCGCGCGGCCGAATCCGGACGCCGCCCCGGCCCGACCGCGGGTCAACCGGGCCCGCGCCCGAGTGCCCTACACCCGTGGACTGCACGAGGTTGCCGACCGGGTGTGGGCCTGGACCCTGCCCGACGGCGGCTACGGATGGAGCAACGCCGGGCTGATCGCCGGCGACGGGGCCTCCCTGCTGGTGGACACCCTGTTCGACCTGGCGTTGACCCGCGAAATGCTCACCGCGATGCGGCCCCTCACCGCGTCCGCGCCGATCACCGACGCGGTCATCACGCACTCCAACGGGGACCACACGCACGGCAACCAACTGCTCGATCCCTCGGTGCGGATCATCGCCGCTCGCGGCACCGCCGAGGAGATCGAACACGGGATGGCCCCAGAAATGCTGGCCATGGCGCAGACCGCCAACCTCGGGCCGATCGCCACCCCGTACACGCGAGAACGCTTCGGGCACTTCGACTTCAGCAACATCACACTGCGCAACGCCGACCAGACGTTCGAGCGCAACCTCGCCGTCGAGGTGGGTGGGCGGCGCATCGATGTGCTGAATCTCGGTCCCGCGCACACCGCCGCCGACTCGGTGGTGCACGTGGCCGACGCGGGGGTGTTGTTCGGCGGCGATCTGTTGTTCATCGGCTGCACACCCATCGTGTGGGCCGGCCCGATCGCCAACTGGGTAGCCGCCTGCGACGCCATGATCGCGCTGGACGCGCCGACGGTGGTGCCCGGCCACGGACCGGTCACCGACCCGGACGGAATCCGCGCGGTGCGTGGCTATCTCATGCACGTCGCCGAACAGGCCGAGGCCGCCTACCGCAAGGGCCTGTCGTGGGCCGAGGCCGCCGACACCATCGACCTCGGCGAGTACGCGTCCTGGCTGGACGCCGAGCGCGTCGTCGTCAACGTCTACCAGCGATACCGCGAACTCGACCCGCAGACACCGCAATTGGAGGTCATGGCCCTGCTCGTGATGCAGGCCGAATGGCTCGCCAAACGGGCTGGGTGACGCTGCTTATGTCCGCGAAAGTGCAACTGCCAACGCATTTCTCGAGGC
>NZ_JAEKMI010000105.1 GCF_020217485.1 Mycobacterium sp. WUMAC-067 | reverse complement strand
CACGCTTGCCGAAGGCTTTGGCCTCGTCCTGCCGCTGCGCGGTCAGCCGAGTAATCTCGGTCGCCGAGAGCGCCGCGCCCGTGCCGAGGAAATGCTCCGGCGCCGGGCCGAAATCCCCGCTGGACAGCCCGTGCAGGCACAGCAGCGGCAACACCTCGGTCATCTGCGGCGACTTGCGCGCCCACGCCGGCAAAATCGGGGAGGAAAACCGGCACCGCTCACCGGTGTCAGCGTCGATGCGCTTGTCGTTGACCCGCGGGGCCTTGACCGGCACCGCCCCAGCGGCCGTCAACACGGTCCGCTCCTCGTGGTAGCCGTTGCGCACCACTAGGCGATGCCCATTCTCGTCAACCTGATCGGTGAACTGCGCGATATAGGCCGACTTCGGCCTCCAGCGCCGCCGCAAGCATTTGCCGGGCGCCATCGCGGACGACCTCATCGAGTAACGAGCGACCCGAACCGGTGTTGTCGTTGGACTCGTCGACGTCGTGAACTACCGTGAGCATGGGCGTACCTTCCCAACCAGCGCGCCAACGCCGGTCCTTGATCAGACAAACCGAATTCAGAGCACCCTCGGGAAGGCGGCGCCCCTTCAGGCTGCCTCACCGAGGCTCATGTCGGGTAGGACCGCCGCATTGCTGCGGCGGTCCCCCCTCAGAACCGTACGTGCCAGTCGTCCCGGCATACGGCTCAAGCAAGCCCCGAGGACGTTGCGGGAACTGCGTAATTCGTTGGGCTCCCGCGCAACTTAGCCCGAAGGCTGCGATGGCAGGAGGCGTGTACCAGGTGGGTCTCGTCCAACCGGGCCAGCCGCCCGTGGTGGGTGAGATGCTCGGCGGCGATGGCTCGCTTGACAACTCCTAACCACCACCGTTCCCATTCGGAGGGCGACTGCGGGGGTTGATCGACGGTCAACAAATGATCGCCACACAGCGGGCACCGTCCGTCCTGCTTGGCGAGCAGGCGCAGGTTGTAGCTGTCCAGCGCGGGTTTGACCTTGCGCCGTCGTTCGGCCCAGTAGCTGGCCAATTCCGGGGCGTCGGGAGACGCCCGGCCCGCGACTAGCGTGTGTCGGACGATGTGAGTCCAGGAGAATTTGACCAGACACGCGATGTTTTCACGGCGGTCATCCAACGGCCGTTCGGGATCGCCGAACACCCACTGATCGTTCCTGAACTTGTTGAACCGACCCCAGTGGCGGCGTGCGATCCACTTTTTCGGCTTCTTCGGATGCGGTCGGCGCGCCCGCCCGGAGGTGAGCCGCCACATATAGTGGTCCAGCGAGCTGAAAACCTTGCTGGACACCGCACCTCGATAGTAGGCGGACCATCCCCGGATAATCGGGTTCATCCGGGCGATCACCGCCCTGGCGTTGGAGCCGCGCAGCCTGCGCATCTCCTCGGCCAACCGTTTGCGGATACGCTCGATCGCCTCCGGGCTCGGCTTGATCAACAACTTGCCCGGCCGTCTACCGTGGCGGTAGCAGCGGATGTTGAATCCGAGGAAGCTGAATCCCTCTTCGAGGTGGACGATGCGCGTCTTATCCTCGTTGAAGACCAGACCCCTCGGAGCCAGCCACCGGGCAAGCTGCGCCTTGACGTGTTCGGCCTGCTCACGTGAATGGCAGCAGGCGACCATATCGTCGGCATATCTCACCAGAACCGGGTTGCCCGCTATCGCCGCGCCGGCGTAAACACCGGTCGAACTGCGGTAACGAACTCCCGCGGCCTCCTCCAGGCCATGCAGTGCCACGTTCATCAGCAACGGGCTGATCACCCCGCCCTGCGGAGAACCCTCCTCGGTCGGCGCGAACCCGCCGTTCTCGATCACCCCGGCTTTCAGCCACTTTCGGATCATTTCCTTGGCCGGGAACGACCCCAGCTTGTCGAGTAGCCGAGGATGGTCGATTCTGTCGAACGCGGCCGACAAATCGGCGTCCAGAATCCATGCCCGTTGGGCTCGTGGCCCTTTGAGCGTGAGGAAAAGGGACTGGATCGCATCGGCACAGCTACGGCCCGGGCGAAACCCGTAGGAACGGGCCTCGAACCGAGCCTCCCACTCGGGCTCCAGCGCGTTGCGTACCCGCGCCTGATGACAGCGGTCCATCACCACGGGGATACCGAGCGGACGCTGATTTCCGTTGGCCTTCGGAATATACACACGCCGAACCGGCAAGGGCTCCCACGACGACCGCGAATCATGCACTCGCACCGCAATATTCGCTCTCGCCTCGGGCGACAGGGCAACCTCCCCATCGATCCCGGCCGTTCGACGCCCAGCATTGCGCTGAGTCACCTGTCGCACACTGACCAACGTGTTCGACCAGGAACCCAGCATCAGTTTCTGCAGCGACCGGACCGAGGCCCAGTCCTGCTCCCGCGTCGCCTTGAAGATCCTGCGCCGCAACCTCGCTACGTTTTCCTCATGGACACGCCAATCCACGACGGTCCAATCGAAAACGCCCTCCGGTCCGTTCACCTCTACGGTGTCCAACTTGCCCTTCCGGTTCGCAAGGCCCTCGGTCTCGGTATTTCAAAGGCTCACCTGCCCACGTCAGCGCCCTTTCGAGCCCAGCCACCACGCTGGTATCCGACCGGTTCCCCATGATCGCCGCCCAGGAGGAGCGGCGGCACCACGACCACAGGTCCCGCTGCCTTTCGGCCATCGGCATTCGCTTCTTGAGCATCCTGTTCCCGCCGAGGGATTCCGCCCCTCTCACGATCGGCCTACCGGCCCGAAGGCCGGACCCGACGGGGTTTCCACGTTCCGCGCATACGAGATACGGCCGGGGAGGGCGCCCTCTATACCCCGAGACCAGCGGTGTTCGCACGACCGGCCTGTGGCCTCCGGTCGCCGCTTGCCGCCACTGCCAGCGGCCGGGTCCTATCACCCGGGTTCTCAACCCGTCTTCCCGGGCTTCAAATAACGAGGCGTCATCAAGGGTTCATTCGCATTCGCCCGTCCGGCCTTCCCTCGCCCGGTCGTTCCCCCAGACGGAACGGGGGCCCTTGGGCTTCTTCCCTGAGCTTCGCACGCCCACGGGCAGGACCCGTCGACGCACGTCAGGGCGGGGATCGGTCACGAACACCAACCGAGAACTACGCGACCGGCATCGCCGACCTCCACTCCACGAGCTCACTCACATGCGCGACATCGCGTCGCACCCACAGACCTCCGATCTTGTTAACAGTCAAGCGGCGGCTCGTGTGGGGTGCGTCGGGGGTGGTCGGTATGCCTTGATTGGGTCGTAGGTTTGGCTGGTTTGCAGGCAGTGGTAGAGCTGGCCGAGCATGCGGTTGTAGAGGTGGCGCAGGGCTGCGGGGTGGCGGTCGCCGTGGTCGCGGCGTGTCAGGTAGTGAGCGCGGGTGGGTCCTTCGCAGCCGGCCGCGATGAACGCCCAGACGAATCCGACGGCGGCAAGTCGGTTGTTCTTCACGTGCCGGTGAGTGATGCGGATGCTGCGCCCAGAGGCTTTGGTGACGGGCGCCGACCCGGCGAACGCCTTCAATGCTCGGGCGTCGGCGAATCGTGTTCGGTCGTCGCCGATTTCGGCGAGCAGGCGGGCACCGGTAAGGTCGCCGACCCCCACAAATGAGGTGATGATCCTGTGGTCGGCGTGCTGGGCAAAGGTGGCGGCGGTGGCCTCGCCCAGCCGGTCGACGTTGGCGCACTCAGCGTCGAGGGTGGCCAGCAATGCGACTGCTTGGATACCGAAGGCGTCTTCGACCGGGGCGGGGTGTCGCAGCTGCGGCAGCCGCAGCTGCTGGTGGATTGTCGCCGCGAGCGTGGTCAGGCCGCGTTGGCGTCCGGCGCGGCGCAGGGCGGCGGTGATCTGCGGCTTTGACAGCCGCGCCGCCTTGGCCGGGGTGGCAGCGATGGCGAGCACCGCACGAGCTTCGGGTGCGGTGATTCCGCCGGGACGGTCGGCGAAGGCGTGCAGGAAACCCGGGAAATATTCCCGCAGCAGCGACCGCAGTTCGTTGCCGGCCCGGTTACGCCGCCAGGTGGCGTCCTGGTGGGCACGGGCCAGCACGGTGATCGATTGCGCCAGTTCGGTGTCGGCGGGTAACCGACGATGCTGGTCGATGTCGGTACGCAGGATGTTGGCCAGCGTGACCGCATCGCCGTGGTCAGACTTCTTGCCCGACATCGACGTCCGTTCCCGATAGCGGGCCACCGACATCGGGTTGATCGGGTAGATCGGTCGACCGCTGGCCCGCAACACGGCGACCAGCAACCCGCGCGGGGTCTCGATCGCGACCGGGATCGGATCCTCAGGGTCGTCGTCGGCATCGGCCAGCATGGCGGTCAGTTCGGCGAATCCGGCGACCGACTCGGGGATGCGCCGTCTGGCGACCAGCCGACCGTCGGCATCCACCAGCGCGACGTCATGATGATCCTGGGCCCAGTCGATCCCACACGTGACCATGGACAAATTTACCTCCTTGGTTGTCGAAATGTGTTGGGTGCGTGACCCTTTGTGAGAACGCGCGGCGCCCTAATAGCAAGGCTCTGATGGCCTGACCTCCGATTGAGCCGTTCGCGACCCCAGCAACCCGCACGACCCCCAGTCTTTGTCAGAGCTCAACGGCTCCCCGTCGATGAGGTGTCGATCGTGCAGGCGGGCTCGAACCACGTTCCCCACCCCAACCCCTTCCGAGGAGCAGCCGGTCACGACACGCCGACCTCGCCGTTCTCCCGGCAGGTCTAGCCGACCCCGGTATCGGTCAGGCGTTCCGTCGACACTCGCTGGCCGACCGCTCACTCGGAAGGTCGCAGAGCAGCCGGCGTTCCCGCCTGTGGAAGGGGGTCTAGCCCCGAGTTCTGATCAGGAATCGTCCAGTGCCCTACAAAGCTATTAGGTTCCTGATCATTGCTCCACCGCAGCGCCGTCGGGCGGGTATCACGCTGTCTGGCCAGGCGGTCAAATTCGAGGACCAGGTCCTCGCCGGTGATGCCGCGCGCCACCCGACCGTCGACGCATTTGCGGGTGTGTTCGTCGATGATCGAGACGATCTTTGATCTGGCGGCGGTCAGTGGTGCCATCGAAATGGAAGTCAACAGCCACACCCGCTTCAGGCGCATCTGCGTACCCCGGGCATGGCGCTTTCTGCGCCCGCGTCTCCCCAAGCGAGCGAGCGGGACATTTGACTTGTAGCACCACGTCTACACCCGATACTATCGGTATCCGAAACTGGATGTTCGAGGAAGGGCAGCCTGTCATGGTCGACGGAGACATAGGACAAGGGGCAGTGACCACTGCAAGTGCGGCAAGTGTGG
The DNA here is from genome assembly GCF_020217485.1 of Mycobacterium sp. WUMAC-067. Taxonomy (GTDB): domain Bacteria; phylum Actinomycetota; class Actinomycetes; order Mycobacteriales; family Mycobacteriaceae; genus Mycobacterium. Next base: position 94 of record NZ_JAEKMI010000105.1, on the reverse strand, counting down.
GGTCTCGGTATCCGAGAACCCGGCGGATACGTTTCCCCTTTGGCGAGGGCAGCAAGTATTTCTTCGATGACGACATCATCTTCAGCCACCTGTG
>NZ_JAEKMI010000104.1 GCF_020217485.1 Mycobacterium sp. WUMAC-067 | reverse complement strand
ACCCCAGCACATACGACACCCGCCCCGAGGCGACACTCGAGGACTGGCCGGTCAGCCGGAAGCCCTCCGCGGTGGGCGCGGCGTCCATGCCGTAACCCTGCGTGTACACGCCGGCAAACATGCCGGTGGCGCTGCCACGCAACGCTCCGGGCTCAATTCCCGCCCGCTCCAAGGCTTCCCAGGAGAGCTCGAGGAAGATGCGTTGCTGCGGGTCCATCGCGAGTGCCTCGCTCGGCGCGATACCGAAGAAGGCCGGGTCGAAGTCCGCGACGCCGTCGACGAAACCCCCGGTACGGGTGTAGCAGGTGCCCGGGACGTCGGGGTCCGGGTTGTACACGCCGGCCAGATCCCAGCCGCGGTCGGTCGGGAATTCGGAGAGCACATCGCGGCCCTCGGTGAGCATCTGCCACAGATCCTCGGGGGAATTCACCCCGCCCGGATACCGGCACGCCATGCCGACGATCACGATCGGATCGTCCTGGGTGGCGCGCGCGACCGGGGCGTGCTTGATCTCCCGCGGGGCCCCGGCGAGCTCGGTGCGGATATAGCCGGCCAGGCCGTTGGGTGTCGGGTAGTCGAAGATCAGTGTGGGCGAAAGCGCCAGTCCCGTCGCGGTTTTGAGGCGGTTCCGCATTTCGACCGCGGTCAGCGAGTCAAAGCCCAACTCCTGGAACGCCTTGTCCGGGTCGATCGCCTCGGCGGAGGTGTTGCCCAGCACGGTGGCGATATGCGAACGCACCAGGTCCAGCAGCACGGCGTGCTGCTCGGCCTCGGAGAGGCCATCCAGGCGATGCGCCAGAGCCGATTTGGACTTCGCGGCCGCGAGCGAGTCGTCGACCCGGCGCCGCGTGGGCGCGTTGACCAGGTCGGCGAACATCGGTGGCACCGCGACCGCATGGGCGCGCAGCGCGCCGAGATCGATGCGGGCCGGCGCCAGGAAGGGTTCGTCGACGATCAATGCCGTGTCGAACAGTTCCATCGCCTCGTCCGAGGACAGCGCCAAGATTCCGTCGCGGCCCAGCCGGGCGAGGTCGGCGGCGTCGAGACTGCCGGTCATGGCGCTGGCCTGGTCCCACAGGCCCCAGCCCAGCGAGATCGCCGGCAGCCCCTGCGCGCACCGATGTGCCGCCAGCCCGTCGAGGAACGAGTTCGCGGCGCCGTAGTTGCCCTGGCCCGACGAGCCCACCAGCCCGGCCATCGACGAAAACATCACGAACGCCGACAGATTCAGGTCGCGGGTCAGTTCGTGCAAATTCCAGGCCGCGTCGATCTTGGCCCGCATCACCGCGTCGACCCGTTCGGGCGTCAGCGAGGTGACCATCGCGTCGTCGAGCACGCCGGCCGCGTGGATCACGCCGGACAACGGCCGCTGCGCCGACAGTTCGGTGATCACCGCGGCCAGTGCGGCCCGGTCGGCTGCGTCGCAGGCGATCACTCGCACCCGGGCGCCTGCCGCTTCCACCTCGGCGATCAGCTCGGCGGCTCCCGGCGCGTCCGGTCCCCGCCGGCTCAGCAACGCCAGGTCTTCGACGCCGTGGTGCGCCACCAGGTGACGAGCCAACGTGGAGCCCGCCATGCCGGTCCCGCCGGTGATCAGCACCGTGCCCGAGGCCAGGCCGGCACCCGGTCCGGTAGGCACAGTCATGACCACCTTGCCGATGTGACGGGCCTGGCTCAAATAGCGCAACGCCGCGCGACCGCGGCGGATGTCAAAGGTCGTCACCGGCAACGGTTTCAGGACCCCTGCGTCGAACAGTCCGGCAAGCTCGATCATCCACTGGTGCATCCGGGGACGTCCGGGCTCGAACAGGTCGAAGGCGCGGTAGCGGACGCCCGGGTACTCCTGGGCCACCACGCCCGGATCGCGGATGTCGGTCTTGCCCATTTCCAGGAACATGCCGCCGGGAGCGACCAGGCGCAGGGAGGCGTCGACGAATTCCCCGGCGAGCGAGTCCAGCACCACGTCCATGCCGGCCCCGCCGGTGACCGAGCGGAACTTGTCCTCGAACTCGAGGCTGCGGGAATCCGAGATGTGGTCGTCGTCGAAGCCCATGGCCCGCAACGTGTCCCATTTGCCGCGGCTCGCGGTGGCGAACACCTCCAGGCCCAAGTGCCGGGCGAGCTGGACGGCGGCCATCCCGACCCCACCGGCGGCGGCATGCACCAGCACCCGCTGCCCGGGCTTGACCTCGGCCAGGTGGATGAACGCCATGTACGCGGTGGTGAAGACCGCGGAGATGCCGGCGGCGTCGGCGTAGGACCATTCGGCGGGCTTGTGCTGCAACAGGCGGACGTCACCGGGCACCAGGGTGCCGCTGCCGTCGGGGAAGAACCCGTACACCGAATCGCCGACGGCGAATTCGGTGACTCCCGGCCCGACCTCGACCACCACCCCGGCGCCTTCGCCACCGAGCAGCGCCTCGTGGGTGAACATGCCCAGGGTGATCATGACGTCGCGGAAGTTGGTGGCGATCGCGCGCAGGGCCACGCGAACCTGACCCGGCTCCAGCGGAGCGTCGGCGTTGGGAATCGGCTCGAGTTGCAGGTTTTCGAAGGTGCCCGCGCTGCTGATGCCCAGCCTCCAGGGTCGGTCTTCGGGCGGTGTCATGATGCCGTCGACCGCGCGGCTACCGCGCACCCGCGCGGTGTGGGCCTTGCCGTCGCGCAGCAGCACCTGGGGTTCGCCGACCGCGAGAACGGTCGCGATAGCGCTATCGTCCAGCGGGGCATCGGAATCCACCAGCACGATCCGGCCGGGGTGCTCGGTCTGCGCCGCCCGCACCAGCCCCCACACGGCCGCGCCGGCCAGATCGGGTACGTCCTCCCCCGCCAGTCCCATCGCGCCGCGCGTCGCGACGACCAAGACCCCGGCGTCATGCTCGGTCAGCCACGACTGCACGGCGGCCAGAACCTCATGTGTGCGGCGATACGATCCGGTGACCGGATCCTCCTCGGCCGCAAAGGATTCGAAGACCTCGTGCGCTGGCGACTCCCCGGTGGACGCGGACGCGGGCGCCCACTCCACCTCGAAGAGCCGGTCCGGGCCCGACGCCGACACCGCCGCGCGCAGCTGCCGCTCGCTCACCGAGCGCGCCACCATCGCGCGCACGGACAGCACCGGCAACCCCAGGCCGTCGGCCAGCTCGATCGACACCGCGCTGGCGGCGGCCGGCGCGATGCGTGCGCGCACCGCCGACGCACCCGCGGCATGCAACGACACGCCCTGCCAGGAGAACGGCAACACCACTTCGTCGGTGTGGTCGGCCATTTGGTGGCCGATGACCAGCGCGTGCATGGCCGCGTCGAGCAGCGCCGGGTGCACGCCGAACCCGGTGACGCCCCCGGCGGCGTCGGGCAGCCGCACCTCGGCGAACACCTCGTCGCCGCGTACCCAGGCCGCGGTCAAGCCCCGGAAAGCCGGGCCGTAACCGTAACCGCGCGCGGCCAATTGCTCGTAACCGTCCGCCGGGTCGACCGCGACGGCGCCCGCCGGCGGCCACGCCGACAGATCCGCGCGCGGCTCGACCGAGCCGGTGCTCAACGTTCCCTCGGCGTGGCACACCCAGCCCGAACCGGTGTCGGGGCGCGAGAAGATCGACACGACGCGCTGACCGGACTCTTCGGCGGGGCCCACCACCACCTGGATGGCAACCGATCCCGACCCGGAACCCTTGGCCGGCAACATCAACGGCGCCTGCAAGGTCAGTTCGTCGACCGTCGAACACCCGACTTCGTCGCCGGCGCGGATCGCCAGCTCCACGAATCCGGCACCGGGAAACACGACCGCACCGGACACGGCGTGATCGGTCAGCCAGCCCTGCTGGCTGGGCGACAGGCGGCCCGTGAGCACCACCCCGCCCGAGGCCGGCAGCTCGACGACCGCGCCCAGCAGCGGGTGCTCGCTGGTTCCCAGCCCCAGGCCCGTGGCGTCGGCCGCGACGCCTTCGCCGGACAGCCAAAACCGCCGTCGGTCAAAGGCATACGTCGGCAGCTCGACGAAGCCGGCGCCGCCCAGCGCGCCGCGCCAACGCACGCTCACTCCCGCAACGAACGCGGTGGTGGCCGACGTCAGGAACCGGTCGAGGCCGCCGTCGTCACGCCCCAGGGTGGGAATGACCTTCGCTTCGCAGACCTCGGCGTTGCGGTCGGCCTGATGGTTGGCGGTGTCCTCGATCCCGGCGACCAGGGCCGGATGCGGGCTGGACTCGATGAACGTCCGGTATCCGTGCTCGCTCGCGCTGCGCACGGCCTGATCGAACTGCACGGTCTGCCGGATGTTGCGGTACCAGTAGTCGGTGTCCAATCCCGCTGTGTCCAAGCGGTTTCCGGTCACCGTGGAAAAGAACGCGATGCGCGAGGAACGCGGCTCGATACCGGACAGTGCCTCGGCGAGGTCATCGCGGATCGCCTCGACCTCGACCGAGTGCGAGGCGTAGTCCACGTCGATCCGCCGGGTCCTCAGTTCGAGGTCGGCGCAGAAGCCGACGAGCTCGTCAAGCGCGGCGACATCGCCCGATACCACCACGGCCGATCGGCCGTTGACCGCGGCGATGCTGACCCGATTTCCGTAGGGCGCCAACAACTCCCGCGCCCGCTCGGTGCTGCAGGCGATCGACAGCATGCCGCCGGGGCCGGCCAGCGATCGCAGCAGCTTGCTGCGCAGCGTGACCACGCGGGCGGCGTCGCGCAACGACAAGGCGCCGGCGACGTAGCCCGCGGCGATTTCGCCTTGCGAGTGGCCGATCACCGCATCCGGACTGACCCCGACCGATTTCCAGAGTTCGGCCAGCGACACCATCACCGCGAACAGCACCGGCTGCACCACGTCGACGCGGTCCATCCCCGGGGCGCCAGGTGCGCCGCGCAGCACGTCGATCAGCGACCAGTCGACGAATTCCGAGAACGCCTCTTCGCATGCCTGGATCTGTTGCGCGAAAACCGGTGCGGTATCCAGCAATTCGATGCCCATGCCCAGCCATTGGGAACCCTGGCCGGGGAAGACGAACACGGTCTTGCCCGCCGGCGTCGCGGTGCCGCGCAGAACCGTCCCGGCCGGGTCGTCGTTGGCCAGCTCGTCCAGCCCGGCCAGCAACCGGTCCCGGTCGCCTCCGACCACCACCGCCCGGTGCTCGAACGTCGCGCGACCGGCCAGCGTCCAGCCCACGTCCGCGACGTCCAATTCATCGTGGGCGCGCAGATATTCGGCCAGCCGCGCAGCCTGCGCCGCCAGCGCCGTGGGCGACTTCGCCGACAACGCCCACGGGACCACAGGTAGCGCCGGACCGGCTTCTCGCTGCGGGGCCTCCGGGCCCGACTCGATGATCACGTGCGCGTTGGTGCCGCTGATACCGAACGACGACACCCCGGCCCGACGCGGACCATCCGCCCGCCAGGGCCGAGCCTCGGTCAGCAACGACACCAACCCCGCCGACCAATCCACATGCGGGCTCGGCTCATCGACATGCAACGTCGCGGGCAGCGTTTCG
>NZ_JAEKMI010000103.1 GCF_020217485.1 Mycobacterium sp. WUMAC-067 | reverse complement strand
CGCTCTTTCTGACCTCTACCAACTCGGCGCACAACTGGGTGAGGGTGCTCACTGAATTCTGGGTGAGTTGTTCCAAATTTGGGTCAGGGTACAGTTTGTGAAGCTCTTCATCGGAGAAGTTGGCAAGCATGGCCTTACCGGTCGACGTGCAGTGTGCAGGCATGGTCCTACCCAGGCGCGATACCACCCGCACGGCGGACGGGCTCTCGAGCGCCGCGATGAAGCGGACCGACGTGCCATCCAGCATCCCGATATGCACTGTTTCCTGCAGCGCATCGCTGAGCTGGCGCAGAATCGGAGCTGCGATGCGCGGTATATCCATTCTGGCGAAAACAGCGAACGCCACCCCGGTCAAGGCCGGTCCGGGCAGATAAGCCTTGCTGATCGGATCCTGGCGGACGAAACCGCGATACTGAAGCATCGATAACAGCCGATGCGCAGTCGACGATGCCACGTCTAGATAGACGCTTGCCTCGGTAAGACGGACCTCTGATCGTTCACCCAGGAGTAGAAGTAGGCGAAGAGCGTTGTCGACAGCCTTGATCGGATACTGAGGCGGTTTAGCGGTACCGAGTTGATCCATTTGTCGCGTTTGCGCCGGTCTCTGCATGGCAGAAAGGGTACCTCCCCTGAGGAACGAGTGAGGCCTGCCGCGCAATTGGTGACTCTTGCGCGATCGGAAGCCCGGGTACCTGGAGTCAAGTATCGTCAGCGCCGCCCGGATCGTTCCGCTCAGCCTCGGGTGCATTCGCGTTCGGCGAAGGCTACCTGGCCACCCAGGACGCCTCCCCTTGATAGCGGGCTCGCGGGCGGTTGGGTCATCGGCTTAACGGTCTCGATCATGCGAAACGCGCTCGTGAACTCCACGTCGAGCAGCGCGAGTTCTTCGGTATGCTCTCGCATGAGTGTCGCCAAAGCTCGCAGCATGGTGCCGCGCTGCCGCGGCGTCCGGAGTGCCCAGTCACGTTGGGCAGCATGCGCAGTCGCCACCGAGCAATGATCAGAACCTGTGGATGAGCCTCGGCGAGGTGGCGTGAAAGTGGGCGCACCTTCCCGAGGATGATCATCACGGAAACAGGATCTCGATCAAGACCGGCGTTGGCGCGCTGGTTGGGAAGGTACGCCCATGCTCACGGTAGTTCACGACGCGGAATCAGCCAACGAGAACGGCAGCGGTGCTGGTCGGTCGTTGTTGGATGAGATCGTCCGCGACGGTGCGCGGCAGATGTTGGCGGCGGCACTGCAGGCTGAAGTAGCCGCCTACGTCGACGCCCATGCCGGTGAGGTCGACGACAACGGTCGGCGTCTGGTGGTCCGCAACGGCTATCACCACGAACGTGACATCCTCACCGCCGCGGGTGCGGTCACGGTGACCGCCCCGCGGGTCAACGACAAGCGCATCGACGCCGTTACCGGTGAGCGGCAACGGTTTTCCTCGGCGATCCTGCCGGCGTGGGCACGCAAGTCCCCGCAGATGACCGAGGTGCTGCCACTGCTGTACCTGCACGGGCTCTCGACGAGTGACTTCGGTCCGGCGCTGGAGCAGTTTCTCGGCTCGAGTGCCGGACTGTCGGCCACGACGATCACCCGGCTCACCAGCCAATGGCAGGACGAAGCGAAGACTTTCGGCGAGCGTGACCTCTCGGGCACCGATTACGTCTACCTGTGGGTCGACGGCATCCACCTCAAGGTCCGCCTCGAGCAGGAGAAGCTCTGCCTGCTGGTGATGATCGGGGTCCGCTCCGATGGCCGCAAGGAACTCGTCGCCCTGGCCGACGGATACCGAGAATCGACCGAGTCGTGGGCCGATCTGCTGCGGGGCTGCCGCCGCGGGATGACCGCGCCGGTGCTGGCCGTCGGCGACGGTGCACTGGGCTTCTGGAAGGCGATGCGCGAGGTCTTCCCGGCTACCCGCGAGCAACGCTGCTGGTTCCACAAACAGGCCAATGTCCTTTCCTGCCTGCCTAAATCGGCGCACCCGGCAGCATCAGCGGCGATCAAAGAGATCTACAACGCCGAGGACATCGACCACGCGCAGGTCGCCATCAAGGCCTTCGAGATCGACTACGGCGCCAAGTACCCCAAAGCGGTCGCCAAGATCGTCGACGACGCCGACGTGCTCCTGGAATTCTACAAATACCCAGCCGAACACTGGATCCATTTGAGAACCACGAACCCGATCGAATCAACGTTTGCCACCGTCCGCTTGCGGACCAAGGTCACCAAGGGCCCGGGATCCCGGGCGGCCGGAATTGCCATGGCCTACAAGCTCATCGACGCCGCGCAAGCCCGCTGGCGGGCAGTCAACGCACCCCACCTGGTCGCCCTCGTCCGTGCCGGCGCCGTCTTCCACAAAGGCAAGCTACTCGAACGCCCCGCCGACATCACACCGCCCGAGCCGGGCGAAACAACCGAAACCGAGGTCGCCTGAAACACCCCGATCCACAGGTATTGACAATATCTCGGCGCGGGGACTTTTGCAGACCCTGCACATCGGGGGGATAGGGGTCGACGACGTCGAGTTGGTGCGTATCGAAAGCCCTGGCGTCGACGTGCCCGAAGAGCGGCTGGAAGCAGCGGCCAGTGTCAAAGGCGCTGACCTGTTTCCCGACGTGGCCGGCCACCAGAGGGACATCCTGGATAGCGGCAACGTTGATGCGCTGTTCACCTGGTTGCCCTGGGCGGCGGAGTTAGAAGATCTCAGCGGAGCGCGGGTGCTCGCCGATCTCGGCGATGACCAACGAAGCCGGTATGCCAGTGTCTGGACGGTCAGCGCTCAGCTGGTTGACGAGCGACCCGACCTGGTGCAACGACTCGTCGACGCGGCGGTCCAAGCCAGCCGTTGGGCACAGGCCCATCCCGAGGAAACCGTTGGCATCCATGCCGCCAACCTCGGGGTCGCGCCCTCGGCGATCGGACGCGGTTTCGGCGCTGATTTCGCCCAACATCTGATCCCACGGCTTGACGACTCGGCACTGGCCGTTGTCGACCAAACTCAACAGTTCCTCCTCGACCACAATCTCCTCGACCATCCGGTGGACCTCACGCAGTGGGCGGCACCGCAATTCCTCACTCAATCCACGACTGGAGACCAGCAATGACCCTGACCGATGACACCGCCACGGCACAGAACAATAGGAATGGCGACCCCATCGAGGTGGCGCGCGAGCTGACGCGAAAGTGGCAAGCTACCGTCGTCGAGCGCGACAAGGCTGGTGGTTCGGCGACAGAAGAGCGTGAGGATCTACGCGCCAGTGGGCTGCTCTCGGTGACCGTTCCCCGGCACCTGGGCGGTTGGGGAGCCGACTGGCCTACCGCTCTGGAAGTGGTGCGTGAGATCGCCAAGGTCGATGGATCGCTGGGCCACTTGTTCGGATACCACCTCAGCACCCCAGCCGTTATTGATCTGTGGGGTTCACCCGAGCAAAGTGAACGCCTACTTCGTCAACTGGCCGAAAACAACTGGTGGACCGGGAACGCCTCCAGCGAGAACAACAGCCACATCCTCGAATGGAAGGTAACTGCCACCCCGACCGACGACGGCGGGTACCTTCTCAACGGTATCAAGCACTTCAGCAGTGGAGCCAAGGGCTCAGATCTGCTCTTGGTGTTCGGCGTGATACCGGAGGGTTCCCCACAGCAAGGCGCCATCGTTGCCGCGGCCATTCCCACCACCAGAGAAGGCGTTCAAACAAACGACGACTGGCAGGCGCTAGGGATGCGGCGCACCGACAGCGGCACCACCGAATTCCACAACGTCGTAGTCCGTCCCGACGAGGTGCTGGGCAAACCCAATGCCGTTGTCGAGGCGTTCCTGGCGTCCGGGCGCGGCAGCCTATTCGGCCCGATCGTGCAGTTGGTGTTCGCAACGGTGTATCTGGGGATCGCGCGTGGTGCGCTCGAAACAGCGCGCGAGTACACCCGAACGCAGGCACGCCCCTGGACGCCGGCTGGGGTTACTCAAGCCGTCGAGGATCCGTACACCATTCGCAGCTACGGCGAATTCGGTATCGAACTACAGGCTGGCGATGCTGCAGCACGTGAGGCTGCGCAGCTGCTACAGACCGCGTGGGACAAAGGTGACGCATTAACTCCACAAGAACGCGGCGAACTCACGGTACAGGTAGCCGGAGTCAAAGCCATAGCCACCAAAGCGGGCCTGGACGTGACCAGCCGAATTTTCGAGGTCATCGGTGCCCGGGGAACCCACCCAAACTATGGATTCGACCGGTTCTGGCGCAACATCCGCACCCACACGCTGCACGATCCCGTCTCTTACAAGATCGCTGAAGTCGGAAACTACGTCCTTAACCAGCGCTACCCGATACCCGGTTTCACTTCCTGACTCCAGGACCGCGCTGCCGGGCACGCGTTAATGCCTGAGAACGGTGGGTCCGTCTGACACAATGGTGGCCGACGGACCCACCCGTTCTCAGGGCAACACTGCCATGTTGGGTGAGTACAGGACAACGCGAGTACTGCAAACCTCCAGATGACAATGATCGTCCAAGTCCGGCGCCGTCTCGTCTCTAGCGACCGTTTTCGAAGAATGGGAGCGCGATTTGGTAGGGGGAACGGGGATCCGATCTCACCGAGAAGCGCGCGCACTCGACAACCGATGACCGCGACAACCGACCCGGACGCAGAACCCGCGTGGTCGCCCCGCGAGAGCGAGCTACTGGGGGTGGCATTGGGTGTCCTGCAGGAGCATGGGTACCACGGCTTAACAGTGGAGGCCGTGGCGGTCGCCGCTCATGCCAGTAAAGCTACCGTCTATCGACGCTGGCCCTCGAAATCTGAGCTGATACTGGCGGCCGTCAGCGAAGGCACCCGTCAGAACGCTGTTGCACCCAACACCGGCACCCTGCGCGGCGACTTGTTGTGTCTTGGCCAGATTATCTGCGAACAGGGCCGAGAACATGCCGGAACCATCCGAGCGGTGCTCGTCGAGATGTCCTGCAATCCCGCGCTCAACAACGTTATGCAAGACCGGTTCCTTCATGAACACAGAGCTCTGGTCTGGCACGTCCTGCAGCAGGCGATCCGTCGCGGCGAGATCGGCGCGGCGGCGGTCAACGACGAGCTTTACGATCTGTTGCCGGGCTACCTGATCTTCCGGTGCATCTTTTCCGACCGACCCCCGACCCCTCCCACCATCGAAGCTCTGGTCGACAAAGCGCTGCTCCCGAGACTCATCTCAGCAACTGAATAACTCCCCTCGACATCGGGGTCACGGTCAGGGACTGGGACCGTCAAGTTTTCTGGGTCTGTCCGGGGGACTGTAAATTTTCCGGTGTAACTCCTGAGTAAGAAGGAGACCACTGTGACCGATGTGATGAATGATGAGCAGCCCGTCGAGCTCGATGCGGTGCCGCTGGAGCCGGCGGCGTTGCGGGAGGCGACCAACGACGAGCTGGTGGCGCAGCTGGCCGCGCGGGCCCGCGCGGAGGGGTTGCAGCTGACCGGTGAGGGCGGGTTGCTCTCCCAGTTGACCAAAAGGGTGGTGGAGTCC
>NZ_JAEKMI010000102.1 GCF_020217485.1 Mycobacterium sp. WUMAC-067 | reverse complement strand
TGGGCATGCACAACGGAGTTGATATCCGGGCGCCGCCGCAGCAGCTCGGTGTGCAGAGGCAGCTCGTTGGGGACCGTGTAGCCGCTGTCGAGCTCGCCTTCGGCGGCGGGATTGCCGTCGAGGTCGACCAGCCGGATGTCGTTGGCTTCGGTGTGCGCGAGGCCACGCTCCTTGGGACCCCTGCAACGGACCAAGAGCTCGTTCTCCCCCGTTCGCGCACTGATGTGGCCGAGGATTCCGTCGGCGAGGCCGCGGCCGGCCAGGACCCGGCAGGCCATTGCGATGGCCTGCCGTTGCTCTTCGTGGACCACCGGCGGCTGACTTCCCCGCATCAGAGTGCCGCCGTCGGCCGGGGCTCGAGCAGGAGCTCGAGTTTGTCGCGCAGTTCCTGCACGCCGATCCCTGATCCCATGCCGCGGCGGCAGGCAAGCAGGGCCTTCGGCCAGTTCACGATCGCGGCACCGTACAGTTCCACTCCGTCGGTGGTGTAGAGCGCTGCGAACCGACCGTGCAGCTCAGGGTCTCCGATGAGGACATGGTCGGCGTTGCCTCCCACGCGACCGACGACCTGGATTTTCCAGTCGTGCTGGTCGCTCCAGACGTATTCAACCGGTGTGTACTCGCGGGGACTGTCCGGATGGGTGATGTTGTGGGCGACGCATGAGGCTTGCTCAACCGCGTTTGTCCAGTGCTCGATCCGGATGTCCGCACCGTGCTTCTGATGCCGCCAGCGCGCCACGTCGCCGACGCCATACACGTTCGGGGCGTCCACAGCCCTGCAGAACTCGTCCAGCACGACGCCGTTGTCCACCAGCAGTCCCGAGGAGGCCAGCCAGGCGTCGTTGGGAACCGCGCCGATCCCGATGAGAACGGTGGCGGCTTGTACTGTCTGGCCGTTGGTAAGCCTGACGCTGAAGGACCCGTGCTCGCCCTCAATGGCCTCGACTCCGGTGCCAAAGATCGTGGTGACGCCGTTGTTGCGGTGGAGTTCTCCAAACAGCTGTGCGATTTCGGCGTTGAAGATGCGGCTCATTGGTATGGGCATCGGGTCGATGACTGTCACTTCCAGACCGAGCGTACGTGCCGTCGCGGCTGCTTCGGCACCGATGAAACCGGCGCCGATCACTGCCAGTTCCCCGCCTTTGAGGAGGTCGGCGCGCAGTTTCCGGGCATCGTCCAGGGAACGGAGCACGTGGATCCCGGGCCGTTGGCCCCAGGGTGAGGGTCGGGCAGATGCGCCCGTGGCGATCACAAGGTTGTCGAAGTGTAGGGGTTCGTGGTCCTGGAGGTACAACAGGTTTCCGGCGACATCGATGCCTGTGGCGGCGTGCCCGAGCAGCAGCCGGATGCTGGCTTCCTCCGCCTGCTCGCGGGTAAGGAGGCGGATGGACGACTCCTCTGCTTTGCCGGAGAGGACGGATTTGGACAACGGCGGCTTGTCGTACGGGAGTTCCGTCTCAGCACCGACGAGGACGATGTCGCCTTCATACCCCTCCAGGCGCAGGGACTGGGCAGCACGCACGCCGCCGGTTGAGGAGCCGACGATAACTGTGGTCGTGTTCATCAGTCCTCCACTACTAGGGCGGACACCGGGCAGCTGCGGGCAGCCTCGGTGACACGGGAACGCTCGGCCTCGGGAACTTTGGTCCTGAGGAGAACAACGATTCCGTCGTCATCCAGATCAAAGTAGTCGGGTGCCCCAACGACGCAGTTGGCGTAGCCCTGGCAGGCTTGCAGATCTGCTTTTACGGTAGGCATTGTCAATCTCCTTGGCCTCTAGATGTTGTTTTTGTTCTGGGGCGGCTGCTCGTCCTCGGTGACAAGCGGCCCGAACGGATGCCCGATCATGGCCGAGAAGGTTGCCGGCGCCTGCCAGGTGAGGGCTTCCAGCTCCAGGGGGCACAGGGACACCCACTGGCCGGAGCGCGGGGACTTGATCATCAGCCGCGAGCCGTTCCGCGTCTCGACGCGGCTTACCTGGACTTCGGAGAATTCGTTGGCGATCACGATCGGAGCGCCGTTGACCCGTGCTTCCAGCCGGTCGCGCTCCTCCGCCGCTCGAATGGCGGCAAGGCGGTCCTCCTCTTCGCCTTCCCATTCGAGTTTCATAGGAATATGGCCAGATTCTGCATCCGGATGACCGCCTCGTCGACCATGATGGTGCGGCGGGCGAGCTGCCAGCCGGAGCCGGTGCGGCGCAGCAGATCCTCCCTGCCTGCCGACACGGTCGCGGCCTCGCGGACGTCGCCCCGGCTGCGGAACAGCAGGACCGCCGAATCCACGATGATCTCATCCGGGTTACCGGTACGGAACGTCCGGACGTTGGTGACGTAGTGGCGCAGCCGCGACGGAGGGTCTTCGGTCCAGGCGTGTTCCGTGGCGAAGCGCGCCGCCCTGCGGCTCAGCGAGTACTTGTTTTCATCCATGTGCGCCATCCCGGGAGACGTGCTGTAACCGGCCCCGAGGGCAGTGGTCACCCTCACCGGCATGAGATAGTGCACGTCGTCCGTGAGGCGGCTCAGCCACTCGTCGTACTCCTGTGCGTCGAGCAAATAGGATTCATCGACAAGCCACTTGTGGGCTTGCAGATGAAGTTCATCATTGAACGGCAGGGAGTCACCCGTCCTCTGAGTACGGGGGGCGTGCCCTCCCAGCACCGACTGCTCCGAGAGAGATTTGTTGCTGCGTTCGGTTACGGCTTCAATACCCACGGCTAGCCCTCCTTCGAAACGGTCATTGCCGGGGCGTGCCCGTTGTGCTCAGCGGGAGCCGGGAAAGAATCCGGGGTGTCAGACGGACAGTCCTGCACCGGATTGCTGCCGACGTGCACCTGGGCCGCTTTTTCCATCGGTCGTTCAAGATGGTTGGCCCATCGCAGGAGCAGTTCACGCTGGTTGTATTCGCTGTATCCGACGCGGGTCGAGCCGGGGCCGGAGTACTGCTCGGGGGTCAGGGGTTCGACGACGTTCTGTCCGTTTTCCAGCATGCCCATGCGGCTGTTCAGCAGCAGGCGCCGTGCCATCGGGCCGCCGGCGGTGCTGGTCAAGGAAACCCAGTTTTCCACGTCGTCCTGCTCGAACATGCCGCCGCTGCCAAAGCACATGAGATAGGCCTTGTAGGAAAGTGCCTTAAACTCTTCGGGCGCGTTCTTGTCGACGGCGAACCACGATACGATCTCGGTCTCGTCTTCACTGATTGGCTGCCACTGCCGGATGGAGATGAACGGGAGCACTTCATCGGAGTCTTCTTCGACCCGTGGCCAGTTGTGCACGAAGCTCATGTTCGGGAACACCGACGCCGCCGACACCATGAACCCGTCCTTGCCCACGACGTCGAGCTGCTCCTGGCTCCACTGCTCTTTCATGCGGGCGATCATCTCGTCCGGGTAGCCCACGTAGCGGAGGCGGTCCTCCAGGCTTCCTTCGGGAAGCTTGTAGGTAGTTCCGCCGCCGTTGCCGGCCCAATAGGTTGTCCCGTCCTTGCGCTTTTCCGCCTTTGGTTCGCGGAACAAACCAATTTCGACGACGGAGGTGTGGGTCTGGGGGGTGTGATACATGTCGCCGGCGAAGTTTTCGGCTCCGATTTTCCAGTTGGCCTTGACCCGCCACCGCTGCGGCCCGCGCAGTTCAATCCCGCCGGAGCTTTGCTTCGTGTAGTAGTCCATGTAGAACTTGAAGTCACCCAGGAAGTCCTCCAACGGCTCTGCGTCAGGATCCAGGCTGACGAAGATAAGGCCGTTGTAGATGCCCAGGGAAGGAGCAGGCAGCAACGTCTGCCCCTGCTTCTTGAAGCCCTCTTCGCCGCCGTATGCCTCTTTGTGGAAGGGCAGTCCGACTATGCGGCCGTCGTTACGGTAGGACCACCCGTGGTACGGGCAACGGAAGTGGGAAGCGTTTCCCATCTCCGTGCGGCAGACCTGCATGCCGCGGTGAAGGCACATGTTGAACAGTGCCCGGATTTCTCCATGTTCATCACGGGAAATGATGAATGAGTCTTCCAGGACGCGGCGCACCACGTAGTCGCCAGCTTCGGGCACCTCGGATTCGTGGGCGACGAAAAGCCAGCTGCGACCAAAGACCCGCTCCTTTTCAAGCTCGAAGATCTCTTTGTCGTTGTAAATGTGTGCAGGGATCATGCCCTGCCGTACATCCTGAATCACGCCGCTGTGGTCAGTCATTGATGGATCTCCTTGTCCGGGCCGGCAAGACGCCAGTCATCTCTGGTAATCAGAGATAGTTTCTTTTAGAAAGAGAATGACTTAAAGTGTGGCGTTCGTCAAGCCCCAGTCGGCCGAGTGGCCGAGGCCCCGCCGGACCGCGTCCGTTGGCCGGGATTCAGTGACCGTTTTCCGCAGCATCTGAGTCCCGCGCAGCAGTTTCGCCCATATCCAGGCGGGCCAGATCGTTCATGTCGTCGGCGGTCAGGGTGAAATCGAACGCAGAGATGTTCTCTCTCAACCAGACGGGGTCCGAAGCCTGCGGGATGGGCACCAGGTCCTGCTGAATGTGCCATCGCAGCAGGACCTGGGCAGGTGACCTGTTCAGACGGTCGGCGATGGCCACCACAAGGGGGTTCGCACGCAGTCCGGATTCACGGCCGATCGGGCTCCAGGATTGGGTGAGGATTCCCAGCTCCCGGTGGACCGCACGCGGTTGTGTGCGCGCCAGAGCAGGACTTAGCTGAATCTGGTTGACGTCCGGAACGACTCCGGTCGCTTCGATGATTTTCCTCAGGTGGGCCGGCTTGAAGTTGGAGACGCCGATGGCCTTGACGGCGCCTTCCTCTAACAGGGTTACAAGGCCTTTCCATGCCTCCGCATACGCGCCAAGCGCCGGCACCGGCCAATGGCACATGAACATGTCCAGATAGTCGACCCTAAGCTTCCGCAGGCTTTCGTCGTACGCCCGACGGACGCCGTCGACGCTGTGGGACTCCTTGTTGAACTTGCTGGAAATAAAGAGTTCCGCCCGCGGGACGCCGGCGGTTCTGATGCCGCGGCCCACGGCTTCTTCGTTGCGGTATTGAACGGCCGTGTCGACCAGCCTGTAGCCGGTCTGCACGGCACAGCGGACGGCTTGCTCGCATTCGGCGTCCAGCATCGGCCATGTTCCGAGGCCGATCCGCGGCATACTGTGTCCGTTCAGCAAGGGCAGCCTTGAGGTCGCACCTGGTCTCGGAGCCGTACTCGTTTCATTTATCATCGGAGGGCCTCGTCTTTCGGATCTGTCGATAGTTTGCTAAACGGCTGAAGCCTCAGCTCTTTATGTTTGGGCCATCACGGGTGCGGTCAGCTCAAGGTAGGCGTTTGCCTCCTGCAAGCCAACGCCGCCGCCACACTTGTTGTCGATGTCGAACAGACTGGCCAGATGCGGCAGCTCGGCACGGTCGCCGTAATCCAGCAAGTGAAGCACAACGCATAACTGCTGTCCAGATGTTAATTCCGTTCAGCAGAGAACTGGCGAGATCTGCCGGTGTGGCAGTGGTAGCCGCCCGCCCAGCGCCGTCTGGCCTGTAATCCTCGCCAGTGGGGGCCATTAAACGCATCGCCATGAGATAGCTTCGGATAGGGCCAAGCCTCCCGGAGACCGCCTCCCTTTTGAAGAAGAGCGACCCGGGCCATGTCGAGGCGTTGGCCCGGGCTTTGTCCGTGCTGAAGGCCTATCAGCAGCCAGGACAGGCCATTGTCGGTCTCGGATGTTGCCGAGTTCGTCGGGATCGCCAGGACCGCGGCGGGGCGATTCATCCTCACCCTGGAATACCTGGGTTATCTGTCCTACGACGCCAGTGGCTATTCCTTGCGGCTAGCAGTGCTGGAGATCGGGGATGCCTATCTGCTGAGCCATAAGCTGCTGGCGGTGGCCCATCCGCACCT
>NZ_JAEKMI010000101.1 GCF_020217485.1 Mycobacterium sp. WUMAC-067 | reverse complement strand
AGCCTGTCAAGTTTTCTGTGTAAATCGCCCTGTCTGATTGTTGGTGTCGGTTGTTGTGGTGCTTACAGATAACGTTCGATGCGCTCTGGATAGACCAGGGTGAGTTGTTCGAGCGCTTTCTTCCAGTTGGTGACCACTTGTCCTTCCACGAGGCGTCCGGGGGCTACTCGGCCGTGCTTTTGGCCGCGCTCCTTGGCCCGCTGGGCGGCGCGTTTGTCCTCGATGTTGCAGATCGCCAGCCAGAGCAATTTCACCGCCGAGGCGTCGTTGGGGAACTGGCCACGGTTCTTGATGACCTTGCGCAGTTGGTAGTTCAGCGATTCGATGGAGTTGGTCGTGTAGATCACCCTGCGCAGCTCGGGCGGGAATCCCAGAAACGGGATGAACTGTTCCCACGCGCGTTCGAAAACCATTGCCACCGTGGGGTTTTTCTTACCCAAATCCGATGCGGTGAACGCGTCTAACTCCACCCGGGCGGCATCGGCGTCCGGCGCGGTGTAGATCGGCTTGAGCGCCGCGGCCACGGCCTTGCGGTCGCTGTAGGACACGAACCGCAGAGCATTGCGGATCAGGTGCACCACACAGGTCTGCACCGCAGCTTGCGACCACGTCGCCGCGATCGCCTCGGGGAACCCGGTCAGCCCGTCACAGCACACGATCAGCACGTCCTTGATGCCGCGGTTGGCCAGATCAGCGCAGACCGACGCCCAAAACGAGGCTCCCTCGTTGGGCTGGACCCAGATCCCCAAGACGTGTTTGACCCCGGCCAGATCGACACCCACGGCGATGTGTGCGGCCTTGTTGCGGGTGTGGCCGCCGTCTTTGACCTTCACGATCATCGCGTCGAGATAGATCACCGGGTACAGCGGCTCCAACGGCCGGCGCTGCCACGCCAGGACCTCATCGGAGACCTCATCGACGATCTTAGAGATCGTCTCGTGCGATACCTCGGTTCCGATCGTGGACGCTAGATGAAATTGAATGTCCCGCAACGTCATTCCACCGGCATACAGCGAGACGATCATGTCATCGAGCCCACCGATGCGGCGGGCGCCTTTGGGGACCAGTCGCGGGGTGAACGAGCCGTCGCGGTCGCGCGGCACCTCCAGGGGAACCGGACCGGCCTCGGAGTGCACGGTCTTGGGCGAGCTGCCGTTGCGGGCATTGGGCAGCTCCCGGCCGATCGGGTCGCCCTTCTCATAGCCCAGATGGTCGGTCAGCTCCGCGGCCAGCCCGCGTTCGAGGGCGAGCTTGATCAGTCCCGGCAGCAGACCTCCCTCACCGGTCAGAGCTACCTCGCCGGTATCGATCTGCGCTAGTAGATCATCGACTGCACCCGAAGCCCGAAGCGCTTCGGCCATCTCGACCGTCGAGCCAGCCTCAACCAGCGTCCCATCCATGTCCTTGCCTGTCGTCACGTCCCGCGATCCTTCCGTTAACAGGACTTACACAGACCATCTGACACGCCCCGCGGTCGAACGTAGTGCTAACGCCGGCGCGCGCAGCACCTATTCGGACCGCTACCTGGAGAAGATTGTTCAGCTGCCCGTGCGATTGCCGACCTTGTCGCGTGAAGACGCCGAGACATTCATCCTGCTACTGCTGTGTCACCGGCGCGGGGCATCACCCGAGCACACTCAGAACCTTGTCGCCCACGTCCGACAACGGCGCGAAAACTCCGAAAAACCCTATGTGGGCGGTACATACGCCGAAGGCGTGCAAGTCCCCGAGGTCGAAGACCTCAGCCTTGCAGCGCAGATCGCGCAGGGCATCAGCGTCGACAAGTGGAGCAGCCCACGCGCGATTAAGCGATTCTTGAACGCTTGGGGAGTGCGGATGACCATCGCAACAGCTCGCGGTTCCGAACTCGACTTGAATGTGATGCTCAAGCTCTACATCCTCGAAGACCGCTATCCGGCGTCCTTCAACATTCTTGTCGAGACATCACCGGAAGCGCGAGGAAAGCTCCTCGACGAATGGGAAGCATGGGCTACGGCCGCGGCGGACTCCGGCGATGTGAATCGGCCCGAGGGCATCGAAGACGACACGCGCGACTGGGCCGCGGCCGCACCGAGCCTGGCCGGCATTGCCGGAAAGATCGACGCTTACCTCAACGTGGCAGCTACCTTCACCTCGGCCAGCGCAGGCGAGGGTCTGTCAACGGAGGCGCTCCGCCTGATGGACGATCTGCTCGACGACTCCGAATCGGTCCGGCGAGCCGCCCTGGAGGAGGCCACGCAGCTGGATCTCGACGAACGAACGGGAATCGTCGTACGCCTGCTTGAGCGCGCTGCCGCGGTCAATCCCGAGATTGCCATCGAGTCCGCGTGCGGCGTCGCAAAGAGCGAAGACAGCTTGGCGCCCACGCTTCACGACGCGGTGCTCACACACGCTGTTCGCCACCTCACGCCCGCGTCGATCGTGGACATCGCCCAAATTCCCGGTGCAGCCAATACCTTGCAGGCCGTTATCGATGACACCCGCCTCGAAAATGATGTCCGACAGGTGGCAACCGATGAACTCGCAGCACTTAGTGAGGACGTACGCTAGGTGGGCACCCAGCTAGCGTTCGGCGGAAGTGGTTCGGCACCATGGGAGGACGCGGCCGACGACGTCACACTTCTCGACGAAATCGACACACGCTCCCACAGTGACATCGGTGCCGTCGAGGACAGCGACCCCAACCCGCAGATCGACGAAAGTATCGATCGCCTGATCGACCACGTAATCACAGCGATCCAGGCTCAGGAGCCCCGCCGACCGCCGACGCTGGCCCCGTACTCACCCGGATCCGTACGCCCAAGTCAGTATTCGCCAGGCGGGACCGGTGTCCGGAGCAGCACTTCGAAATTCGTGGGCACGCCGCGCGCGGGACGCAGCGCGAAACTCTCGGCTGCGCGCGGAGCCGCGGCAGTCGCCGCGGGCTCAGCCCTGGCGCGGGGCGACGGGAACACTCTCGCCGAGCTCGGACTGAACCTGCAGCACCTGCAGGACCTGTCACCGCGTGAACAGCAACAAGCCATCCTCGACGAAATAATCGGCGCCCCTGGACATCCCGACGATGAGGCTCTCCGCCGCGCCGCACACGCCACCCTCAAAGAGATCGCGTCCAATCCCGACCTGAGCCAGGACGATCAGATCGACTACCTCCTGGGCGCATACGTCTACGAACAGGCACTCGTTGAACTGACCTCCCAGCGTGCCAGCCGCCAACTCGGGCGCGACATCATCACCAAGCTGGAACGACGAATGAAGCCGTACATCTTCAAGAAAGCCAAGCATCTGGTGACCGGATCATCCGGCTACCTGTCGGCATCTCAGTTCATCGACCGGGCAACCGCCCTCGTCGAAACGGTGTTCGCAGCGATGAGAAGCTGATCGTGAGCGTCCTGGAGCTTCTCGCCGCAACCGACGACCGGGTCCGATCAGACGGAATCGCCATACGCTGGCCTGTTCCGGGTTCCGCTTCCGCTGATCTCGTCACCGACATCGATTGGGCCATATCCCCTTTCGGGCCAACAACCGTCGTTGCCCGGGATCTCAGCCGTATCGCCGCCGCTGCTTACCTCATCGACAGGAGCGTGCGGCGATCGCAAAACTACTTCTCCCGGCACTTGGAAATCATTGTCCATCTCGATGATCCCGGGACGTTTCTCGGCTCTGCAGCGCAACGACTGGTTGATCTGTTCGCGTGGCTGACCGGCGACGCCTGGACACTGACACCGGTGGCGAATCACGTGCAGACCAATCCGACTGCGGAAACGATCACCGGCCGCGATACTGTTGCCCTACTCTCGGGTGGACTCGACTCGCTGTGCGGTGCCGTGTCGGTACCGGCTGATCTCCAAGCCACGCCGCTGTATGTGGGACATCGCGATCAGACCCGCTCGATCGCATGGTCGCAGGACGCCATTGCGGTGGCACTCACGCAGTCGATAACCAATTTCCTCTGGAAGCGTGTGCGGCTAGCGCCGGCGCACAGCCTCGATAACTCGACAAGGACCCGGTCGTTTCTGTTCATGGCATTGGCCGTCGCCGCCGCCGCAGCGATCTCGGCGCCTCAGGTGCGGGTTCCTGAGAATGGTTTCACCAGTGTGAATCCGGCCATGGTGCCTAGCCTCGATCTTTCGTGAATGTGGAGTGGTGACGGGCGTGTAATGCACGGAAGTGCCTGTCCTGCTTGAGAAAATTGGCTTGTCGAAGGTCAATTCTCTGCGAGCGGGAAGGCACTCCGTAGGTGAAGCGTAACCGGTGTGGTGGGTTTCAGGTCGAGGTGGGCTGCGAGTCGTTGATTTCCTCGACCGGTGCGTCGCTGCTGGTACAGACCGCGCAGGTCAGCGGCTTGGTGCGGGGGTTGTCGCGGCAGCTGGCGCCGTGGCGGGCGGCGCGGTCGGTCCACGACCCGGGCAAGGCGGTGCTGGATTTGGCGCTGGCGATCGCGCTGGGCGGTGACTGCCTGGGTGATGCGGGGTTGCTGCGGGCCCAGCCGGCGTTGTTCGGCGCGGTGGCCTCTGATCCCACGATCAGTCGGCTCATCGATGCTCTCGGTGGTGACCCGGGTGCGGCGATCGCCGCGATCCGCCGGGCGCGGGCAAGCGCACGGGCCACGGTATGGCAGTACCGCTGCCCTGTGGCTGCCGATCAGGAGGTGGTCATCGATCTGGACGCCACGTTGATCACAGCGCATTCAGACAAGGAGGGTGCGACGCCCAACTTCAAGCGGGGATACGGATTTCATCCGATGATGGCGTTTGTTGATCACGGCGCCGGTGGCACCGGCGAACCGTTGGCGGCGATGCTGCGTCCTGGGCGGGCCAACGCCAGCGATGCCGCCGATCAGATCGCGGTTCTCGACGCCGCGCTGGCCCAACTACCCGAAGGTCATCGCGACCAGGTGCTGGTCCGCGGTGACACCGGCTCGGGGGTCAAGGAGTTCCTCTGGCACATCCACCATCTCGGGTTGTCGTACTCGGTGGGCGTTTACGGGCGCCAGCCCGTACTCGACGCCTTGGCAGCGCTGCCGCGGCAGGCCTGGCGTCGAGCACTCGATGCCCAGGGCCGTCCCCGCGAGGGGGCCCAGGTGGCCGAACTGACCCGTTGGCTGCCGGCGACGTTCATCGGCTGGCCGCCCGGGATGCGGGTGATCGCCCGCCGGGAACGCCCGCACCCGGGTGCCCAGCTACGCATCACTGATACCCACGGTTGGCGAATCACCCTGTTTGCCACCAACACCATCGGCGGCCGGCTCGCTGATCTCGAAATGCGCCACCGGCTGCGTGCTCGCGCCGAGGACCGCATCCGCACCCTCAAAGACACCGGATTGACCAACCTGCCACTGCAGGCCTTCGGCAAAAACGAGATCTGGCTGGAGCTGGCCGCCCTGGCCTATGAGTTGCTGACCTGGACTCAACTGCTGGCCTGGCACGACCACCCCGCCCGCCGGTGGGAACCCAAACGCCTACGCCTGCGCCTGCTGGCCGTGGCCGCACGCATCATCACCACCGGCCGTCGCCGCATACTGCGCCTAAGTAGACGATGGCCCTGGTCACAGCTGCTGATCAGCGGACAGCGAAACATCGCCGCGCTCAATTGAATCCACTACATCAGACCCGACGAGCCAGGACCCAAGGACAACCGGCGACACAGCGCCGGAAATCACACACGCCCACATCACCCCACCGAAGACAACCGGCCGAATCGACAACCACCAGTCAACTCACGAAAGATTGAGGCTAGTCGCGGGGGCGCACTGTCGACCAAGTCGACGCACCCGTGGACATTCGATCAAGCCAATCTGCTGTTGAGCGAGCTAGGCATCCCGGTATCTCTGGTGAACCCCCACGCCCTGGAAACCAAGGGTGAGATGCTCGGCAGCGCCATTGCGAAGTTCGGAAATCCGATCCTAAATACCGCCGCAAAGACCCTGTCATGCAGCAAACTTGACGGCGGACTCGGCTACGAGGGCGGGAGCCCGAATGTCAACTGCGGCTTATGTATTGCCTGTCTGATCCGCCGTGGAGCGTTTATCGGGGCTGGTGTCGACGACCCCACCGAATATCTGCAAGACCGCGTAACCGCGAAGGGTTACGCCAAGCTGCTGAACGCGCGGCACTGGGATTTGTGGGCAGTGCAGTCCTGGGCTACGAGAACACCCACAATTGACGACTTGATAGCGTCTGCCCGGTGGCCGCGCGGCACCGATTACGAGGCGATGCTGGATGTTGTTATGCGGGGCAGGCATGAACTGTTAGAGGCCATCGACCATGCCCTATGAGCGTCCACCGTTGGACGTACACGCCCACATCGCGCCGGATGTGACGCCGCAACAACTTCTGACGCTTGGGCCTTCCGTCGTCCTGGCCGTCACACGTTCGCTTTGTCAACGGCGGGTTAGGACTGAC
>NZ_JAEKMI010000100.1 GCF_020217485.1 Mycobacterium sp. WUMAC-067 | reverse complement strand
CCGGCACCGCGGCGGGCGCAGCCGGGGGCGTCAGCGCGGCTAGGCCCGCAAAACCGCCCAGCGCCCCGAAAGGGGCCACCGCGACGAGCATCGGCAGCAGCAGCAACTGGGGCTGCGTCGGGAGCCAACTGGCGAGCTGGGCCAGGTGAGTCGGCCAGTCGAGCAGCACGAGGTTGGTGATGAACTCGAAGGCCGCCGCCGGGTTTTCCTGCAACAGCGCCCCAAATTGCTGAAAATCCGAAAACAGCTCGAGGGCTCGAACCACCCACCAGTGCACGTCGCCGGGGTTGGTGTAGGCCTCGTAGGGCAAGCCGTTGAGGGTCCCCTCGACCGGATCCCAGTCGATGCCGAACAGCCGCAGGATCTGAGCGATGAACTGATTGAGCGGACTGTCGAATCCGTGCTCGTGGTCGTGGTGGTCGTCGTCCTCCTCGTGGTCGTGTTGGGCGGTGGCCTCGGACTTGAGGATGGGCGGCGCCGGGTCCGTCGGCGGTATGGCCGCCACCGTCGCGGTGGAGACGGCTTCGTAGGTCGCCATCGTGCCGGCGGCCTGGACCCACATCCGCGCATAGTCGGCCTCGTTGACCGCGATCGGAATGGTGTTGATCCCAAAGAAATTCGTCGCCACCAGGGCGCCGTGGACGACGTGGTTGGTGGCCAGCTCGGGCAGGGTCGGCATCGCCGCCAACGCGGCGGTGTAGGCGGTGCCCGCCGTCTCGTGCTGGGCGGCCGCCGCGGCGCTGTGCGCGCTGGCCTGCGTCAACCACGCCAGATAGGGGGTATGCGCGGCAACGTAGGATTCGGCGCTGGGCCCCTGCCACGCGCCGGCCTGCGTCGACGTCAGCAGCGCGCTGAGTTCTTCTGCCGCCGAGGCGTATTCGGCGCCCATCGAACTCCACGCCGCCGCCGCGGCGAACAGCGACGCCGGTCCCGGGCCACTGCTCAGCAACGCTGAGTGCACCTCCGGCGGGGACGCCATCCACATCGGTGCGGTCATCGTCGGACACCCCCGCTGCGGTCGGCGATCGGCGGGGGGATTGCGGCGGGCAACGCCATCAGGGCAACTCCTGGGCTGGGCGAGGTTGCAGAATCCTCGACCAGTTAATTGAAAATGATTGTCGTTATCAAGACGGGCCCGCCCCCCTCATATCAAAGGCATAAAATTCGCCGCAGCGGCGCGTTGCGCACCACGTTTCCGCGGAAGGCCTCTCGGGCGGGGCCGGCGCAGGTGGCCACTAGACTCGCCTGCGTGGCCGAATCCACTGGAAACGCGCAAACATCGGGTACGTCCGGACCGCCGGCTCGACCGGTGCTCGTCGTGGACTTCGGCGCGCAGTACGCGCAGCTGATCGCCCGCCGGGTCCGCGAGGCCCGGGTTTTCTCCGAGGTCATCCCGCACACCGCCACGGCCGAGGACATCAAGGCCCGCGACCCGCTGGCGCTGGTGCTCTCCGGCGGGCCGTCCAGTGTCTACGCCGACGGTGCCCCTCAGCTCGACCCGGCGCTGTTCGATCTCGGGGTGCCGGTGTTCGGCATCTGTTACGGGTTTCAGGCCATGGCGCAGGCGCTGGGCGGGACCGTCGCCCACACCGGCACCAGCGAATACGGCCGGACCGAACTGAAAGTCCTTGGCGGCGAACTGCATTCGGGATTGCCCAGCGTCCAGCCGGTGTGGATGAGCCACGGCGACGCGGTCACCGCCGCGCCGGACGGATTCGAGGTGGTGGCCAGCAGCGCGGGCGCGCAGGTGGCCGGCTTCGAGAACCGGGCCCGTCGCCTGGCCGGGGTGCAGTACCACCCGGAGGTGATGCACAGCCCGCACGGGCAGCAGGTGCTCAGCCGCTTCCTGCACGACTTCGCCGGGCTCGGCGCGGACTGGACGGCCGCCAACATCGCCGAGGCGCTGGTCGAGCAGGTGCGCGCCCAGATCGGCGACGGCCACGCGATCTGCGGGCTGTCCGGCGGCGTGGATTCCGCGGTGGCCGCCGCGCTGGTGCAGCGCGCCATCGGCGACCGCCTGACCTGTGTCTTCGTCGACCACGGGCTGCTGCGCGAGGGCGAGCGCGCGCAGGTGCAGCGCGACTTCGTGGCCGCCACCGGCGCCAACCTGGTGACCGTCGACGCGGCCGACACCTTCCTCGACGCGCTCGCGGGCGTGACCAATCCCGAAGGCAAGCGCAAGATCATCGGCCGCCAGTTCATCCGGGCGTTCGAGGGCGCGGTGCGAGACATTGTGGGGGACAACGCTTCCGACGGTTCCGGCGTTGACTTCCTCGTCCAGGGCACGCTGTATCCCGATGTGGTGGAGTCCGGTGGCGGCAGCGGCACCGCGAACATCAAGAGCCACCACAACGTCGGCGGCCTGCCCGGCGACCTGAAGTTCAAACTCGTCGAGCCGCTGCGGCTGCTGTTCAAGGACGAGGTGCGCGCGGTCGGGCGCGAGCTGGGCTTGCCGGAGGAAATCGTTGCGCGCCAACCGTTTCCGGGTCCCGGCCTGGGCATCCGGATCGTCGGCGAGGTCACCGCGCAGCGGTTGGACACCCTGCGGCGGGCGGACTCGATCGCGCGCGAGGAGCTGACCGCCGCCGGCCTGGACAACCTGATCTGGCAGTGCCCGGTGGTGCTGCTGGGCGACGTCCGCTCGGTCGGCGTGCAGGGCGACAACCGCACCTACGGGCACCCGATCGTGCTGCGGCCGGTGACCAGTGAGGACGCCATGACCGCCGACTGGACCCGGGTTCCCTACGAGGTGCTGGAGCGCATCTCGACCCGCATCACCAACGAGGTGGCCGAGGTCAATCGCGTGGTGCTCGACATCACCAGCAAACCGCCGGGCACCATCGAGTGGGAGTAGCCGGCTGGACCTAGTCCCAGCGAAAAAGCGGCCACATAGCACCCATTTGCCCCACCGGTATCGATCGCATAAAGCCGCCCCTTCCGTTTCTTGACGGTTGTCAGAGGGTGGGTGTTTACTTCGCATGTATCGAACACACATTCGAATACACTCCCGAAAGCGTGGTGATAGGAGGCTTGTCATGACCGCGGCTTTTGCCTCCAGTCACCGCGAAGAAACCCGTGCTGAGCAGCTCGAATCGCTTCGGCAGCGGATGGCGGGCATCTCCGCGAAAAGGTCCGGGCCGGCCTTCGGCGGGCCCGCCGACGAGCTGCTGGACTCGGAATCCCAGCTGGCGCTGCCGCAGTGGCTGGCGGACCTGTTGCCGGCGCCGCTGCCGCGGGGAACGGTGGCGGTGCTCTCGGGTGCCCGGTCGCTGCTGTTGAGCATGGTCGCCGCGGTCACGGCGGCCGGTGGCAACGCCGCGATCGTCGGCCAGCCGGATATCGGGCTGCTGGCCGCCGCGGAGATGGGGGCGGACCTGAGCCGGCTCGCGGTGATACCGGATCCCGGAACCGATCCGGTGGAGGTGGCCGCGGTGCTCGTCGACGGCATGGATCTGGTGGTCCTCGGGCTGGGCGGGCGCCGGGTGCCGCCGACCCGGGCGCGGGCGGTGGTGGCGCGGGCCCGCAACAAGGGGTGCACCCTGTTGGTCACCGGCGGCGAATGGCAGGGGGCGCCGACGCGGCTCGCGGCCCGGGTCTGTGGATATGAGATCACCCCCCACTGGGGAGCGCCCGCCCCCGGATTCGGGCGGATCAGCGGGGTGCGGCTGCAGGTCAGCGGGATGTGTGCGGGGCGACGGGTGATGCCGCAAGCGCGAGCGGGGTGAATTCCGGTGGTAACCCCTTCTGGTTCAAGGGTTTTGGCGATCTGGTGCATGGATTGGCCCGCGGTGGCGGCGGCCGCGGCCGCGGATCTGTCCGCGACCGTCCCGGTCGCGGTCACGTTGGCCAACCGGGTGATCGCCTGCTCGTCGGCCGCCCGAGCGGTGGGGGTGCGGCGGGGGCTGCGGCGCCGGGAGGCGGCGGCCCGGTGCCCGCAACTGCATGTCACCACCGCCGACGCGGACCGTGACGCCCGCTTCTTCGAAGCGGTGATCGCGGCGGTGGACGATCTGGTGCCACGCGCCGAGGTGCTGCGGCCCGGGCTCCTGGTGTTGCCGGTGCGCGGGGCGGCCCGCTATTTCGGGTCCGAGGCCACCGCCGCCGAACGGCTGATCGACGCGGTGGCCGCAGCCGGCGCCGAGTGTCAGGTCGGGATCGCCGACCAGTTGTCCACCGCGGTCTTCGCGGCGCGGGCGGGCCGCGTCGTCGAGCCGGGAGACGACGCGAGGTTTTTGTCGGTGCTGTCCATCCGTCAACTCGCCACCGAACCGAGCCTGTCCGGTCCGGGCCGGGAGGAGCTGACGGACCTGTTGTGGCGGATGGGGATTCGCACCATCGGGCAGTTCGCGGCGCTGTCGCGCAGCGACGTGGCCTCCCGGTTCGGCGCCGACGGGGTGAGCGCGCACCGGTTGGCCCGCGGCGAGCCCGAACGGCCGCCCTCCGGGCGGGAACCGCCGGCCGAGCTCGAGGCCGTGCTGGACTGCGATCCGCCGATCGACCGGGTCGATGCTGCGGCATTCGCCGGGCGCTCGCTGGCCGGCGCGCTGCACCAGAAGCTGATGGCCGCCGGCGTGGGATGCACCCGGCTGGCCATCCACGCCGTCACCGCCAACGGCGAAGAACGCCATCGGGTGTGGCGATGCGCCGAGCCGTTGACCGAGGACGCCACCGCCGACCGGGTGCGCTGGCAACTCGACGGCTGGTTGAGCAACCGCACCGCGCGCGATCCCCGGCCCACCGCCGCGGTGACACTGTTGCGGCTGGCCGCGGTGGAGGTGGTATCCGCCGAGGCGCTGCAATTGCCGCTCTGGGGCGGGCTGGGGGAGGAGGACAGGCTGCGGGCCCGACGGGCGCTGGTGCGGGTGCAGGGCCTGCTCGGGCCGGAGGCGGTGCGAGTGCCGGTGCTGTCCGGTGGTCGCGGGCCGGCCGAGCGCATCACGCTGATCCCGCTGGGCGACGAGCCGGTGCCGCGGGCCGATCCCGATCTGCCGTGGCCCGGCCGGCTGCCCGAGCCGTCACCGGCGGTGTTGCTGGACGATCCGGTGGAACTGCTTGACGCCCAAGGGAATCCGATACGGGTGACCAACCGCGGGCTGTTCTCCGCCGACCCCGCCCGGATGATCACCCAGGGCCGAGACGAGCGGCTGTGCTGGTGGGCCGGGCCCTGGCCGGTCGACGAGCGGTGGTGGGACGATCGGCCCGCGGCCGGCAATGGGGGCGGACCAAGGGTCGGACCGAGAGGGGGTCGCACCGCCCGCGCCCAGATCTTGCTGGAGAGCGAGCGCGCGTTGCTGTTGTGCTATCGCCAGCGGCGCTGGTATCTCGAGGGGAGTTACGAGTAGGTGGGCCGCAGCGCCTCGGGGGTCAGGTCCTTGAGCGAGGGATATCCGTCGACGGCCATGATCAGATCCGCCTCGGCCAGCAGCGAGCGCAGCACGTGCACGATGCCGTCGACGCCCCCGAGCGCCAGCCCGTAGGCGTAGGGCCGGCCGATCCCGACGGCGGTCGCCCCCAGCGCGAGCGCCTTGATGATGTCGGCCCCGCTGCGCACACCGGAGTCGAACAGCACCGGCAGCCCGTCGGCCGCCTCGAGCACGTCGGGCAGGCAATCCAGGCAGGGCAGCCCGCCGTTGGCCTGTCGCCCGCCGTGGTTGGAGCAGTAAATGCCGTCCACGCCAATGTCTTTGGCGCGGCGAACGTCGTCGGGATGGCAGATGCCCTTGACCATCAGCGGCAGGTCGGTCTCCGACCGCAGCCACTCCAGGTCCTCCCACCGGAACGGGCCGCCGAAAATCGGCAGCTTGCGCACCGCCGCCTCGGTGGCGTCTTCGCCGCGGCTCAGCTTGGCGCGAAAAACCGGATCGCTGGTGTAGTTGGCCAGACACCCGCTGGGCACCTGGGGGTAGTTCCCGCCGCTGAGGTCGCGGGGCCGCCAGCCGGTGACCCAGGTGTCCAGGGTGACGGCGATGCTTTTGAAGCCGGCCGCCTCGGCGCGGTGCACCAGGCTGGCGGCCATCTTGCGATCCGGCGGCGTGTACAGCTGGAAAAACGCCGGCGTATCGCCCAGTTCGGCCGCGACGACCTCCATGGGGTCGGACGTGAGCGTGCCCACGAAGAACGGGACGCCGGTACGGACGGAGGCCCGGGCGCAGAGTATGTCCCCGTGGCCGTCCGGATCGCACACCCCGATGACGCCGATGGGTGCCATGAAGATCGGAGACGGGAACCTCATGCCGAACAGCTCGACGGACATGTCGCGCTCCTCGGGCGCGACCCCCATCCGCGGATACAGTCCCCACCGCTTGAAGGCCGCGCAGTTGGCGCGCTGGGTGTGCTCGTCACCGGCGCCGCCCGCGACGTACTGCAGCACCTTCGGTGTCATCGCCGCCGCGGCCTTTTTCTCCAGGTCCTCGAACCTGATCGGGTACTGCGGCTGATTTCCGTGCAGCGACTGGTCGTACAACTCGTTTTGGTAGTCGGCGAAGGCCATAGTCGGTCCAGTACCCCGCACCCGGTGCACCAAACGGTGTTCGAGGATGCGACCCCACGGGTTGGTCAGTGCGGCGAAAACACATTCCGCGATAAGCGGTTTCGATGCGCTCCGATACGTATCGGTCAGTACCGCCCGAAGACGGTCGCCACGTTGTGTCCGCCGAACCCGAACGAGTTGTTGATCGCGTAC
>NZ_JAEKMI010000010.1 GCF_020217485.1 Mycobacterium sp. WUMAC-067 | reverse complement strand
GCGAGTCGCCACCATCTGACCCAGTGGCGATCGCAAGCGCGGCGGAGCCGGGCGCAGCGGGTCGCCACCATCTAGGTAGTGCGTCGCCAATGGCGACTCGCTTTACACGAGCAACCGCGTGGGCATCACCGTCGGCTTGACCCCGTAGCGCGGGCCCATGCCGTAGCCGCCGCGCCCGGCCGAGGCGACCGCCGGCATGCCCGTCGCCCACGTCGTGCGCGGCTCTTCGACCGGCGCGGTCCACCCCGAACTCACGGGCGTCGCGGCAGCAGGCGCGGGCGTGGCCGCGGACCACGCGGCGGGCGTCGACAGCCCGCCGACCGGTGAGGCCGAAGCCATGCTCGCCAGCACCGGCGCGGCGCCGACGCCCGCGGTGCTCGCCGGTGCCGCCGCGCCCACCAACATGCCGCCGCCGACCGCGCCCGCCACATCGCCGGCCGTGCCGGTGGCCGCCGCCACGTCGAGGGTGTGGTTGTAGAGGATGTTGGACACCATGGTGTTGAACACGTTCCAGGAGACCACGTCGAAACCGGCGTTGCCGACGTTGTTCACCACCGGGTTGCCGAGGAAGCTGTCCAGCCCGCTCAGGGCCGACGGAGGGTCGGCCAGCGGGGCGGCGAACGTCCGCACCGCGTTGGGCGCGTTAGCGACGGTCTGCTGGAGGCCGCTCGTCTGCGCGCCCGTGGCCGCCGCCTGGGAGACGGCCGCGGCTTGCGCCCCCAGCCCGCCCGGGTTGTTCGTCGGCGCCGGCGAGGTCAGGGGGCTCAGCTTGGCCGCGGCCGCCGACGCCGCGGCGTAGCCGTACATGGCGGCGGCATCCTGGGACCACATTTCGCCGTACTGCGCCTCGGTGGCCGCGATGGCCGCGGTGTTCTGACCCAAGACGTTCGTCGCGACCAGGGCCGCGAGTTGGGCTCTGTTCGCCGCGATCAGCGGGGGTGGCACCGTCATCGCGAAGGCCGCCTCATAGGCCGCCGCCGACGCCATGGCCTGGGAGGCCGCCTGCTGCAGCTGGGCGGCGGTGGTGTGCATCCACGTGATGTATGGCTCGACCGCGGTGGCCATCGCGGACGAGGAAGGCCCGATCCACTCCTCGCCGGTTAGGTTCGAGATCGCCGACTGGCTGGCCGAGGCCGTCGTACTCAATTCGTCGGCGAGGCTGCTGAAGGCCGCCGCGGCGGCCATCATCGGCGCGGCCCCCGCCCCGGTGTACATGCGGCGGGAGTTGATCTCGGGGGGAAGTGCTCCAAAGTCGAAAGACATTGCGTCGCTCCTATTCTCGGTTGTTGTTCGTGGGGTGCTAGATGGCTGGTTTGGGCATCACGGTCGGCTTGACCCCGTAGCGCGGCGCGCCGAGGCCATAGCCGCCGCGTCCGCTCGTGGCCATCGACGGCAGGCCGCCCGGGACGGTGGTCACCGGCGCGGCCTGCGGGGCGGCGCTGGTGAAGCCCGCGCCGACCAGTTGCGCCGGGGTCGCATTCACCGACGGGACACCACCGGCCGCCCAGCTGGGCGGCACCGACAACGCGCCGATCGCAGGCCCGCGGCCCATGCTCGCCAGCACCGGCGCGGCACCCACTGCGGCGGGGGCCGCAGGCGCGGGCGCTGACGCCGAGGTGAGCCCGGGAGTGAAGTTGGGAATCCCTGCGGCGCCGGTGACGGGGGCGAATTGCCCCTCCCCCAAGGTGATGAAGTCCGACGCGGCTGCACCGACGTTCTGACCCCACCCGATCCCGGTCCCGAGGGTGGTGCTTCCCGCGGGCGGGGGGTCGGCCGCCGCGGCCTGTCCGGCGGCAAACGGCGACAACGACGAGGCGGCGGTCGTCACCCGGTTCGCGGTTTCGGTCTCGCCATAGGAACCGGCGCTGGTATCCAGGTTGTTCACCATCGTCTGGTGGATCGCCTTCGCCTGGGCGCTGACCTGCTGATACCAGGCGCCGTAGGCGGAAAACTGCGCGGCCTGCAGCGCGGACACTTCGTCGGCCGCCGCCGGAGCGATGCTCGTGGTGGGCGCCGCGGCGGCGGCGTTTTGGGCGTCCATTGAGGAGCCGAGCGCTTCGAGCATGCTCGCCGCGGCCATCAGCGCCTCGGGCCGTGTGGTGACAAAGGACATGGTGTTCTCCTTCTCTAAACGAGCCGGTCCCTTGCGGACCCGCGCCGGTGGCTCTCCACCAGGCCCAGGACGTGACCAGCCGATGCCCGGGAGCGAGGTACCCCGAAACGGCCCAGTTCACTCGGTTGACCTGGCAAGACGGCGGCCTCGAAACGCACACTGCAGCGACCGCGCAGCGAGGACCTCCGAATCACGTTGCGCGGGCCAGCTTTTCACAGGCGGCGGCGCACTCGGCCCATTTCACGACCCCCGGGGCGTCGTCGCCCGCAGGGCGGGCGGGCCGGTGAAGCGGGCCGGCAAGTAACCTGACCGCCGTGACTGGAGCTGCAGGTATCGGGCTGGCAACGCTGGCCGCCGACGGATCGATCCTCGACACGTGGTTTCCCGCACCGGAACTGACCGAATCGGGCACCGGGGCGACGTCGCGGCTGGCGCTGTCCGACGTTCCCCCCGAACTGACGGCGCTGATCGGCCGGGACGACGACCGCGGCACCGAGACCGTCGCCGTGCGCACGGTCATCGGCTCACTGGACGACGTGGCCGCCGACGCCTACGACGCCTACCTGCGGCTGCATCTGCTTTCGCACCGGTTGGTGGCGCCGCATGGGCTGAACGCCGGCGGCTTGTTCGGGGTATTAACCAATGTCGTCTGGACTAACCGCGGGCCCTGCGCCGTCGAGGGGTTCGAGGCCGTGCGGGCCCGGCTGCGCCGCCACGGACCGGTGATGGTCTACGGCGTCGACAAGTTCCCGCGGATGGTCGACTACGTGTTGCCGACCGGGGTGCGCATCGCCGACGCCGACCGGGTGCGGCTCGGCGCCCACCTGGCCCCGGGAACCACGGTGATGCACGAAGGCTTCGTCAACTACAACGCCGGCACGCTGGGAGCGTCGATGGTGGAGGGCCGCATCTCGGCCGGCGTCGTGGTGGGCGACGGCTCCGATGTGGGCGGCGGAGCCTCGATCATGGGCACGCTGTCCGGCGGTGGCACCGAGGTCATTTCGATCGGCAAGCGTTGCCTGCTCGGCGCCAATGCCGGCCTGGGCATTTCACTGGGCGACGACTGCGTCGTGGAAGCCGGTCTCTATGTCACCGCGGGCACCAAGGTCATCACGCCCGAGGGCAAAGAGATGAAGGCGCGCGAGTTCTCCGGCGGCAACAACCTGTTGTTCCGGCGCAATTCGCTGAGCGGGGCCGTGGAGGTGGTGGCCCGCGGCGGCCAGGGCATCGCCCTCAACGAGGACCTGCACGCCAACTAACCGACTCCGAGCGCCGTGCCGTTGGTTTCGGGCAGCAGGTAGGTGCACACCAGGCTGACCGCTGTGAGGGCGGCCAACATGAATCCGATCGCCCAGCTGCCGTATGTCGCCTGCAGGGTCCCGGCGATCAGCGGCGGCGCCGCGCTACCGACGATGCCGGCGAGGTTTTGCGCCAGCGCCGTTCCGCTGTAGCGGTAGCGGGTGGCGAACAGTTCGGGGATGAATGCCGCCGTCGGGCCGGAGCCGATCGCCGCGGCCGTGCACATGCCGACGATCGCCACCGCGTACCCCACGGGCTTGCCGGTGTTCAGCAACGGCATCACCAGAAACGACCACAGCAGACAACAGCTCCACCCCACCAGCATGATGCGGCGACGCCCGAGCCGGTCGCACAGAGTGGCCGATACCGCCATGAACGCCATGCTCGCGACCCCGCACAGCGCGCCGACGAACCAGATGAAGTTGCGCGAATACCCCAGGTGCGAGTGCGCGTACATCGCCAGATAGGTGTGGGCCATGTAGATGAACCCCAACGCGCCGAGGATGCTGCCCGCGGCCAGCGCGATCTCACGGCGTTGCAGCCGCAGCAGCTCCGCGAGCGGGGTTTTGGGTATCAGCTCACGCGCCTTCTCCTCCGCGAACACCGGGGTCTCCTCGATGTTCAGGCGCACGTACAGCGCGAGCCCGACCAACACCGCGCTGAGCAGGAACGGCACCCGCCATCCCCACTGCAGAAACGCCGGACTGCCTTCGCCGATGGTGAGGTTCACCCCCAGAAAGGTTGCACTGCTCAGCACGGCGGCGATGCCACCGCCCATCAAGGTGAACACGCCGTACCGGCCGCGCCGGTCGTCGGGCGCGTATTCGGCGCTCAGCAACGCCGAACCCGCCCATTCGCCGCCGACGGCGAACCCCTGCAGCAGCCGAAGCGCGACCAAGATCAGCGGCGCCGCGGCACCGATCACCCCCGAGCTGGGGACCAGGCCGACGCACACCGTTGACACGCCCATGATCAGCAGCGTGGCGACCAGGGTCTTCTTGCGGCCCAGCCGATCCCCGAAGTATCCGAACACGGCCGCGCCGAGGGGCCGGGACAAAAAAGCCGTCGCGAACGTCCCCATCGAGGCGATCGTGGCGCCGGAGGGGCTCAGGTGCGGGAAGAACACCATCGGGAACACCAGTGCCGCCGCGGTCCCGTAGATCATGAAGTCGTAGAACTCGATCGCCGAGCCCACCAGGCAGGCGACCGCGATCCGCCTCATCGGCGTGGGCCCGGTTACGACGGTCGCGGCGGCGCCGGCCGGGGGTAGGTTCCGTCCTTGCACTTTTACGACGGTACCTGCCGCCGGTTGGACTGCGGGCGTAACGGGACTGCGAAGAATCGAGCTGAAATTCGCGGTGTGGTGACGGGCCCACGCACCGCGCTCAGCCGTCGGACAGCAGCTGCTTTTTGAGGACCTTGCCCATGGCGTTGCGGGGTAGCGCGTCGACGACGCGGACCTCGCGCGGGCGCTTGTGCACCGAAAGTTGTTGCGCGACATAGTCGATCAGTTCGTCGCCGTTGGCGGATCCGACGACGTACGCGACGATGCGCTGCCCCAGGTCCGCATCGGGCATCCCGACCACCGCGGCCTCCTGCACGCCCGGATGTCCGAGCAGCACGGTCTCGATCTCGCCCGCACCGATGCGGTAGCCGCCGGACTTGATCAGGTCGACCGACTCGCGACCCACGATGCGGTGCATCCCCCCGCCGTCGATGACCGCGACGTCACCGGTGCGGTACCAGCCGTCGGCGTCGAACGCCTCGGCGGTGGCGTCCGGCCGGTTCAGGTAGCCGTCGAACATCATCGGACCGCGAACGTGGAGCTTCCCGACGGTTTCGCCGTCGTGCGGCACCGTACCGCCGTCGTCGTCGAGCACCCGCGTCTGCACGCCGGTGAGCGGCAGGCCCACCCACCCCGGGCGCCGCTCGCCGTCGGCCCGCGTCGAAATGGTGATCAGCGATTCCGAGGCGCCGTAGCGTTCGACGGGCTGATGTCCGGTGAGTGCGGCCAACCGGTCGAACACCGGCACCGGCAGCGGTGCGCTTCCGGAGACCAGCAGCCGCGCCGGGCCCAGCGCCCGGGCGGCCGCCTCGTCCGCCCCCACCCGCGACCACACGGTGGGCACGCCGAAAAACAGCGTGCCGCCGAAGTCGGTGCGGGCCGCGGCGTAGCCCGCCGGCGTCGGTTTCCCGGTGTGGATGAAGCGATTCCCGACCCGCAGTGAGCCGAGCAGGCCCAGCACCAGGCCGTGCACGTGGAAGAGCGGCAGGCCGTGCACCAACACGTCGTCGGCCGTCCATTGCCAGGCTTGCGCCAGCGCGTCCAGGTCGGCGGCGATCGCGCGCCGGCTCAGCACCACCCCCTTGGGCAGCCCGGTGGTGCCCGAGGTGTAGATGATCATCGCGGTGGCGTCGGGCGAGGGCTCGGGGTAGCGGTGCCAGGAGCGGGCGTGCAGGCGCACCGGGATGTGCGGGAGCCCTTCGGGCTCGTCGGGGACCGGCCCGAGCCACGCTTGCGCCGCGGAGTCGGTGAGCATATGCCGGCGCTCGGCGGTGCCCACGTCGGCGGGCACCGGGACGAAAGGCACCCCGGCGATCAGGCACCCGGTGACCGACAGCACCGTCTCGGCGGTTGGGGCGGCCAGGATGGCGACCCGGCCCGCGCCGCCCACCCGCTCGGCCACCGAGGTGGCGGCACCGACCAGGTCGCTGCGGCTGAGCACCGAGCCGTCGATGCGGACCGCGTCGGCAATATCGGTGGCGGTAACGGCCGAGGGATTCAACGACGCCAGCAGCACGTCAGCAGGCTACCCGGCGTAGAGGTATCAGCTTTTCTCGTCCCAGATCTTCATCAGGGTGGACAAGATCTCCTCGCCGCGGCCCAGCCCGCCGAGGTGGCTTTCGCCCGGGAGCACGATCAGCTCGCAGTCGGGCAGCCTGGACACGACGTGCTCGCCGTGGGCGAAGGGGACGATGTGGTCGCTGTCGCCGTGCCACCAGCGCACCGGGACCTTGACCTCGTCGAGCCGGAATCCCCAGTCCCGCGTGAACAGGATGATGTCGTTGAACGGGGCCGCCAGCTGCTTGCGGCTGCCGTTGAGCAGGTCGTCGAGGAACATGGCCCCGAACTCGGGGCGGGTCAGCAGGCGCCGGTCGCCCTCGGGCGATATCGCGGCATACAGATACAGGGCGGGATTGGCGACCGGGCGGATCGCCCGGACCACCAGGCTCGCACCGATCCGCAGCGGGTCACCGCCCAGCCGCAGCAGGGGCGCCAACCGCTTGCCCAGGTTCATCAGGCCGCTGGTGATCCCCTCGTCGCCGACGAAGGGCGCGACGCCGCCGAGGATTCCGGCCGCGACGACCCGGTCGGACAGCACCGCGGCCGACGCGAGCGCATACGGACCGCCGCCGGACAGGCCGATGACGGCCATATTGTCGATGCCGAGCGTGTCCGCGATGGTCCGCAGGTCGTCGGCGAACGCCCGGATGTTCTCGTAGCGATGGGGTGTCGACGAGCCGATCCCGGGCCGGTCCAGCCCGATCAGCCGGATCTTGTGGTTTTCGGCGTAGAGGCGGGCTTCGGTGGGAATCTGGCGACGCGCGCCGGGGGTGCCGTGCAGCCAGAAGACCGCGCGGCCCTGGGGATCACCGAATTCGGCGAAGCCGATCTGGCGGTCTTCGCCGACGGCGACGTTTCCTTCGAGCTTGGGGCGGGCGATCTCGATGGCCATGTCAGCAGCTTGGCACGGGACGCGCGCTTTACCAAAGGCGCTTCGGGCCGGTGCCGAACGGGCTCCGGGGTGGGGCGCTGCCGGACTTCTGCCACGTCGTCACGCGGGAACCCCGATGGCCATCGGCTCCATGTACTGGTGTAGCCCGCCGATTCCGCCGCCCTCGCGGCCCAGGCCGCTGAGTTTGAAGCCGCCGAACGGCGCGCCGCCCGGACCGCAGCCGTTGACCGCGATCTGTCCGGTACGGATGCGGCGTGCGACGCCGACGGCGCGGTCGACGTCGCCGCCCCACACCGCCCCGGAGAGCCCGTATTGCGAATTGTTCGCGATGGCTACCGCGTCGTCGTCGTCGCGGTAGCGCAGCACCGTCAGCACCGGACCGAACACTTCCTCTTGCGCGATAGTCGAATTCGGCTCCACGTCGGACAGAATCGTCGGCTCGAAGTAGAACCCCACGTCCAGGCCGGCCGGACGGCCACCGCCGGTCACCAGCTTCGCCCCGTCGTCGAGCGCACCGGCGACGTGCGCCTCGACCCGGTCCCGCTGCGCCGCGCTGATCAGTGGGCCCATCTGCACGTCGGGATCGGCGGGATCGCCCACCTTGACCTCACGCGCCAACGCGGCGAGCCGATCGACGACATCGTCGTGCAGCGAATCGGGCAGCAGCAGCCGGCTGTGCAGGATGCAGGCCTGTCCGGCGTGCAGCGAACAGCAGTCGAACAGCATCTGCTGCAGCATCTCGTCGGTGACTTGCGCGTCGTCCAGGACGATGCTGGCGGACTTGCCGCCGAGCTCGAGCAGGATCCGCTTCATCGTGTCGCCGGCGGCGGACATGACCTGTCGGCCGATCACCGAGCTGCCGGTGAAGCTCACCATGTCGATCCGCGGATCGGTGGTCAGCAGCTTGGCCGCGTCAACCCCGGAAGGCGTGACGACGTTGACCACCCCCGGCGGGATGTCGGTGTGTTCGTCGATGATCCGCGCGAGCGCCAGCCCGGCCAGCGGTGTCAGCGGCGAGGGCTTGAGCACGACGGTATTGCCCGCTGCCAGAGCATGATTGAGCTTCATCACGTTGAGACAGTGCGGGAAGTTCCACGGCGTCAGCACCGATACAACACCCAGTGGCGCATGACGCAACAAGGTGGTTCCGGCGCCCATCCCGGTGACCTCTTGGTCGGTCAACTGGGTGGCCAGCTGAGCGGCGTGCATCGACATGAACCCGGCGCCGTCGATCTGCATGATGCGCTCATCAGCAACGCAGCCCCATTCCACCTGGGACAGCGCGAAGAAGTCGTCGGCGTGTTTGCTCAGCGCCTCACCCAGCTGGTTGAGACACCCGGCGCGCTGCTCGGCGCTCATGGTGCGCCAGGGTCCGCTGTCGAAGGCGCGGCGCGCGGCGGCGATCGCCTCACCTACCTGGGCGACGCTGGCGTCGGGCGCGGTGGCGATCACGGCCTCGGTGGACGGAGAAATGTCCTCATACCGGCCGTCTTGCGGCTCGACCCAGTTGCCGTCGATGTAGAGCCGATAGGACTGAACGAGAGCGGGCAAATCGGCCATGTGTTTCCTCCGGTCATCTGATCACTTGGTGTACCCGCACCAGCGGCCGCCGTCAATCGTCATTTGCGCGAATTCCGGAGCTCCTCGCGCACTTTGCTGTTGTATTGACAGCATGCGACGCCGCAGAGTACACACATCTCGCGAGACAGATCGCGCCAATCTGTCGGATCAAGGTGTCCTGCGAGAGGGGCTTGCTACGTGACCGACTCAGAATCCGTCAGCGCCAAGGTGCGGGCCCTCGTCGGGCAGCCGACCGGCGGCACCGGAAAGCCGTCGCTGGCACCGGACCCGGTGAACCAGCCGATGATCCGGCACTGGGCGTACGCGATGGCCGACATGAACCCGGTATATCTCGACCCCGAGTTCGCGGCCTCGTCCCGGTTCGGCGGCATCGTGTCGCCACCGGTGATGCTGCAGACGTGGACAATGCCGTCGCCGATACTGGAGGGAATCGGTGAGCGGGGCGGGGCGCCGATCGAGATCAAAAGCAACCCAACCGAATTCCTCGACGAGGCCGGCTACACCAGCACGGTGGCGACCAATTCGGAGTTCGAGATCGAACGTTACCCGCGACTGGGCGACGAGATCAGCGCGACGACGGTCTACGAATCGGTCTCGGACGAGAAGAAGACGGCGCTGGGCACCGGCTTCTTTCTGACCTGGCTGACCACCTACACCGACCAGAACGGCGAAGTGCTGGGCCGGCAGCGATTCCGGGTGCTGCGATTCAGGCCGGCGAATTGATGGCGGCCCGTCTGGCGCCGGCGATCACCCCGGACACCGAATTCTTCTGGAATGGCTTGCGGGAGAACAAGCTCCTGATCCAGCGTTGCGGTGGCTGCGGGCAGCTCCGCCATCCGCCCCGGCCGATGTGCCCGCACTGCCGTTCGCTCGAGTGGGACACGATCGAGGCCTCCGGCCTCGGCACGGTGTACAGCTACGTGATGCCACACGAACCCAAGTTTCCGTTCTTCGACTATCCCTACGTCGTCGCGCTGGTGGAACTCGAGGAAGGGGTCCGGCTGGTGTCCAACCTGACCGGCGTGGATCCCTCCGGCATCACACCCGGATTGGCCGTGGAGGTCTATTACCAGGTCTTCGATGACGGCCTCGTGCTACACCAGTTTCGGCCCCGCGGTCAGTCAGTTCGCCGTGACGCGACGTATTCGGAGGGACACGCATGACGACCACCGCGAACCGCACTTTGCAATGGCGAGACATTTCGGTCGGTGACGAGGTCACGCCCCTCGAAATCCCCATCACCACAACGATGATCGTTGCCGGCGCGATCGCCACCCGTGACTTCATGCCGGTGCATCACGACCGCGACTACGCC
Organism: Mycobacterium sp. WUMAC-067; assembly: GCF_020217485.1. Lineage (GTDB taxonomy): Bacteria > Actinomycetota > Actinomycetes > Mycobacteriales > Mycobacteriaceae > Mycobacterium. The sequence goes on along the minus strand of NZ_JAEKMI010000010.1, from coordinate 147,657 downwards.
AAGCAGCAGGGTTCGCCCAACCTGTTCATGAACATCCTGACCACCAACGGCTATTGCGTGCGCTTCCTCACCGACTGGGCGGGGCCCGAGGCGATGGTGAAGAAATTGTCGATCCGCCTGGGCGTGCCCTGTTTTCCCGACGACCCGTTGCGGTTCACCGGCAGCGTCACCGGCAAGAGTGAAGGCTCGGGCGGCGAGAATTTCGTCGAGGTGACCTTCGCGGGCGCCAACAGCCTGGGCGACCACGTCTCCGGCACGGCGGTGCTCAGCCTGCTCGACGGTCCGGACGCATGAGCCGGACGTTGCCGGGCGCCGCGGCCATCGTCGGGATCGGTCAGACCGAGTTCTCCAAGGAATCCGGGCGCAGCGAACTGCAATTGGCGTGCGAGGCGGTCAGCGCGGCGCTGGACGACGCCGGCCTGACGCCCGCCGACGTCGACGGCATGGTCACGTTCACCATGGATTCCAGCGACGAGATCGACATCGCGCGCAACGTGGGCATCGGCGATCTGAGTTTCTTTTCGCGCGTGCACCATGGCGGGGGCGCCGCCGCCGGGACCGTGGTGCACGCGGCGATGGCGGTCGCCACGGGTGTGGCCGACGTGGTGGTGTGCTGGCGTGCCTTCAACGAACGTTCCGGGTTCCGGTTCGGCGGCAGCGGGCGCAGCATGGCCGAAACCCCGTTGTTCATGGCGCATTACGCGCCGTTCGGATTGCTCACTCCCGCCGCCTGGGTTGCGATGCACGCCCAGCGCTACATGTCGACGTACGGGGTCACCAACGAGGACTTCGGCAGGATCGCGGTCGTCGATCGTGCGCACGCGGCGAAGAATCCCGACGCCTGGTTCTACGAGCGTCCGATCACGTTGGAAGATCACCAGAATTCGCGCTGGATCGTGGAACCGGTGCTGCGACTGCTGGATTGCTGCCAGGAAAGCGACGGCGGTGTCGCGCTCGTCATCACCAGCGCCGAACGCGCCCGCGATCTGCCGCAGCCCCCGGCCGTCATCACCGCGGCCGCGCAGGGCGCGGCCTACAACGGCGAGATGATGACGAGCTACTACCGCGACGACATCACCGGGCTTCCGGAGATGGGGGTGGTGGCCCGGCAGCTGTGGCGCGATTCCGGACTCAAGCCGCAGGACATCCAAACCGCCTTCATCTACGATCACTTCACGCCGTTCGTGTTCACCCAGCTCGAGGAGCTCGGCTTCTGCGGGCGCGGCGAGGCCAAGGACTTCGCGACCGTCGAACGGCTTTCGCTGGGTGGAGATTTCCCGATCAACACCAACGGAGGCCTGTTGGGCGAGGCATACATCCACGGCATGAACGGCATCACCGAAGGGGTGCGCCAGGTGCGGGGCACCTCGCACAATCAGGTCGATAACGTCGAGCACGTGTTGGTCACCTCCGGAACCGGTGTGCCCACCAGTGGGCTGATCCTCGCCCCGGCGGGATGAGGGGCGTTGGTCCCGTGACGACTCAACCGGCCCAGGCCGCCGATACCCGCGAGCTCATCGTCGTCTCGGCGTTCACGTGCTTCGGCAAGCAGGGATTGGACAAGGCGACGATCGTCGACATCGCCAAGCAGGCAGGGGTATCCCGCAGCACCATCTACGAATACTTCAGCGACAAGGCCGCGATCGTCGAGGCATGCGCCGAGCACGCGTCCGAGCGTTTCTACCGCGAGATGTCCAAGGCGATGGACCGCGGCAGCAGCCTCGAGGAAAAGCTTTCTTCCGCGGCGGTTTTCGTCACCCAGGCGCGACGAGTCATCGCTTCCGAGAAGTACTTTGACGAAGATGCGATCAGCCTGCTGCTGACCAAGGACGCCGCCGTGCTGCTGCGCGAATGCGTCGAGTTCTTCGCCCCCTACCTGTCGGCCGCCAGGCTCACGGGTGAGGTGCGCAAGGATCTCGACGTCGAGGCCGCCGGTGAGTGGTTCGCGCGCATCCTGTTCTCGCTCTTCAGCACGCCGTCCTCGACCCTGGATATGGACGATCCCGAGGTGGCGGCGGAGTTCGTCCGCGCGCATGTGGTGCGCGGCTTCGCCAGCGATCGCCCGCGGCCCCGCCGCGCTCAGTGACGGCGTTGCGTGTGAATCCTGGGCTTTGCGTGTGAATCGTCGGCGTTGCGTGTGAATCCTGGGCGGGGATCGTCGGCGTGTCGCCGCCGTACGCGCACAACGAAAGCCCACGATTCACACTGAAAGCCGTGATCGCACACTCGACGCGACGCGTGCTCAACGCCCGACCAAAGCCCGCAAGAAGAACGTCAGGTTGGCGGGACGCTCGGCCAGTCGGCGCATGAAGTACCCATACCACTGCGTGCCGAACGGCAGATACACGCGCACGTGGTTCCCGGCCGCGGTGAGGCGTCGCTGCTCGTCGTCGCGGATGCCGTAGAGCATCTGGTATTCGAATTCCCCGGCGCCACAGCCCGATTCGCGGGCAAGGGTGCCGGCCGCGTTGATCACAGCCGGGTCGTGGGAGGCCACCATCGGATAACCCGAGCCGGCCATCAGCACCCGCAGGCAACGCAGGTACGCCTCCGTCACCTCGGCGGGCTCGCGATATGCCACCGACGTGGGCTCGTCGTAGGCACCCTTGCACAGCCGGACCCGGGCGCCAGAGGCGGCGAACGCTTCGCAATCACCCGGCGTGCGCCGCAGGTACGCCTGCAAAGCCACGCCCAGCCAAGGAAAGTCGGCCCGCAGATCGCGCACGATGGACAGCGTCGACTCGGTGGTGGTGTGGTTCTCGGCGTCCACCGTCACCCACACGCCCGCGCGCCGGGCGGCGTCGCAGATCGACCACCCGTTCTCCCGCGCGATCTTGGGCCCGTCGCGCTCCACCGCCTGCCCCAGCGCCGACAACTTGACCGAGACTTCCAGCGGCCGCGTGACATCTCCCCCGGCGTCGAGTCGGCCCAACTGCTCGATCAGGTCCAGGTAGGTCCGCACCGCCGCGTCGGCGTCGTCGGCGCTCAGAACGTCCTCGCCCAGATAGTCGACGCTGACGAACAGCGCCGACGAGCGAAGCGTCGCAACGCGATCCAGCGCGGATTCGATCGTCTCCCCGGGGACGAAGCGGCGCACCACGCGACGGGTGACCGGCAACCGCTCGGCGGCGCGGCGCGCTACCTCGCTTTGTCCGGCCGCCAGGAGCACCGGGCGCAGGGTGCTCGCGAACAGTCCGGCCATCAGTCGGCGCCCATGTGCGGATAGGTGTGCTCGGTCGCCGGGACGAACGTCTCCTTGATGGTGCGCGCCGACGTCCAGCGCAACAGGTTCAGCATCGATCCGGCCTTGTCGTTGGTGCCCGAGCCACGCGAGCCCCCGAACGGCTGGCGCCCGACGACCGCGCCGGTCGGCTTGTCGTTGATATAGAAGTTCCCGGCGGCAAACCGCAGCCGGTGCTGGGCCGTCAGCACCGCGTCCCGGTCGTCGGCGATGACCGCGCCGGTCAGCGCGTACCGGGAACCGCGGTCGACGACGTCGAGGATCCTTTCGTAATCGGCGTCGGGGTACACGTGCACCGACAGCAGCGGGCCGAAGTATTCGGTCGAAAACGACTCATCGGTCGGATCATCGGACAGCAATACGGTGGGGCGCACGAAATACCCTTCGTGGTCGTCGTATTCGCCGCCGACGGCGATGGTGACGTGGGGCGCGCCCTTCGCCCGCTCGATGGCGGCGACGTTCTTGGTGAAGGCGCGCCGGTCGATCAGCGCGCCGCCGAAGTTGGTGAGGTCGGTGACGTCGCCGTAACGCAGCGCGGCCGTCTCCCCCAGCAAGTCGTCACCCATCCGCCGCCACACCGACTGCGGGATGAAGGCCCGCGACGCCGCCGAGCATTTCTGCCCCTGGTAGTCGAAGGCCCCGCGAATCAAGGCCGTGCACAACACATCCGGTCGCGCGGACGCGTGCGCGACCACGAAGTCCTTGCCGCCGGTCTCGCCGACCAGGCGCGGATAGCTGTGGTAGTGACCGATATTCGTGCCGACCTGATACCACAGCCGCTGGAAGGTGGCCGTCGACCCGGTGAAGTGGATGCCGGCCAGCCGCCGGTCGGCCAGCGCCACATCGGAAACCGCGAAGCCGTCGCCGGCCACCAGGTTGATCACCCCGGGCGGCAGGCCGGCGGCCTCGAGCAGCTGCATGGTCAGATAGGCCGACAACGTCTGGGTGATCGAGGGCTTCCAGACCACCGTGTTGCCCATCAGCGCCGGCGCGGTCGGCAGGTTGCCGGCGATGGAGGTGAAGTTGAACGGCGTGATCGCGTACACGAAGCCGTCGAGCGGGCGGTACTCGCTGCGGTTCCATTCCCCCGGCCCGCTGATGGGTTGCTGCGCCAGGATCTGTTGCGCGAAGACAACATTGAATCGCCAGAAGTCGATCTGCTCGCACGGCGAGTCGATCTCGGCTTGATAGGCGGACTTGGATTGGCCGAGCATCGTCGCGGCGGCGATTTTCTCCCGCCACGGCCCGGCCAGCAGGTCGGCGGCGCGCAGGAACACCGCCGCCCGCTCATCGAACGGCATGGCCGCCCAGTCGCTTTTCGCGGCCATCGCGGCGTCGATCGCCGCCGTCGCGTCGGCGTGCACGGCGTTGGTCAGGGTGCCCAGCTTGGCGGCGTGCCGGTGCGGCTGGACGACATCGATGCGCTCACCGTCGCCCATCCGGTGGTCGCCGCCGATGACGTGCGGCAGGTCGATTGGGTGATCGGCCTGCGCGGCCAGTTCGGCGCGCAGCCGGGCGCGTTCCGGGGAGTGCGGCGCGTAGTCGTGGACCGGCTCGTTTGCTGGTGTCGGCACCTCAGAAAATCCAGTGATGGCGTCCATAACGCCAGGGTCCTCGCGGCGACCACGCATGGAGTTAGCCAATCGGACAAGACAGAACTGGTTCCATAGTAAAATCGCACAACATGGCCGGTGTGGGGCTGGGTCGGCTGTTGCTTGCGCTGGACGCGACCCTCGTCAGCCTCGCCGACGCCCCCCGGGGGCTGGACCTCCCGGTGGGTTCGGCCGCGCTGATCGACTCCGACGACGTGCGCCTGGGTCTCGCGGCCGCGGCGGGTGCCGCGGACGTCTTCTTCCTGTTGGGGGTCGCCGACGACGAGGCGATGCGATGGATGGGCAGGCAGGCGCGCGAGCGCGTGCCGGTGGCCATCTTCGTCAAACAGCCCTCGCCCGCGCTGGTGAACACGGCCGTCGCGGCGGGCTCGGCGGTGGTGGCCGTCGATCCGCGCGCCCGGTGGGAACGCCTCTACCAATTGGTCAACCACGTCCTCGAGCACCACGGCGACCGCGCCGACGCGCTGGACGACTCGGGCACCGACTTGTTCGGGCTGGCGCAGTCGCTCGCCGAGCGCATCCACGGCATGGTCAGCATCGAGGACGCGCAATCCCATGTCTTGGCCTACTCGGCCTCCAACGACGAAGCTGACGAGTTGCGCCGCCTTTCCATCCTGGGCAGGGCCGGCCCGCCCGAGCATCTGGAGTGGCTCGGCAAATGGGGCATCTTCGATGCGCTGCGATCGGGCACCGAGGTGGTGCGCGTCGACGAGCGGCCCGAGCTAGGCCTGCGCCCGCGGCTGGCCATCGGGATCCACCAGCCCGCGACCGACGCCCGGCGACCGCCGGTGTTCGCCGGAACCATCTGGGTGCAGCAGGGCTCGCAGCCGCTGGCCGACGACGCCGAGGAGATGTTGCGGGGCGCCGCCGTGCTGGCCGCCCGCATCATGTGGCGGCTGGCGGCCCGCCCGTCCACCCATGCCCGGCGGGTCCAGCAATTGCTGGGCCTGGCGGACGAATCCGCCGACGCGACGGCCATCGCCCGCGAACTCGGCCTGGCCACCGACACCACCGCGGCCCTGATCGGATGGGACGCCGCCGACAGTTCGGCCGGTCATGCTCGGCTGGCCGACATCATCGCGTTGAGCGCCAGCGCTTTCCGGCGTGACGCCCAGGTGGCCTCGAACGGTTCGCGAACGTACGTGCTGCTTCCCCAGACCCAGACCCAGACCCAGAACCGGTCGGTCACCTCCTGGGTGCGCGGCACCATCGGCGCAATGCGCGCCGAGCTCGGGGTGCAGCTGCGGGCGGCCATCGCGGCGCCGGTCGCCGGCCTGGCCGAGGCCACCGCCGCGCGCATCGAGGTGGATCGGGTGCTGGACAGCGCTGGGCGCCACCCCATTTCGTTCGGACAGGTGACGTCGCTGGCCGAAGCGCGCACCGCCGTCCTGGTCGACGAAATCGTGACCCTGGTCGGCAGCGACGAGCGCCTGATCGATCCGCGGATCGTGCAGCTGGGCGAAGACGATCCGGTGCTGGCGGAAACGCTGCGGACCTACCTGGACTCCTTCGGCGACATCGCCGCGGCCGCGCACGCGTTGCAGGTCCATCCGAATACCGTTCGCTACCGCGTGCGGCGGATCGAGAAGCTGCTGTCGACCTCGCTGGCCGATCCCGAGGTCCGGCTGCTGTTCTCGCTGGGGCTACGGATCCTGGAACGCCGCTAGCGCGGGTATCCGCAAGTCCTCGCCGACCGTCTCCGGACGATTTGGCGACATTTGCTCCCAGCGGATGCAACAATGTCACCCCGTAAGGTGATGACGACGCAGGAAGCCGGTGCGAATCCGGCGCGGTCCCGCCACTGTCATCGGGGAGCGAACCTCAACGGCCACGGCTGAAAAGCTGGAAGGCGAGGCGAGCGGCGATCCGAGAGCCAGGACACTCACGTCATCGCGTACTGCGACCCGGGGCGGGTGTACCCCGAGAGAGCTGTCAGCGTCCATGTTTCCTCCGGCATGGGTGGCCGTCGACGCCGCCACTGCGGCGCCGTGCTGCCGCGCCCACACGACCACCGGCGGCCAGCGATGACCGCCCCGATCTGGATGGCCTCCCCGCCAGAGGTGCATTCAACGCTGCTCAGCAGCGGTCCGGGTCCGGGCCCGCTGCTGGCCGCCGCGGCGACCTGGAGCTCGTTGAGCGTGGAATACGCGGAGTCGGCCGACGAGCTGGCCGCGCTGCTGGGCGCCGCGCAGGCCGGCAGCTGGGACGGCCCGACGGCCGCGGCGTACGTGGCCGCGCACGCGCCCTACCTGGCGTGGCTGGCGCAGGCCAGCGCGCATAGCGCGACCATGGCCGCCCAGCAGGACATGGCCGCCACCGCCTACACCGTGGCGCTGGCGGCCATGCCGACGATGCCGGAGCTGGCCGCCAATCACGCCACCCACGCCGTATTGACGGCGACGAATTTCTTTGGCATCAACACCATTCCGATCGCGGTGAACGAAGCCGACTACGCGCGGATGTGGGTTCAGGCGGCCACCGTGATGAGCACCTACGAGGGCGTGGCGACCGCCGCGGTGGCCACCGCGCCGCCGGCCGAGCCGGCTCCCGAGGTCATGAAGGCCACTGCGCTGGCCGCCACGGCCGAGCAGTCGTCGTCGTATCCCCCCGACACGCAGAACCAGTGGATGGACTGGCTGGAGAAGACCGGGTTCGTCGACTTCTACAACCGGTACATCCAGCCGTTGATCGACCAGCTGATGAACAACCCGTTCTTCCAGTCCATGTTCTCCGGTTTCGACCCCTGGCTGCCGTCACTCGGCAACCCGTTGAGCTTCCTGAACCCGTTCAACATCGCGTTCGCCCTGGGCTATCCGATGGACTTCGGTTCGTACTTCGCCTATCTCGGGCAAATGTTCAGCTTCGTCGCGGCGGATCTCGCGGCGGCGTTCGCCTCGGGAAACCCCGCGACGATCGCGTGGACCATCCTGTTCACCACCATCGAAGTGATCGGCACGGTCATCACCGACACCATCGCGCTGATCAAGACGTTGCTCGAGCAGATGATCGTGCTGATCCCGCTCATCGTGCCGCTGCTGACCGTCGCCGTGGTTCCGCTGGTCGTCCCCACGCTGGTCGGGGGCTTGGCGGGCCTGACGGGCCTGGCCGGACTGCACGCCATCCCGATCGTGCCGCTCATCCCGGCCCCGGCCCTCGTCCCCGTCGCACTGGCGCCCACCCTGCCTCCCACACCGGCCCCGGCGCCGGCTCCCGCGCCGACGCCCGCCTCCGCACCCGCCACGGCACCCGCGCCGCCCGCGCCCGGGGCCCCACCACCGACGCCGGCGGGACCGCCGGCGGCCGCGATGCAAAGTCTGGGCTACATGGTCGGTGGCCTGGCCGCGGATGCGCGCAGGGCCGCGAGCACCAGCGCCCGCGCGCGGAGGGCGGCAGCGGCGCGCGCCGCCGAGGCCGAGGCGGTGGCACTGCCGGAAGAAGAGGAGACGAAGAAGCGCCGGCAGCGGGTCAGGGCCACCCAACTCGGCCGCGGGTACGAATACATGGACCTCGAGCCCGCGACGACGGCCTCGGACCGGCCCGCCCCCGCGATGGGGTTCGCCGGAACCATCCCCACGAAGGCCGCCACCGCACCGGCGGGATTGAGCGCGCTCGTCGTCGACGAGTTCGACGACGGCCCCCGCACGCCGATGGTGCCGGGAACCTGGGATGCCGACCCGACGGGATCGAAACCCTAAGCGGCATAGGTCATTTGGCCCGAGACGGTTTCTCGGGCCCCGGGCCTCGCACGACCGTCGTGCGCGAAAAAGCCGAAGCGGTAACCTAGCCCGCATGCAACATTCGTCGGTCGTCTCCCTGCTGCGGGAACGCGCCGGCCTGCAGCCCGACGATGTGGCCTTTCGCTATACCGACTACGAGCAGGATTGGGCGGGCGTCACCGAATCGCTGACGTGGGCACAGCTGTATCGGCGGACCCTGAACCTCGCGCACGAGGTCAAGCGGCACGGCAGCAGCGGGGACCGGGCCGTGATCCTTGCCCCCCAAGGCCTCTCCTACATCGTGGCGTTCCTCGGCGCGATGCAGGCCGGGCTGATCGCGGTTCCGCTGTTGGTTCCGCAGCCCGGTACGCGCGATGAGCGGGTCAGTGCCGTGCTGGCCGACACCGGCCCGACCGTCGTTCTCACCACCTCCGCGGCGGCCGCGGCCATTGGCGATTACGCGCACCAACCGGACGGAGCAACCCCGGCCATCATCGAGGTCGATTCCCCGGGCCTCGACGATCCGAATCCGCCGAGCATCCCAATCGGGGGCGCCCCGAGCGTCGCGTACCTGCAGTACACGTCGGGCTCGACTCGCCTTCCGGCCGGAGTCATGGTCTCGCACCGGAACCTCCACGTGAATTTCCAGCAGCTGATGGCTGCCTACTTCCCGGACTTCGCTGGCGTGGCCCCGCGCGACAGCGTGTGCGTGTCGTGGCTGCCCTTCTACCACGACATGGGCCTGATGCAAGGCGTCATCGCCCCCATCCTGGGCGGCTACCCCGGTGATCTGACGAGCCCGGTTGCCTTCCTGCAGCGGCCCGCGCGGTGGATCCAAGCGATGGCCCAAGCCGATCCGGTGTTTTCGGCCGCGCCGAACTTCGCCTTCGAGCTGGCCGCGCGCAAGACGACGGATGCGGACATGACCGGACTCGACCTCGGCAACATCATCAGCATCGTGAGCGGCGCCGAACGAATCCATCCCGCCACGCTCGACCGGTTCTGTAAGCAGTTCGCCCCGTATAACTTTCGCGAAGACATGATGCAACCCTCCTACGGCCTGGCGGAGGCGACCGTCTACGTGGCCAGCCGCGCGCAGACCGGCGCCCCGAAAGTCGTTCACTTCGAGCCGGAGCGGCTGTCGGAGGGCAACGCCCAGCCGTGCTCACCGGGGACCGGCTCGCCGTTGCTGAGCTACGGGACGCCGCAATCGCCGACGGTACGAATCGTCGACCCCGACACCAGCACACAGTGCCCGGACGGGACCGTCGGTGAAATCTGGGTCAACGGCGACAACGTGGCCGACGGCTACTGGCAAAAGCCGGAGGAAACGCGGCGCACCTTCTGCGCGGTCCTGGCCGATCCGGCGCCGGGTACCCCCGAGGGGCCGTGGCTGCGCACCGGTGACCTCGGCTTCGTCTGTGACGGCGAGATGTTCATCGTGGGCAGGATGAAGGATTTGCTGATTGTCTACGGGCGCAACCACTATCCCGAGGACATCGAGTCGACGGTGCAGGCGATCACCGGGGGCCGCGTCGCGGCGATCTCGGTTCCGGTGGACGAGACCGAGAAATTGGTGACCATCATCGAACTGAAACACCGCGGTGGCTCCGGCCAGGACGCGCTACACACCCTCGACGCCGTCAAGAACGATGTCACCGCCGCGATTTCGAACTCGCACGGGCTCAACGTCGCCGACCTGGTACTGGTGCCACCGGGATCGATTCCCACCACGACGAGCGGCAAGATCCGGCGGGCCGCCTGCGTCGAGCAGTACCGACGGCAACAGTTCGCCCGGTTAGACGCCTGAACGGTCCCATATCTGCGATGTTGTTCACCATCGGTGTGATGGCCATTGCCGTGAGCCTGGAACCGTTCCGGATCGGCATGACGGTGCTGATGCTGAATCGCCCCAGGCCGCTGATGCAACTGCTCGCGTTTTTAACCGGCGGATTCGCGATGGGGTTGACGGTGGGTGCGACCGCCTTGTTCCTCTTCCGGCGCGTTCTGCTGCGCTCGACGTACTTCACCTTGCCCCGGGTGCAAATCCTCATCGGCGCACTCGCGCTGGTGGCCGCCGCGGGCCTGGCGGCCAAGATCGTGGCGGACCGGCGGCGCGGAACGCGCCACGTTCCTCCCGACGGCGACGGCGCCGGCCCCGCCTGGCTGAGGACTCGGGCCCGACGACTGCTGGACGGACGTTCCCTGTGGGTCGCCGCCGCCGCGGGCCTCGGGATTGCGCTGCCGTCGGTGGATTATCTGGCCGCCCTGGCGGTCATCCTGGCGTCCGGCGCGCCGGTCATGACGCAATTGGGAGCGCTGCTGATGTTCAACGTCATCGCGTTCTCACTTGTCGAGATCCCAGTCGTCGCTTACCTGTTGGCGCCAACGGCAACGCGCGCGGCGATGACCGCGCTCCAGGATTGGATACGGTCGCGGCGTCGCATCGAGGTTGCCGCACTGCTTGCCGCGGTCGGGCTTGTCCTGCTGGTGGTGGGCTTAGCCGAACTGTGAGAACGGCCGGAGGCAACTCAGGGCTTCGTCTCCTCGAGAAAACGGCCCATCACGTCGGGCCCGGTGGAATGCATGGCGATAGACAGCTCTAACAGCCTGTCCTTGGCATGCTTGGGCAGCAACTCGATGGACCGGGTGGTGGCGGAATCATACTTGGACCCCGGATAGCGTTGCAGGACAATATTTTTCTGCTCTTCGGTGGTGTAGATCTCCAGCAGCTTCATTCCTGCGAAAGCCTCATTTGCCAGGTCGGCCATCCCGGCGTTCGCCAACGCTTCCAGCCGCTCCTCGTTGATCCAGACGTTGACCTTGATCTTTGTCTCGTCGCTGCTCACGAACCCTCCAATTGGTTGAGCGTGAAGACGGGCCGTCGGTCCCGCAAATACTCCTCGGTGACGAACGGCGAACCCTGACCATGCTCGGCGGCGCACTCCATCACGACCTCGAACACCTCATGCCGCATCACCTTCTGCGTCGGCTTGACTTCGTCGGTGAGGATGCTTCGTATCAGGCTGCCGCTGAAACTCTGCGCTTGTGCATCATGGCCGCACAGAGCAGAGTTGGTGACCTCCAAACACACCGGGCAATACCAGTTTTCCCGCAGGAACACCGGCTTGATGCCCAGCTGGCTCCGGTATTGCTTGAGGATGTTCTGGGAGTCGTACGGGTGGTAGAAGTCGCCCACGCCCGCGTGGTCGCGCCCGAACATGTGATGCGTGCAGCCCAGGTTCGTCCGCAGGATCGCGTGGAAGATCGCCTCGCGCGGCCCCGCATACCGCATGTCCCAGAGGGTGAAGGACACCATGTGCACGTTCTCACGGAAATACCCGCTGGTGCGTAGCACGTTCTGCGCCAACAGTATTGCCTCGTCGATGTAATCGCCCACGCGCTTCTGGCCGATGATGGCATTCACCAACACGCCGGTGTTCAGGTTGTCGACGGGCTGGTCCTCGTTCGCGGCCAGCCACGCTTGTTTCATCAACGCCTCGTGGCCGGTGTGCGGCACGTTCCTGGTCTGGTGGGCGACGACGCGCTGCCAGTGCCGCTCGGCCAGCGCGTCCTTGTGCTGCTTCGGGGTGAGCCAGAAACTTTTGAAGGGCTCGTTGAATACGGGTTCGTTGATCAGCGTGACATCCCCGCCGATGAACCGGTTCGCGTAACCCATTGTCTTCTTGACGCCAGGGTGTCGGGGATCGGTTGTGCCGTAGGTCTTTTCGGCCATGCGCTCGAGGTCGTATTCGTAGATCTCGGCGACGTCGAAGATGGCCATGGGGGCGCCGAGATAGTCGAGAACGACGCTGGCGCCTTCCTTGATGTCGAGCTTCGCAATGTCCTCGGCGGACATGTCGAAGACGATCGGGATGCTCCACAGCGTCCCGTCCGGCAGCGCGAAGTTGTCCAGGGTCCCGTCGACCTCGTGGCGGCCCATGAATCCGGTCAGCGGGGTGAAGAAACCGTAGGAAAGGCTGATCACCTCGTGCGCGGTGGCCTTCGAGATCGGCACATGCGGCAGCCCCTCGATCCGGCCCGCCGCATCGTCCGTGGACACCCGCTCCACGATCGGCTTCCCGTTGTGACCCGTGTAGCTCATGCCGTGACCTCGCTCCTGCCCCCGCCCTCGTGATCTCGATCCGGGGCCCGGATGACGCCGGTCCTCTCCAGGTGGGCGATCACCTCGTCGGCCAGCGTGTCCGCGTCCTTCGTTCCGCCCTCGAGGCGCAACTCCGGCCGCACCGGCGCCTCGTAGGGGTCGTCGATCCCGGTGAATCCCTTGATTTCCCCCGCCCGGGCTTTCTTGTAGAGGCCTTTGGGATCGCGCTGTTCGCAGATCTCGATCGGGGTGTCGATGAAGATCTCCTGAAAGTCGCCGTCGCCCAGCGTGGCCCGGATCGCGTCGCGATCACGCACGTAAGGGCTGATGAAGGCCGTCAAAGCGATGACGCCGGCCTCGCAGAACAGCTTCGCGACCGCGCCGATGCGGCGAATGTTCTCCTCCCGGTCCTGGGCCGAAAATCCCAGCCCGAACCGTTGGGCGAACTCGGGCCCGTGGCGCTCCTCGAGCAGCTCCGGCCCGGCGTTGAGCCCGTAGCGGACGTTGTCGCCGTCCAGGAGGTAGCTCCGGATGCCCCGCTCGTAGAGCTTTTGCTCGACGATGTTGGCGACCGTGCTCTTGCCGCTGCCGCTCAGGCCGGTGAACCAGATGACGCAGCCCTGGTGGCCATTGAGTTCCTCGCGCTCGCCGCGGCTGATCTTGTGTTCGTGCCAGGTGATGTTGTTCGACATGTCCAGGTCCTGTTCCAACGAAGTCGGTAGCGGCCGGCCATCGCGCCGGCTCGGCGGCGACCCTTGCGATACGCAGCTACGGCGCCGACGGCCGCGCACCTTCACCATCTTGCTTATCAAGCAAACCGGATTAGAACCAGCCTACAAGTAAAGATGGTCAACTTACGGGAGTTTTCCGGTCGCGGGGTTGACCAGCCATGGTCCCCGCAGCGGCCTCGTCAGCAAACGAGCGCGAGGGGCTCAGCGAAGTAGGCCATCCCGGTCTTTGCCGGGGCGCGACGGATGGCTTGTGTTTGCCATCCCGGCGGCCGGGGGACGCCGGCGTTGGTGTGCACGCATCGATACCACGCTCCGCTGGTGACGTCGGACTGTCGATCGTTTGTGCGCCAACCGATCATGGCCGCCGACGCCGGGCCGTCGGGTTTAACTCAAGCAGAGAAAAATTTGCCTCGCGCCGCCGCGGGCGCCCGTGCGGCAAGACGCGATGACGACCGGGCTCACCATAACCGCGCGTGAGGATCGATCCTCGGCGATCCCGGCGAACATGCCATAACTTCGCGGGCAAATTTGCAGCAGGCGAGGCGGCGCGGGGGCGGCCGTAAACACCAAGTTAATTTCATTTAACATTCCGATGATTAAGTCCCTTGACTCGCTCGCCATTGCCTGCTCGTCGACGCGCCCGGGCCGCAACGCACGAGGCCGTCGTCGCCCGCGACAGCGAGCGCGTACCGATCCAACGGTCCCGGGGTCACCGCCAGCCGGCCCTGCCGCCTCGTGGCGGTGCGCTCCCGGAGCCGACTGACGAAGAGGAAGTACGGATGCTCGATTTCGGGGCCCTGCCGCCAGAAATCAACTCGACCAGAATGTATGCCGGCCCCGGCTCGGCGCCGATGGTTGCCGCGGCGGCCGCCTGGGACGTACTGGCCAACGGGCTCGAGACCGCGTCGCGCGGGTACTCCGCGGTGATCGCCCAGCTGGAAGGCGAAAGCTGGACCGGCAGCGCCTCGGCCGCGATGGCCACCGCGGCCGCGCCGTACGTGGCATGGCTGGCGACGGCGGGGGCACAAGCGGAGGAGGCCGCAAGCCAGGCTCGGGCCGCGGCGGCCGCCTACGAGACCGCCTTCGGAGCGACGGTGCCGCCCGCGTTGGTCACGGCCAACCGCACCCTCCTGGCGCAACTGGTCGCGAGCAACATTCTGGGACAGAACACGGCGATGATCGGGGTGACCGAAGGCGCCTACGAACAGATGTGGGCCCAGGATGCCGCCGCCATGTACGGCTACGCCGCGTCGTCGTCGGGCGCGACATCGCTGACGCAGTTCCACGAGCCTCCGCGGACCACCGACGCCGACGGGCAGCCCGCGCAAGCCTCCGCGGTCGCCCAAGCCACGAATAACTCGGCCGCGTCGCAGTCCCACGCCGCACTGTCCCGGACGATGTCGAGCGTGCCCCAGAAGTTGCACAACCTCTCCGAAACACCACCGCCTGGCTCTACTGGTGGCAGCCCTTCGACAGGCTCCGCGCTCGACGCCGTCGATGATTTCAACACGCTGACGGCGCCGGTGAACCTCGGCGACGCCATGAGCCGCACCGTCACGTCGGCGGGCACCTTCGGCACCGGGGCCTTCCGCGCCAACCTGCAGGCGGCGGGCGAAGCCGCCAAGGCGGCCGTCGCCCCCGCCGCGACGGCGAGTCTCTCGACCGGCACCGTGGGTGTCGCCGGCCCGACCCTGGCGAGCACGGGCAGCGCGAGCGCGGTAGGCCGATTGTCGGTCCCGCAAAGCTGGGCGGCGACGAACCCGACGATCGCCACCGTCGCCGAGTCGCACTGGCTGTCGGACGCCGAGCTCGACGGTGGGCCGTCATGGCATGAAGGCCCGGCGACCAACATGTGGGGCGGCGCGCCGGCGGCGGGCGCGGGCGCCTCGTCGGCGCTCCTGTCGCGGCCCTCGGTCAACAACGTCTTGCGCGTGGCGCCACGCCAATTCAAGATGCCGCGTCCTTCCGCGGGCGGATAGCCACCAGTTCCACCCTTCAGTGCAGGCATGGACCTGCAGCGGCCGCGTGTGCGCTTGTTCAGAAAGGATCGCCGATGCTTGGTTTCGGGGCGCTGCCGCCCGAGATCAATTCGGCCAGAATGTATGCCGGGCCGGGTTCGGCCCCGCTGTCGGCTGCCGCCTCGGCGTGGGACGCGTTGGCGGCGCAACTGGAGTCCCACGCCGCGGGTTACTCCGCCACGCTTTCGGAGCTGCGCGGGCGCGCGTGGTCGGGCGAAGCGTCAGCGGCCATGGCGGCCGCGGTCGAACCGTATGTGGCGTGGGCGTTCACCACGGCGGCTGCGGCCGGGCAGGCCGCCGCGCAGGCTCGCGCCGCGGCGGCGGCCTACGAGGCGGCGTTCGCCGCGACGGTGCCGCCACACGTGGTCGGCGCCAACCGAGTTGCGCTCCTCACCCTGATCGCGACCAACTTCTTCGGACAGAACGCGCCGGCGATCGCGGCCACCGAGACCGCGTACGCCGAGATGTGGGCGCAGGATGCCACCGCCATGTACGGCTACGCCGCGTCGTCGTCGGCCGCCACCGCTTTGACGCCGTTCACCGAGCCGCCCCGCACCACCAATGCGCACGGCCAATCGGCCCAGGCCGCCGCGGTCAACGAAGCCGCGAGTGCCGCCGCGGGTCAGGCCCGGGGGGCGCTGGCCGCGGGTGTGTTCACGAACGCTGCCCCGGCCGCCCTTGGCGAGGCGCCGGCGTCCGGATCCGGTCTGTCCCTTATCGGTTCGGTCGGCGACTTCAACACGCTCATCACCACACCGGGACAGACGTTTCTGGCGGGCGCCCGCACATTGCTGGGGTGGGGGCAATTGGGGTACGGGCTCGACCTGTCCGATATCCAGGCCGCGAAGGCCGCGGAGGGCGGCGTGCCCATCGTGCCGGACATCCCGGCACCTGCGGCGCCGGCGGTCGCGGCCGTTCGCGGTCCCGTGTTGGGCGGTCTGGGCCGGGCGGCACTGGTGGGCGAGCTGTCCGTCCCGCAGGCCTGGACGGCCGCGAATCCCGCGTCCGCTGCCGCTGCGGTGTCGAATCCGCTGCTGCACAACGCATTCCGGGCAGCTCCGGCGTCCGCGGCGGACCCTTCCAGCGTCCCGGGGCCCATGCCCGCGGCGCGCACCGCGGGCCACGCCGCCGGTGTCCCGGTGTTGCGCAACGGACGTCGCATCTTCAAGATGCCGCGCCCGGCATACGGCGGGTAGCGACGCCGGTGGGTCAGGGTGCTGACGGCGCCGCTTCCACACCCGTCAGCTCGTCGCATAAGTGGTCCGCCAAGTCGCGGACGGTGGTGATCTTGGTGGGGCTGATGCGCACGCCCGTTTCGGTTTCGATGCGGGTCCGCAGTTCCAGGTTCCCCAGCGAGTCCAGGCCGTAGTCGGATAGCGGGCGATCCGGATCGATTGTGCGCCGCAGCAATAGGCTGATTTGACCGGATACCAGCCGCCGGATCGCCGACGGCCATTCCTCGCGCGGCAGGGCCTGCAGCTCGGCGAGGAACCTGCCCGTCTCCGGTTTGCCCTGCCCCATCGATCCGAACGCTTCGGCGAAGCGGCTGCGTTGCGCGAAGGACGTCAACCACGGCGTGCCCACGATCGGGGCGTAGCCGGAGTAGGGGCGGTCGTAGCGCAGCAGCGTCTCGAATGCGCGGAAACCCTCGGCCGGTGTGATCGCCATGCCGGCGCCTTCGGCCAGGGCCGTGGCGCGGCCGACCTCTGACCATGGCCCCCACGCGATCGCGGTGCTCGGCAGGCCCTGTGCGCGACGCCAATAAGCGAACGCGTCCAGCCAGCTGTTGGCCGCGGCGTAGGCGCCCTGCCCCGGCGAACCCACCAGCGCGGCGGCCGACGAAAAGGAGCAGAACCAATCCAGTGGCTCACCCATGGTGGCGTGGTGAAGGTTCCACGCGCCGTGCACCTTTGGGGCCCAGCACCGGTCGATGAGCTCATCGGTGACGTTCGCCAGCGTGGCGTCCTCGACGACGGCCGCTGCGTGCAGCACGCCGCGCACCGGTAGCCCGGTGGCCGTCGCGCACGCGACCAGCCGCTCGGCCGTCCGCGGTTCGGCGATGTCACCGCACTCCACGGCGATGTCGGCCCCCGCGGCGCGAAGGCGTTCGATCACTTGGCGCGCTTGCTCGTTGGGTTGCGAGCGGGAGTTGAGCACGATGCGCCCACAACCCGCTCCGCCACCACGCGAAGCCATCTCGCCGGCCAGGAACAGGCCCAGGCCGCCGATCCCGCCGGTGATGATGTAGGCGCCGTCGGCGCGGAACGGCCGGATCTTTTCCGGGGGCACCGCCGCCACGCTGCTGCCCGCGCGCGGCACGTCGAGCACCACCTTGCCGGTGTGCCCGGCGGCGGCGACCAGGCGCACCGCGGCGGCCGCGTCGTGGATCGGATAGTGCGTGCAGCGCGGCAACGGCAATTCGCCCGCCGCGGTGCGCTCGTACACGGTGGTGAGCAAGCGCCGGACGGTGTGCGGGTGGCTGAAGGTCAGCAGCGCCAGGTCGACGGCGAACAGGGAGAGGTTGCGGCGGAACGGGAAGAGCCCGAGACGGCTGTCGCCGTAGATGTCGCGCTTGCCCAGCTCGATGAAGCGCCCGCCCACGGCCAGCAGTTCGATGCCCGCGCGCTGCGCGGCGCCGGGCAGCGAGTTGAGCACCACGTCGACACCGTAGCCGTCGGTGTCACGCCGAATCTGGTCGGCGAATTCCGTGCTGCGCGAATCGTAGACGTGTTCGATGCCCATGTCGCGCAACAGTTCCCGGCGTTGCGGGCTGCCGGCGGTCGCGAAGATCTCACAACCCACGGCCCGGGCGATCGCGATGGCCGCCTGCCCGACGCCGCCGGTGCCCGAGTGAATCAGCACCTTGTCCGTCGGGGCGATGCGGGCCAAGTCGTGCAGGCCGTACCACGCGGTCGCCGACGCGGTCGGCACGGCGGCGGCGTCGTGCAACGGCACTTCGGGAGGCAGGGTGACCGCGTGCCGCGCATCGGCGATGACGAACGTGCCCCAGCATCCGTTCCGCGACACCCCGCCGACGTGGTCGCCGACCTTGCGCTCGGTGACACCCGGCCCGACGGCGGTCACCACGCCGGCGAAGTCGCCGCCCAACTGCTGTTGATAACCCTCGAACGTCGGATAACGCCCGAACGCGACGAGCACGTCGGCGAAGTTGATGGTGGACGAGGTGACCGCCACCTCGATCTCGCCGGGCCCCGGCGGAACCCGGTCGAACGCAATGAACTCCAGCGATTCCAGGTCACCGGGGGTCCGGATCTGCAGTCGCATGCCGTCACGCCCGTGATCGACGACGGTGGTCCGCCGCTCGGCCGGACGCAGCGGACCGGGCCGCAGCCGCGCGGTGTACCAGTGGCCGTCGCGCCAGGCGGTCTCGTCTTCTTCCGAGCCGCTCTTCAGTTGCAGCGCAACATTTTCCGGGTCGGTAGCGTCATCGACGTCGATCTGGGTGGCGCTCAGATGCGGATGCTCCGCGTCGATCACCCGCATCAACCCGCGCAGGCCGCCCTGCGCCAGGTTCGGCAAATCGCCGGCGGTCACGCTCGCGGCGTCACGGGTCACCACGAACAACCGAGGCGATTCCCCGGGAAGCTCCGAGAGCTCACGGGCGATGGTCGCAAGGTGCGACACGCAGTCCCGCCCGCGCCGGCCCTGCGGGTCGTCCGGGCGGTCATCGGCGGCCGCGGTCACCACGACGACACCGGCCAGCCCGTTGAGGGACCCGTGGCCGTTGGCGTCGGCCTGGCCACCACCGGACAGCAGCGAACGCAACCGCGCGGTGTCCACCGATCCGACGGGCAGGGCAACCGTCGTGCATTGCGCCCCATCGGAATTCAGGGCATCGTCGAGGTGCGCAACCAACCGGTCGTGACCGTCGGAGGCGCTGAGCACAAGCCAGGATCCCTGCCCGCTCTGCGCCGGCTCGGGAAGTTCGCGGGCCTCCCATTCGATGGTCAACAACCGCTCGTTGAGCAGCCGGTGGGCGTGTTCGCGTTCGGACGTACCACCGGCCAGCCGTAGCCCCTCGACGGTCAGCAACACCGTTCCGGATTGGTCCAGCACTTCGACGTCGGCCTCGCACTCGCCGGGGCCCGAGGACGTGACCCGGGTGAGGCAGTATTGCGCGTTGCGCGTCGGGTGGTAGTTGCGCAGCCTGCGCACCCCCACCGGCAACAGCAGTCCTCCGTCGCCGGCCTTCTGGACCTCGGGCGCGACGATCACCGACTGGAAGCAGGCGTCGAGCAGAGCCGGGTGCGTGGAGTAGGCCGACTGCTGCGATCGGATCGCGCCCGGCAGCGCCACTTCCGCGAGCGCCGTCGCGGTGTCCGCGTCGCCGACCCGCACCGCGGACAGACCCGAAAACGCCGGGCCGTATTGAATACCCACGGCGTCGAAGGCCTTTCGCAGCTCGGCGCCCTCCATGCGCGACGGGTGGTCGGCGATCAGGGTTTCCAGGTCGTACGGGGGCGGTTGGTGCGGCTCGGGTTCCGCGTCGTCGCCGGGAACGTGCAGGATCGCGCCCGCCCGGCGGAGGCGTTCGCCTTCCTCGTGCGTGTCCACCGTGAAGTCGAGCACCCCGGGCGCGATGACCGTGGCCGTCGACGAAACCTGCGTGTGCCCACCCAGTAACAGCGTCTGCTCGAACGTGACGTCGCGAACCTCGGCGCGTTCACCGAGGGCGGCGGCGGCCGCCAGCGCCATTTCGCAGTAGGCGGCGCCGGGAAAGGCTGCGACTCCGTGGATTTGGTGGTCGGCGAGCCACGGGTGGGCGTCGGTGCCGACCTCCCCTTGCCAGACGTGGCGCTCGGGCTCCTCGCGCAGATGCACGTGCGCCCCGAGCAGCGGGTGCACGGCCTGAAGCGAGGCTCCGTGTGGCCGCTCCACCGTCTCGCGACTGAGCATCAACCGGCGATGGGTCCACGTCGGCAGCGGCGCGTCCACCAAACGCCCACTGGGGTATTGGACGGCGAAGTCCACCAGCGCGCCGGCGCTGTGCACGTCGGCGACGAAGCCGCGCAAGCCGATTGGCAGCTCTTCCCCGCGAGCGGGTGGTACCCCGGGCTCGCGTCGGCGCATGGCCGCGAGTGCGGCGATGGGCATGTCCAGGCTGGCGGCGTTCTGCTCGACGGCGTGGGTGAGCAGCGGATGCGGCGACAGCTCACCGAAGACGCGGAACCCGTCTTTAAGGGCGGCCTGCACGGCCGCCGCGAATCGCACGGTGTACCGCAGGTTTTCGGCCCAGTAGTCGGCGCCGAAAGACGGCCGTTCGCGGGGGTCCCACAAGGTGGCGGAGTAGTACGGAACCTCGGGCGCCGTCGGTTGCAGGTCAGCGAGGACCCCGGCCAACGCGTCGAGGATCGGCTCCACCTGCGGCGAATGTGAGGCGACGTCCACCGCCACCTCGCGTGCCATCACATCCTGTTCCTGCCAGGCCGCGACGAGGTCGCGGATTGCCTGGGCATCACCGCCGACGACCGTCGAGGTGGGCGAAGCGACCACGGAGAGCACGACGTCGGAGATTCCGCGGATGGACAGTTCCGAAAGCACCTGTTGGCCCGGCAGTTCCACCGATGCCATGGCGCCGCTCCCAGCGACCCGCGCCATCATCCGCGAGCGGCGGCAGATGACCTTGACGCCGTCGTCGAGCGACAACCCGCCGGCGACCACGGCCGCCGCGGATTCGCCGAGCGAATGGCCGATGACGGCGCCGGGGCGCACCCCGTAGGACCTCATCGCCTCGGCGAGCGCGACCTGCATCGCGAAGATCGTCGGCTGGATCTTGTCGATGCCGGTCACCGGCTCCGGTGCCGTCATGGCCTCGATGACCGAAAACCCCGATTCGCGGGCGATCAACGGCTCGATCTCGGCGATCGTCGCGGCGAACACCGGTTCGGTGGCCAACAGTTCGACGCCCATCTGCGGCCATTGCGAACCCTGCCCGGAGAACACCCACACCGGCCCGCGGTCGTCTTGTCCCACGGCCGGCTCATACGGAATGTCGCTCTCGGCGACCGCGCGCAGTCGCGCGCTCAACTCGTCAAAACTGTTCGCGGAGACCACCGTCCGCACCGGCCGATGCGCGCGGCGGCGCGACAGCGTGTAGCCCAGGTCCCACAGGGGGGCGCCGCTGTCGCCGTCGGGGACAGCACCGCGGCGCCCGTCGACCCAAGTCGCGAGCCGGGCGGCCGTGGCGCGCAGCTGCTCAGCCGACGTGGACGACAGGGGAAACAGCGCTGGCCCGGCGATCCCGGGTGCAGCAGGCCCGTCGGGTGCCCGCGCCGGGGCTTCTGCCGGTGCCTGCTCCACGATGGCGTGCACGTTGGTGCCGGACATCCCATACGACGACACCGCGGCGCGGCGCGGGTGATGGGCGTTGGCGGGCCACGGTGTATTGGATTGCGGCACAAAGAGTTCCGTCTTTATCCCGGCCATCTCATCGGGCAGGCGGGTGAAGTGCAGATTCTGCGGCACCACGCCGTGCTGCAGCGCGAGAATCGCCTTCATCAATCCCAGCGGCCCGGACGTCGACTGCAGGTGGCCGAAGTTGGTCTTCACCGACCCCAGCACACAGGGCCCCTCGGTCCCGTACACGGTCGCGAGGCTGGAGAATTCGATCGGATCGCCGACCGGGGTGCCGGTGCCGTGCGCCTCGACGTAGCCGATCGTGGTCGCCTCGACGCCCGCCACACCCAACGCCGTTCGGTAGACGGCGATCTGAGCCGTTTCGGAGGGCGCCGCGATGTTCACGGTGCGGCCGTCTTGGTTGGCAGCCGTGCCGCGCAGCACCGCCAGGATACGGTCGCCGTCGCGCTGCGCGGCGTCGAGCGGCTTGAGCAGCAGCATGACACAGCCCTCGCCGGACACGAAGCCGTCGGCCCGCACGTCGAAGGCGTGGCAGCGCCCCGTCGGGGACAACATGCCTTGCAGCGAACCGGAAACGGATTTGCGCGGTTCCAGGGTCACCACCACGCCACCGGCCAGGGCGAGGTCGCTCTCGCCGCTGCCGACACTGCCGCACGCTTGGTGGACGGCCATCAGGCCGGACGAGCACGCCGTGTCCACCGTGACCGCCGGGCCGTGCAACCCCAGCGTGTAGGCGATCCGTCCGGACGCGAAGCTGTTGCTGGTGCCGGTGAATCCGTACGGCCCTTCGGCGGCGCCGCAGTCGGCGGACAGGAGTTCGTAGTCGCCGTGCGTCAGGCCGACGAACACGCCGGTCTGCGTTTGGGCCAGGGACGCGGGGGCGAGGCCGGCGTGCTCGACGGCATCCCACGACGTTTCCAGCAGTAGGCGGTGTTGCGGGTCGACCGCGGTGGCCTCACGCTCGGTCATCCCGAAGAAATCGCAGTCGAAGCCCCCGACGTCGTCGAGGAACGCCCCCCACCGGGTCACCGATCGGCCGGGCACGCCCGGCTCGGGGTCGTAGTACAGGTCCGCGTCCCACCGGTCGGCGGGAATCTCGCCCACGAAATCGTCACCGCGCAGCAACGCCTCCCAGAGGCGCTGCGGGGAATCGATCCCGCCGGGAAGTCGGCAGGCCATTCCGATGACGGCCACGGGTGTGGCGTTCGCGGCGCGCAATGTGCAGTCCCCTGTTCTCGCCGACCGCCCGTGAGCGGCGGCGCGCACCGTCTCTTCGCACGTGGTCGGGCGTAATTGTGCAGGCGTCAGTTTACCTACCGGACCCACGTCAGTTAGCGGGATTAAACAATTTCGTCCGCGCACCACAGACGCACCACGTCTGGCGGGTGCGCCGGGGCCGGGATGTCGAAATGCCCTGCCTTTCACGGTGTTTCACACCGCGCGCGCGTCACATGAGTCGGCGGGAGGCCCTAAGACTGGTCGGCTTGTTCCGTCGCCCCGGACTCGGCGTCCTTCGCCGGATCCTCGATGACCTGATATGCCGGATCGACCATCGACAGGGAACGATGGCCGACCTGGCGGGCTTTGCCGCTGATTCGCAAGAGCTGACCGGGCTGGATGTCCGCACCCCCGCGGCCGGGACGGAACGTCACGGTGAGCTCGCCGCTGCTGTCCCCCACGACGATCTGTCGTCGGGTTCGTCCGCGTTCGGCGACGTCTTCGACCTCGCTGACGCGTCCTTCGACGGTCGCGCGTTGCCCGGAGATCAGGCCGGCCACCATGATCACCGACGACGGCCGTTCGGGGTGTTCGTAGGCCTCCACCGACTGGTCCTCGTCCTGGGAGACCCAGGCCTGGATCTTGTCGATCTCCTGCCCGATGCGCTGTTCGAATGAGTCCGGGTAGGCCTCCCTGATCCGCGATTCCACGTCATAGGGAACGATCGTCGCCGCGGCGTCCGGGATGAGGCTGACGGCCCGGGCGACCTTGTCCGCGGTCCGGTCGTGCAACAGCCGCCCCAACAGCCGCGCGAACGTCCGGCGCGGCAGGAGGACCGTCACGTTGGTGTTCGGATGCTCGTCGCGCGCCTTGGCGACCAGCAGCTGCGCAGACCTGCTGATCCGCCGGTCGGGACAGTCCACGATCCGCAGCGGGGTGTCGAGACCGAAGTGGTCCCAACGATTTCGCAGTTGCGCGGCGTGGGCCGGGTCGACCATGAAGTGCACGGCGACCAGCTCGTCGGCCCGCAGGCCGCGGCCGTAACGCAAGGCTTCGATCACCGCCAGGTCGACCGAGTCGACGAACACCAGCACCTTGTGCCGCGCGTACTTCACCAATTCGGGGCGATCGGTGCGGAACATCTCGAGAATGGCTGCCTCGGCGCGGTATTCGCGGTTCAGCCGCGTCAGCACGAACACCAACAGCGGGAACACGACCACCACCAACCAGGCGCCCTCGGTGAACTTCGCCACCGCGAAGATGCCCACCACGATCGTCGAGAGGATCGCCGCGGACAGGTTGATCGCCAGCCGGCGCCGCCAGCCCGGTTCACGATGCGTCAGGTGGTGTTTGGTCATGCCGTAGCCGGCCATCGAGAATCCGGTGAACACGCCGATCGCGTAGAAGGGAACCAGCGCGTTGACCGAGCCGCCGGTCACCACCAGCAGGGCCACCGACAGCGCCGTCAGCGTGATGATCCCGTTCGAGAACACCAGGCGGTGACCGCGTTTCGTCAGCTGCCGCGGCAGGAAGCGGTCCTCGGCGACGAAGCTGGCCAAGGCCGGGAAGCCGTTGAAGCTGGTGTTCGCGCCGGTGAACAGGATGGCCGCCGTCGAGGCCTGGACCAGGACGTAGAACACGTCACCGAGCGTGCCGTTGCCGTAGACGGCGCGACCGATCTGCGACAACACCGACGGATATTCGGTCAGATACGGCGTGGCATGGGTGGCGTGGGCCAGGTAGGCGACACCGGCGAGCAGGAAGCCCAGAATGCAGGCCATCGCGGTGAGCACCCGGCGGGCGTTGCGGCCCTGGGGCTTTCGGAAGTAGTCGACCGTGTTGGAGATGGCCTCGACACCGGTCAGCGACGAGCCTCCGTTGGCGAAAGCGCGCAACAACACCAGAATCGTTGCGCCCAGCACCAATCCGTTGCCCTGATGAACCGGCACGGTGCCGGCCGTGTGCGCCGGGTCGTAGACCGGCAAACCCCCGCCGATTGCGCGGACGACGCCGACCAGGATGGTCAGGCCGACCATGGCGATGAAGGAGTAGGTCGCCACCGCGAACGGCATTCCCGCTTCCCGCAATCCCCGCAGGTTCGCGTAGCAGATGATGAGCACCACGCCGACCGTGATCGCCAAGCTGTAGGGACCCAATGCGGGGATCGCCGACACCACCGCGACCGTCCCCGCCGCCGATTGCACCGCGACGGTCACCACGTAGTCGATCAGCAGCGCCGCGGCGGCGATCTGCGCGACGCGGGGGCCGAAGTTGTCGCGCGCGACGATGTAGGAGCCGCCGGCCCGGGTGTAGGCCATCACCACCTGCCGGTACGACGCGGCCACCAACACCAGGATGAACAGGATGACGCCGGTGATGGGAAGCAACAGCAGGAACGCCGCCAACCCGGCGTGCGGCAACAGTTCGATCAGGATCTGCTCGGGACCGTAGGCGACCGATGACACCGCATCAGGTGAAAGCGCCCCGAGCGCAACGCCATTGGACAACTTCTCGGCCGCGATGTCCTCGGTGATCAGCGGCTTACCGAGGAACACGCGCCTGGCGACGTCCCCGACCGAGAGCGGGATGCGCAGCTTGCCGGTCGAACTGGTCACAAGCACCGTCCTTACCCGAGGTTCAAGAACGTGAAACGCCTCCGAAGCATTGTGCACGTTCGGACCGCGTCGGGGGCGGCGCACAGCGTCACCGGGCGCAGTTAGGCGAGCCGGCGTACCGCCGCGTCGATCCGCTCATCGGTGGCCGTCAGCGCAACGCGCACGTGCTGTGCGCCGCGCGGGCCGTAGAAATCGCCGGGGGCCACCAGGACGCCGCGCTGCGCCAGCCAGGCGACGCTGTCGTGGCAGGGCTCGCCGCGGGTGACCCAGAGGTAAAGGCCGGCTTCGGAATAGTCGACGGTGAAGCCGGCCGCACGCAGGGCCGGCAACAGGGCGGCCCGGCGCCGCTCGTAGCGCTGCCGCTGTTGCAGCTCGTGGGCGTCGTCATCCAGGGCGGCCACCATGGCCGCCTGCACCGGCGTCGGCACCATCATCCCGGCGTGCTTGCGCACGGCGAGCAGCTCGGCGATGAGATCGGAATCGCCGGCGACGAAGCCGGCCCGATACCCGGCCAGCGACGAGCTCTTCGACAGGGAATGGATCGCGAGCAGCCCGGTGTGGTCGCCGTCGCAGACCGAGGGATGCAGGATCGACAGCGGCTGAGCGTCCCAGCCCAGTCCGAGGTAGCACTCGTCGGAGGCCACCAGACAGCCCCGGTCGCGGGCCCAACCGACCACTTTGCGCAGGTGGTCGACGCCCAGCACCCGCCCGGTCGGATTGCTCGGGGAGTTCAGGTAGTACAGCGTCGGCGATTGCGGGCCCAGCTGGGTCAGCGAATCCGCCCGCAGGACCCGCGCCCCGGCCAGCCGCGCCCCGACGTCATAGGTCGGGTAGGCCAGCTCGGGCACCACGATCGTGTCCGCGGAGCCCAGACCCAACAATGTCGGCAGCCACGCGATGAGCTCCTTGCTGCCGATCACCGGGAGCACGTCCGCCTCGGCCAGCCCGGTGACGCCGAAGCGGCGGGCCAGGGCGGCGACCGCCGCCTCGCGCAGCCGGGCGGTGCCCGCGGTCGCCGGATAGCCAGACGCCGAACCGGCCGCGGCCAGCGCGTCGGAGATTACCGGGGCCACCGGGTCGACCGGCGTGCCGACGGAGAGGTCGACGATCCCGTCGGGGTGGGCGCCGGCCCGCGCTTTCGCGTCGGCCAGCGTGTCCCAGGGGAATTCCGGCAGGGACGCCGACACGGCCGGCCGGCGCTTCTTGAGCTGGTGTGGCACCGGGCCGCTCAGTCGCCTTCGCCCTGCGGCGGCAGATCCTTGACCACCTGCGGGTCGTTCTCGGTCATGCCGACCTTGGCCGCGCCGCCGGGCGATCCCAGCTCGGCGAAGAAGTCGGCGTTGATCTGCGTGTACTGGCTCCACTGGTCCGGCACGTCGTCTTCGTAGTAGATCGCTTCGACGGGGCAGACCGGCTCGCATGCGCCGCAGTCCACACACTCGTCGGGGTGGATGTAGAGCATCCGGGCGCCTTCGTAAATGCAGTCGACCGGGCACTCCTCGATACAGGCCTTGTCCTTGATGTCGACACAGGGTTCGGCGATCGTGTACGTCACAGACGTCTCCTCCATGTACTACTCAACGTGGGCTGCGGTTCAGCTCGCACCGGCGCGTCCGTCCTCTTCCGGTGAAGCTTTCGGTTACTGATACTAGACGTTGCAGATACAGGTCAACCATTTGGCGCGCCTGTCGAAATACCGATTTAAGACTGACAGTCTCGGACCCCGCGCGCGGCCCCCCTTTCGCCGAGGGCGAACATGGCGCACAACGCGCTGACCTGCACAGAGTTACGGCCGGGCGGTAGGCTTCGATATCTGTTGCGTTGCCGGCACGCTCGCGGGGCCTGGTAATCTCAACCGAAGGACGGCAACCGCTGGGCAGATTTTTTCGCCGTAAGAGCGGTGCATTAACTGGGGAAGGTGTCCACACATGAGGGTGTCGTTGAGCAAATTGGGCGTTGCGGTTGGCAGCGCGGCAGTGGCGTTGACCGCCGCGGCCGGGATCGCATCCGCCGACCCCACGGACGCGATCATCAACACCACCTGCAACTACGGACAGGTGATTGCGGCGCTCAACGCGACCGACCCGGCAGCTGCCCAGCAGTTGAACTCGTCGCCGGTGGCGCAGTCCTACATCCGCAACTTCCTGGCCGCGCCGCCGCCCAAGCGCGAGCAGATGGCCCAGCAGATCCAGGCCATGCCGGCGGCGCAGAAGTACTACAACACCATCAACCAGGTCGCGGTCACCTGTAACAACTACTGAGCCGATCGCTTCGTACGAAGCGGTTCAGTAGCCGCCGAGCAGGCGGCGCACCCGTCCCAGGGTCTCCGGCCCGACGCGGCTGCGAATGCGTGACGGGTCGGCGGGCCTGCGCCCCCACAGGAGCAGCACGCGCGCGGCCGCGTCGGTGTCCAGGGTGGCCGGGCCGTCCGGCTCGGCGAATCCGATGGTGACCTGATCCGGATCGGCGGTCAGGACGACGTCGTCGGTGCCCTCGGCCCGCAGGCGAGCCTCGATGCGCTCACCTGGGTTCAGCAGCCTGGCCCCCTTCGCCAACAGCGGCTTGCCGACCGCGACGACGCTGTGCGTGGTCATCCATGGCTCGGCCAGCCGGGCCTGGGCGGCCGGTTCGTCGCCGGTGATGTCCCAGCTGTGCAGGACGAGCTCTTCGCGCATGTGCTCGGCGAACCACGGCACCTTCATGGTGCGGCCGGTCCAGGCGACGTCGGTGTCGGCGGGCGCTCCTTCGGCCGCCGCCGCGACGTCACCGAGGGTGGCCATCCGGTCTAGCAGCGCGTCCCACAGGTCCGCGTCGTTCAAGGCGCGCAGCGGACCCTCGCGCTCCTCGAACCCGCGGGTGGCCACCGGCTGACCGGCCAGGTGGCCGCCGAGCACTCGCGCGAGTTCTTCGGCGTTTCCAGGCCGAGGACGACCTACGAAAGCGAGTCGCGCACCGTCCAGGCCTCACACCAGGTGCCGGCGTCCGGGCCGTGCCGTTGCACGGCATCCACGAACGGCCGCCACTCCGGGAATCGGTCTTCGTCAACTCGTCGCGTCACGGCGTCGGGTATACCCGCCGCGCCTGACCGGCAAGCGGCTACGCGGCCAACGGCGTGTAGTCGGTGGTGCGCTGGCGCGCCGGTCGCCCGATGCCTTCGGCGATCGCGGTCAGTTCGGCCACCGTCTTGGCCGACCCGTATTCCGAGCCGGCCATCCGCGAGATGGTCTCCTCCATCAGCGTGCCGCCCAGGTCGTTGGCGCCGCCGTTGAGCATCACCTGCGTGCGCTCGACACCGAGCTTGACCCAGCTGGTCTGGATCTGGGAGATGCGGCCGTGCAACATGATTCGCGCCAGCGCGTGTACGGCCCGGTTGTCGCGGTGGGTGGGCCCGGGCCGGGCCGCGCCGGCCAGGTACAGCGGCGAGCTCTGGTGCACGAACGGCAACGGCACGAACTCGGTGAAACCGCCGGTGCGGTCCTGGATGTCGCGCAGCACGTTGAGGTGGCCGACCCAGTGCCGCGGGCTGTCCACGTGGCCGTACATCATGGTCGACGACGACCGCAGCCCCACCTCGTGCGCGGCGGTGACGATCTCGATCCACATCGAGGTCGGCAGCTTGCCCTTGGTCAGCACCCAGCGCACTTCGTCGTCGAGGATCTCGGCGGCGGTGCCGGGGATGGTGTCCAGGCCCGCTTCGCGCAAACTGGTGAGCCACTCGCGCACGCTCAACCCGCTCTTGGTCACCCCGTTGGCGATCTCCATCGGAGAGAACGCGTGCACGTGCATCGACGGCACCCGCGCCTTGACGGCGCGGACCAGGTCGGCGTAACCGGTGACGGGCAGCTCGGGGTCGATGCCGCCCTGCATGCACACCTCGGTGGCGCCTTCGACGTGCGCCTCCCAGGCGCGGTCGGCGACCTCGTCGGTGGACAGCGAATACGCGTCGGCGTCGCCCTTGCGCTGCGCGAACGCACAGAACCGGCACCCGGTGTAGCAGATGTTGGTGAAGTTGATGTTGCGGTTGACGACGAACGTCACGTCGTCACCGACCGTGTCACGGCGTAACGAATCCGCCAGTGCGGCAACGGCTTCCAGCGCGGGACCGTCGGCGGTGGCCAGTGACAGGTATTCGTTGTCGCTGCAGCCGGCGGGATCGCGTTCGGCGGAGCGCAGCGCGGCAAGCACGTCGGTGTCCAGGCGTTCTGGCGCGCTGGCGCCCTGCGCGGCGAGTTCGTGGACGTGCGCGCGGATCGATTCCCAGTCGCCGAAGGCGCTCTCGATGTCGCTGCGGGTTTCGGTGTTACGGCCCTCGCTGTCGATCGCGGCGTTGAGGTCGACCCGGCCCACCGAACCGACGTCGTCGGGCTCCTGCCACGGCAGCCCCACCGGGTTGACGTCGCGGGCCAGACCGGTGGCCGGATCGGCCAGCGCCTGCACATGTCCGGACACCCGCGGGTCGATCCAGGCCGCGCCCCCTTGCACGTATTTGGGCTGCGCGGTCAACCGCTGGACCAGCTCGTAACCGGCTTCGGCGGTGACGGCGGCCAATTCGTCCAGGGCCGGCCACGGCCGCTCCGGGTTGACGTGGTCGGGCGTCAGCGGCGAGACACCGCCCCAGTCGTCGACTCCGGCGCCGACCAGCGCCAGGCACTCCTCGCGCGAGACCAGGTTCGGCGGCGCCTGGATACGCATGCCGGGGCCGAGCACCAGCCGCGCCACCGCCACCGTCGCCAGGTAATCCTCGATGCCGGCGTCGGGAACCGCGGCCATGGCGGTGTGTTCCTTGGCCCGGAAATTCTGCACGATCACTTCTTGCACATGACCGAACTCCTTGTGCGACTTGCGAATCGCGTGCAAGGTGTCGGCGCGTTCTTCCAGTGTCTCGCCGATGCCGACCAGCAGCCCGGTGGTGAACGGAATCGACAGCCGTCCCGCGTCGGTCAACGCGCGCAACCGGACCGCCGGGTCTTTGTCCGGGCTGCCGTAGTGCGCAAGCCCTTTCGTTTCGAACAGCCGCCGCGAGGTCGTCTCGAGCATCATGCCCATCGACGGCGCCACCGGCTTGAGCCGCGCCATTTCCGACCAGCTCATCACACCGGGGTTCAAGTGCGGCAGCAACCCGGTTTCCTCGAGCACCCGGATCGCCATCGCCCGCACGTAGGACAGCGTCGAATCGTAGCCTCGTTGACCGAGCCACTCGCGCGCCTCCGGCCAGCGATCCTCGGGACGGTCCCCGAGCGTGAATAGTGCTTCCTTGCAACCAAGTTCGCCGCCACGGCGGGCGATGTCGAGTATCTCGTCGGGCTCGAGGTACATGCCGGCGCCCTCGGCGCGCAGCTTGCCCGGCACGGTGACGAACGTGCAGTAATGGCAGTTGTCGCGGCACAGGTGGGTGACCGGGATAAAGACCTTGCGGGAGTAGGTGATCGGCAGCCGGCCGCCGGGGCCGCGCCGTCCGGCCGACTCCAGGCCCGCGTCGCGCACCCGGGCCGCGCTGGCGCACAGGTCGGCCAGATCCGCGCCGCGCGCGGTCATCGCCACCGCGGCCTCGTCGATGTTCAGCGCAACGCCATCCCGCGCCCGCCGCAATACCCGTCGCAGCGCCGACGCGTCGGCCTTCGACGCACTGGCCTTCGCCGGAATCTGTGGATCAGGCAAAGCGGTAGGCTCCTCGCCCGGAGTCAACAGCACCTTGGTGTAACTTCCCCACGATCGAATTTCATCCGTGCGTCCCAACATGTGAAATCGTGGCACCCGCGGCGGGTCCCGTATGGGCAACAGTCAACAGTAGCGCCATGCCCGTGGGCACAAGCGGGCGACATCCCGGCCGAAACGATCGCTCGGCGCAGGCCAAGATCAGCCGCTGTGGCCGCGCCGCCACAGCACCCAGACCGGCGGCACCACCCCGAGCACCAGCAGCAGCAGGGCCGCGTAGGCCATCAGGCCGCGACCGCCCAGGATGACGTCGTCGGCCGGTCCGCCCAGGCTGATCACCGCCACCGTCAGCAGCCACGTCCACAGCGGCAGTGCCGCCACCCGGGGGGACCGGGCCCATCGCCCCGCGGCCCACACCAGGGCCGCGTTGACCAGCCCGGAAATCAATCCGCTGAGGGGAAACGGAACCGTCCCGATATAGAAAGGCAGCAGCAGGGCCCCGGCTAGTGCGGAAAGAACCCCATCGACCGCCAAGAGGGACAGGACAACGAAACGAATCGCGGGGTCTGTTGCGCCGCTGTCTTCAACGGAGGCGACGCGTGGCTGGATGTCGGTCAGGTCGGAACGCTGTCGATGTTGGAGAGTATCGAGCCGATAACCCACTGCAGGCTGTCGAGCCGGTCCTGCCAGTGCTGCTGATTAGGGTCCAGGTCGGGGTCCATGCGAATTCCTTCCGTGGCTGCCTGTTTGGAGCCTACCGCGTGCTGGCCGCGCTGAGATCGAGCCCTGCGAGCAGATCGGTCTCCCAGCCACGCCCGTCGCGCTCCCCCGCATCGCCGGCGGCCAGGACGTAATGCTCATGCCCCACGATCGGCAGCGCCACGTTGTTGGACAGGGCGCACGCGCGGCCGGTGGGCCCGACGACCACCTGGGTGGCGTGCGCCGCGAGCGCCGCCCGTTTGGCGTCCAGGGCATCCGCGCCGGTCTCGACGACGGCGTCGATGTCGCCGTCGTCGTATCCGAACGTGAACCCCTCCTCCGACGGGAGCGACCATTCCGGCAGCAGGTCCTCGGGCGTCAGCGCGGCCAGGCCCGCCTCGAATGCCCGGGTGGAAAAGACCGACCAGTAGAACTTCGGCACGGCCCACGGCTCGCCGGGAAACTCGGAAGCGCCGGCCGCCGCGGCGACGGCGGCCGTGGTCACCGTGTGCGCATGCACGTGATCGGGATGCCCATAGCCGCCGGCGGGATCGTAGGTGACGACGACGTGGGGGCGCTGCTCGCGAATGAGGGCCACCAGCGCGCCGACGCTCTCGCGCTCGTCGGCGTCGATGAAGCGTTGCCGGTGCCGCGTGGGGGTGCCGCGCATGCCCGAATCGCGCCACCGGCCGGCGCCGCCGAGATAGCTGGGGCCGTCGACCCCCAGCGCACGCAACGCGGCGGTCAATTCGCCGATGCGGTAGCCGCCGAGTTGGTCGGCGCGATCGACGGCGAGCTCGGCCCACCGATCGCCGATCACCTCGCCCTCCTCGCCCAGCGTGCAGGTGACGACGCGGACGTCCGCGCCGCGGGCGGAGTAGTGGGCGATGGTGGCGCCGGTGCCGAGGCTTTCGTCGTCGGGATGTGCGTGGACGAACAACAGCCGCGGCGTCTCAGGCATGGACGGCACCCTACCGACACGCAGCAGATAGGAACGCGCACGGCTACTATCGAAAAATGCCTCAGCTCACGGACGCAGACCAGACCGGCAGCCGAAGCCGCCGGCGAGGCGAGGTCCTCGAACGCGCCCTCTACGAGGCCACCCTGGCCGAACTGACCGAAGTCGGGTACGGGGGCCTGACCATGGAGGGGATCGCGGCGCGCGCCCACACCGGCAAGGCCGCGCTTTACCGCCGCTGGGACACCAAGTGCGAGCTGGTGCACGCCGCTTTGGTTTTCGCGCTGCCGCCGCTGCCCGAGCTGCGTTCGGGTCGTTCGGCCCGGGAGAACTTGCTGGCGATGTTCACCGCCCAGCGCGACCTGCTGGCCGGAAAGACCGCCTTTCCCGGCTTGGACGTCATCCATCAGCTCTTGCACGAACCGGAAATGCGGACCATTTTCGCCGACGCCGTGGTGCGGCCGCGCCTGCGGATCGTGGAATCGATCCTGCAGGCCGCCGTGGCAGACGGTGACCTCGATCCGACGACGATCACACCGCTGACCGCGCGCATCGGGCCGGCGTTGATCAACCAGCACTTCCTGCTGAACGGGTCGGCGCCGAACCGGCGGGAGCTGGCGCTCATCGTCGACACCGTGATCCCGCCGCGGGCCTCGCGGCCGACCGCTTAGGGCCCGGTTTTGATCCACTGGCCGGCGTCGCCCACGATGCCGACCGGAACGGCGCCGGACAGGCTGACGTTCTGCACGCTCGGTGCGGCCGCGACGATCGTGGTGTCCTGCAGGATCGGCAACACCGTGGACATGTTCCACAGCCGCGGTTCGACCGCGGTGATGACGTCGTTGATGCTCTTGGTGCCGTTGAGGGCGGCATCGATGTTCGACTGGATGCTGCGATCGCAGATCCCGGTGAAGTTCGACGGCGCCTGCACCAAAGCGTTGGGATCCGCGGGCCGGCTGGGCGGCGGTGCGGACGTCGGCAGTGTCGAGGTGGGGGCGGTCGTGGTGCCCGGCCCGGTGGACGGCGCGGGCCCGGCGGGAGCCGACGAGGCCGGCGTCGCCTCCCCGGTGGCCGGGACCTGGGTCGATTGCAGCGCGGGACAGCCGTAGCGGGAAGCGAGGCGGGTCGCCAGGTTTCCACCCGCCTGGTGCCAGCCGACGATCGCATCCACGCGGCTGTCGTTCAGCGCGTCGCGGTAGAGGGTGACGGGGTCCAGCGCCAGCACCGTCGCGGCGATGCCGACGTTGCGCAACTGGTCGGCGGCGGTGTTGGCCACCGCCACCGCGGTCGGGTCATTGGCCGCCACCCCGATCGCCAGCGACAGCTGTTGGCCGTCCTTACTGATCCGGCCCCGGATGACCTCGGGCGGCCCGGTGTTCGCCGGGGTCGGCGCGGGTGACGCCGAGGCATTGGGTTCGACCCGGTATCCGGCCCCCTGCAGCAGGGTCAGCGCGGCCGCCGTCGTCATCGCCGGCGGCGCGGTCGGCTCGTAGCCGGGATCGCTCGGCGCGCGGATCTGGGCCTGATCCAGGGTGACCGTATTGTCGCTGCCCGCGCCGACGGCGGCGAGCAGGTCGACGTCGAGCAACCCCAGGATCGCCTTACGGACTTGCGTGTCAGACAGTTTGGGCTCGGTCGCGCGCAGCGTGAGCTGCATGACCCGCGGCGTCACGATCCGCGCGGTCCGGACGTCGGGAATGGCGGACAGCTGCGCGAAGGCCGCCGAGCCGCCGTGGACCTGCGCCACCTGGGTGTCGCCGTTGCGCACGGAGTCGGCCAGCGCGGCGGGCGCCCCGGCGCGCCGGAAGAGGATGAGCGCGGGTTTGGCCGGCGGCCCCCAGTAGCGGTCGTTGCGGGCGACCAGGATCTCGTCGCGCTGGGGGTCGATGCTTTCCACGCGGAACTGCCCACCCGTGACCGGAAGCGCCCGGGCCAGCCCGGCCGCGAATCCGCCGGGCACGTCCTTGACGATGTGCGCGGGAAGGATGTTGCTGAACAACTCTTTCCACGCCGGATACGGCTGCGCGAACGTCACCACCGCCTGCTTGCCGCCCTCGAGCGACTGCACGCCGGTGATGAGGTCATAACCGGCCGGGTCGACGACTCCGGGCTGACTGACCATCTGGCGCCACAGGTACCAGAAGTCGTCCGCGGCGATGGGGGCGTTGTCGGTCCACTGCGCCTCCGGCCGGATCTTGTAGGTCACGGTGAACGGGTTCTGGCTCGTCACGTCGGCGGACACCAACAGCGTCGGGTCCATCTCCCAGCGTGAGCCCGTGGGCGCGGTGGTGTCCGGAACCGGCCGAAAGGCGCTCGGCAACACCAACGCGCTGATCGCCGCGTTCACCGGGGACAGGTCGGACAACAGGTGCGGATTGAAGCCCGCGCCGATCGAGTCGATGCCCATGATGATCTCGCTGACCCGGGGCGGCGGCGGAACCGAGTTGTGCGGCGTATCGGTGCTCTGCGGCGCCGGCGGCGGGTTGACCGTACACGCCGAAACCACCAGCCCGACCAACGAGACGAGGCCGCCGAGCACCATGAACAAGCGGCGGACGCGTCTCGGCACGCTGATCAGGGTAGCGAGCAGCCGCGCAGCGGCCCGTTCGACCACCAGAGGTTAGCCCCGGGCCTTGGCGCGCGACCGGCTGCGCGCCCGGGCGGTGGCGTCCAGCTCGACCTTGCGCACCCGCACGATCTCCGGAGTCACCTCGACGCATTCGTCCTGCGCGCAGAACTCCATGGCCTGCTCCAGGTCGAGCTCGAGCGGCTTGGCCAACGTCTCGATGACATCGGCGGTCGAGGACCGCATGTTGGTCAGCTTCTTCTCGCGGGTGACGTTGATGTCGAGATCCTCTGCGCGCGGGTTGATTCCGACGACCATGCCCTCGTAGGTGTCCTGGCCGGGCTCGACGAAGAACTGACCCCGGTCGGCGAGCTGGATCATCGCGAACGGCGTGATGGTGCCCGCGCGGTCGGAGACCAGCGACCCCGTGTGGCGGGCCCGGATCTCCCCGGCCCATGGTCGGTAGCCGTCGAACACGGCGTTGGCGATGCCGGTGCCGCGGGTGAGGGTGAGGAAGTCGGTGCGGAACCCGATCAGTCCGCGGCTGGGCACGATGAAGTCCATCCGGACCCAGCCCGCCGCGTGGTTGGCCATCTCTTCCATGCGGCCCTTCCGGGCGGCCATCAGCTGCGTGATCGCGCCGACGAACTCTTCCGGGCAGTCGATCGTCATCGCCTCGAACGGCTCGTGCAGCTTGCCGTCGATCGTGCGGGTCACCACCTGCGGCTTGCCGACCGTGAGCTCGAAGCCCTCCCGGCGCATCTGCTCGACCAGCACGGCCAGGGCGAGCTCGCCGCGGCCCTGCACCTCCCAGGCGTCGGGCCGGTCGATGTCGACGACCCGGATCGACACGTTGCCGACCAGCTCGGCGTCCAGCCGGCCGCGGACCATGCGCGCGGTCAGCTTGTGGCCGGACACCTTGCCCGCCAGCGGCGAGGTGTTGGTGCCGATCGTCACCGAGATCGCGGGCTCGTCGACCGTGATGCGCGGCAGCGCGTGGGCGTGGTCGGGATCGGCCAGGGTGTCGCCGATCATGATCTCGGGGATGCCCGCCACCGCGACGATGTCGCCAGCGACCGCCTCGTCGGTGGCGCTGCGCTCGACGCCTTCGGTCGCGAGCAGCTCGGTGATCTTGGCGCTGGTGATGACGGGCAACCCGTCGACCTCGCGCATCCACGCGACCTGCTGGCCCTTGCGCAGCTTGCCGTTGTAGATCCGGATCAGGGCGAGCCGGCCGAGGAACGCCGAGGCGTCGAGGTTGGTCACCAGCGCCTGCAGCGGGGCCTCCGGGTCGCCCGACGGCGCCGGGATGTTTTCCATCAGCACGTCGAACAGGGGGTCCAGGTTGTCGCCGGCGGGCGCCTCGCCGTCGGCGGGCTGCTCGGTGCTGGCGACGCCCGCGCGCCCGGACGCGTACAGCGTCGGCAGGCCCAGCGCGTGCTCGGCGGCCGCGGCCGCCTCGTCGTCCAGGTCCGACGCGACGTCGAGCAACAGGTCGTGGCTGGCCTCGACGACCTCGGCGATGCGCGCGTCGGGCCGGTCGGTCTTGTTGACGACCAGGATCACCGGAAGGTGGGCGGCCAGCGCCTTGCGCAGCACGAACCGGGTCTGCGGCAACGGGCCCTCGGACGCGTCGACCAGCAGCAGCACCCCGTCCACCATGGACAGCCCGCGCTCGACCTCCCCGCCGAAGTCGGCGTGACCGGGGGTGTCGATCACGTTGATCACCGTGACGGTCCCATCCGGGTGATGGCGATGCACCGCGGTGTTCTTGGCCAGGATGGTGATGCCCTTTTCCTTCTCCAGGTCACCGCTGTCCATGATGCGTTCCTGGGTGTCGTCACCGCGGTGGTGCAGCGCGCCCGACTGCCGCAGCATCGCGTCAACCAGGGTGGTCTTGCCGTGGTCGACGTGGGCGACGATAGCGACGTTGCGAAATGACACGTCGGTGATTGTGGCAGCGGGGGGCTGTCAAAGCGAACTGGCTAGCGAACCGGCTGGTGGCCGGCGCCGGCGTTGAGTGTGCGGTGGCGGCGTTGAGTGTGCGGTGGCGGCGTTGAGTGTGCGGTGGCGGCGTGGCGGATCGGCGTGTCGTCGGCCTGGCTGCACGACCAAAGCCCACGTCGCACACCGAACGGCGAGACGGCGCCTCGCGCCTTGGCCGGGTCCGCTACCAGCCCCGGCGCCGCGGCGCCGTGCCCACCAGCTGGCCCTTGCCCGCCGCCTCGCGGCTGCGGTAGACGATGTAGGGCCGGAACAGGTAGACGACCGGGGCGCTGAACACGTGCACCAGCCTGGTGAAGGGCCACAGCGTGAACAGCACCATGCCGATCAACGCGTGCAGCTGATAGTCCAGCGGCGCGTTGATCATCACCTCGCCGTGCGGCTGCAATATCCAGATCCGGCGGAACCACAAACCGACCGTGTAGCGATAGTGGAACTCGCCCCCGTGCGGGCCCGTGCCGATCAGGTCGCAGTACAGGCCCACCACGATCGCCAGCACCAGCACCACATACATCACCTTGTCGCTGCGGGTGGTGGCCATGGACACGGCGGGGCGAGTGAACCGCCGGTACACGAGCAGCCCGATTCCGACCAGCGTCGCGATGCCGGCCGCCGAGCCCGCGATGACCGCCTGCATGTGGTAGAGGTGGTCGCTCATCTTCATCATCTGTGTGACCTTCGGCGGGATGAACAGCCCCACCACGTGCCCGGCGAACACCGCCAGGATGCCGAAGTGGAAGACGGGGCTGGCGATGCTCAGCAGTCGCGACTCGTAGATCTGCGAGGACCGTGAGGTCCAGCCGAACTTGTCGTAGCGGTAGCGCCACCAGGTCCCCACGATCAGGACCGACAGCGTGACGTACGGGGCGATATCCCAGAACAGGACGTTGCTAAACACCTGGCGTTCCTTTGCGGGGTGGCACGGTCAAGGTAAACGGTTGCAGCCCAACGGCTTCCGCGGGCGGGCCGGCCTGCGCCAGCCGCTCGGCGCGGCGCACCTCCTGATCGGTGGCAGCCGGCAGGGTCTCGCAGATCGCCGCAACCACCGGCTCGTACGGTGACTTGGCGTCGGCCAGGGCGCCGCGCAACACGTCGATCGGCACGCGGTGCTGGACCAGCAGTCGCCGGCCGGCCTCGGGATCGACGGTCGCGGCGAATTCGAGCACCACGGTCAGGTGATCGGGCGCCTCCCCGCTCGGCGGCTGCGCACCCGCCTCCCGGTACGCGGTGGCGAACGCCAGCATCTCCCGGCCGCGGTTGCGGGTGTCCCCCGCGGTCCAGTACGTCAGATACATCGTGGCGCGCCGGCGCAGGTCGAACGTCGCGACATAGTCCATCGCGGCGGCCATCGGCTCACGGGCACGCAGCGCCGCCGCCGTCTGCTCGAGGAGCGCCGCCGCGGGACCGCTGATGTGGCCGAGTATTTCGTCGACGGCGTCCAGGCGCTCGGCGAACCCGTCGTCCGGGTAGGCCAACAGCAGCGACGCCGCCTGCCACACCAGGCGATCCTGCATCGCCCGGCCGGTGGAACGCTCGCGGAGCGCGGACAGGAGCCTCACCGCTTCTGCTCCTCGGGGAACATTCCCGCGGGCACCTGGCCACCGTCCCAATTGAGCAGGTTCACCCGCGGCCGCGCGTGAGCGGGTTCCGCGTCTGCAGCGCCGCCACGCTGGAGCGCGTGGAAGGTCTCCACCGACACCGGGACGGGCTCCGATTCGTACATGCCCGGGCCGCCCTCGCCCGTCAACGAACAGCCCATCTCCTCGAGCTCGCGGGCCTGCGGGGCGAAGGCCGTCGGAATCACGTAGCGCTCTTCGTATTTCGCGATGGCGAGCAGCCGGTACATCTCGTAGATCTGTTCTTCGGTCATGCCGACCGAATGCGGGATGTGCGGTTGGGTGTCGCGGCCGAGATTGATGTCGCGCATGTAGGAGCGCATCGCCGCCAGCCGCCGCAGCACCCCTTCGACGACGGCGGTGTCGCCGGCGGTGAACAGCTCGGCCAGGTATTGCATCGGGATGCGCAGCGCGTCCAGCGCGCCGAACAGGTTGCCGATGTCCTCCCCGTCGTGCCCGTCGCGGCTGACCGCGTCGACCACCGGTGACAGCGGCGGGATGTACCAAACCATCGGCATGGTGCGGTATTCCGGGTGTAGCGGCAGCGCCACCTTGTAGGTGTGGATGAGCGCGTAGATCGGGGAACGTTGCGCGGCCTCGATCCACTCGTCGGGGATGCCCTCGGCCCGCGCACCGGCGATGACGTTCGGATCGTTAGGGTCCAGCAGGATCTCGCACTGCGCCTGGTAGAGATCGGTGTCTTTTTCCACCGACGCCGCTGCCAGCACCCGATCGGCGTCGTAGAGGACCACCCCGAGGTAGCGCAGCCGCCCCACACAGGTTTCCGAACAGATGGTCGGCAGGCCGACCTCCATGCGCGGATAGCACAGCGTGCACTTCTCGGCTTTGCCGGTCTTGTGGTTGAAATAGACCTTCTTGTAAGGACATCCGGACACGCACATCCGCCAGCCGCGGCAGCGGTCCTGGTCGACCAGCACGATGCCGTCCTCGCTGCGCTTGTACATCGCCCCCGACGGGCACGACGCCACGCAGGAGGGGTTGAGGCAGTGCTCGCAGATCCGGGGCAGGTAGAACATGAAGGTCTCTTCGAGCGAAAGTTTGATCTCCTCGCTGATCTTCTTCAGGATCGGGTCCTCGGCCAGGATCTCCGACGAGCCGGCCAGGTTGTCGTCCCAGTTCGGCCCCCACGACACCTTCATCGGCTCACCGTTGATCGCGCTGCGGGGCGCGGCCGTCGGGAAGGTGTCACCCGCCGGTGCGGTGATCAGGTTCTCGTAGTCGTAGGTCCACGGCTCGTAATAGTCGCCGATGACGGGCAGCTTCGGGTTGGCGAAGATGCGCAGCAGCTTCTGGATACGGCCGCCGTCGCGCAACCGCAGCCGGCCCTTCTTGTCGCGAATCCAGCCGCCCCGCCACTTCTCCTGGTCCTCATACGTGCGCGGATAGCCTTGGCCGGGACGGGTTTCGACGTTGTTGAACCACACGTATTCGGTCCCGGATCGGTTGGTCCACGCCTGCTTGCAGGTCACCGAGCAGGTGTGACAACCGATGCACTTGTCGAGGTTCATCACCATCGCCAACTGCGCCATGACCTTCATCAGTACGTCACCTCCTGGCTGCGGCGACGCACGACGGTCACCTCGTCGC
The DNA here is from genome assembly GCF_020217485.1 of Mycobacterium sp. WUMAC-067. Lineage (GTDB taxonomy): Bacteria > Actinomycetota > Actinomycetes > Mycobacteriales > Mycobacteriaceae > Mycobacterium. The sequence goes on along the minus strand of NZ_JAEKMI010000010.1, from coordinate 106,916 downwards.
GCTGGTTGCCGGTCGGCCCCAGGTAGTTGAATGCGAACGCGTGCTGACCGTAGCCGCCGGCCAGGTGGCTGGGCTTGATCCGCACCCGGGTGAGCGCGTTGTGGTTGCCGCCACGCTTGTTGTTGGTTTCGGTGCGCGGGGTGTCGACGGTGCGCTCCTGCACGTGGTAGACGTACACCACCCCGTCGGGCATCCGGTGCGAGACGATCGCCCGGCACACGTAGATGCCGTTGACGTTGACCGCCTCGACCCAATCGTTGTCGCGCACTTGGATTTTCGCCGCATCGCCCGGGCTCATCCACATCGTCGGGCCGCCGCGGGACAACGACAGCATGTACAGGTTGTCCTGGTAGGTGGAGTGGAAGGACCACTTCGAGTGCGGCGTCAGGTACCGCACGGTGAGCCCGATTCCGTCGTCCGTCGGGCCGAGCTGTGGCTGGCCGAACAAGCGGGCCATGTCCAGCGGCGGCCGGAAGACCGGCAGGTGCTCGCCGAGTTCCTCGACCCAGTCGTGGGCCAGATAGAAATGCATCCGCCCGGTCAGGGTGTGGAACGGCTTGAGGTTTTCGATGTTGATGGTGAACGGTGCGTAGCGGCGACCGCCCGTTTCGCTGCCCGACCATTCCGGGCTGGTGACCACGGGTACGGGCCGCGCCTGGGTGTCGGCGTAGCTGATGCGCTTGTCCTCGCTGCCCTCGGCCAGATGCACCAGGCGCTGACCCGTGCGCTTCTCCAGCTCGTGGAAACCCTCGACCGCCAACCGGCCGTTGGTCGTCCCCGACAACAGCAGCAGCACATCGGCCATCCGTGCGGCGGTGGTGACGGCCGGACGGCCCGCTGCCACACCGGATTTGAGCACACCGAATTTGGCGGCGAGCTCCTCCACCTCCCGGAACGGGTGCACCGTGATGCCCTTGGTTGTCAACCCGAACTTGTCGACCAGCGGACCCAGCGTCAGCCACTTGTCGTAGATGGCACCGTAGTCACGGTCCACCACGGTCAGCTTGCCCATGGTGCGGCCCGGCACCGGCGTCCCACCGTTGTGCAGCCAATCCTGCTCGGTGCCATCGGGATAGGCCATCGCGTCGGGCGTGTCGTGCTGCAGCGCGCTGAGCACGACGTCGGTGCGGGTGCCCAGGTGCTCCTTGGCCATGGCGCTGAAGGCGCGCGCGATCGCGCCGAAAGCCTCGAAGTCCGAACGGGTTTCCCAGGGCGGGTCGGTCGCGGCGCTGAACGCGTGCACGTAGGGGTGCATGTCCGTGCTGGAGATGTCGGCCTTCTCGTACCAGGTCGCCGCCGGCAGCACGACATCCGAAACCAGCGTCGTCGAGGTCATCCGGAAGTCGATCGACATCATCAGGTCGAGCTTGCCCTCGGGGATGTCCCCCTCACACGTCACATCGACGGGGCGCACCCCGTCCTCGGGCGGCACCGCTGAGGCGTTGGAGTCGGTTCCCAGCAGGTGGCGCAGGAAGTACTCGCCACCCTTGCCCGACGACCCGATCAGGTTGGCGCGCCACACGGTAAGCACCCGCGGCCAGTTGACGGGGTTGTCGGGATCGGTCACCGCGAGTCTGAGTTTGCGCTGGCCGAGCTGCTCGGCGACGTAGTCGGTGACGTCGCGGCCCGCGGCGCGCGCCTCGTCGGCGACGTCCAAACTCGACCGGTCGAACTGCGGGTAGTACGGGCTCCATCCCATGGCCACCGCCGACGCCAGCAGGTCCATGGTGTGCTTGCCCGCGAAGCGGCCCCGGCCCACCGGGCTGGCCAGCTTGTCCGCCCCGTAGCCGTCATAGCGCCATTGGTCGGTGTGCGCGTACCAGTACGAGGCACCGGGCACCTGCCGCGGCGGCCGCACCCAGTCCGTGGCCATCGCCATCGTGTGAAATCCGGTGAGCGGGCGCACCTTTTCCTGGCCGACGTAGTGGGCCCAGCCGCCTCCGTTGCGGCCCATCGACCCGGTCAGCATCAGCAGCGCCAGCACCGCACGGTAGATCGCGTCGGCGTGGAACCAGTGGCAGATGCCGCCGCCCATGATGATCATGGAGCGGCCGCCGGATTCCTCCGCGCTGTGCGCGAATTCCCGTGCCACACGGATGGCCTGGGCGGCCGACACACCGGTGATCGCCTCCTGCCACGCCGGGGTGTTCTGCTGCGTCGCGTCGTCGTAGCCGGTGGGCCATTCGCCGGGCAACCCCTCGCGCGCCACCCCGTACTGCGCGAGCATCAGGTCGAAGACGGTGCACACCACATGCTTACCGATGCGGCGCACCGGGACACCGCGCGCCACGGTCGTGCCCTCGCCGTCGACGGTGTCGAAGCTGGGCATGTGCACCAGCGCGGTGCTGCCATCCCCGTTGGAGCCGTGGGCGTCTCGCACGCTGAGCGCCGGCACCAGGTCACCTAGATCCAGGTTCCACTTTCCCACCCCGGACTCGCCGTACCGGAAGCCCAGCGAACCATGCGGAACCACAACCGAATTGGTGGCTTCGTCCAGCACCGCGGGCTTGAGTGCCGCGTTCTCGACCGCCTCACCCAGGTCCGCCGCCGTCAGGTTCTTGCCCGGCACCAGCATGTCGCCGCGTTCTTCCAGCTTGATCAGGAACGGCAGATCGGTGTAGCGACGCGAATAGTCGGTGAAGAACGGGACCTGCTTTTGCACATAGCATTCCGAGAGAATGACGTGACCCATCGCCATGGCCAGCGCCCCGTCGGTGCCGGCCGCGCACGGCATCCACTCATCGGCGAACTTGGTGTTGTCGGCGTAGTCGGGGCTGACCGTGACGACCTTGGTGCCGCGGTAGCGCGCCTCGGCCATCCAGTGCGCGTCCGGCGTGCGGGTGATCGGCACGTTGGAGCCCCACATCATCAAATACGCTGCGTCCCACCAGTCTCCGGACTCGGGGACGTCGGTCTGGTCGCCGAACACCTGCGGTGAGGCCACCGGGAGGTCGGCGTACCAGTCGTAGAACGACGTCATGGGGGCGCCGATCAGCTCGAAGAAGCGCGAGCCGGCGGCATAGGAGACCATCGACATCGCCGGGATCGGGGAAAATCCGGCGACCCGATCCGGGCCGTAGGTCTTGATCGTGTGCACGTGCGCGGCGGCGATCAGCTCGGTGGCCTCGGCCCAGGTGACGCGGACCAGTCCCCCCTTTCCGCGGGCCTGCTGATAGCGCCGGCGGCGCTCGGGATCGGCCTGGATGTCGGCCCACGCCAGCACCGGATCGCCGAGCCGCGCCTTGGCTTCCCGGTACATCTCGACCAGCACGCCACGGGCGTAGGGGTAGCGCACCCGGGTGGGCGAGTAGCTGTACCAGGAGAAGGAGGCGCCGCGGGGGCAACCACGCGGCTCGTACTCGGGACGGTCCGGACCCACCGACGGATAGTCGGTCTGCTGGGTCTCCCAGGTGATGATCCCGTCTTTGACGTAGATCTTCCACGAGCATGACCCGGTGCAGTTCACGCCGTGCGTGGAGCGAACCACCTTGTCGTGGCTCCACCGGTCGCGGTAGAACACGTCGGCCTCGCGTCCGCCCTGCCGCGTCACGGTGCGCAGGTCAGCCGAGATCTCGCCCGGCGTGAAGAACCGCCCGCTGCGCTCCAAGAGCTCCTCGAGCACTCCACCAATGTGCGGTGTGGCAGTCAAGAAGTACTCCTCCTCGTCGATAGCGTCGCGCCTCGTCGTCCGGCCCTGCGTGTGATCCCAGTTGAGTTGTGTGCGGCGATCATCCCCGTGATCCGCCCGTCCGCACCAACTCGGATCGGCTCAACCATCGGCAGTTCGGGACCGCGGCCTGGGCGGCGATACAGCACCAGCATAGGTCGGCGTGGACGGGCCGATCACCTTCGCCGCACGCGGTGAATCCGGGAAAACAGGGTCATGAGCATCGGTTTTCGCGCACGCGAGGGCCTCCCGGTCGGGCACCGAGCCGGGACGGCAGGGTCTGAACAATCATTCGGCTGGCTATCGGCACGCACATCCAGGGCAGATTCGTGTGGCGTTACTACAAGTCATATCGTCGTATTCAGTTGACTGTGGCGACCTGCAACGCGGCTGTGCATCAGCTGCGGGAAGTCTGTGGGCTTGTTATGAGGGGCGTTCACAGGGCGCCGGCCAAGTCCGCCAGCCAGCCCCTGTCGGCCGGCACCCAGTCGAGATCATGCAGCTCAGCGGCGGTAATCCAGCGCAGGGCTCGGTGATCACGCGCGTCCGGGCGGCCGCTGAGCAAACGCGCCCGGTAGGCGCGCAGCGTGATCCCGCCGTCCACCGCGATGTCCGCGCCGAGCCGGTCGCCCACCGCGACGTCGCCCGTCGCCAAACCCAGCTCCTCGGCCAGCTCGCGGACCAGGGCGTCGCGCTCGGTCTCGCCGGGCGCGACCTTGCCCCCGGGTAGCTCCCAGCGGCCGGCCAACTCCGGCGGGCGGACGCGCTGTGCCACCAGGACGCGCGCGTCGCAGATGAGGGCGCCGGCGACGACGATCTGGGTCGGCATGGCCAGTGACGGTATACGGCGCCCTTGCGAATCACCACCGCTCGGCAACGCCGGCCGCACCGCCGGTGGGATCCGGACAGCTTCGGGCCCCGCACGCGAGGGCGAACGTCTCGGCATCGGAGCAAGGGCCGTGCAGCCTCGCCCGCGAAACTGCCGCCGAGACGGCCACCCCAGTCGATTTCTCTATCGAATTATGTTGGGACATAACGACTCTCTTACGGTTTAGTCGCCGCCGTGGAATACTCGACCCTAGTCGGTCACGACCACTACAGGCACTTCCAACGAGGGGAGTTGACAATGATCGCCAAACCCGCAAAGTCGTTCACTCGGATCTTCCGGGGCTATGACCCGGCTCTGGTCGACCCCTACATCGAGGCGTTGCTCGCCAAGGAGAAGGTACTGATCGACGAAGTCCTGAACCTCAGGACCCAGCGAGACGAATCCAGCAATGAAGCGGCCGGGCTGCGGATCGAGGTCGCCTGCCTCAAGGACGAGGTCGCCGCACTGTCGGACACGTCACCGACGCCCTATGCGATGCAGCATCGGATGGCGAAGCTGCTGCGGCGCACGCTCGATGAGGTTTCCCGGATGCAGGACGAGGCGCGCGCCGAGGCGGATGCCCTGATCGCGGATGCCGTGGCCGAGGGGGAGGCCGCGCGGCGAGAACACCGAGAGTTGTTGGAGCACATGGCCGTGCAGCGAAAAGCGCTCGAAGTGGAGTGTGAGGAAACCAGGAAGAAGCTCGACGCCGACCTCGCCGGGATGCGGGCCGAAGCCCAGGCATTGATCGATGCGGCCTCGCGGGACGCCCAGCATGAACGTGAGCAGCTGCTCGCCGACGCAAAGCAGAAAGCTCACGAGTTCGATGAGCGAGCCCACCGGGCGATGGACGAGGCGAATCAGCAACGGATCATGATCCTGGAAGAACTGATGGGCGTGGCCCGCGACCTAGAGGGCGTTCCCACCAGCCTGGAGTCCGCTTACCAGCAAAGACAGAGCCTCCCGGAGGCGGACGTCGTGGTGGCGTTGGACCAGAAAAAGCAAGCACCGGGTAACTCCGCCGTAGCCTCGTAGGTGACCACCTTCGCGGGAGGTCGCGTTCGGGGCCGCCCCCTCGATCAACCCGTTATCCGACAGGAGAGGACGAGTCCGATATGGCCGTGTTAACGGATGAGCAAGTGGACGCCGCACTGCCCGAGCTCGACGGATGGGAGCGGGCCGATGGGGCCCTGCGCCGCTCAATCAAATTTCCGAGTTTTCTCGCCGGCATCGACGCCGTGCGCCGGGTGGGCGAGCACGCGGAGAGCAAGGACCATCACCCGGACATCGATATTCGTTGGCGGACAGTCACTTTCGCTCTCGTCACGCACTCCGAGGGTGGCATCACCCAAAACGATATCGACATGGCCCGCGATATCAACGGCATCGTCGACAGCTAGCCGGTGGCCTCGGCGCGTTCGCCGGGCGTGGCGAACCGCCCGCGGCTGCCGGTGGCCGCGATCCAGATCAACGTCGCGACCGCGGCCACGGTGTAGATCAACGCGGCCCAGGCCAGGTACCACGGGCGGCTGATCTGCCAGATGGTCGGTTGAGCGAAGCTCAGCAACCACGGCACGCCGATCAGGGTGAGCACCAACCAGCCCCAGCCGACGATTCGCGCTCCGCGCAGCGTGCGCCCCGCGCCGTGGATCGCCCAGATCATCAACGGCACCAGCCACACCCAGTGGTGGGTCCAGGAAATCGGCGAGAGCAGCAGCCCGAACAACTCGACCACGAGCAGCCTGCCCAATTGATCGGCGGCGTCCAGCGCGCGCCAGGCCAGGACGGCCAGCACCGCGGTGACGACGAGGGCGACCACCAGCGGCGGGCCGAACCCGACGTCGTGGCCCAGGATGCGCGAGATGCCGCCGCGCCACGACTGATTGAACGAGGTGGCGATGGGGCCCACCCGGTGGGCGTCGCCGAGCAGGTCGGTGAAGTAGTAGCGGGTCTGATCCCCGACCACCACGACCGAAATCCCAATGGTGGCAACGAAAACGACCGCCGAGAACACCGCCGCGGCCCACCGCCGGGCGCCGGCCAGATAGACCCCGGAGATGGCGGGGGTCAACTTGATTCCGGCCGCCACGCCGACCAGTAATCCCGACAGCCACCATCGCGTGGTGTAGACCGCCCACAGCACCGCGGTCATGAGCAACACGTTGACCTGGCCGTAGTCGAATGTGCTGCGCAGCGGCTCGATCCAGATCGTGATCGCCGTCCACGCCATCGCGAGTCGGCGGCCGCGGGGGCCGGCCGCCACACCCGTCAGGCGCTGGCTGATCCGGATCGCGGCGTACAGGGCGGCCATGGTCGCGACCTGCCACAGAAATGCGACGAGCCCGAACGGCAGCAGGTGCAGCGGGTAGAAGACGACGGCCGCGAACGGCGGGTAGGTGAACGGCAGCGGGAAGTCCGGTGTCTGGTCGGCGTAGACGTAGCTGTACAGGGCGCCGGGATGGTCGATCGCGGCGGCCCCGCCGAGGTAGACGTGCAGGTCGACGAAGTTCGCGCCGTTGGGGGCCAGGTAGGTCCAGGCCAGCCGCGCGGCGATGCTCACGATGAGCAGCATCGGCGCGCCCCCTTCGAGGAGACTCACCAACCGCTGGGTGATGGGTGCCGCCGGGGCGGCCGAGATGGTTTCTATCCGCCCGACTTTAGCGATCGGGGCGTGCGGCGCCGCCCCGTCGGTCCCGGACTTCTATTTAGGGAACCGCATTTCGCGCTTTCGGTCACCGCTCTCACTCGTCTCCGTAACGAATGAATAAATGCCACACGTGTCACTTGAGTCCCATCTGCATCAAAGTAGCTTCAGCGGCGGGACCTGTAATCGATCAATCAGGGAGAGTCATGCCAACCATCTGGACTTACTTGCGTGCAGCCGCCGTCGTGGCCGGTTCGTCCGCAGCACTATTGACGGGCGGTATCGCCCACGCCGACCCCGTGCCGGCTCCGGCGGTGCCGAACATTCCGCAGCAGCTGATCAGCTCGGCGGCCAACGCACCTCAAATCCTGCAAAACCTCGCGACCGCACTGGGCGCCACGCCGCCCTCGGCGCCGGCCACACCGGGCATCAGCTTCCCGGGTGTTCCGGCCGCCGCCTCGCCGGCGTCGGCGTCCACGGCGGGCATCCCGTCGATCCCCGGCCTGACGCCGGCGGCACCCGCCGCTCCCGCGTCATCTCCGGCGGCGCTCCCGTCCATTCCGGGGCTGGCGCAGTCGGCGACGCCGGCCGCGCCGGCGGCACCTTCCGCGGCGTCCGGCATTCCGGGAATGATTCAGGGCCTGACCGGCGCACAGCCGGCGGCCGCGAGCCCGGCCGCTCCGGCGTCCTCGTCGATCCCGGGCCTGCCCGCGATCCCGGGGCTGTCGGCACCGAGCGCGCCGGCCACGCCGCCCGCACCGCAAATCCCGCAGGCGCAGGTCAACATGCCGGCGATGCCCGCGGGCCTTCCGGTGCCCTCGCAGGTGCGGCTCCCGCAGGATCTGCCGGCGCTGGCTTCGGGCCAGACCCCGGCGGCTCCGGCGGCACCAGCCGCTCCGGCCGCACCCGCGCCGGCTGCCAGCCCGGCCGGACCGGCAGCGCCGCTGCTTGCCGCATTGCCTTGAGCAGCGTCGTAGTCGGACCAATCAACCACTGAGAACCGGAGGACACCGTGGCAACCACTTGGAATCTGTCCAAAGGTTTGGCCGCTGTCGTCACGGCATCGGTTGCCGCGCTCGGGCTTAGCCCGAGCGCGGTAGCCGATCCGGCGGCGCCGCAGCCGACACCACAATCCAACGCGGCCCAACAGCTGCCGGGTCTGCCTGCCCTGTCGCAGCTCAGCCCGCTCATCCAGCAAGCGGCGGGCGACCCGCAGCAAGCGACGCAACTGCTGATGGCCGCCGCGCAAGCCTTCGCCCACAGCCCGACCGCTCCCAGCGAGTCGAAAAACGTGGCGGCGGCGGTGAATCAGTTCGTCCAAGAGCCCACCGCACCCGTGCAACACGTTCCCGCGACCGGCGTGGAACCCGGTTTGCAGGCGCACCTGCCGACCGGAATCGACCCGGTGCACGCGGCGGGTCCCGCACCCGAAGCGGCACCGGAGGCGCACCTGCCCGCCGGCGTCGACCCGGCGCACGCGGCCGGGCCAGCGCCGGCACCCGTGCCCGCCCAGCCCGCCGCCCAGTCCGCGAATGTGCCCGCCGCGGCACCGGTTCCGGCGCCACCTGCGCCGGACGCCGCCCCGACGGCGGCCGCCCCCGGGTTCGGCGCCGACACGCCGCCGACCCAGGACTTCATGTATCCCTCGATCGGCACCAACTGCCTTGCCGATGGCAGCAGCGCCATCGCCACCGCACTGTCGGTCGCGGGCCCGGCCAAGATTCCGCTTCCCGGCCCGGGGCCCGGGCAGACCGCCTACGTGTTCACCGCGGTCGGCACGCCCGGACCCGCCGAGGTGCAGAAGCTGCCGTTGAACGTCACCTGGGTGAACCTGACCACCGGCAAGTCCGGCACCGTCGCCCTCAAGCCGCGTTCGGACATCAACCCGGAGGGGCCGACGACGTTGAGCGCGATCGCCGACACGGGCTCGGGCAGCATCATGTCGACGATCTTCGGGCAGGTCACGACCAAGGAAAAGCAGTGCCAGTTCATGCCCACGATCGGCTCGACGGTGGTGCCGTAACAGACCGGCGCCGTCACCGTCTCGCCACCTGCGAACGCGCGTGTCCCCGCACCGGGGTCACGCGCGTTCGCTACTAGTACGCCATGAACAGGATCGCGTCGCGGTCGTACTCGAGGCCAGGATGAACGCTGGCGAGGTGAGCCTGGGTCAATTCGACCAGCTCGTCCTCGTCCTTGCCGACAATGGCTTCGCCGCACGGACACGTCAGGTGTGTCTTCACGTTGCCGCCCTTCCCTTCTGTACACCCACTACTTCGCCGCCTTGGCTGCCGCTTTCATCTGCTTCTTATAGGAACGCACCGCGCCCATCGATTCGGCGTCGACGATATCGGCGACGGAGATGTGCGTGCCCGGTTTGCCGAACTCGCCGGCGGCTCGTCGCCACCCGGACGGCGTCACCCCGTACTGCTTGCCCAGCAGCGCCAGAAAGATCTGCGCCTTAACGGCGCCGAAACCGGGCAGCCCCTTGATGCGCCGCAGCAGCTCCTCGCCGTCGGGGTCGCCCGCGGTCCACAAGCCCGCGGCGTCGCCGTCGTAATCGTCCACGATGATCTGGGCCAGGGTCTGGATACGTTTGGCCATCGATCCCGGAAACCGGTGGATCGCAGGCCTTTCCGAGCACAGCGCGGCGAACTTGTCCGGGTCGTACTCCGCGATCTCGTGAGCGCCGAAGCTGCCCATGCGGTCGGCGATCTTCTTCGGTCCCGAAAAGGCGGTCTCGAACGGCACCTGCTGATCGAGGACCATCCCGATGAGCAGGGCCAACGGATTCTCGTCCAGCAGCGCGTCGGCCTCGGGATCTTGAGCCAGCCAAAGTTTCACCGTCAACGACCTTCCTTCCGCTGAACACCCTACGACCGAGACCGCCTGGCGCGACACCAACCACCGAAATTGCGCCTATGACCAGCACCCTAACCATCGAGTTATCGTGACGTGGTGGTGGATGAGGCCCGATTGGCGCTGATGCTGGCCCGCGACGAACTGCACGCGCTCGTCACCTCCTATTGCCGGGCCATCGACCGCGCCGATTACGACGGCCTCCGGGGCCTGTATCACCCCGACGCGACCGACGCGCACGGGTCGTTCTCGACCGGCGGTGTCGAACAGTTCATCGCGCAGTTGCAGGCCGCGGAGCCGTATGTGCGTGTCTCCCAACACAACATCACCACGACGAACTTCGTGATCGAGGGCGAGGCGGCCCGCGGTGAGGTTTACTGCCTGGTGTTTCACACCTTCGCCGACCCCGAGCACGACGTCGACGTGGTCATCGGCGGCCGGTACCTGGACGAGTACACCAAGCACGACGGGCGCTGGAAGTTCAGTCGACGCACCATCGTGGCGGACTGGGCATACCAAAACGACCCGTCCCAAGTGAACTTCGGACACCCCAGCACGCGGGGAAGCCTACGCGGCAGACCGGGGCAAGACGACCCGTCGGTCGGCCTGTTCTACCCACCCCGGGGATAAACGAATCAGGCTGTCTGCCAACGACTCTCGGGTCAGCCGCTCTTGCGGCGGAATTCGCGGCGGTTTCCCGCCGCGCCGTGCGCCCGGGACTGCTTGCCGGCGCCGTCTTTGTGGTCGGACGCGTTCGAGGATTTCGCCATCTTGCGGTCGAGGGCTTCGCGGAACTTGCGCTTGGTGTCCTCGTCCGACCCGGGCGATTCAGAAGCCCCCGAAGATTTGGACGACTTTGAACCCTGCCGGGCATTCGATTCAGCCATGGGTGCAGCTTAGCCCCGGTCTGCCGGGCGGGCCCGCGGCCGGCGCGGCTACCGCATGCCCGGGGGCATGCCGTACAGGTGGGTGATCGGCAGCGTCAGCAGCACCCGCCGGTCGGTGACCATCGCCTGACGGTATTCGTCCCAATCCGGGTGTTCGCCGGCGATGTTGCGGTACAAGGCAATCAACGCCTCCACGGTGCTGTCGCCGGGCGCGGCCGCCGGGGGCGTCAGTTCGGCAGTGCCCTCGGCGACGGCGTACGACCAGCCGTCGTCGGCGTCGACCAGGATCGACGCCCGCGGGTCGCGGCGCAGGTTGCGCGTTTTGGCGCGCGGCTCGGTGATCGACACCTGGATCGCCATGCTGCGCGGGTCGAAGTGGTAGCTGACGTTCGACAGCTGGGGTCGCCCGTCGCGCTTGATGGTGGCCAGCACCCCGAGGGAATGTCCGCTTATCAAGGCCAGCAGCTTGTCGTCGAAGACTTGGCGTCCCATGACGAAAGCCTACGTCGCGCGCCGCCCGGGCGGCCCGGGATGGCCGTTTGGCGGCCGGGCTGGTGGAATCTGGGCATGACCGAGTACGCGGCGTTTCTGCGTGGCGTGAACGTCGGGGGCGTCAACCTGAAGATGGCCGAGGTGGCGGCCGCGCTGACCGACGCGGGCTTCACCGCGGTGCGAACCGTGTTGGCCAGCGGCAACGTCCTGCTGGAGTCGTCGGCCGGCGCGGCGACGGTGCGCAAGAAGGCCGAGTCCGCGTTGCGCGAACGTTTCGGCTACGACGCCTGGGTGCTGGCCTATGACCTCGGCACCGTGCGCGACGTGGTCGCCGCCTATCCGTTCGAGCGCGACGCCGACGGCTACCAGTCCTACATCACGTTCGTCGCCGATGAGGCGGTGCTCGACGAGCTCGCCGGGCTGGGCAAGGACGCGGGTCCGGACGAGCGGATCAGCCGCGGTGACGGCGTGCTCTACTGGCAGGTCCGCAAGGGCGCCACCCTGGACAGCACCATCGGCAAGACGATGGGCAAGGCCCGCTACAAGTCGTCGACCACGACGCGCAACCTGCGTACGCTCGACAAGGTGTTGCGCTGAGCGGCAGCACCACACAGACTGTGCGCCAACGATTTTCGATGCCGGACGATACCGCTTACTCGTCGGGCACCGATTCGATGTAGCGCAGGGCATCGGCCTTGTCCAACCCGAGTCCCCGCGCTACCCGAACGTACTCGCGGGCGGCGGCCGCCATCGCGGCGTCGGTCGGGTCGTAGCGGGCGACGAATGTGCCGAAGCGGCCCCGGGTTTCGATGATGGCGGCGGTTTCCAGCTCGCGGTAGGCGCGAGCCACGGTGTTGACCGCGACCCCGAGTTGGCCGGCCAGGTCCCGCACGGTGGGCAGGCGGGTGCCCGGCGGCAGCGCGCCCTCCCGGACCCCGTCGATCACCTGCGTCCTGAGCTGGTCGAACAACGGCTTGCCCGCCTTCACGTCGACCCGCAACCAATCACCCAGTTCCACCCGTTCAGTATCCCCCAGCTCCGGCTATCTTGGTGGGATGCGCGTAGCGGTGCTCAGCGGCGCGGGGATCTCCGCGGAAAGCGGTGTGCCGACCTTCCGCGATGACAAGAACGGGTTGTGGGCACGCTTCGATCCCTACGAGCTGTCCAGCACACAAGGGTGGCGCGACAACCCGCAGCGCGTCTGGGGCTGGTATCTGTGGCGGCACTACCTGGTCGCCGATGTGCAACCCAATGCGGGTCATCGCGCCATCGCCGCCTGGCAGGACGATGCCCAGGTCACCGTCATCACCCAGAACGTCGACGACCTGCACGAGCGGGCGGGCAGCGACTCCGTCCACCACTTGCACGGAAGCCTTTTCGAATTCCGTTGTGCGCGTTGCGCTGTGCCGTACAGCGGCGCGCTGCCGCAGATGGCCGAGCCGGCGCTGGAGGTGGAGCCTCCGGTGTGTCAATGCGGCGGCCTGATCCGGCCCGACATCGTGTGGTTCGGTGAGCAATTGCCCGACGAGCCCTGGCAGCGCGCCCACGAGGCGACCGAGTCCGCCGACGTGATGGTGGTGGTCGGGACGTCGGCGATCGTCTATCCGGCGGCCGGGCTCGCGGAGCTGGCGCTGGCGCGCGGCGCCGCCGTCATCGAGGTCAATCCCGAAGTCACGCCGCTATCGGCCAACGCCACCCTCAGCATCCGCGAGTCGGCCGGCCAGGCGTTGCCCGGACTGCTGCAGCGGCTGCCGGCACTGCTCAAGTAGGCGGGCCCCTCAGGCGGGCCGGCGCGCGCGGCCCAGCAGGAGCTCGGAAACCGGCATCGGCGCCCAGGCCGGCAGCGTCCACTCCCGCCGCGACGTGTCGACTTCGAATCCCGCCTCGACGATCGAGCGTTCGGTGTCGCGATGGGTGTGGCAGTTACCGAATAGCCGGGGCCACAACGTCGCATCGACGAAACGCTGAAAACGGCCCCGCGCGCCGGCGCTGGCGATGTGCTCGAGGTAGCGCAGTTCCCCACCCGGTCGCAGTAACGAGTACAGGCGCCGCAGCACGGCGCCCGGGTCGCGCACCGAGCACAGCACCAGCGAGCACACCACCGCGTCGAATGGCTCCCCGTCGCTGAGGCTTTCGGCCGTCTCGCCGGAAACGATGATGCGGGCCGGCGCCGCGTCGGCCGCGGCGCGCGCCCGGGCCGCCAGCCGCGGTTCGGGCTCCACCGCGATCACCTCGTCGACGGAGGCCGGATAGTGCGGAAAGTTCGTCCCGATCCCCGCGCCGACTTCCAACACCCGGCCGGACAAGCCGGCCAGGTTCTCCCGTCGCAGGACCCGGATCGCCTCGGCTTCATGGCTGGCGACGACGGGCCAGACGCGCGCGAAGAAGGGGTTGTCGACCGCCGTTGTCATACGTGTGTGAACCTTCCGACTCGGATGAGGCCCAGAATAGGGTTCGGCGACGGCATGGGTCGCCGTTAACCGATATTGGGCACCGGCTCCCCGAGCGCGGCCCCGGCGACCGGCGCCGGAGTGGGCTCGCGGTGTGCGGGTTGTTCGCCTTCGCTGATGCCGAACCGGTCGTGCAGCCGCGCCAGGGGCCCGGGCGCCCACCAGTTCCAGCGGCCCATCACGTGCATGAAGGCCGGGACGACCACCATCCGCACCAGGGTGGCGTCGGCGAAAACGGCCAGCACCAGGCCCAGACCGAACATCCGCATGAACGAGACGTGGGCGGCGATCAGCGCGGCGAACGACATCGACATCACCAGCGCGGCCGCGGTGATGACCCGGCCGGTGCGGGCGACGCCGAGAGCCACGCTCTCGTCGTTGGCGGCGTGGGCCTGCTTCGGGGTCGGCTTGGCGGGTCGGGCGGCGCCGGACGCCAGCCAGTACTCGCGGATCCGGGAGAGCAGGAAAACCTCGTAATCCATCGACAGCCCGAAGGCGATGCAGAACAGCAGCACCGGCATGTTGGCCACCAGCGTCCCGCTCGGCGTGGTGCCAAGCGCGCCGAGATGGCCGTCCTGGAAGATCCACACCAGCGCACCGAACGCCGCGGTCAACGACAGGAAGTTGCAGGCGAGCGCCTTGACCGGCAGCAGCACGCTGCCGGTCAGCAGGAACAGCAGCACGAAGGTGATCGCGGCCATCAGCCCGAGAACCAGCGGAAGCCGTTCGGTCACCGCGTCGACGCTGTCGCGGTTGACCTGCGCCACCCCACCCATTTCGACGGATCGGCCCGCCGGGCCGGGGACGCCGTGCAACCGCGCGAGCTGGGTGTCGTTCGCTGCGGAGAACAGTGGCGCCGTGCTGCTGACGGTCAGGAACGCGCTGCCGTGGGCCAGCCCGGTCGCCCCGGCCGGCGGCCCCATCCGGTTTCCGCCCGTGAAGGTTCCCCCGGGCGCAAACACCGCCGCCACGTCGGGCACCCGCGAAAGAGCGGCGGCGTAGGCGTCGAAGTCCCCCGGATTCAGGCCGGAGGCATCGGCGATGACGACGGGCACCGACGTCGCGGAATCGTCGGCGAAATCGCTGCGCAGCCGGTCACCGACCTGATGCGCCGACGCCGAGCGCGGCAGCACCCGGTCGTCCGGGAACCCCCACTTCACCGAGAAGAACGGCAGCCCGAGCAGCAGGAGCAGGCCCACGACGGCCAGGCCCACCGGCGCCCAGCGGCGCATCACGAACTTGCTCGACCGATACCAGAACAGTTGCTCGACGGGCTTGCGCGACGGCTCGGGTCGCCGGAGAGCCCGCCGCAGCAGCCGGCGCACGTTGAACGCGTCCAGCCGGTCGCCCAGCAGCACGATCGCGGCCGGGGTGATCACGATCGAGGCGGTGGCGACGAAGGCGACGGTGGCCACCCCGGCGTAGGCGAACGACTTGAGGAAGTACATCGGGAACGCGACCGTCGCCGACATCGACAGCGCCACGGTGACCGCGGAGAACAGCACCGTGCGGCCGGAGGTGGCCATGGTCCGCACGAGCGCTTCGTCGCGCTCGTGCCCGTCGGCCCGTTCGTCGCGATAGCGGCTGACGATGAGCAGGGTGTAGTCGATGGCCAGCGCCAGGCCCAGGGCGGTGCTGAGGTTGAGGGCGAAGATCGACACCTCGGTGGTGAAGGTGACGAGGCGCAACACCGACATCGAGCCGACAACGGCCAGCGCGCCCAACGCCATCGGCAGCGCGGCGGCCAGCAGCCCACCGAACACCCAGATCAGCACCACGAAGCTCAGCGGCAGCGCGATCATCTCCATCACCAGCAGGTCGTCCTGGTTCTGCTTGTTGATCTGCGCGTACTGCATGGCCGCGCCGCCGGCGCGGACGGTCACCCCATCACGGTCGTGGACGAACTGGTCCGCCAGGGTCTGCGCGTTGTGCTGAACGAAGTTTTCGCCGCCTTTGAGGTTGACCACGATGAGGCCCGACTTGCCGTCGCGGCTCACCAGATCGTCCGACGCTCCCGGGGCGCCGTCGGCGAGGGGTCGTGCCCACGGCGAGGAGACGTTGTACACCAGCGGGGACCGTTGCAACTGGTCGACGAGGTCGGTGCCCACCGTGCGGGCCTGTTCGCTGTGGGTGCCGCCGGGGGAAGTCACCAGGATCAGCATCTGCTGACCGCTCTGCCCGAACTTGTCGGTCAACACGTCGATGGCGCGGGCGGACTCCGAGTCCAGATCTTGGAAGCCGCCGGGAGACAAGCTCTTGGCGACGGGAATGCCGAAGACGGCGGCGGCGATGAAAACCAGCAGCCCTATCGCAATGATCCGGCGCGGCGCCGCGATGGCGACCCGGGCGATTTTCTGCAGCATTTTTTCAAGCCCTTCCGCTGCCGGTGCCCCTTTGCGCTGGCCGCTGGCTAGTCCGCGACAACGTAACAAACGCTAATGTCCACGCGTCGAACAGTGTTGTCTCTAAGCACGTGAAAGGGCCCGCAGACCGTTCAACGCCGGCTTTTAAACCGCGGGGACGGTAAGAGTCCGGCCAGAAAAATGTGTCGCAAGTAAGCAGCTCACGGCGCAAATCCCAGCGGAAATGGCGGCCACCCTACCCGTCGGTAAATTGCCACCATTTTCCGAATCGTGACTCAAAGTTTCCTTAATGGTGGCCCATACGCTCAGTGTCATGTGGATCGACGACACAAGTGCCGACGTCATCAAGGTCGACTTCGAGGCCCTCTACCACGGCGACGTGCTGGTGGAAGGCGAGACCTCGGAGCAGTTCGACGAACTGCAAGCGGCGAGCTGAGGCCCGACATGAGCATGCTCGCACGGCTGTTAATGGCCGAACCCTCCGTCAGTCGGTGGTTCCGTAAGTAACCATCGAATCGTGGTTATCACGAAAGCCCCCCGCCGATGCGGGGGGCTTTCGTTTTGTCGATGTTTTTCGCAGGGGCGTACGCCGCTAGCGCGGCGCCATGCGAATGGCGCCATCGAGGCGGATGACCTCGCCGTTGAGCATCGGGTTCTCGACGATGTGGACGGCCAGCGCGCCGTACTCGTCGGGGTCGCCCAGCCGCGCCGGGTGCGGCACCTGCTTGCCCAACGAGGCCTGCGCCTCCTCGGGCAGCGAACCCAGCAGCGGGGTCTTGAACAGGCCGGGCGCGATGGTCACCACGCGGATGAGCTCGCGCGACAGGTCGCGGGCGATCGGCAGCGTCATGCCGACCACGCCGCCCTTGGACGCCGAGTAGGCGGCCTGGCCGATCTGGCCCTCGAACGCGGCGACCGAGGCGGTGTTGATGATGACTCCGCGCTCTGGGCTCGTTTCGGGCCCAATGGGTTCGGTCTTGGCGATGCGCTCGGCGGCCAGCCGCAGCACGTTGAACGTGCCGATCAGGTTGACGCCGATGACCTTCTTGAAGCCGTCCAGCGGGAAGGGGCCGTCCTTGGACAGCGTCTTGATGGCGTTGCCGATGCCCGCGCAGTTGACGTTGATGCGCAGCGTGCCCATCGACTCGGCGGCGTCCAAGGCCTTGCCGACGGCGGCCTCGTCGGTGACGTCGGCCTCGACGAAGCGGGCGCGGTCGCCCAGCTCGCGGACGGCTTCCTCGCCGCGCAGGTCGATCACGACCACCTCCGCGCCGCGGTCGAGCAGCCGCTTGGTGGTGGCCAGGCCCAGCCCTGAGGCGCCCCCGGTGACGACGGCGACGGCGTCTTTGATCTCCATGCGAGTCCTTCCTTATTTCCCTCGATTCCAGCCAACTGGTTGGTCGGGACTATACCCAGTCGTTGAGTACCGATTCGGCGTCGGCCACCGGCGCAGCGGGACGCGGTGTCTCCGGCGCGGTGCGGGAGAACCGCGGCGCGGGCCGCGGCTGCAGGCCGCCGTCGACCTCGTAGAAGGTGTCCCGCTCGGTGATGTGCGGCTCGGTCTGCACCTCACCGAAGGCCAGCACCGGCGTCACGCACGCGTCGGAGTCGGCGAACACTTTGGCCCAGTGGTCACGGTCCTGGCTGGCGAACTTCTCGGTCAGCACCGCACGTAGTTCCGGCCAGCGGCCGACGTCGTTCTGCCCGGGCAGGTCCGCCCCGTCCAGGCCCAGCCCGGTGAGCATGGCGGCGTAGAACTGCGGCTCGATGGCGCCGACCGCGACGTAGCGGCCGTCGGCGCATTCGTAGGTGTCGTAGTAGGGGGCGCCGCCGTCGAGCAGGTTGGTGCCGCGCGCGTCGGTCCACATGCCCGACGACCGCATCTGCCACATCATCTGGACCAGCACGCTCGAGCCGTCCACCATCGCCGCGTCGACAACCTGCCCCTTGCCGGAGGTCTGCCGCTCCCACAGCGCGGACAGGATGCCCAGCAGCAGGAACATCGAGCCCCCGCCGAAGTCCCCGACGAGGTTCAGCGGCGGGACGGGCCGTTCGTTCACCCGGCCGATGGAGTGCAGGATGCCGTTGAGCGAGATGTAGTTGATGTCGTGGCCGGCCTGCTGGCTGCGCGGACCGGTCTGGCCCCAGCCGGTCATCCGGGCGTAGACCAGGCGGTCGTTGACCTTCGCGCAGTCTTCGGGGCCGAGGCCGAGCCGCTCGGTGACGCCCGGGCGGTAGCCCTCGATCAGCACGTCGGCCTTGGCGATCAGTTTGAGGACGAGGCCGCGGCCTTCGTCGGACTTCAGATCGGCGGTCACCACGCGGCGGTTACGCATCATGGCGTCCTTTGCCACACCGCCCGGACCGGACGACGGGCGGTCGATGCGCACCACGTCGGCGCCCAAGTCCCCCAGGATCATCGCGGCGTGTGGGCCCGGCCCGATGCCGGCCAACTCGACGACGCGCAGTCCCTTCAACGGTCCAGCCATGATCCACCGACCTTTCGTCCGCTCCGACGACATTGACCGTTCGTGCTCAAACAACCGGTCGTTCGACATCTTCGCAGCCGTGCCCGCGGCCCGCGCAGCCCGGTCACTTATGGTGAGCCCATGCCTTCATCCGCGATCGCCACCCTCGCCCCAGTCGCAGGCCTCGACGTCACGCTGTCCGACGGCGTGTTCTCGGTGACCATCAATCGGCCCGACAGCCTGAATTCGCTGACCATTCCGGTGATCACCGGGATCGCCGACGCGATGGAGTACGCGGCGACCGACCCCGAGGTCAAGGTGGTGCGGATCGGCGGCGCCGGACGCGGCTTCAGCTCCGGCGCGGGCATCAGCGCCGACGACGTGTCCGGCGGGGGCGCCGTCCCGCCGGACGAGATCATCCTCGAGATCAACCGGCTGGTGCGCGCGATCGCCGCGCTGCCCCACCCGGTGGTCGCGGCCGTCCAGGGACCCGCGGCCGGGGTCGGTGTTTCCATCGCCCTGGCCTGTGACGTCGTATTGGCTTCGGAGAGCGCGTTTTTCATGCTCGCCTTCACCAAGATCGGGTTGATGCCCGACGGCGGCGCATCGGCGTTGATCGCGGCCGCGATCGGCCGGATCCGGGCCATGCAGATGGCGTTGCTTCCCGAACGGTTGACCGCCGCCGACGCACTGTCCTGGGGGCTGGTCACCGCGGTTTATCCGGCCGACGACTTCGAGGCCGAGGTGGACAAGGTGATCGCGCGGTTGTTGGGCGGCCCGGCCGTCGCCTTCGCGAAGACCAAGCTGGCGATCAACGCGGCCACGCTCACCGAATTGGATCCCGCGCTGCAGCGGGAATTCGACGGACAGTCGGTGCTGCTGAAGTCCCCCGACTTCGTCGAGGGCGCAACGGCCTTCCAGCAGCGCCGCACGCCGAACTTCACCGATCGCTGAATGTCGTTGCGCTGACCCGGCGCAACGCTTGAGTCCGCGTCGATGCGGTAATCCTCCTCGTAAGACCCCAATGGCTGACGAGCGACGGAGGATCGATGCCCGAACCCGTGCGGTGCTTGGTGACCGGCGCGACCGGCTACATCGGCGGGCGCCTGGTGCCCCGGCTGCTCGAGGACGGTCATCACGTACGGGCCTTGGCGCGCAACCCCGACAAGCTGGCGCAGGCGCCATGGCGCCGGCACGCGGAGGTGGCGCGCGGTGACCTCGGTGACGTCGATTCCCTGATCGCCGCGTTCGACGGAATCGACGTGGTGTACTACCTGGTCCACTCGATGGGAAGTTCGAAAGACTTCGCCGCCGAGGAGACCCGCGCCGCCCGCAATGTGGTGACCGCCGCACGGCGCACCGGGGTGCGTCGGATCGTGTATCTGAGTGGACTGCATCCGGAAAACACCGACCTCTCACCACATCTCGCGTCGCGCAAAGCCGTCGGGGAGGCCCTCATCGACTCCGGCATCGAGACCGTGGTGCTGCAGGCCGGGGTGGTCATCGGCTCGGGATCGGCATCGTTCGAAATGATCCGGCACCTCACCGACCGGTTGCCCGTGATGACCACGCCGAAGTGGGTGCACAACAGAATCCAGCCGATCGCGGTGCGCGACGTGCTGTACTACCTGGCCGCGGCGGCTTCTGTTTCGAGCGCCCCGGTCCCGAAGTCACGAACTTGGGACATCGGTGGACCCGACGTGTTGGAGTACGGGGACATGATGCGGGTCTACGCCGAGGTCGCCGGGCTGGGCAACCGCTACCTGTTCGTACTGCCGTTTCTGACCCCGGCGATCGCCAGCCTCTGGGTGGGGCTGGTGACCCCGATTCCGTCCGGCCTGGCGCGGCCACTGATCGAGTCGCTGGAATGCGATGCGGTGGCGCGTGATTCCGATATCGACATGATCATCGAGCCGCCACCGGACGGACTCACCGGATACCGCCGCGCGGTCGAGTTGGCGCTGCAGCGCGCAAAGCGCGGCCTCCCCGATGCCAGCTGGTCGTCGCTGCGGTCCGAGCCGGCCGAGCCGCTGCCCAGCGACCCCGACTGGGCCGGCGAGATCGTCTACACCAGCGTGCAGACCGCGACCGCCGCCGCCGCGCCCGCCGACGTATGGTCGGCGGCCCGCGCCGCGACAGCCGCGCGCCGCTGGCAGCGACGCCTGCCGCTGTCGGGCTGGGGCGTGGAGGAAAGCGATCCCGGCGCCAGGCTGCGGCTGCACTCCATGCCGGGTCGAGTAGGCCGGGCCTGGCTGGAGATCACCGTGCGGCCGGACGGCGGCGGCAGCCGGTACACGCAACGGGTGATCTTCGTGCCGCGCGGCGTCGCTGGCCGGATGTACCGGCTCACGGTGTGGCCGCTGCGGGTCGCCGCCCTGCGCGCTCTGGCGCACAACGTCGTCTCGTCGGCCTGACTCAGACCCCGAACATGGGCGGCAGGGCCAGCACCATGATCAGCCCCCAGCCGACGTGGGTCAGCACCGGCGCCAGCACGCCGCCGCTGGCCCGGCGCTCCAGCGCGCACACCGTCCCGAGGATGATCGCGGCGAATCCCAGCATGGGGTTGCCGCTGGCCATGGTCGCGGCGGTGTAGAGCAGCGTGGAGATCAACACCGGGTGATACCGGCCCAGCGCGGTGTAGAGCGCGCCACGGAAGAACAGCTCCTCGGCGACGCCGTTGATCACGGTGATCAGCACCACCAACACGAAAGAGCCTTGATGGGCGAAGAGCAGCACCCGGGTGATCAGCTCGGAGACGGCCGGGATCTCTCGGGCGATCAGCCCGCCCACGACGAACGCGCCACCGACGAGCAGGCCGACGGTCGTTCCGGTGATGACCGGCCGCTGGTTGCGGCCCCGCCAGCAGATGCCGCCCAGGTGCAACGGACCGGAGACCAGCGCACCGGCGGTCCACACCGCCGCGAGCGCCAGGGTCAGCCAGTAGAAGCTGGCCTCCCCCGGATGGCGCCGCAACGAGTACCCCAGCACCGCCGCGCCGACCACCAGCGTGATCGCGACGATGACGCGGCGCCGCCGCACCACGGACGGCGATTCATGGTGCGGCACAGCAACATTGGTGACGGCGCGGCGCAACTCGGCGAAGGCGCTGCTGTGGTAGGGGGTCGTTGACTGGCTCATGCGGGACGCACCTTCGGGGTCAGGGCGATCAGAACGTCGAGGCCGGTGCGAAGCGCTCCGGCAACCGGACCGGGGACCCTGTTCACCAGCCCCAGGGTCGGCCGCACGATGGGGGGTGTGACGCGCTGGGCGAGTTGCCGGATGCGCCGCGCGTCGCCACCGGCCCAGGCGGCATCGGTGTTGGCGAGGTCGTGCGGATCGGCCAGGGCATTGACGGGGCGCGGCCGCTGATTCGACCGGCCGGCCAGGGCCAGCGCGATGGCGTCGTCGATGCCGAGCAGGCCGCCGGGCGGATCGGGCACCCGGTCGCGCAGGTCGCTGACGGACGCCACCATCGGGTGGTCGAGCGACTGGACGAGGTCCCCGGCCAGGCCCGGGGGCACCGGCAGGGCGACGCCGGTGATCAGCGAGGCCAGCGTCGTGTCGACCCTGCCGACCGACAAGCCGGTATGCCATCGCCCGGAGATGCGGGCATAGGTCTTGAGTAGCCGGCGGTAGGACGTGGTTTCGGGCCCGGAGATGTCATATGCCCCGGCCGGCACCCGGTCGGGATCGGCCGCGGCGACGAGGTAGTGCAGGACGTCGCGGATCGAGATCGGGTCGATCGGGTTGTCCATCCAGCTCGGAATCGGGATGACCGGGAAGCGATCTCCCACGTAGCGCATCATCTCGAACGACGTCGAGCCGGCACCGATGATCATCGCCGCGCCCAGCCACACGAGCTCCGGGCCGTCGGGGACGGTGAGCGCCTCGGCCACCTCGGCCCGGCTGGTCAAGTGCTCGGACAAGGCCTCGTCGGCGGGCACGAAACCGCCCAGGTAGACGATGCGGCGCACCCCGGCGTCGCGGGCCGCGGTCGCGAGGTTGGCAGCCGCGGACTTGTCCGCGTCGCGGAAACCGGGCTGACCGATGCCGTGCACCAGGTAATACACCACGTCAACGGGGCCGCAGCCGGCGAAGGCGGCTCGCAGCGAATCCGGGTCAGCGGCGTCGAGGGTCACCGGCGTGATGTCGTCGAACCAGCCGAAGCGCTTGAGACGCAACGGGTTTCGAGTTGCGGCCGCAACCTGGTGCCGGTTTTGCAGCAGCGCCGTGACCAGTCGTGATCCCACATAGCCGGTGGCACCGGTGACCAGAACCCGCATACCCCGACCCTAGCCCGACGACCAGGCCCCTGGCCCGCGCGACGCAAAGACGGATTTGAACCGGTGCGGCGGCGGCATCGTTCCCGGGTGCATGAAGAAGTTCACTGGGGGCACCGCGGACGTCGCGGTGAAATATCCGTCCATCGCCGGCGTGGCGGTGAAGTTCCCGCCCAACCGCTATACGCAACACGAGGCCATCCGCGCGCTGACCGACATCGCCGGCCCCGATTTTCGCCGCTTCGGCCTCAGCAGCGGCGTCGAATTCCGCAACACCGCGTTGCGGCTGCCCCGCTACCGCGAGCTGAACGGCTTCACCGAGGCCAACGACGCCTATCTCGACGTGGCGCTCGACCTGGGCGAGCAGGCGCTGGTGGCGGCCCTGGACGACGCCAAGGTGAAGCCGTCGGAACTCGACATCGTGTTTTCGACGACGGTCACCGGCCTCGCCGTTCCGACGCTGGAGGCCCGCTTGGCGACGCGGGTCGGGCTGCGGCCCGACGTCAAACGCGTCCCGCTGTTCGGGCTGGGCTGCGTCGCCGGCGCGGCCGGGGTGGCGCGCATGCACGACTATCTGCGCGCCTTCCCCGACCACACGGCCGCGCTGCTCGCGGTCGAACTGTGCTCGCTGACCATCCAGCGCGACGACACGTCGGTCGCCAACCTGGTCGCCACCAGCCTTTTCGGCGACGGCGCGGCCGTGGTGATCAGCGAAGGCGCCCAGCGCACCGGCGCCGAACACACCGGCCCGCGGGTGCTGGCCACCCGTAGCCGGATCTATCCCGACACCGAAGACGTCATGGGCTGGAAGATCGGCGGGGACGGATTCCGCATCGTGCTCTCCGCCGACATCGCCACCATCGCCGAGAAATACCTGGGCGATGACGTCCGCGAATTCCTCGCCGATCACGGGTTGCGCCCGCACGACGTCACAACCTGGGTCTGCCACCCGGGCGGGCCGCGGGTGATCGAGGCCGTCGAGAGCGTGTTGGACCTGCCCGCGGACGCCCTCGACCGCACGCGAAAGTCGTTGCGGGAGAACGGCAACCTGTCGTCGGTCTCGGTGGTCGACGTGCTCGCGGCCAACATGGCCGATCCGCCGCCACCGGGCTCGATCGGCCTGATGATCGCGATGGGGCCGGCGTTTTGCTCCGAGCTGGTGCTGCTGGCCTGGTAGGGCTGGTAGGGCTGGTAAAGACTGTATCCATGTATTACCTGCTGGTGCTGGCCGTTGGGGTCGAGCGCGTCGCCGAGCTGGTGGTGTCCACCCGCAACGCGCGATGGTCGTTTACCCAGGGCGCCAAGGAGTTTGGTCGATCGCACTACCCGGTGATGGTGGTCATCCACACCGCGCTGCTGGTCGGCTGCCTCGTCGAACCGTGGGCGCTGCACCGGCCCTTCATCGGTTGGCTGGGCTGGCCGATGCTGGCGGTGGTGGCGGCCAGTCAGGCGCTGCGCTGGTGGTGCATCACGACGCTGGGCCGGCGGTGGAACACCCGGGTGATCGTGCTGCCGGCGGCCCCGCTGGTGCGACGAGGTCCCTACCGCTGGCTGCACCATCCGAACTATGTTGCAGTGGTGGCGGAAGGGTTGGCGCTGCCGTTGGTGCACACGGCGTGGCTGACCGCGGCCATCTTCACCCTGGCCAACGCCGCGTTGCTGAAGGTGCGTCTGCAGGTGGAGAACTCGGCTCTGGGTTACACATGAGCGATTACGACGCGGACCTGCTGATCGTCGGCGGCGGTCCGGGCGGCCTGGCCACGGCGTTACACGCTCGGCGCCTTGGACTTTCGGTGATCGTGGCCGAGCCGCGCGAGAGCCCCATCGACAAGGCGTGCGGCGAGGGGCTGATGCCCGGCGGACTGGCCGAACTGACCGCGCTGGGCGTCGACCCGGTGGGCATGCCGTTTCACGGCATCGCCTATGTGAGCGAACAACGGCGGGCCCAGGCTCGGTTTCGCGGGGGGCCCGGGCGCGGCGTGCGTCGCACGACGTTGCACGCGGCGCTGGCCGCGCGCGCCAAAGAGCAAGACACCGACTGGATCCGCACGCGGGTGACCGGCGTCCGGCAGGATGCGCACGGCGTCTCGGCCGCCGGGGTGCGCGCGAAATGGTTGGTGGCGGCCGACGGCCTGCATTCTCAGGTCCGGCGGGCCGTCGGCATCGCGGCGAGCGCGGGGACACCGCGACGCTACGGCGTGCGCTGGCACTACCGGGTGCCGGCGTGGACCGACTTCGTCGAGGTGCACTGGTCGCGCTGGGGCGAGGCGTACGTGACGCCGGTCGAGCCCGATCTGGTCGGCGTGGCGATCCTGTCTCGTGGACGGCCCGACCTGGCCTGGTTCCCGCGGCTGGCCCGGCAGCTGGACGGCGCCGGCGCCGGGCAGCCCCGCGGCTGCGGCCCCCTGCGCCAGGTGGTCTCGCGGCGCGTCGCGGGCCGCGTCCTGCTGGTCGGCGACGCCGCCGGTTATGAGGACGCCCTGACCGGCGAGGGCATCAGCCTCGCCCTCAAGCAGGCCGCCGCGGCCGTCGAGGCCATCGCCGACGAGACTCCCGCCTCGTACGAGAAGGCGTGGCACCGGATCACCCGCGACTACCGGTTGCTCACCCGCGGGCTGGTGCTGGCCAGCACGCCGCCCGCGGTGCGGCGCGCCGTCGTGCCGGCGTGCACGCTGCTACCCGGCGTGTTTCGGCGCGGGGTGAACATCCTTGCGCACTGACACGGGGCTTTGAAGCGCGAGCAGACGCAGAATCGCGTTGTGCGGGCAGTTCGCGTGCGATCTGTGTCTGCTCGCGCCTTTTAACGCGCCTTCCAGACCGGGTCCCGCTTCTCGGCGAACGCCAGTGGTCCCTCCTTGGCGTCCTCGGAGCGGATCAGGACCCGCATCTCGCGCACGGTGCGTTCCCAACCCGGCTCGTCGTCGACGACGACCCCGTCGTCGACGCCGTAGGCGACCCGCTTGCTGGCCTGCACCGACAGCGGCGCGTTGACGGTGACCCGCGCGGCCAGCGCCAGCGCGGCGTCCAGCACCGATCCCTGCGGGGCGACCTCGTTGATCAACCCCCACTCGCAGGCGGCGGCCGCGGTGAGCGGATCACCGGTCAGCAGCAGCTGCATCGCCACCTTGCGGGGCAGCTGCTGCGCGATGCGGAAAACGCCACCGGCGGCGGCGATCAGCCCGCGTTTGACCTCGGGGAGCCCGAACTGGGCCCGCTCGTCGGCCACCACCAAATCACTGGCCAGCGCCAGCTCGGTGCCGCCGCCCAGGGCGGTCCCGTTCACCGCCGCGATGGTCGGCTTGTCGATGAAGTGGTGGACGTAGCCGGCGAAACCCCACTCGGGATGGTCGGGGTGGTAAAGGTTTTCGCGGCGAGCGATCGCCTTGAGGTCGGCGCCGGCGCAGAACGACTTGTCGCCTGCGCCGGTGAGCACCACCGCCCGCACCTCGGGATCGTGTTGCGCCGCTTCCAGCGCATCCCCGACGCCGATGCTGACCGCGGCGTTGACCGCGTTGCGGGCCTCCGGCCGGTTGATGGTTATCACCATCACGTTGCCCCGGCGTTCCGCCAGGGCGCCGGGCGCTTCCGTCACAACAGTTCCACGATGGTGGCGTTGGCCTGGCCGCCGCCCTCGCACATGGTCTGCAGACCGTAGCGAATCCCCTTGTCCCGCATGTGATACAGCAGGGTGGTCATGATCCGGGCGCCCGATCCGCCGAGCGGGTGGCCCAGCGCGATGGCGCCGCCGTTGGGGTTGAGCTTCTTCTCGTCGGCGCCAATGTCCTTGAGCCACGCCAGCGGGACGGGCGCGAACGCCTCGTTGACCTCGTAGGCGCCGATGTCGTCGATGGACAGCCCGGATTTCTTCAGCACCTTCTGCGTCGCCGGGATGGGCGCGGTCAGCATGATCACCGGGTCGGCCCCGGCCAGCGACGCGGTGTGCACCTTGGCGATCGGTTTGAGGCCCAGCTCCTTGGCCTTCTCGGCCGACATGAAAAGCAGCGCCGCCGAACCATCGGAGATCTGCGACGAGTTGCCGGCGTGGATCACGCCGTCCTCCTTGAACGCCGGCTTCAGCGAGGCCATCTTCTCCATCGGCGTGCCGCGGCGGATGCCCTCGTCCTTGAGGACGACGTTGCCGTCCTGATCCTTGATGCCGACGATCTGGCCGTCGAAGGCGCCGGAATCCTGTGCGGCCGCGGCCTTTTCGTGCGAGGCCAACGAGAATTCGTCGAGCGCGGTGCGGTCGAAGCCCCACTTCTCGGCGATCATCTCGGCGCCGATGCCCTGGTTGGGGATCTGGCCTTCGTAGCGATCCAGGAAGGCCTGGGAGTACGGCCTGCCCCCGTTGGCCAGCGACGCCCCCATCGGGGTGCGCGACATCGACTCGACGCCGCCGGCGACGACGACGTCGTAGTGCCCGGCGATCACCCCGGCGGCCGCGAAGTGGATGGACTGCTGGCTGGACCCGCACTGGCGGTCGACGGTCACGCCGGGGACGGTCTCGGGCCAGCCGGCGGTCAGCAGCGCGGTGCGGCCGATGTCGAGGGCCTGCTCGCCGGCCTGCATGACGCAGCCCCAGATGACGTCGTCGACGATGCCCGGATCGACGCCGGCCCTGTCGACCAGGCCGTTGAGCACCTGCGCGGACAGATCCGCCGGGTGCAGCCCGGACAATCCGCCGTTGCGCTTCCCGATCGGTGAACGCACTGCCTCGACGATGACGGCTTCAGCCATGGTCTTGTCTCCTTTGACACGTGGACTTCGAAAGAGTTGAGTCTTGCCTCGATTGTCAACCAAGGGGTTGGGAGGGCGAACCCCGGGGTGCTTCTCCCCCGTATCGACCGAGGTGACCAACTACGCCGTCGCACGCGCTACCGCATGTGCGAGCGGATTCGAAAGCCACGTAAAGCAGGCCGGCACAGCCGTTTTGGGTGGCGCGACCAAGTCGCGCCGCCCTCAACCGGCGGGGTAGGCGACCGACTTGATCTCGGTGTACTGGTCGAACCCGGCGACACCGTTCTGGCGACCCACGCCGCTTTCCTTGTAACCACCGAACGGGGTGTCGGCGCCGTAGGGGGCGCCACCGTTGACGCCCATGAAGCCGGCCTTGATGCGGCGGGTCACCGACAGCGCACGCTCGAGGGAACCCGCAAACACGTTGCCGGCCAACCCGTACACGCTGTCGTTGGCGATCCGGATCGCGTCCTCCTCGTCGTCGAACGGAATGACCGAGAGCACCGGGCCGAAGATCTCTTCCTGCGCGATGGTCATCTTGTTGTCGACGTTGGTGAAAAGCGTTGGCCGCACGAAGTATCCCTTGTCGAAACCCGTCGGCGCGTCGGGACCGCCGACCAGTGCGGTGGCACCTTCTTCCACACCCTTCTTGATGTAGCCGGTCACCCGCTCGAGCTGCCGCTGCGAGATCACTGGGCCGCACAGCGTGCCGGGGTCCTGCGGGTCGCCGCACGTGACGTTCTCGTAGATGTTCTTGAGGATCTCCACGCCCTCGTCATAGCGGGACCGCGGCAGCAGCAGCCGGGTCGGGTTGGCGCAACCCTGACCGGCATGCATGCACGGCGCGATGCCGACCATGCAGGCCGTCCCGAAGTCGGCGTCCTCCAGCACGATGGTGGCCGACTTGCCGCCGAGCTCGAGGAACAGCCGCTTCATGGTGGCGGCGCCCTTTTCCATGATCCGCTTGCCGACCACCGTCGAACCGGTGAAGGAGATCAGGTCGACCTTCGGTGACAGCGTGAGCTCCTCGCCCACGAAGTGGTCCGACGCGGTGACGACGTTGACCACGCCGGCGGGGATGTCGGTCTTCTCGGCGATCAGCCGGCCGAGCCGGGTGGCGTTGAACGGCGTGTTCGGCGCCGGCTTGAGCACCACCGTGTTGCCGGTTCCCAGCGCCTGGCCGAGCTTGTTGAGGGTGACCTCGAACGGGAAGTTCCACGGCACGATCGCGCCGACCACACCGACCGGCTCCCGCCATACCTTGCGGGTGGTCAGCGTGCCCGTGAGGCTGATGACCTTGTCGCCCAGGTCGGTCTCCCACGCGTACTCGTCGATCAACCGGGCGGGATAGCGCAGCCCGTCTTCCAGCGGGGCGTCCAACTGGGGGCCGAACGTGATGGCCCGCGGCGAGCCGACCTCGAGGATGAGTTCCTCGCGCAGTTCTTCCTTCTCCGATTCGATCGCCTCGTGCAGCTGCAACAGGCAGCGCTTGCGCAGTTCGCGGTTGGTCGACCAGTCGGTCTCGTCGAAGGCGCGTCGGGCGGCGTCGATGGCCCGCTGCATGTCCTCCTTCGAGGCGTCGGCAACCTCGCCGAGCGGCTCCTCGGTGGCCGGGTTGATATTGGTGAAGGTGCCGGCCTGCCCGTCGACGAGCTTGCCGTCGATCATCATCTTCGGCTCGAAGCGGACCTTTACAGCCTCAGTCATATCTGTCACTCTCTTCTGGGTCGTTGAGGGGCTACGGAGAGCCTTACCGGAAACTAGCCGATTGGCAAGGTGTAGCCGGCCGCGGGGCCGCTTAGTGCGGGTCGAACAGCACCGGCACCGACGTCGGCGACCGGAAAACCTGCCCGCGGATGTGCGGATCGTCCGCGTCCGGGTCCAGCCGAAGGTTCGGCAGCCGGTCGAGCAAAAGGTTGATGGCGGTGCGCATCTCGAGCCGCGCCAGGTGCATGCCGAGGCAGACGTGCACACCGTGCCCCCAGCCCAGGTGGCTCTTGGGTGCGCGGAAGATGTCGAACGTTTCCGGTTCGGGATAGCGGTCTTCCTGCCGATTGGCCGCACCCAGCATCGGCATTACCGTCGAACCAGCCGGTATCGGCACCCCGCCGAGCTCGGTGTCGCGGGTGGCCACCCGGGTGATGGTCAGCAGGGGCGGTTCCCACCGCACGCCTTCCTCGATGGCCTGCGGCAGCAGCGACCGGTCGGCGCGGATGGCGTCGAGCTGCACGGGGTCGGACAGCAGCGCCAACAGCAGGCTGCCCAGCGACCGGTAGGTCGTCTCCACCCCGGCGGGCAGCAGCAGGCGCAGGAACGAGTAGATCTCCTCGTCCTCGAGTTTCTCGCCGTCGATCTCCGCCTGGGACAGAGCGCTGATCAGATCGTCCTGGGGCTCGGCGCGGCGGGACGCGAGGATCGGCGCGAAGTAGTCGCACAGCGCGGCCGAGGCGGCAAGGCCGCGTTCCGGGTTCAGGATCCAGCTCAGCAGCGAGATGGACCAGCGCTGAAACTGCGGGTAGTCCTCCTGCGGCAGGCCCAGCAGGCCGGCGATGATCTGGCTGGGGTAGTCGAAGGTGAATTCCTTGACCAAATCGGCCTTGCCGTGGGCGGCGAACTTGTCGATCAGGCTGTTGCCCACGCGGCCGACCAGCTCGTCTTCCCACCGCGCCAAGGCCTTCTGCGAGAAGGCCTTGGACACCAGTGATCGCAGCCGGCCGTGCACCGGCTCGTCCATGCCGAGCATGACGCGCTCCCCCAGCACCGGGCCGAACGCGGCGATGACGGCCGCCGAGGAGAACGTCTCGTTGTCGCGCAGCATCTGCTGGGCTTCTTCGTGACGGTAGACGATGAAGACGGGCTTGGATTCCTCATGCGGCATCCCCGACGTGTCCAGGCGTTGAATCGGCTCCTCGCGGCGCAGCCGGGCCAGCTCGGTGTACGGGTCGCGCACGTCGCCCGAGACCGCGTCGTCGAACGCGCCGAAGTCTTCCAAGTCGTCGAAAAGTTGCTCCACTATTCCCCCTCGTTTCCTTTGTGGCGCTTGGCCGCCAGCGATGCCAGGCGCTGCAGCACCGGTGCCGGAAGGATCTTCGCGGCCATCACCATCGCCTTCTGGCTGGCGGTCAGCGGCCACGCCCCGCCCCGCATCGACCCCTGTCTCGGTATGCCCAGCACGATCCGCGACAGGTGGTGCATGCCCGAGGCGGGCAGGATCCTGTTGGCGGCCAGCAGGATCGACGCGTCCGGGCCGATGCCGCGGCGGCGAAACGGCTCCCGGTCATCGAGCGCCTTCAGCAGGCCGTCGGCGAAGCGCTCGGGCGGCCGGGCCATCTTCATCGCGAAGCGGCCGCGGCTGTTCATGGTGTTGTGCAGCCGGGCGTACGGGCCGGCGAAGTCGCGATCGTCGGTGGTGCCGGCGTCGGTGATGATCTCGGTGTCATAGGTGCCGGCGACCACCACGGTGACCCCGAGTCCGAAAGGCGCGATCTCGCACGCCATCGATTCCCCCCACCGCTCCAGCGCCCCCTTGGCCGCCGAGTACGGCGCGGTGGCGGGCTGGCCGCGCACTCCAGCGGCGCTGGACACCAACACAATTCGCCCCGCACCCGCCGCCCGCATCGACGGCAGCAGAGCCTGGGTGAGCGTGACAGGCCCCAGCACGCTGGTAGCAAGCATGCGCTGCCACAACGCCAGATCGGTTTCCTCCACCATTCCGGCCGCGGAGATGCCCGCGTTGTGCACCAGCGCATACGGTGCGCCCACGGCTTCCTCGATTGCCTTGGCCGCCGCGGTGATTGACGCGGTGTCCGTCAGGTCGAGCTGCACACCGATCAATCGTTCGTCGTCGGACGGCGTCAGCCCCTGGTCCTGAATCGCCTGACGCAGCAGCGGCATTCCCTGGTCGGGTGTGCGCATGGCCGCGACGACGCGCCACCCTTCCCGATACAGCCGCACCGCCGAGGCGAACCCCAGCCCGCGCGACGCGCCGGTGATGACGACCGTGCGCGGCTCAGCCATGGTTGCTCGGTGCGGGGGTTGCGCACGCGCCTTCGCCCGGTGGCGGGGGCTCGACGTGGGGCCGACCGTTGGGCTCTCCGCTCGCCCACGTCGACCAGATGCCGACCGAGAACGGACCTTGCGCGCCGGCCTTCTCGTAGAAACCTTGCGGGTCATAGACTTTGGCCTCGGGGTACGGCCACGGGCAGGCCACCGAGGTGGCGGCATGGCTGACCTTGATGACCCAGAACCAGCCGCCGTACGCGAAGTAGGACACGTTGATGATGACGAACATCACCAGGAAGGTGCCCAGCACCGGTCGCCCCGGGAACAACTTCGCCTTTGCGGCAAGCTTTTCCGCGACCGATTTCCCGGTGTCGTCGCGATAGCACAGGATCGCGGCCGGCACCATCACGAAGCACACCGAGAACGACTCCCAGATCAACGGGAACTGAAATGTCGTGCCGGTGAACACCGATCCCCACGGAATGACCTGCGAGTAGATGTACATGCCCCAGTGGACGAGGGTGTTCTCCAGGAATGCGTCGAAAACGAAACCGATCACCAGGGTGATCAGACCCAGGCACACCAAGGGGTGCCGCGACGCATAGCTCGCGGGCCCGTATTTCGCCTGCAGCTTGCGCAGCAGCCAGACGGCCGGGAAGTAGGGGCCGAAGTAGAACATCACGTAACCGAAGACGACGAACGGCTCGACCGTCGGCGACAGCGAAACCAGCGGCCAGGATTCCGGCCAGTGCACCAGATCGGGGTTGTAGACCGCGAATGGCGACCAGTTCATGATCGGGTCCTGCCACACGATCAGCGTGGTGCACAAGAACATCAGCATCGCCGGGCTGCCGGGGTTGCGGCGCCAGCCCCTGATGAAGACGATCAACAGCACGATCAGCGCCACCACGGTGGCCCAGTCCAGGAAGTCGATGTAGTCCAGCCCGAACATGAACTTCACCGGGCGCGGCCGCCCCTGCACGTTCGGATTCGCCACGCGCGGGTCAAGGGCCACCCGGCAATTCGCGATGAAGAACAACACGAAGGCGGCCAGCGCGGCGCCGGAGATCCAGCCGCCCCAGCCGCGCCTGTTGGTTCGCGGCGGGGAAACCGCTTCCTGTTGCGCGGCAGGCGGTGTGGACTGTTCGGTGGACATCGTCGTCAGCCTTCCTCGCCGAAGCGATCAACCAGGTGCGAGTTGACGCCATCGGCATCGAGCGTGCGGGCCACGAGATACCCGGCGCCCATCCATGCCCGCCGCGTCCACTTGCCGAAGGAGATCCGGGTTCCGGGCGCCCCGGAGGCGGCGGGCATCATCTTCACCCGCTCCAGCGCCTCCTTGATTCCGCGCGGGCTGAGCGGGTGCGCGTCGGTGAACGCGCGCACGAGTGTCGCGGCGACGTCGCGATTCACCACGGTCACGCAGAACTCGGGCCGGCTGCCGTTGTACCGCTTCGCGTAGCTGTCGAGGAAGTCCTGGCCGATCCGGTTCGCCTCGTCGTACTGGTCGACACCGATCCAGCCCATGAACGCGTTCCACATGATCGGGTTCACCCAGGCGTTCTGCCACGCGGTGGTGGTGAAACGGGGCGGGTCCCAGGCGAGAGCCTCGAGGGCCGGGTTGATGAAGACGATTCCGAATCCGAATCCCAGGTGCACGATCGCCTCGGCCTTCGCCTCGTGCAGCGTCCGCACCGCAGCGTTGATGTCCTGGGCGGTCTGGGCGATTTCAGCTTCCGCCACGATCCGAATGCCCTTGCGCCGACAGGCACTTCGCAGGTTCTTCAGGTAGCTCTCGCCGATGAGGCTCTGCTCGACCAGGACACCGATTTCGGCCAGTCCCCGTTTGGCGATCAGGTCGGCCAGGAAGATGGGTTCATCGGTCATGGATCCCTGGGGGAATGCGAAGGTCCACTCGCCCAGCCAATCGTCGGTGCCGGTCACACTGATCGCGGGCACCTTGAACCGCTCCTCGATCGCTTCGCGCAACGGCACGCAGTTATCGGTGATGTTGGGGCCGAAGACCACCAGGCAGCCCTCGTCGACCAGTTCGCCATACGCGTCGATCACCGCCTTGACCGAACCCTTGGGCAGGCCCTCCACCTCGCGGTAGATCATCTGCACCGGACGGTCCATCAGCCCCTGGGCGACCGCCTCTTCGAAGATGAGGTCGAAGGTCTGGGTGAAGGACGCGAACAGATCATCGGGAAACCCCGGCGGCAGCCTGAAATCCATCAGGTAGCCGACTTTGATCGGCTCAGCGCTGCTTTCGTAGGACATCTGGCCTCCCGGGTGGCATGTTCGCGCGCGTGCCCAAAATCAAAAACCTAATATTTGTTCAGACACTAGCGGGGGCGATATGCAGCGTCAATCGTCGTGCTCGCCCAGGTAAATCTCGATCATCTCGCCCAGGGCTTTGCCCACCGCCACGTCGTCGGTGAGCGGCCCCGCGATGGCCGCCCGGGCCGCCTCCCTCATGCTCAGCCCCTCGGCCACCAGCCTGCCCGCCGCGATCAGCACGCGCGTCGACGCGACCTCACGCAACCCGCCCGTCTCGAGCCGGCGAATCGCCTGACCGAAACGGACCAACTCGGCCGCGGTGGCAGCGCCCACGCCGGCCTCGTGCGCGACGATTCCCTCTTCGACATCGACTGCGGGGAAGTCGAATTCGATCGCGACCATGCGCTGACGTGTCGAATCCTTGAGATCCTTGAGCACGCTCTGATACCCGGGGTTGTACGACACCACCAGGCCGAATCCGGGGGCCGCGTCCAGCGTGACGCCGAGTCGCTCGATGGGCAGCTGGCGCCGGTGGTCGGCGAGCGGATGCAGGACCACGGTGGTGTCCTGGCGGGCTTCGACCACTTCGTCGAGGTAGCAGATCGCGCCCTCGCGCACGGCCCGGGTCAGCGGGCCGTCCACCCAGACGGTCTCGTCACCGCGCAGCAGATACCGCCCGACCAGGTCGGCGGTGGTCAGGTCGTCATGGCAGGCGACGGTGATCAGCGGCCGGCCCAGGTCGTAGGCCATCGCCTCGACGAATCGGGTCTTCCCACAGCCCGTCGGGCCCTTGAGGACCAGCGACAGGCCCTGGCGGTACGCCGCCTTGAAGACGGACTCTTCGCCGCCGACCGCCTGGTAATAGGGCCGCACTCCCTTTGCGTCCGCGTCGGACGGACCGCGGTTGAAGTACGCAAGCCCGGACTCGTTGGCCATAGCTTCCCTTCAGATCGTCCGGCGATTTGGAGCCTATGCGGAACAGATGTTTGTTTTCAAGTGCCGCGACGAGCGGGTCCGGCGAGTTGGTTCGCCAACTGTGTTCTGGGACTTGACATCAGCGACGGCCTACGGCGAACCTCCGCCGAGCGCAGCGCCGACCGAAACAACGGTCCGATGACACCGGCCAGCTGATCGGGGCGCGCGATCGTCGCGTGCGCGGTAGTGCCGAACACCCTGCGCAGCGATTGCACATCGGTTCCCGCGCCGATGGTCAGGCACACACAGCCGGTCCCCCGCCGACGGGCCTCGGTCAGCGCGCGGCGCGCGTCCGCGGCACCGTAGGCCCGCTCGTATCCGTGGTCATAGGCGAGGCCGTCGGAGAGCACCACCAACAGCCGCCGGGACGTTCCGCCGCGCGCCTCCAAGACCGCCGAACCGTGGCGGATCGCCGCGCCCAGCCGCGAGTACGCGCCGGGTTCCAGGCTGTTGAGCCGTCGGATGACCTGGGCGTTCAAATGGTCGTCGAACCGCTTCACGGGCACCATGCTCACCGCGCGCCGGCCCTGCGAGTAGTACGCGTAAAGCGCGACGCGGTCACCCAGGTCGTGCAGGGCCACCGTGAGGTTGGCGACCGCGGCGCGCTGTTGTTGGTGCACCGTCCGCCCGACCGTTCCCGGCTCGGCCGCCGACCCCGACACGTCGAGCAGGAGCAGCACCGACAGGTCGCGTCGGCGCCGCAGGCTGTCGAGGTACACCGCCTCGTCGGGCACCGACCCGGCCCGCACTTCGACCCGGGCTTCGACGGCCGCGTCGATGTCGATGTCGTCGCCCTGCGACTGCCGGTGCCGGCGATGCAGACCCATGCCGAGCCGCGAAAGCGGACGGCGCACACCGAGGGCGTCGTCGATGGCCTGCGTCGCGGTGGCGTTGATCTCCGGTTCGATCTCGCGCACGGTGCACCATGCCGGTCGGTAATTCCTGTGTGCCACATCCCATTCCGGATACCGCACACCGTCCGCGGCGGGGTCCTCATCGTGCCCCTCGTCGCCGGGGGCCGGCGCCAGCGACGCCACGGCGTAGGCGCCGCGCCGGGTGGAACTGATGCGATGAGTGGGGCCGTCCGCGCCGGGCGGCCCGCCGCCGCTCCCGGTCCTGCGCGCCGAGGACAGCATCTTTTTCAGCCATTTGCCGATGAAGCCGCCCCCGCCCACGGGGCTGGTGAACAAGTCCGGGTCGTCGGAATCGTCGACCTCACCATCGTCGAGCTCCTCGAGTTCCCGCTTCTGGTTGTTCGAATTTCGCGGAACATGTTGGGGTTCGGCCTGATTCTGCTGCGCGGACACCCGGGAGGCCGCCGCCGCCACCTTTGCCGCACGGATCACGCCGAATTCCGGTCGCGGGTCCTCGATGGCCCCCCGCGCGGCGGCGATGCGCAACGACGCTGCGGGTGAGTCGCTGCGACCGGCGACGGCGCGATCACCGACCGGCGACAGGATGCCCGGCAGCAGGTCGGCGTTGCTCACCAGTGCGCGATGACCCTCGACCGCCAGATAGCGTCTGGCCAGCCGCGGGTGGCGCACCAAGGCGCGCACCACGGCGGGATCCAGACTGCCGGCCGCGATCATCGAGGCTTGTACCGCGACCGACGCGAGCCGCCCGCGGTCTGGCGCGGCGGGGTCGATGTAGATCGTCTGGCCGTCCGTCCACGCGGATTCACCCGGCCGCAGCTCGGCGACGGCCACCGCCCGGCCCGCCAGTGCCGAGGCCAGCATCCCGAGCCCCTGCACCCGGTCACCGCGCGCGTCGTCTGCCACACCCGACCTCCGAACCGTCGTTGACCAAATATCTGTTCCACCGTAAAGTCCGCCATGAGTGCAGTCAATCGGCTTTTCCGTCACAAGAGGCGGCGTCACCGCGGGTGTACACGAGTTAGTCAGGAACACATCATGATTGACTTCACCGCCAGGCGGCGGTGGTCACCGGTGCCGGCCACGGCATCCCGCGTGGCAGCCGACATCATTGACCAAGCATGGGCCCAACCGTAAAGTCCGGGAAAGTGGACTTCTCATACCCGGCGGAAGTGGAACAGTTCCGCACCGAGCTGCGTGAGTGGCTTTCGGAAAACCTGACCGACGAGCTGGTGGCCGCCCGCCGGCCCACTGGGCGCGACGACGCCGCGTTCGAGAAGCTGCGGGTGTGGAACGCGACGATGGCCGACGCGGGATGGGCCGCGGTGTCGTGGCCGCGTGAGTACGGCGGCCGCGGCGCGACGGTGCTCGAGCAATTGGTCTACACCGAGGAAACCACCCGCGCCCGAGCCCCGGTGCCGCTCAACGTCATTGGGTTGAACAACATCGCGCCGGCCATCATGCAATACGGCACCGAGTCCCAGAAGCGCACCCTGCTCCCGCGCATGATGCGCGCCGACGACATCTGGTGCCAGGGCATGTCGGAACCGGAGGCGGGCTCCGACCTCGCGGCGCTGCGCACCCGCGCCGTGCGTGACGGAGACGACTTCATCGTCAACGGCCAAAAGATCTGGACGTCGCTGGGACATCGGGCCGACTGGTGTCAGCTCTACGTGCGCACCGATCCCGACGCTCCCAAGCACAAGGGGATCTCCTGCCTGATCGTCGACATGACCCTGCCCGGCATCGAGGCACGCCCGCTGGTCACCCTCAACGGCGACGCCGACTTCGCCGAGGTGTTCTTTCACGACGTGCGGGTGCCGGCAGACGCGTTGCTCGGGCCACTCAATGCGGGCTGGCAGGTGGCCACCACCACGCTCAGCCACGAGCGCGCCGGGGCCGCCCGGTTGTACGCCGAGATGCAGGTGCGGCTCGAAGAGCTGGTGGACGATCTCGCCACCGCCGACACCGGCGCGCTGGACGACCCGGTCACGCTGCGGCGCCTCGGCGAAATCGCGGTCCGCATCAAGTATCTCGAAGTCCTGTGTCAGCGCTCGATCTCGGCCACGATGCACGGCGGCGACGCATTGGGGTCGGCAAGCCTCGCCAAGACCGTGTGGGGCGAGATCGGGCAGGACCTGGCCGCCCTGGCGTTCGACGTGCTGGGTAACCGCGACACCGGCGCGTCGTGGGCGGACTACCGCCTGACGTCGCGCGCGCTGACCATCGCGGGCGGCACCAGCCAGATCAACAAGAACATCACCGCCCAACGGGTACTGGGATTGCCGCGCAAATGAACCTCGAACTCACCGACGAACAGGTGGCGCTGCGCGACACCACCCGGCGCTTCCTCACCGAAAAGGCGCCCATCTCCGGTCACGTGCGCCCGCTGCTCGACGACCCGACCGGGACCGACGCATCGGTCTGGCGCGGTCTCGCCGGTCTCGGCATCACCGGACTGCTGGTGCCGGAGGACCACGGCGGCTCAGGCATGACGATGGTCGAGGCCGGCATCGTCGCCGAAGAGCTGGGCGCCGCACTGCATCCGGGACCGTGGTTGTCGACCGCGGTGGCCGGCCCACGGGCGCTGAACCTGTTGGGCGCCAACGACACCGCCGCGAAACTGCTGCGCGGTATCGCGGACGGCACCACGATCGCCGCCGTCAGCTTCCTGAACCTCGGCAACGCGTCCGCCGTCACCGCCGGCCGGCGCGATGACGGCATGGTGCTCCATGGCGAGGTCACCGGCGTACCGGGCGCCGCCGCCGCAGACGTCCTGCTCGCATTCGCCGACGATGCCGGCGACGCCGGGCTTTTCGCGGTGCGGAACGGCTCGCCGGGGGTTTCGGTCGCGGCCGAACCCGGCATCGACCCGACCCGCAAGCACTTTCGCGTCGCATTCGACGCGGCCCCCGCCCGGCGCCTGGGCCCCGCGTCCGCGCAACAGATCGCCGCGGTGATCGACGACGTGCTGATCGCGGCCGCCGCCGATGCGCTCGGCGCCGCACGCGCCGTCATGGACCTCGCCATCGAATACGCAAAGACCCGAACGCAATTCGGTCAGCCGATCGGCTCGTTCCAGGCGGTCCAGCATCTGTGCGTCGACATGTATGAAACCGTCGAGCTGGCCCGCAGCGGGGTGATCCACGCCCTGTGGGCCAGCGACGCGTTCCCCAGCACCGACGGGCAATCCGGCGAGCGACACCTTGCCGCGCTGCGGGCCAAGGCGTTCGCCGGGCGGCTGGCCGCCGTGGCCGACACCGCCATCCAGGTGTTCGGCGGGATCGGCTACACCTGGGAGCACGACGCTCACCTCTATCTCAAGCGCTTGCTGGGCTGGAGCGCATTTCTCGACGCGCCCGATCGCTACCTCACCGAAATCGGTGCGCACCTTGCGAAGAGAGGCCGTCACTGATGGAGATCGAGTACCTGCTCACCGCGACCCCGTCGGCGCGCAAGTCGCTCGACCTGGACGCGCCCGTCAACCTCGACGACATCCGCGAGTGCCTGCGGATCGGCCTGCAGGCCGCGAACGGGTCGAACGCCCAGTCGTGGCGCTGGCTGGTGATCACCGATCCGGTGTTGCGCGCCAAGATCGCCGAGCTGTATCGCGACGCCTATCTACGGCGGGTCGGTGGGCAGCTGATTGCCGATCTCATGCCGGCGGGAACACCCGAGAGCCGGGTCATGTCGTCCACGGAGTGGCTGGTAGAGAATATGGCAGCAATACCGATGCTGGTAATCCCTTGCTATCAGCCCTACTTGCCGCGCATCGACGGCGACGAATCGTTCCACCTGGCAACGCTGTACGGTTCGATCTTCCCGCCGGTGTGGAACTTTCAGCTGGCCCTGCACACCCGCGGATACGGGACCTGCATCACGACCCTGCACCTGCACCACGAGGAAGAAGTCCGAAAGTTGCTCGGAATTCCGCAAACCTACGTTCAGGGTTGCCTGCTGCCGGTGGGCCGCCTCCGCGCCGGCCGCACCTTCCAGCCGGCCCCACGACGGCCGATCGAGGAAGTGGTTGCGTGCGATCGCTGGGATGGCCCGGCCCTCTAGAATGGGGCTTTCACCGCTTTGTGCAGCGCATTCACCGTGCCCGGTCTGATAGCCTCTAACAAAGATTTGGTTCGGCACGAGAGGACGAATGCGCATGTTCGCCACCCCGCAGTCGTCCCGGCTCGCGCACCGCTGATCATGGCGAAAGCCGAGTCGTTGCGGCCCAGCGGCACAACCGATTCCCCGACGCGCCGCTCCGAGATCCTCGCGACGGCGGCGTCACTGATCGCGTCCTCGGGGTTGCGGACCTCGCTACAGGAAATCGCCGATGCCGCAGGCATTCTCCCCGGCAGCCTGTATCACCATTTCGAGTCCAAAGAGGCAATCCTCGTCGAGCTGATCCGGCGCTATCAAGACGATCTGGACCGGATCGGGCGGTCCGCCCAGGCGAAATTGGACGAGCCAGACTCCCGTCCGGTCGCCGAACAGATCATCGAGCTCGGCTCGGCGATCGCCAATTGCGCCGTCGAACACCGCGCCGCCTTGCAGATGTCCTTCTACGAGGGGCCGAGCACGGATCCGGAGCTGATCAAGCTGACGCAGCAGCGGCCCGTGGCGATTCAGGAGGCGATGCTGCAAACGCTGCGCGCCGGCCGGTGGAGCGGCTATATCAAACCCGACATCGACCTGCCGACACTGGCCGACCGCATCTGCCAGACCATGCTGCAGGTCGGTCTTGACGTCATGCGCCACAAGTCTCCCGGAGACCAGGTGGCCCGGCTGCTCTGCCGAATCATCCTGCAGGGGTTGGCAACTCGTCCGCCGTCCGACGCGGCGCTGGACCGCTCGAAGGCCTTCGCCGCCGCCGACGACGTCATCGCCACCTGGTCCGACGATAGCGACGCCGACCCCAGCGACAAGGCGGCACACGTCCGCGCGGTGGCGCGGACGGAATTCGGCCGCCGAGGTTATGAGGTCACCACGATCAGGGACATCGCCTCCGCGGCCGGGCTCGGCACCGGAACCGTGTACCGGGTGATCGGATCCAAGGACGAACTGCTCGCATCGATCATGGAATCCTTCGGCAAGAAGGTCGAGGCGGGCTGGGTCAGCGTCCTGCGCTCGGATGCCACCCCCGTCGAAAAGCTGGACGCGCTGAGCTGGGTCAACGTCAACGCGCTGGACCGCTTCTCCGACGAGTTCAGGATCCAACTCGCCTGGATGCGCCAATCGCCCCCTGACACGCCCAACCCGGGCTGGCTGTACGCCACGCGGCTGCGGCAAATGAAAACGCTTCTTTCCGAGGGGATCCGGTCCGGGGAAATAGGCGTGGACGCACCGTCCACCGCGATGTTGTCCCGCTGTGTCGTCGGCCTGCAGTGGATACCGGAGAACATCCTGCGGGACGTCGGCAAACGCGCGGGACTGGTGCACGCGCGTGACACCGTGCTGCGCGGCGTCGCGGTCCGCGGCAAGTAAATCTCAATCAACCCGCCCCGGTATTGAACCAAATAACTGTTACCCATACAGTTGAGCGGTTAGAACCGCGTTGGCATTATCGGAGAAGGGGATTTCCATGACCATTGTCGATCGGTTGCGCTACGACGGCAAGCGCGCTCTTGTTGTCGGTGGCGCGACTGGCATGGGCGCCGCCGCGGCCAAGTCAGCGGCCGAACTCGGCGCCGAAGTGATCGTGATGGACTACGCGCCCGTGGACTACAAGGTCGCCCAATCCATCCAGGTGGACCTGCGCGACCCCGCGTCCATCGATTCCGCTCTCGAGCAGCTCGACGGCCCCATCCACGCGGTGTTCTCCGCTGCCGGCGTCGCCGACGGAACGATCGACCTGATGAAGATCAACTTCATCGGCCACCGCCACCTGATCGACCGCCTGCTGGAAAAGGACCAACTGCCCAACGGTTCGGCCATCTGCTTCATCTCCTCGGTGGCCGGCATGGGCTGGGAGAACGACCTGGACCTGATGCTGGAATTCCTGGCCACGCCGGACTTCGCGGCGGCCGAGGCATGGTGCCAGGCGCACGAGGCCGAAGGGATCAACCACTACGGCACCAGCAAGAAGGTGATCAACACCTACGTGGCGACCCAGGGCTACCCGCTGGCGAAGAAGGGCATCCGCATCAACGCGATCTGCCCCGGCCCCACCGACACCCCGCTGGCCCAGGCCAACGCCGACCTGTGGCTGTCCTTCGCCCAGGACTACCGCGACGAGACCGGCTCCAAGGTGCACACGCCCGAGCAGATGGGCGACGTGATGGCCTTCCTCAACAGCGAGGCGGCCTGCGGCGTCAGTGGGATCACCCTGCTGGTGGACTCGGGCCACACCATGGCCTCGATGACCGGCGCCTACGCGCCGGGCAAGCCGATCATCGACATCATCATGGGCAAGGTGAAGCTCTAACTTCTCGCCCGCGAGACTGTAACCGCCTACCGCTCTACCCGACGTTCGCGTTGGTAGTTGCAGTCTCGCGGAAAGTAGCGTGGGGGCATGGCTCGCATCGCCCTCATCGGCGGCCACGGCAAGGTCGCCCTGCAACTGGCCCGCCTCCTGACCGAACGCGGCGACGAGGTGAGCTCGGTCTTCCGCAACCCGGACCACGCCGACGACGTCGCCGCCACCGGCGCCAAACCGGTGACCGCAGACATCGAGCAGCTCGACACCGACGCGCTGGCCGGCTTGCTGGCCGGGCATGACGCGGTCGTGTTCTCCGCCGGGGCCGGTGGCGGCGACCCGGCACGGACCTATGCCGTCGACCGCGACGCGGCCATCCGGGTCATCGATGCCGCCGCCCAGGCGGGCGTCACGCGATTCGTGATGGTGTCCTACTTCGGCGCCGGCCCGGATCATGGTGTGCCGCAGGATGATCCGTTCTTCGCCTACGCGGAGGCCAAGGCGGCCGCGGATGCCCATTTGCGCTCCAGCGATTTGGACTGGACGGTGCTGGGCCCGGGCCGGCTGACGCTCGAGCCGGCGACCGGGCGCATCGCGGTCGACCAGGCCAAAGGGTCGGTGTCCCGCGCCGACGTCGCGCAGGTCGCCGCCGCCGCACTCGCGGATGACTCCACGATCGGCCGCACCATCGAGTTCAACAACGGTGACGTCCCGATCGCCCAGGCACTGGCTCGCTGACCCCTCGACCAGCGGAGTAGGCTGCGCTACGCAGCTGGTCTGTCGTCGCCGCACAACGCGGCGTCGGCATCGAGCGAGACATGTTAGACATGCTTCGCAAGAGGGAACCCGGTGAGAGTCCGGGACTGTCCCGCAGCGGTATGCAGGAACGACCGCCGTCACGAGCACTGGTCTTGAAAAGACTGGGAAGCGACGGCCATTAGGAGCACCACCCCGGTGCGCGCCTGCGAGTCCGAAGACCTGCCAGCTGTGCCGGACGCGCCGCGTCCGGCGGGCTCATCGCCTCGTGGAATGGGCGTTTGACCGCAACCGTTGAGGATTGTGTGCCGCTGGTGCACACCCGAGATGGTTCGGCCTCGCGTCCGCCGGCGGTGACCAGACCGTTGATAAAAGGACGAAAAACGTGACCACTCAACCATTCACCGCCACGGTTACCGGCTCGCCGCGCATCGGCCCGAAACGCGAACTCAAGCG
The DNA here is from genome assembly GCF_020217485.1 of Mycobacterium sp. WUMAC-067. Lineage (GTDB taxonomy): Bacteria > Actinomycetota > Actinomycetes > Mycobacteriales > Mycobacteriaceae > Mycobacterium. The sequence goes on along the minus strand of NZ_JAEKMI010000010.1, from coordinate 63,448 downwards.
CGCCACCGAGGGCTACTGGGCCGGCCGCACCAGCAGATCGGAACTGGAATCCGTCGCCGCGACACTGCGCCGCGACACCTGGGCGGGCCTCGCGGCGGCCGGCCTGGACTCGGTGCCGGTGAACACCTTCTCCTACTACGACCAGATGCTGGACACCGCGGTGATGCTCGACGCGCTGCCGGCCCGCGCCACGCAGGTCTCCGACGACCTCGACCGCTACTTCGCCGCCGCGCGCGGCAACTCCGACGTCGCGCCGCTGGAAATGACCAAGTGGTTCGACACCAATTACCACTACATCGTCCCCGAGATCGCACCCACCACGAAGTTCGCGCTGAATCCGGACAAGGTGCTCTCGGAGCTGAAAGAGGCGCTGGCACAGGGCATTCCCGCACGGCCCGTCGTCATCGGACCGGTAACCTTCCTGCTGCTCAGCAAGGGGGTCGACGGCGCCGGCGCACCCATCGAACGACTCGAGGAACTGGTGCCCATCTATTCCGAGCTGTTGTCGCTGCTCGCCGACAACGGTGCGCAGTGGGTGCAGCTCGACGAGCCGGCGCTGGTGACCGACGCCTCCCCCGACGCGCCCGCGTTGGCCGAGGCCGTCTACAACAAGCTGGGCGCGGTGAGCAACCGGCCGTCGATCTACGTGGCCACCTATTTCGGCGACCCCGGCGCGGCGTTGGCAGGTCTGGCACGCACGCCCGTCGAGGCGATCGGCGTCGACCTGGTCTACGGTCCCGACACGGCGATCGCCGCCGTCCCCGAACTGGCGGACAAAATTCTGGTGGCCGGCGTCGTCGACGGACGCAACATCTGGCGCACCGACCTGCAGGCCGCGCTGGGCAAGCTGGCGAGCCTGCTGGGTTCGGCTGCCGCAGTTGCCGTTTCGACGTCCTGCTCGACGCTGCACGTGCCGTATTCGCTGGAGCCGGAGACCGGGCTGGACGAGGCGCTGCGCAGCTGGCTGGCCTTCGGCCAAGAGAAGGTCGCCGAGGTGGTGGCGCTCGCCCGCGCGCTGCGCGAGGGGCGTGAGGCCGTCGCCGACGAGGTCGCGGCGTCCAACGCCGCGGTGGCCTCCCGCGCGAGCGACCCGCGCCTGCACAACGACCGCATCCGTGCCCGCATCGACTCGATCGTGGCCTCCGGTGCACACCGGGGTGACGCGGCCGGGCGCCGGGCCAGCCAGGACGAGCGGCTGCAGCTGCCGCCGCTACCGACGACGACGATCGGGTCGTTTCCGCAGACCGTTCAGATCCGCAAGGCCCGCGCCGCGCTGGTCGCCGGTGAGATCGATGCGGCCGAGTACGAAAAACGGATGAAGCGCGAGATCGCCGACGTCATCAAGCTGCAGGAGAGCCTCGGGCTCGACGTGCTGGTGCACGGCGAGCCGGAGCGCAACGACATGGTGCAGTACTTCGCCGAGCAACTGGAGGGCTTCTTCGCCACCAAGAACGGCTGGGTGCAGTCCTACGGCAGCCGCTGCGTGCGCCCTCCGATCCTCTATGGCGACGTGATCCGCCAGCACCCGATGACGGTGGAGTGGGCCAAGTACGCGCAGTCGCTGACCGACAAGCCGGTCAAAGGCATGCTGACCGGCCCGGTCACGATCCTGGCGTGGTCGTTCGTGCGCGACGACCAGCCGCTGGCCGACACCGCCAACCAGGTGGCGCTCGCCATTCGCGACGAGACCGTGGACCTGCAGGCCGCCGGTATCGCGGTCATCCAGGTCGACGAGCCCGCGCTGCGTGAGCTGCTGCCGCTGCGGCGCGCGGACCAGGACGACTACTTGCGTTGGGCCGTAGGGGCTTTCCGGCTGGCCACGTCCGGCGTCGCGGACTCCACGCAGATCCACACCCACCTGTGCTACTCGGAATTCGGCGATGTGATCGGTGCGATCGCCGATCTGGATGCCGACGTGACGTCGATCGAGGCGGCACGCTCACACATGGAGGTGCTCGACGACCTGAACGCGATCGGCTTCTCCAACAGTGTGGGACCGGGCGTCTACGACATCCACTCGCCTCGGGTGCCGAGCACCGAGGAGATGGCCGAGTCGCTGCGCGCGGCGCTGCGGGCCGTTCCGGCCGAACGGCTCTGGGTCAACCCGGACTGTGGATTGAAGACCCGCAACTCCGACGAGGTGAGCGCGTCGCTGAAGAACATGGTCGCCGCCGCGCACGAAGTCCGCGCGGGGGCTTAGGTTTTCGCGAGCGTAACCCCACTGCGATTTTCGAGCGATTATTTCGCAGTGAGGTTACGCTCGCGGACCTACGCCGGCTTCGACACCACCTCGACCGGAACGTCGTCGGCCCAGGGCTGCCGCGTGACCATGTCGGCGACCCGGACGATGCCGCGCTCGAACTCACCGGTCGCCGCGTCGACCAACCGATACGTCTGCGTCTGCTTGTGAATCGGCTGCGCGTCAAGCAGAACGACGCGGACCTCGCCCGGCTCGAAGTGACAGCGCTCCTGCAGCGCGGTGATCAGTTGCTCGTTGTGCATGTGGCCGTCGCCGAAGTTCCAGCCGATCGCGGTGCTGCAGATCCGCTCGCCGTCGGTGAGGACGTAGTCGTCCTCGTTCTGGCCCGCCATGGCGCGGTGCGCCAGCGTGAACAACGCCCGGCCGTGAGTGTTGAACCCGCGGAACGCATATCCCATGTACAGCGGGATCTGCGCGGCCTCCGGGCTGCCGTAGAACCGCTCCAGCTGGGCCTGCGGCATGCTGGCGATCGCCACGATGCCCCTGCCGATCTTCTCGTTGGCGGACGGCTTGATGCACCACAGGGTGGTGTCCCAATTGCCGGCGTAGTAACGCATCCCGGGCAGAAACGAGATCTTGCGCGGAAACATGTTGCCCAGCAATACGATTCCCGCGATCACGACAAACAGGATCGCGACCACCACCGGGTGCCTCAGGTCGGCGAGCCCGATGTGGGTGTGCGCGACGAACAACGACAGCACCCCGAAGATCATGAAGACGTTCCACTCCAGCGGCACGCCCATGGGGATCGAGACGAGGATGCCGAGGTGGAAGCACACCATGACGACGGCGGCGACCGTGACGGGCCACCCGCCGTGACAAAAAAACAGCGGTAGCGGCACCAGCATCTCGATGGCGGTGCTCAGGTGCGCCAGCCACCGCGACAGCCGCCCCGGCCGCAGGTCATCCGGAAACTTCTCGAAGAAGCGCCGTTTCAGCCAGCGGGGCCGCACCAGCGGGTTGTTGGACATCATCGTGGAGATGACGAACGGAAAGTGTTTGTTGAGTTTGGATGTCGCCGCGCCCATCCAGATCACCAGGAACACCACTTTGGACCCGACGATCATGTCGGGGGCGGCGAACAGGAACGTCACCGCCATGGTCGCGTACACCTCACCACGCGCGGCCAGGAAGATCACCTTGTCGCGCAGACCGAGCACCGCGAGCAGCAGCAGGATCAGCACGATCTTCCATGTGGGCAGCAGCCCGATGGTCGTGCCCAGTTCGGGGATGGGCCCGGTGCCGTCGGCGAACAGCGCCGCGAGGGTCACCAGTAGGAACAGCGCATACAGGGCGACGTCGATCGGTTTGCGCTTGGTGCCCTTGGTCAGTGGCACGCGGTCCGGCCAGGGTGGCAGCCGGATGGTGCCGAAGCGCATCCAGTACAGGACCGAGCCCATCGGCGGGAAGAACCGGTTGTTCAGCGGCCCGAAGCCACAGCCCAAACCGATCACCTCGAACAGCATCGTGTAGAGCACGACCTTCTCGAACACGATCGGCTCCGACCACCACGACGCGACCTGCGTGAACCCGCCGAGACCTCGGGTGGCCGAGGCGAACAGCCACGCGCCCAGGATGTAGAGCAGGATTTTGACGACGTAGAACAGGTGCAGTGCGACCGGCGTGCCGAAGCCGACCTCGGCCCAGTGCTTGGCCATCGGGCGGATCTTGTCGCTGCGGCTGCCCTTGTTCCATTCGGCCATGTCGAGCTGCGGTAGCTCGGGCTTCAGAAATCCCATGGTTCCACAGACTAGAACGTGTTCTAGGTGGGTGGCACGCGTTGGGCAGGAAACTGGGCCGGCAAGTTTCTCACTGGGCCAGCCGGTATTTCACCGCGTGCGCTGTCCGGCTTGGGCCGCCGTGGACGATGAGGGCGCGGACCTGATTCTCGGCGGTACTGCCTGCGACGAACAACATTTCGTCGCCGGCCTCGAGCACGTCGTCGGGCTGCGGCAGGATGACGCTGCCGCCGCGCAGCACGGTGATCAATGCGGCGTTTTCCGGCAGCGGCAGGTCACAAATCCGCTGGCCGACGAGCGGGTTGTCCACCGGCAGTGTCAGTTTCGACAGGTTGACCTGACCATGCGCGAGGCCCATCAGCTGCACGAGGTGGCCGACGTCGATGGCCCCCTCGACCCCGGCGACCATGGCGCGGGGTGTGGAGACCGCCACGTCGACGCCCCAGGCCTCGGTGAACAGCCACTCGTTTCTCAAGTCGTTGACGCGGGCCACCACTCTGGCAACCCCGAACTCGGCCTTGGCCAGCAGCGCCGCCGCGAGGTTCACCTTGTCGTCGCCGGTGGCCGCGATGACCACATCACACAGCTGCAACCCGGACTCTTGCAGCGACGCCAGCTCACACGCGTCGGCAAGTAACCACTCCGCCTCGGGCACCGTGTGCGGCGCGTAATGGTCGACGTTGCGCTCGATCAGCAACACCCGGTGTCCGGCCTCGAGTAGCTCACGTGCGACCGAGCGACCGACCGCGCCCGCGCCGGCGATCCCGATGCGCACTATCCACTCTCCTGACGGCTGGTCGGCGTGTAACCCAGCTAGTCATTAGTGTTACTAGTGATTCACTTGCACACAACCCGACTTCGCTGGCTTGTGCCGCGACCGAACGGCGATAAACAACATGACCTTGCAGCAGCTGTACGTGACGCTGCTGGTCGGGGGCCTCGTGCTGCTGGCCAGCATCGTCGCCACCCGGGCGGCCGCCAAAGTGGGGCTGCCCAGCCTGCTGCTGTTCCTCGCGGTCGGCGTCGCGCTCGGCGACGACGGGCTCGGGCTGGAATTCAACGACGTCCAACTCGCCAGCGATCTCGGCACGACGGCACTGGCAGTGATCCTGGTCGAGGGCGGGCTGACGACGCGGTTCGCCGACATCCGCAAACTGCTGGCGCCCGCGGGTGTGCTGGCGACCGTCGGAGTGGGCATCAGCATGGTGGTCACGGCCGCGGGCGCACACCTGCTGCTCGGCATCAACTGGCAGCTCTCCCTGTTGCTCGGGGCCATCGTGTCGCCGACCGATGCCGCCGCGGTGTTCTCCGTCCTGCGCGTCCTGCCGTTGCCCAGGCGCGTCGCCGGCCTCCTCGAGGCCGAGTCCGGATTCAACGACGCGCCCGCCGCCATTCTCGTGCTCATGTTCAGCACGACACCGCTGACACTCGCCCCGGGAACCGCCGCCACCGGCGTGGTGTACGAGCTGGTCGTCGGCGTCGCGGTCGGCTTGTTCAGCGGGGTGCTCGGCGCGTTCGCGATGCGCCGCGCGGCGCTACCGGCCTCCGGGCTCTATCCGCTGGCGACCTTTGCGCTGGGCATGGTGGCGTTCGCCGCGGCCGCCAGCGCTCACGCCAGCGGCTTCATCGCCGCGTATCTGTCCGCGGTGATACTGGCGAACTCCGGGCTGCCCCATCGCTCGGCCACCCGGTCTTTCGCCGAAGGGCTCGGCTGGCTCGCCCAGATCGGCCTGTTCGTCCTACTCGGGCTGTTGGTGAGCCCGAGCCAATTGGGCCCCGAACTGATACCGGCGATCGTCATCGGCGCGGTGTTGCTGTTGCTCGGCCGGCCGCTCTCGGTCTTGATCTCGCTGGCCCCGTTTCGGGTGCCGTTGCGCGAGCAGGTGTTCCTCTCCTGGGCCGGCCTGCGCGGCGCGGTCCCCATCGTGCTGGCAACATTCCCCATCGTCGAAGGCGTCGCGGACAGCTACCGGCTGCTCAACATCGTGTTCATCTTGGTCGTGGTCTTCACCCTGATCCAGGGCCCCGGGTTGAGCCTGCTGGCCCACAAGATCGGGCTGATCTCCGGTGAAGCCACTCGCGAGATCCAGGTGGAGGCGGCGCCGCTGGACGTGTTGGAGGCCGAACTGTTGACGATGACCGTGTCGCCGCCGTCGCGGCTGCACAACGTCTCGGTGCTCGAGTTGCGGCTACCGGACCCCGCCGTCATCACCCTGATCATCCGCAAGGGCCGCACGTTCGTCCCCCAGCCCCACACCCGCATCCAGGCCGGCGACGAACTGCTCATCGTCACCACACCCAAGACGCGGGCGCCCGCCGAACGCAGGCTCCGCGCGGTGAGTCGCCGCGGCAAGCTGGCGCACTGGTTCGACGAGTACGGCGAACCGGACTGATCTACTGCCGCTGCCCGCGGCCTCGCGGGAGAAATCGCGTTAACCCCGCACCGCCGGCACCCGCTCGGTGTAGTTTGCCGCTGGGGTGGACGAGGTTGAGGAGCCAGCCGTGTCTGAGGTCGATTATTGCGTGGTTGGAGCCGGATTCGCGGGCCTGACAGCCGCCTTGCGGCTCCACCAGGCGGGCCGATCGGTGGCCTTGCTGGAGGCGCGCGACAGGGTCGGTGGGCGCACCTTCACCGAGACCCGCCCGGACGGGACGTGGATCGACCGCGGCGGCGCGTGGATCGGCCCGGGCCAGGACCGGATCTACGCGCTGATGAACGAGTTCGGCGTGCCGGAGTACAAGCAGCACAACGACGGCGACGCGATGATGATCGTCGGGGGCAAGAAGCACCGCTACGGCGGCACCATCCCCTGGACGATGAGCCCGTGGGCCGTCACCAACCTCGGCCTCGCCCTGATGTCGTTCGCAAGGATGTGCAAAGCGATCCCCCGCGAAGCCCCTTGGGAGGCAAAGGAAGCCGCCGAGTGGGACCGGATCAGCCTCGGCGCGTGGATCGAGAAGAACACGCTGTCCAAGGCGGCCCGGGAAATGCTGAACATGGCCCTGTCCGGCCTGTACACCTCGGCGGGATCCGAGACGTCATTGCTGTGGGCGTTGCTGCAGACGGGATCCGCCGGCGGCCCGACCTTCGCCATCACGGGCAAGGGCGGCTCCCAGGACGCCCGCCCGGTCGGCGGCATGGGCGCCATCTACCGACAGATCGCCGCCGAACTCGGCGACGCGGTGCACCTGTCGCGGCCGGTCCGGCAGATCGCGCAGGACGCCGACGGCGTCACCGTCAGCGCCGAGGGCATGACGGTGCGGGCGCGGCGGGTGATCGTCGCGATCCCGCTGGCGATCGCCACGTCGATCGTCTACGAACCGGCCCTGCCGGTGGACCGGGCCTTCCTGCACCAGCGCATGCCGAGCGGCGCCGTCATCAAGATCTCGGTCGTCTACGACGAGCCCTTCTGGCGTGCCGACGGGCTGTCCGGCCAGACGGCCGCGCCGGGATCGCCGGCCACCCTGACCATCGACGCCTGCACCGACGCGGGGAGCCCGGGGGTCATGTGCGTCATCAGCGAGGGACCCGCCGCGCGACGGCTGGGCAGGCTCGGCGAGGCGGAACGCAAAGCGGTCGTCATCGGCGAACTCGTCGATCGCTTCGGTAGCAAGGCGAACGACTATCGCGAATTCCACGAGCAGAACTGGACAATGGAGCGGTATTCCGGCGGCGGCATGATCAGCCACGCCCCCACCGGCGTGCTGACCGAATTCGGTTACACCATGCGCGAACCCTGCGGTCGCATCCATTGGGCCGGCACCGAGAGCTCGGCCGTCATGTGCGGGTGGGTCGACGGTGCCATTCGCTCCGGCGAGCGCGCCGCCGCCGAGGTGACCGCGGCGGACACGGCGGCGGTGGCGGCCTCGAACGTCGACTAGTGGGGCGCAGCGCCCGCGCGTCGGCCCAACAACTCGACGTTGGGCGAAAGAGGAGCGAGCTAGCCGACTTGCTTGGCCGGCGGCCGGTAGAAGATGACCAGCTGGCCGATGGCCCCGGCCAGTCCGAGCACCACCGAGATCGCCAGACCGTGCCAGCCGTCCATCCAGTTCTTCCCGAAGACCAGGTGGTCCAGGCTGTACTTCCCGGCGCCCAGCGTGGCCACGACCACCGCGCTGACCGCCAACACCAGGTTGTACTCCCAGCCCTCCTTGACGATGAAAAAGCCGTTGGCGCGGTGCACCGTCCAGGCCGCGACCAGCATCAGCGAGACGAAGCCCGCCGCCGGGATCGGGGTGAGCAACCCCACCGCCAAACCCAGGCCCGCGGCCATTTCCGTGGTCGCCGCCACGGTGGCGTGGAACTTTCCGGGTTTCATGCCGATGCTCTCGAACCACCGCGCGGTGCCCGGGATGCGGCCGCCGCCGAAAAACTTGTTGTAGCCATGCGCGGCCAACGTCACGCCCAACACCAGCCGCAGGATCAGTACTCCGACGTCATGGAACGTGTCATATGAAGTCATAACTGTAAACCTAGATCATGGGGCGGGTGGCAAGACAAGAGCCGCCGAGCAGCTACGGCGCTTTATCCGCTGGTACGTGTGGGAACATAGCGGGCGTTCCGACGTCGGCATCGGTAGCTAAGCCACAAAGGGGGTGCACCACGGCTCGTACCGCACGAGGCGGCGCCCACCAAACCGCGTCAAGCAGGGCCGCGCCTCCCGAGCATTCCGTGGTGTTGCTGGACGGCACATCGAGCCACCCGCGCGAGTTGCTGGGCAACAAGGGCCACGGCATCCAGCTGATGCGCCGCCACCAGCTGCCGGTGCCGCCCGCCTTCTGCATCACCACCGAGGTGGGACTGCGGTATCTCGCCGACCCCGCGGCGACGATGGACGCGATCTGGGACGGCGTGCTCGACCGGATGGGCTGGCTCGAGACGCAGACCTCGCGCACGTTCGGACGGGGACCGCACCCCCTGCTGGTCAGCGTGCGCTCGGGGGCCACCCAGTCCATGCCGGGCATGATGGACACCATCCTGGACCTGGGCATCAACGACGACGTCGAGCAGGCGCTGGCGGCCGCCGGCAACCCGGCGTTCGCCCGCGACACCCGCCGGCGGTTCTGCGCGATGTACCGGCGCATCGTGGGCGGCGGTGACCAACGCGAGGTGCCGGCCGACCCGTACGCGCAGTTGCGCGCCGGCATCGAGGCGGTGTTCGCCTCGTGGAACTCGCCCCGCGCGGTCGCCTACCGCGCCCATTACGGTTTCGGTGATCAGCACGGCACCGCCGTGGTCGTGCAGGCGATGGTGTTCGGCAACCTCGGCCCCAATTCCGGTGCCGGGGCATTCATTTCACGCAACCCGATCACCGGCGACAACGAGCCGTTCGGCGAGTGGCTGCCCGGAGGCCAGGGCGACGACGTGGTGTCGGGATCGGTTGACGTGGAACCGATCACCGCACTGCGTGATGAGCAGCCGGCCGTCTACGACGAGCTGATCGCCGCCGCCGCCACCCTGGAGCGGCTGGACTCCGACGTCCAAGAGATCGAGTTCACCGTCGAAAAGGGCAAACTGTGGTTGCTGCAGACGCGGGCGGCGGAACGGTCGGCGCAGGCGGCGGTGCGCACCGCGCTACAGCTGCGCCACGAGGGACTCATCGACGATGCGGAAACACTGCGGCGGGTGACCCCGGCACACGTCCAGAGGTTGCTGCTTCCCGCGCTTCAGCCCGAAATACGCTTGGCGGCACCGCTTTTGGCCAAGGGCCTGCCGGCCTGTCCCGGTGTGGCATCGGGCACGGCGTACACCGACGTGGACGAGGCGCTGCGCGCCGCCGACCGTGGCGAACGGGTGATCCTGGTGCGCGATCACACCCGGCCAGAAGACGTGTCAGGGATGCTGGCCGCGCAGGGCGTTGTCACCGAGGTCGGCGGCGCCGCCAGCCATGCGGCGGTGGTCAGCCGCGAACTGGGCCGGGTGGCGGTGGTGGGCTGCGGTCAGGGCGTGGCGGCCTCGCTGGCGGGCAGACAGATCACCGTCGATGGTGCCGAAGGCGAAGTGCGCGAAGGACTTTTGAGCCTGTCCGCCTGGTCGGAAGACGATTCGCCGGAACTGCGCGAGCTGGCCGACATCGCGCGGCGCGTCAGCCCGCTGCGCGCTCATATCACCGGCGGCCATCCGCACCTGGGCGACAGCTCCGAGGCCGCCGTGCGCGCCGCCATGGACAGCGGACACACCGACGTGGTCTCGGCCACCCCGCTGATCGTCATGCTGACCGCGCTGCGCCTGGCCGCAGGGGCGGCGTCATGACCGAATTGGGTGTGCTGCAAGGGGTCCGGCTCAAAGGTCGGCTGAGCAGAACCGACCTGGCCGCGACGTTGGGGGTGGATCCCGGCGACCTCAGCCCCCTCCTCGAGGAACTGACCGCGGCGGGTCTGCTGGCCGAGGGCGCGACCGTGCAGATCACCCCCGCCGGCCGCGACAGGTTGGCGGCGCTGCTGGCCCAGGAACGCGAGGGCGTCGATGCGGGCGCGATGGCCGCCGTGTACGACGACTTTCGCGCCGTCAACGCCGACTTCAAACGCCTCGTGACGGATTGGCAGCTCAGGGGCGGCCCGGACGGCGTTCCCAACGCCCACGACGATGCCGAGTATGACGCCGCGGTGCTGGCCCGCCTCGACGACGTGCACGCCCGCGCCGTGCCGATCGTCGAGGCCGCCACGGCAAAACTACCGCGACTGAACGCCTACGCGACGAAACTCGCTGCGGCGCTGGACAAAATCAAGGCGGGGCAGACCGCGTGGCTGACCAGGCCGCTGGTCGATTCCTACCACACCGTGTGGTTCGAACTGCACGAAGAACTCATCGTCGCCGTCGGCCTGACCCGTGAGGAAGCGGCCCGATCCGGCGACGCGCAATAGCTATAGGGCCGCCTCGAGCAGCGCCACGTAGGCGTCGATATCGGGAACGGCCGACGCCGACGCGTGCACGCTGATCGCGATGGTGTCGCCGATGCCGTGCACGCCGTGCGTCAGGCCCATCATCGGCGACAGCGCCGGATACCCGGCCGTCAGCACGACCGGGGCGCCGCCGAAGCTCAGGTCGGCCGCACCGCGGTAGACGCTGGACAGCACGGTGTTGCCAGCCACCTGTGTGGGACGCTGGTCGAGGTCGAATTGGTTGATGCCCCAACGCAAAAGCGGTGCGGGCACCGCGGCGAAGGCCCGGTCGGCCGCGCGGGTGGCCGGATGCTCGAAGCGGCGCCGGCCGTTGGCCAGGTCGGCCGCGATCCGCCGCAGCCGCGCATCCAGGTCCAGCTGCGGGTACAGCCCGACAACCACGTTCCCGAAGTGGTTATTAGCATGCGGCGCACCGGGTTTGGCCATCGGGACTTCCGCCCCTAACGACTCGGATCCGGGTCCGAGCAGACGATGCAGAGCCGTCGACACGGCGGCGAGCGCCCCGACGGTGACGGTGGGCCCGCGCAGCTGCGCGCGGGGACGCACCAGAGTGCGCACCGAGCGGGCGCCGTCCGGGCGGGTGTTCGTCGCCAGCAGCGGCCGCGGCCCGGCCCCGGCCGTCAACAGGCCCGCGCGGATATCGCGGACCTGGCGGCGGTGGCCGCGGGCCGCCTGCACGGCCCGCCACGGCAGGAACCCCGCCGATAGCCGTCGCACCTCGGGCACCGGAACGTGCCGGCCGAAGAGCCAGGCCGCCATCGCCGCACCGCGGCCCCCGTCGGCCAGCGCATGCGCGATCTGCACGACCGCTACCGCGCCCGGGCCGTCGACGCCCGGGATGCCGAGGACCGGCGTGAACACGTGCAGCCGCCAGGGCATCCGGCGAACGTCCAGCTGGCTGTCGGCAAGCGTGGCCACCGCCGCCAGGCAGCCATCCCAGGTGCGATCGGCGAGTTCCTGGCACACGATCTGCTCCGGCACGGCCCGAGTGGAAACCCACTGCGGATACCTCAGCGCGGACCGGTCGTGGACCCGCACCGACAGGCCGGGGCATGCGTCGGCGCGGCCGCGAACCTGTTCGACGGCTCGGCCCAGGTCGGCGGGCGCGCCGTCGAAGGCGTAGAGCAGGAACTCGTCGCTGGGGATTTTCGCCGACATCCAGTAGAACTGCGCGTCGACGGCGGCCATCCGGCGCGCAGTCATGGCGTCAGCCGGGTGAGCCGACGAACGCAAGCACCCGCTCGGCCACCTTCTCGGGCTGTTCGAGCTGCAGGAAATGCCCGGCGTGATCGATGATGGCCACGTCGCTTCCGGGCGGCAGCACTTTCTCCGTCCAATGCGCGAAAGCTGAAGTCATGCAACCGTCGTCGCGGCCGTGCAGATACAGGCTCGGCAGGATGGGCGCCTCGGTCCAGCGCTCGTTCAATTCGGCGTACCGCTGCGGGGGCTTGGTGTTGCGCAGCGTCGCCCGGTACGTTCCCAGCGCCGCGCGCCAACTTTCCGGTGTGCCGATCGCGGCGTCGACGTGTCGCAAATCCTCGTCGGCACCGCGATACCCCGGCGACCATCGCCGCCACAGCAGAGGCAAGATCCAGCGCGCGGAACGCTCTGGCAGCAAAGGCAATTGGAAGTAGAACATGTACCAGCTGCGCAGCAGCTGACGCGGTAGCTGACGGGCCAGCCGGCCCCGCTCGCTCACCTGGCCACGGAATGCGGCCGAGACCGGCACCGACATGATCACGGCTTTGGTGAACGGGCTGTTGGGCATCGCGGCCAGACCGGTGGCCGCCAGCGCACCCCAGTCGTGGCCGATCACCACGTCGCGGTCGGTTCCCCCCGCGGCCTCCCGCACCCGCAGGGCGTCGTCCATGATCGCCCCGACGTGATAGCTGCCGTCGTCGGGAATGGACGAGGGCGCGTATCCGCGCATGAACGGCGCGATGACCCGCCAGCCCGCCGCCGCAAGTAGCGGGGCCATCTTGCGCCAGCCGTAGGCCGTGTCGGGAAAGCCGTGCAGGCATACGGCAATCGGGCCGTCGGCGGGTCCCCAGGTCAGCGCCTTGAGATCCCCGGGAGGTCCCGGCACGTCGATCCACCGCGGCTCGGTCATCTCGCGTTGTCCGCCATATCCACTCCTGTTCGGCGCGTCCGCACGGACAAACCTAACCCGTGCGGCTCCGCGACGCACCGACCGGAGCGGGATGTTCTTCAGATGGTGCCTATAGCAACCGATTTCGGCAGACGAAGACTCATCGGACGGGATCGCCGGACGCCTCTGCGGCCCTTTCCAGCTCGGCGATGATGATCTTGCGCATGCCATACATCGCTCGGGTGACCGCCGCCGCCCGGTCCCGATCGGGATCGCCGATCAGTTCATAGAGCCGGTCGGGGACGATTTGCCAGCTCAGGTCGAAGCGGTCCTTGAGCCAGCCGCACTGGGATTCCTCGCCGCCGTCGGTCAACCGGTCCCAGTAGTAGTCGACCTCGTCCTGGTCCTTGCAGTGGATCGTGAACGACACCGCCTCGCTGAACTGGAAGTGCGGGCCGCCGTTGATCCCGATGAACCGTGCACCGTCGAGCACGAAGCTGCCCGACAGGACGGTGCCGGGCTCCCCCGGCCCGGCCTCGGTGGTCCGGTTGAGCCCCTCGATGTGGGAATTCGGGAACACCTCGGTGTAGAAGCTGGCCGCTTCCTCCAGGTTGTCGTCGAACCATAACGACGGGGTGATCGATGGCATCTGCGTGGCCTCCTGGGATCGCTGGTGGGGGTTTGTCAGACAGACCCCCACGAACACGGAAAGTCATCGCGTCGTCGACCCCCGCAAGAGTGCTTATGTGGCCTATGTAACGTCAGGACGCATGAGTACCGTCAGCAGCAGCCCCGAGACGGTTGAGTTTGCCGGCTACAAGGGCATCACCCTGGTCGCCGACGAATGGAATCGGGGCGCCGACGCCGCCGGCCGGCCGAGCATCCTGATGCTGCACGGCGGCGGGCAGAACCGGTTTTCGTGGAAGAACACCGGTCAGACCCTGGCCGACGAGGGGCTGCACGTGGTGGCCCTGGACTCGCGGGGGCACGGTGACAGCGATCGCTCACCCGATGCCGACTACGAAATCGAGACGTTGACGGGCGACGTCCTGCGGGTCCTGGAGGCGATCGGGCGGCCCGTGACGATCATCGGGGCGAGCATGGGCGGGCTGACGGGCATCCTCGCCGCGCACCGGGCCGGCCCGGCGAAGGTGACCCGCTTGGTGCTCGTCGACGTGGTACCCCGATTCGAGAAGGGCGGCAGCGCCCGCATCCGCGATTTCATGTTCAGCGGCCTCGACGGGTTCGAGTCGCTGGAGCAGGCCGCCGACGCCGTCGCCGCTTACCTGCCCTACCGGAGCAAGCCCCGCAGCCCCGAGGGGCTGAAGAAGAACCTGCGCCTGCGCGACGGCCGCTGGTATTGGCACTGGGACCCGGCGTTCATGACCAAGCCCGGTGACGATCCCGAACTGCGCACCGAGAGCTTCGAGCAGGCCGCCAAGAACCTGAGGATTCCGGTCCTGCTGATCCGCGGCAAGCTGTCCGACGTGGTGAGTCCCGAGGGCGTTCGGCACTTCCTGGCCACCGTGCCGCGCGCGGAGTTCGTCGAGCTGTCCAACGCCGGGCACACCGCCGCGGGCGACGACAACGACGCGTTCAGCGACGCCGTGGTGAAGTTCGTCAAACGCTAGTTCGCCGGCTTCTCCGCGTGCCCGCCGAATTGCTTACGCATCGCCGAGAGCGCCTTGTTGGCGAAGTCATCGAGCGACCGCGAGGCGAAGCGCGACTGCAGCGCGGTGGTCAACACCGGCGAGGGGACTCCCTCGTCGATCGCCGCGATGGAGGTCCAGCGGCCCTCTCCGGAGTCCGAGACGCGCCCGGAGAATTCCTTCAGCTCCGGGGATTCGTGCAGCGCGATCGCGGTCAGGTCCAGTAGCCAGGAGCCGATGACGCTGCCGCGCCGCCACACCTCGGCGACCTCGGGGATGTCGAAGTCGTACTGGTAGAACTCCGGATTCGACAGCGGCGCCGTTTCCGCGTCGCCTTCCTGGATGTGCTTGCCGATGTCGGCATTGCGCAGAATGTTCAGACCCTCGGCGAGCGAGGCCATCATGCCGTACTCGATGCCGTTGTGCACCATCTTCACGAAGTGCCCGGCGCCGGCCGGCCCGCAGTGCAGGTACCCCTGCTCCGACGTCGCGACCTCGCCGTCGCGCCCCGGTGTGCGCGGGGCCGCGTCGACGCCCGGTGCGACGGTGGCGAAGATCGGCTCGGCGCGCGCGAACGCCTCGTCGTCGCCGCCGACCATCAGGCAGTATCCACGTTCGCGGCCCCACACCCCGCCGCTGGTGCCGCAATCCAGGAAATGAATTCCCTTCTCCGACAGCGTTTTTGCGTGAGTGATGTCGTCGCGGTAGTAGGAGTTCCCGCCGTCGATGACGATGTCGCCGGACTCGAGGGTCTTGGCCAGCTCGTCGATCACCCCGGTGGTGATCGTCCCGGCCGGCACCATCACCCACACGACGCGCGGCGCCGTCAGCTTCTCGGCGAGCTCTTGCAGCGAGGACACCCCGGTGGTCTTGTCCTCCCCCGCCATCGCCTCGACCGCGTCGGGGTTGTGGTCGTAGACCACGCATTCATGTCCGCCGGTGACCACGCGCCGGACGATGTTGGCGCCCATCCGGCCGAGGCCGATCATCCCAAGCTGCATCGTGTCTCCAGTCTCCTTACTGTTTCGCGGCCGTGCTGCGCGGCAGCCACGGCTCCTGCCAGGTGTGGTGACCACGCACCAGCGCTTCGGCGGCCTCGGGGCCCCAGGAACCTTGGTCGTAGTGGTGGATTCGACCCGGCTTGTCCAGCAACGGCTGCACGATCCGCCACGTCTCTTCGATGGCGTCCTCCCGGGCGAACAGCTGGCGATCTCCATTGAACGCGGCGTAGAGCAGCCGTTCGTAGGGGCGTACCGGCTCGCCGAGATCCTCGGCGAACGACGAGTCCAGGTGAACGTCGTGCCACGAATCCCCAACCTGGGCCGACAGCTGCAGCCGCATCCCGGGGTCGGGGTCGATGCGCAGCACGATCTGGTTGGGATCGGGTGGCCGCCGGTTGGGCAGGAACGAAAACCCGGGGACGTGGTGCAGGAACATCCGGACCTCGGTGACCTTTTCCGGCAGCGCCTTGCCGGCGCGCAGGAAGATCGGCACTCCGGCCCAGCGCCAGTTGTCGATCTCGGTGCGCAGCGCGACGTAGGTCTCGGTGGTGGAATCCTTTGCCACTCCGGCGACTTCGGTATAACCGCGGTACTGTCCACGGACGCAGCGTTCCGGGTCCAGCGCGGGCATGGCCCGGAAAACCTCGGCCTTCTTGTCGTTCAGGTCGTCGTCGCCGGCGCCGACCGGGGGCTCCATGGCGACCAGCGCGAGCACCTGCAGCAGATGGTTTTGCACGACGTCGCGAAGCGCACCTACCGCGTCGTAGAACTTGCCGCGGTCCTCGATCCCGAAGTCCTCGGCCATGGTGATGTGGATTTCGGAGATGCTCTCGCGGTCCCACAGTTTGGCCAGAGCGTTGTTGGCGAACCGCAGGTACTGCAGTTCCTCGACGGGTTGTTTGCCCAGAAAGTGGTCCACGCGCAGGATTTGGTCTTCGTCGAGCACCGCGCGCAGCCGGGCGTTGAGGTCGCGCGCCGACTCCAGGTCGTGGCCGAACGGCTTTTCGATCGCCACCCGCGCCCCCTCCAGCAGGTCGGCCTTCGCCAGGTTCTCCACGATGGGCGCGAACAATGCCGGCGGCATCTCGAGGTAGTAGAGCGGATGGGCGTCCGAGCCGATCTTCTTGGCGAGCTGCTTGTAGAGATCGGCGTCGGTGACGTCGCCGTGCAAGTAGGACAGCCGACCGGCCAGCCGCTCGAACACCGCGTCGTCGAACTTCTCGCCCGACTTCTTGATGGCGTCGCGCGCCCGGTCCAGCAGCTGCTCGGTCGTGATGTCGTCGCTGGCCACGCCCACGATCGGATGGTTCAGCTCGTCGCGGCGCTCGAGGCGGTACAGGGCCCGAAACGTCATCTTGCGCGCCAGGTCGCCGGTGATTCCGAAGATCACCAACAGGTCAGATGGGTTACTGTCGCCGTCGGCCAAAACCGCTCCTCCCGAAAGTCACCTAATGGGGCGCCCCTGAGATCACTACCCGCGGCCGGCGGACTCAACCCTAGACACTGCTCACAGGGCCGACAACCTCGGCGGACCACAGCCTTGCAAGGATGACCGCATGGGCGACGCGCTGCATGTCTCGGTCTACATTCTGGCCGGGTTTGCTGCCATCGAGGCCATCGGGTTGGTGGTGCTGTGGCAGCTGCTGGCGCGCAGTCACCGCGAACTCGACGAGCTGCGCCAGCGAAACGACGCCCGCAGCTGGTTGCTGTCGGGCGGTCGCGAAGCCGTGAAGACGGTGTGGAACACCGCCAACCTGGTGCGCAAGGAGGGCTTCGGCGCGGCCGTGCGCAGCTCGATCGAGGACCTCGCGGACTGGGCCGAAGTCGAACGGCCCGACCTTGCGCGCGTCACGCCGGACGGCAAGGTGGTGATCCTGTTCTCCGACATCGAAGAATCCACCGCACTGAATGAGCGGATCGGCGACCGGGCCTGGGTCAAACTGATCAGCTCGCACGACAAGTTGGTCTCGGATCTTGTGCGGCGACGGTCCGGCCATGTGGTGAAAAGTCAGGGTGATGGATTCATGATCGCGTTCGCGCGCGCCGAACAGGCGGTGCGGTGCGGTATCGACCTGCAGCGCGAGTTGCGACGAGGCGCAAACCGCAAGCGGCACGAGGAGATTCGCGTTCGAATCGGCATACATATGGGCCGATCGGTGCGCCGCGGCGATGATTTGTTCGGCCGCAACGTCGCCATGGCGGCGCGGGTCGCGGCACAAGCCGCCGGTGGTGAGATCCTGGTGAGCAAGCCGGTGCGGGACGCGGTTTCGGACTGCGATGGCATCCGGTTCGACGACGGCCGCGACGTCGAGTTGAAGGGGTTTTCGGGCAGCTATCGGTTGTTCGCCGTTGCGCCCTCGGCCGATCCCGGCCCGGACTGAAGGCCTTCCCCGTCGAATTCGGCCAGCCGCTGATGCAGCCGATCCCGGACCTCGTCGGCGGTGTAGGCACGCCGCTTGCGCTGGTCGCGAGCCACCAGCACGCCCCCGGCAACGACCCCGGCGGCACCCGCCAGTCCCACCCACTTCCACACACTGCGCATGACACCAGGCTATGCGTAGCACCGTCGTGGTGCGCTGGTTGTGATTGACTTGTGTGCCCGCAACGCACAGCCGCGACGTGCAGGCGGGCTCATGATGACGATGAGATCGGCGAAAGCTGCAGCGGCGAACGGGCTTACACGAACATGCTCACCTTGAACCAGGCGCTCGAGGAAACCCGCACGGGCGACCTTTGGCTGTTTCGCGGCGGTTCGGGACCCGACCGCGCCATCCAGACCTTGACGAACAGCCCGGTGAACCACGTGGGCATGACGGTGGCCATCGATGACCTGCCGCCCCTGATCTGGCATGCCGAACTGGGTGGCAAGCTCGTCGACCTGTGGACGGGGACGAACCACCGTGGCGTGCAACTCAACGATCTACAGCAATCCGTCGTGCAGTGGACCCAGCGCTACCACCAGCGATGCTGGCTGCGCCAGCTGACTCCGCCGGCCACCCGCGAGCAAGAGAACACGCTGCTGCGGGTCATCGCCCGCATGGACGGCACCGCGTTTCCGACCACCATGCGCCTGACCGGCCGGTGGCTGCGCGGGCGGCTGCCGAACGCCTACGACTGGGCGCGCGGAATCCCGGTCGTGGACAAGAAGGTTCGGGAGTCGACGCAGCGGCGCAAGGAGCGCCAGCGCCTCGGCCTGGAAGCGGCCTACTGCGCGGAGACGGTGGCCATCACCTACGAAGAAATGGGTTTGATGACCACGGAGAAGTACTCGAATTGGTTCGACCCGGGCTCGTTCTGGAGCGGTAACAGTCTGCCGCTCGCACCGGGATACGCGCTGGGCGGGGAAATCGAGATCATGGTGGGCTAGTCGGCAAGCTGGCTAGGGGGGAAGGGTGTCTGACGACGTATCGCGCGTGCCCGTTGACGGCGTCGCGCTGACGGCCATCGGCGTCGCCGTCATTCGCGCCCGCGAGTCCGGCCGGCCCGACCGGCTGTACAACGACCCGCTGGCGCGGCATTTCGTCGACGCGGCGCGCGCGGGCTTCACCGCAGAGCGTTGGGCACAGCTGGAAACGCTCGCGGACGGGTTCTTTGAGGGCCGCACCGTGGGGGTGCGGTTGGTCGACGACCGCGTTCGCGAAGCGGTCGAGGCGGGTATCGATCAGATCGTGCTGCTGGGTGCGGGATTGGACACCCGGGCGTTCCGGATGGGATTGCCACCCCGCGTCGCCGTGTTCGAGATCGACCTCGCCGAGCTCTTTGCATTCAAAGAGCCGGTCTTGCACGACGCCGGGGCGGTCGCGAATTGCCGACGACACGTCGTAGCCGCCGATCTACGCGACGACTGGGTTACGCCGCTGCGCGAGAACGGCTTTCGTGCGGAAGAACCGGCCTACTGGGTTGATGAAGGCACGCTCGGTTTCCTGACACAGGAGTGGAACCAGCGCGTTGTGCGGACTCTGACGGGATTGTCCGCGCCGGGCAGTCTCTTCGGCGTCGGCCGCTTCATCAGTGACCCCGACGACGCCCGGTACCGGGATCTGCGAGCCCTCGTCGCCGGGGAGGCAACCGTCCCCGCGACGACTGCCGCCCCGGGCGTCGGTGCCGAGTTCGACACCGAGCGTTGGCTCAATGACCTCGGGTGGGACACCGAGTTCCGCAGCTGGAACGATCAGGTCGCCGCGTTCGACCGGGACGTCGGGGTCGCCGATCCTCGTATCGGCAACATCGCGGCGCGGCGACGTTGAGGGTGTGAATCCGGTCGCCGACGTCCGTGGCCGGTGCAGCTAGCCGACCGACATTTCACCCATCTCGGACCAGCCGGTGGCATCGACCGTCTGGTTGATGATCTTGGGCGTGGACTTCAGCGCCTGCGGAAGTTCTTGCATCGCCCGCTTGAAGTGATCGCTGTTGACGTGGACGCCGCCCGCATCACCGTCCCGGAACGCCTCCACCAAGACGTACTCCGCCGGATTGTCCAGGCTGCGCGACCACTCGAACCACAGGTTGCCTTCCTCGGCGCGAGTCGCCGCGGTGAACGCGGCGACGAGTTCAGGCCATCGGTCGGTCCACTCGGGCTTGGTTTCGAACTTGACGACGATGAAGATCATGCGGCCCCGCCTTGGTTCGCCGGTTTCCGTATGCCCGCACCGCGGGCAGCGCCAGCTTATCCGGCGGGCGCACGGCCCGGTCGGGATGCCGGGCGCGATTTCCGGTCAGCGATTCCAACAGCAAAGTGTGCTCACGAGTCACAAACAACCCATGCGAAACTTTCGCCGCGGCGCACACTTCCGCCACTTTCGGGAGCGAAGTGTCGCAGCTCACACTCGACCGGGCGCCGGCGTCATTTCACTATTCTGCCGAACAGTGGGCTGGCCGTCGCCCACCGCCGGAAAAAACTAACCAAATGGCCGGCGGCATTCATTTCATTTGTTATGAATCCGCAATTACCGCGTCGCCGGATAAAAACATCAGAGTGCCGGCGGGGCATCCATCGGCGGCGCCGGAGCATCGATTAAGACGGCCGGCTCTTCCGGCGGAGGCAGAGGGGCATCCGGCGGCGGGGGCGGCGCGTCCGGCGCAGGCGGAGGTGCGTCCGGTGGCGGCGGCAAGGCGTCCGGTGGCGGCGGCAACGCGTCCGGCGGCGGCGGCGCGCCACCGTCCTCCAGCTCCACCGGAAGGAACATGTGATGCGTGAATCCTGCCTGGTAGGCGCCCGGGCCGCCGACGTGCACACCGCCGCGCTCCCCGCTGGCCACCGACGTTCCGTCGGGCAGGGTCACCGCGGTGTGGCCACCGTTCCATCCGATGACCAAGGCGTTGGGCGCGGTCCCATATTGGAACCCACGCGCCAACAATGCAGCTTCTTCGTTTCCGGTATTAAATCGATCCCCAAAAACTGGCCTATCGGTTGCGGCATTCGCAATCCAAGAAGCGAGACCCGAACAATCAGTCCCGGCGGGAGAATCTCCACCCGCGATATACGGGGTGCCGGAGACCTGATTGATCAACGACATCAATGTTGCAATAACGACCATGGGCAGCGAGGCTAGCAATAACATTTATTGCAAACCAAAATTTGTGGCGCAGGTCATTCGGTAAACCAACAATGAGGTGCGCCGCAGCTAAAGCAAAGTTATTACACACGGGTATATTTTTGGCGGCAAATTGCTCGCATTCAAGCGATCCCGTTTCCCGGGGATACCCCCAGACCCGTCGCGTCACTCATCAGGTGGCCTCGCGACCAATCTCGGGCCGCTCGGCGCAGTCGTCGTCGGCCGCAGTTCACCCAACGCTGGGAGGGCCGATCGCTAGAGCCGCCAAACGCGTCTGCTCAGATGGGCGTCCATATCCCGTTGTTCCAGAGGCCCCAATCGGCATCAGTCGGGTTCCACATCAGTTGAGCCCCCGGGGCCCACGCCGGTTGAGGTGGTTGTGGGGGCGCCCACGCCGGCGGGGGTCCCCAAGGCCCCCAGCCCGACGGGCCGGTCGGGCCGCCGGGATGTTGCCAATCGTGGCAGCGATTCCAGTCCCAGTCCAAGACGCTGCCCCACGCCGGGCTCCATTGATCGCCCGGGCACCAGTGATCCGTCGGGGCCGGTGCCGCCTGCGCACCCGGGCCGCCGGCCAGTCCCAAAATGGACAGCGCCAATCCGCTGCCCACCAACACACGCGCAGCCCGCCGCAGCCACGATCCCGTCCCCTTGACAGTCGCCATCTCCCAAGGATTTCCCCGGATTGGGATCCGGGCAAGTAGTTGTTGGGATCGTTTGGAACGTGCAGGTCCCCCCTCGATCTGTTCCTTCGCCGGTTGCCTGAGAGATTGAAGCGGGGCTTCGACCGCACTGAGACCACGTCCATACAGTTTGCGTTGATCGGTGAGGTGGAGGATTTCGGCGCGCTGGACGGCCGGAAACTGGCGAAGACTCCCGAGGAGGTCGAGCACTACCTCACGTCGCACACCGCGGTGTCGACGAGGATCATCCAGCCCCACTACGGCGTCGAGGAGCGGCCACGGCCCCGGCATCCGTCCCGCGAGGCGTTCGACCGCCCCATTGCGCTAGAGGTCGTTCAACCCGAACTTGTCGCGCGCCTCGTCGGTCACGGGAGTGAACAGGTTGACGAGGTTTCCATCCGGATCCCGGAACAACAACGCGCGGTTGCCCCACGGCATGGTCGTCGGCGTCGTCACGACCTCGGTGACACGCTCGCGGAGCCGCTCGTATTCGGCGTCCACGTCGTCCACGATGAATTCCACGATTGCGCTCCGGTTCGCTGCCGGTTCGGCGGATCCGTTCCCGAACAGCGGGACCGTCTTGTCGCTACCGATGGCCAGGGTGCCGGCCGGGGTCGAAATCTCCGCGAACAACTCGTTGCCCCACACGGCCGCGATTTGGGTGACCATCTCGTAGAAACCCACCAGCCGCTTCACGTCGGCGGTGATGATGCGAGTCGATACGAACTTCATGCGCTCCTCCTGCAGGCCCCTGGCGGTGTGGGTGTCGTGCGCGAAGGATGCTATCCGCCGCCTCCGACAACGACGGCGGTCATCGGTCCGGCAGGGTTCTCCTTGCCTGCAACGTGACGCCCGGGACGGTGTTCGCCAGGTCCGGCCGACTCTTCGCGAAAGCGCGGATCGCCCGATAGAACGCCCAAAGTTGGCGAGGCGTGGGTACTTTCGGCACCCAAGCCAACTCCCAGTGAATCCCGTTGATCGGGTCGTTGAAGAACACCGCGTAGTAGCCGGGCCAATACTGCGGGTAGTCCTTGGGCTCGTCGGTGACGGGGATAGCACGTTCGACCAAGAATTCACGGTGGAAGCGGTCGACCTCTGCTCTGCTGCGCGCCCACAACGCGATGTGGTTGATACCGACCGCCTGGTCGGAATGCGTCAACTTTCCACCGGTGCGGGCGGGCTGGATGCCGATGTAGCTGTGCGGGTTGACATTACGCGTCATGTAATACGTCGACTCGTACTCCATGTTGAGCGACGAGAAGCTGCTGTACCCGAGCCAGCCGAACAACGCGTCGTAGAACGCGATCGAGTGGTCGTAGTCCAACACCGCGAACTCGACGTGACACACGCCCCGCCACCGCATCGTTCCTCCTTATTGTTGCTTTTGAAGCAGAACTCGATGACACCGCCTCACCGATAAACGTCGCGGCGATGCGCGATGTGGATGACGCGGACCACCACCCGTTCATCGAAAATCCGGTAAATGACGCGAAACTCGCCTCGGCGCGCCGAATACCGTCCCTCCAACTGGCCGCGAAGCGGATTGCCCACTCACTGAGGGCTCTCCGCGAGCGGGCCGCCACCAGGTCACCGCGGAGCAAGGTTAGTCACCGTCCCAGAGCTCGCGGTAGAACCGAATACGTTCCGGGTCCGGGTCGATTCCGTAGACCTCAAAGAACAGGTCGTCGTAGCTCGTCCCGAAGTTCACATCCCAACTGATGCTGTAGGCCGCGATGGCCAGGTCGGCCCATCGATCCGCAACACCAAGGCCGGCGAGGTCAACGTGCCCGGCGAACTCACCCGCACTGTTCAGCAGGGTGTTCGGCACGCATGGGTCGCCGTGACAGACCACCAGGCTCTGCGCCGGCTCCGACGGCTCGCATGACGACCAACCGCCGCGGTAGGGACAGCCTTCCACCGGCAACGTGTCGTGCAACCGGCGTAACCCCGTGGCGATGGCCCGAACTGCAACCTCCGGATCGTCGCGCCATCGTGGATCGCAGGCCGGTGTCGCGTCGATCGCCTCGGTGACCAGCCAGGCAGCATCACCGTCCTCACCGAAGTCAAGGACACTGGGAACTGAAACGAACTGACCGGCCCATCGCAGCTTTTCGGACTCCATGGCGAGGTCCACGTCGCCGCGTTCCGCCGAGTGCAGGCCAGCATAAGATTGCCACTTGATGTAGCGCGTCCGCTCCTGGCCGTGAGACCGGAACGTCAGGCCGCCCAGCTCATTACGCCAAACGACCTCAACCTTGCCTGACCCGGCAAGGTCCAAGACCTTGCCGGGGACAGCTACGGCAGCATCAGGTACACCTGCTGGCACCCGTTCGTAACTCACTCTGACCGCAGACGTTTAGACGTTGAACCGGAACTCCACCATATTGCAACACCGATAAACGTCTGCGCCGTCACCCAACCACCGAGAGCGGCATGAGTCTCCAAGTTCCCGAACTTCCCAAGCAGCTCTACAGCCAGGTCAGCATCAAGGAATCGCGGCAGAATCCATTCTGTCCATCGTCAACGCGAGCAACGACCGCACGGTGCCTCCGATGTCACCTATCCCTCCAGCACATCCCAGACGCCGCGCGGGAAGTCATCTGTCATACCTGTGCACCACAATTGAGGCGTCCGGGCTGCGCGAGGCGAAGTGAGGTCATTAAGTGGTTGAGGAGGATGCGGCCCCGCTGCGGGTTCGCTTCTATGGCGCAAATGACTTGGCGACAGGCTGGCACATCCGGCGCGTGGCCGAACTTGCTGAGCGGTTCGACCCTGAGAATGTCCCGACGAGCACTGAAGACATCCTTGAGCTCCACAACGTGCAGCAGTACCTCGAATGCGAGTTCTTTCCGAACGGCTACTCGGAAGAGAAGCGCAATGCGGCCAAGGCCCGAGTTCCACAGATCCGTAGCGCAGTAGCACGGTTCTTTTCAACGATCAGCAATAGAGAATTTGCGGCCGTCGTAATGGACGTTGGTCTCGACTACCTCGGCGACCTTCTGGACCTCCTTGGCCGATACAAGGCCTTTGAACGCTGCGACAGCGCGACGGTACTTCCGGCTTTAGCCAAGGCAGGCGTCACTCTTGGGGATATGCTCGCGACCAAGAAGCTTGTCCAGGCGTACGACGCCGAGATCCGGGATGAGCTGCGCGGTTCGCGCCACGGTGCCGAACACCTGGTTCGGAAATACTTGTGGGACGACGTGCGAGAAGAGATCCACCTTCCACCGAGCTTTACGCCAGCCGACGCTCGCGAGCTGCTGGAGGCATACGTCGCGAGTGAGGATGCGAACCCGAACTACGTCAGGCTGGTTGCGACCGCCACCGAGAACCCTCAGGCCGGAATCGACGCCAAGCTCAAGTTGCACGCCAAGCGACGCGGCGATGAAATGACCGCGACGTTCTTCGCCGAGAATGGTGGCATCAGAATCGGCTGCGACGTGGCTATCTCCGGGAATCAAGATGAACTGGTCAAGTCCGACCTAGGTACCTCGGATTTGGTTTCTCGATACACATACAGCGGTCCCTGGTTGGAAGAATCGTCCGACAACTGTGGCATTCTCAACAACTTTCAGCACCTATTCGGCTTCGCTGACCATCAGGTGCTGCTAGTCCTTCCGTCCTATCCGGCCCATCTAGGTGTGTTGGAACGAATGATGGGGACCACAGGGATAACTGAGTACAAGATCGGCGCAGCCTTTCGGGCCATCGACATGCTGACCCTTCTCCAGACACGCATGTACCACCACTTCCTCGAATCGAAGAACATCGACCTTGAGCGCGTCATCGCTTGGTTTTTCGAGGAGTACCTTGTTGCGGATTTCGGCGCTGCGAATTTCTCATTTACGCCGTCGGACAACGGGTCGTCCTATCTCCAGAAGGTGAGACACCTATTCGCCGAGATGGAAAGCGTCACAGGCCAATTCACGCTGTTCGCCAGGGACGGCGAAGTCGACCGCGATCTACTCACTATGGGGTCCGAGCAGGTCCGATACAAGGACATACCGAGTCTTCTCGACGGCAAGTACGTCTATAGCTCCGAAGACAAGAAGATCGTCGGCATCCTTCACCTGTTGTTCTCTGACCAGTCGACACTGAATCACATCAGCGAGAACCTGATGGCGCATGACGCAGCCAGCCTCATTCTGAAGAATCGAGTGACGTACGACGACTTCCGAGAGCATCAGAAGCCCAGCATCGACCACCTCACCGAACAGGGAATTCTTGAGGACACTGGAACGCGCATTCAGTTCGCGAGCGTGGAACGGTTCGCAATCCTTAAGGCACTGTTCACGACTCAGGCAGCGAGCTACTACCACCTGTCAGAAACCGGACGAGCGGAGGCGGACGCCATGGTTACGAAAGGTTGGGCCACGCGCCGTTCCTCGTTGCTGACCGCGGCGGAAGCACAGTACTTCAACTACTTTCTCAATGGGGTGGACTTCAGTAATGGGCCTCAGTTGCGGAACAAATACCTTCACGGTGCGCAAGGCAACGCGGATGGCGAGGATGTGCACTTCCACACCTATATCACTGCGTTGCGACTGACCGTCGCGCTGGTCATCAAGATCAATGACGACTTTTGTCTTGCAGCATCCGAATCGAGGACCGAAGCCAGCAGTAAGCTTGAAAAACCTCCGTCGAACGAGTGACACGGTCCGCGAAATGCCCGCTCAATAGGCAATTTGCCGTCGCTCGACGACACCTACTTACGACCAACGATCACGGCGGGTAGCCGCTCCATGCGGCGAAAAGTCGGGTCGTAAGCACGGGTCCGATCCTTAGAGAATATACCGATTAACGCCCGAGCCGTAACGCCTTGGCTCAACCTATCCGCTGAACCGGAACTTCACCATTTTTCAGTCAGACCGGCTCGCGGCGCAGGTGCGCTAACTCGATATAGCGGCACTTGGAAGCGAACTCCGCCCCGCCGACAACTCAACGCTTCCGCCTCGTCAAGCCCAGAAGTATCGGGACGGGAACGCTCGGCGTTGCCACTCAAGGACTCAGTGTTCACGGCCTAGCGACGTCTCCCTGAACAGCCTCGACCAATTCTTCGAAATTTGTGAACACTGTCTCCTTTCTCCCCATCGTTCGTTGGGCTTGGCGAAGTTGTGTTCCAGTGTGCACCTCGGCGCACACGTAATCGGTATACGCCGCAGCACTCGAAAGGTGGAGCATGTCGATCAAGTCATTACGACTCCACTTGGTTTGATGATCAATGAATCGGCGCACGAAGAGCTCGGATAACAACCCGACCATGGGCGAAGATGAAAGCAACTCTTCCAATTCGTTGTCGCTGAACATCGGGAAGACTGTAGCGCGCGTCAATCGTTTGTAAGCAGCCATATAGAAGCCGATGTTCTCGTTCCAGTAACGACGCCTAGCGAGCCGACGACGCTGGTGCTTCGGAACCCTCTCCGCATGCATCTGGGCCGTAATACGCAAGTGATGGTCAACCCACTTTGCAAGCTGATGCTTCGGAGCACGCTCGGGATCAATCAGTGCATCCAGAACCACACACGGCATCGTCAACATTGCCAGAAACTTATCTGCGTCAGACATCTCATCGCTGATACCCAGCGTTGTGTCACTTCCGAAGAGCGCGCCAGGCTCGGTCGAAACGGGATGAACAGCGGGCGCACCCTCCAAGAGCCTGAGATGACCTCGAATCGTCAGTTCAGCCTCATGCTTCCAGATGTCGAGTGGATGCCGAATCTGCCACCCACCAGCTAGCTTGGCCATGGTCAGTCCCACCTCGTATCGGCGCTCGCCGAAGAGGCCCTCCGTCTCCAGCATGTGCCCCATGGATAACGGAAGGACGATGCGGCCGTCACTGGCAAGATCGATGAGGCCTTGAGCCGCGCGGCTTTCAGTAGCGTCATTTACTCGAGTTGGATTGTGCAGCACGTCAGAAACGGTCCGCCAGCGATTCTGATCAAGGTAGATAGAAGGCCGGCCATTAAATGGTGGCGGACATGCAGGATTGAACCCTTCGGTAATGATCAGGTCTCCCTTGGTGGTCATCGACATGACCCACCACTTTTCCCAATCAAAGGTCGAACTAGCGATCTGGGAGCCCCTAGTCCTGGACCCGGATTCCAGTTCCTCCTCGATGATCTGACCGTCTTGACAAACAATTCGAATGGTCTCGTCCTGGAAATCGACGTGCCAGTACTTATAAAGCTCAGTCGAGATTACCAGCGGTTTGTCCACACGATCAGGCTACTCAGCGAGTCACGACGCAAGCTCGTCTTGACGTGGCAAGCGCAGCAAGTCGGGCAAACGGAAATATCTATCCTCGGCACGGACACTCCCGCTGCGTCACCGCAATCACGTTGCCACAAGCCATCTACCGACTTCTAGATGTACTCGGCCATGCTCTTCGATGTAGGCGTTTAGACGTTGAACCGGAACTCCACCACGTCGCCGTCGGCCATGACGTAGTCCTTGCCTTCCATGCGGACCTTGCCGGCGGCCTTGGCCGCGGCCATCGAACCCGCGGCGATCAGGTCGTCGTAGGACACGATCTCGGCCTTGATGAAACCCTTCTCGAAGTCGGTGTGGATCACCCCGGCGGCCTTCGGAGCGGTGTCGCCCTGGTGAATCACCCACGCGCGCGCCTCTTTTGGGCCAGCCGTCAGGTAGGTCTGCAGCTTGAGGGTGTGAAAGCCGGC
Source organism: Mycobacterium sp. WUMAC-067 (assembly GCF_020217485.1). Lineage (GTDB taxonomy): Bacteria > Actinomycetota > Actinomycetes > Mycobacteriales > Mycobacteriaceae > Mycobacterium. Next base: position 34,895 of record NZ_JAEKMI010000010.1, on the reverse strand, counting down.
CCGCGCCAACGCATCCAGGCCACGCTCGGTTTGCCCGATCGACTCCAGCAGCTCGGCGGCCGACTCGTCGTCCAGCTCTTGGAGCTCGGCCTCGATCTTCGCGTCGAGGAACACCGCGTCGGCGGGTGCGACCATCGCGCACAGCTCGGCCTTGCGGGCATCGTCGGTCAGCACGGACTCGTCGGAGTTGAACACGTACAGGAACGGCTTGGTGGTCATCAAATTCAGCTCGCGCAGCGGTGACGCGTCGAGACCGGCCGCGAAGAGCGTCTTGCCCGAGTCCAGCACGGCCTCGGCGGCGACGGCCGCCTCGTGCACGGGCTTGCGGTCCTTGTTGTTGCGGGCTTCCTTCTCCAGCCGCGGGACCGCCCTCTCCAGGGTCTGCATGTCGGCGAGGATCAGCTCGGTCTCGATGACCTCGATGTCGGCGCTCGGATCGACCTTGCCGTCGACGTGCACCACGTCGTCGTCGGCGAACACCCGCACCACCTGGCAGATCGCGTCACACTCGCGGATGTTGGCCAGGAACTTGTTGCCCAGCCCGGCACCCTCCGAGGCGCCCTTCACGATTCCGGCGATGTCGACGAACGTCACCGGGGCCGGCACGATCTTCTCGGAATCGAACATCTCCGCCAGCTTGTCCAGCCGCGGATCGGGTAGCGGGACGACGCCCTCGTTGGGTTCGATCGTCGCGAACGGATAGTTGGCCGCCACCACGTTGTTCCGGGTCAGCGCGTTGAACAACGTGGACTTGCCGACATTCGGCAGGCCGACTATTCCCAGGCTCAGGCTCACAGGGAGCCAAGTCTAGGGGCCCCGGCGGCGCCGGACGATCGGGACCGTCACGCGGCCCATCTGCGCGAGAATGGGGCACGCCACAGGATCGCTACGAGGTATTTACGAGCCTTTCGGTCCATTCCCGGTACGGTCTACATGTGTCAGCACAGCGGGCTAGTGCGACGGTGGACAGTGCTCACCGTTCGATCCACCCCAACATCCCAGGCGCCCCCTGGTACGCAGCCGTGCTTATCGCCGTCACCGCGACAGCTATCGGCTACGGCATCGACGCTGGCCACAAGGAACTGACCCACGTCTTTGCGGGCTTCTATATAGCGGGTTGCGTGGCGGCGGTGCTCGCGGTGCGCCAGGACAGCATCTTCACCACGATCATCCAGCCGCCACTGATCCTGTTCTGCGCGGTGCCCGGCGCCTACTGGCTGTTCCACGACGCCAAAATCGGCCGCCTCAAAGATCTGCTGATCAACTGCGGCTATCCACTCATCGAGCGCTTCCCGCTCATGCTGGGCACCGCCGGTGCCGTCCTGGCGATCGGACTGGCCCGCTGGTATTTCGGGAACGCCCGGGGCGCGACCACGGTGAGCACGTCCGCCGAGACCGCCGGCGCCACCGGCGTCGACGTCAAATCCTTCTTCAGCAACATCGGCGCCAAATTGCAGTCGGCGCTGCAGTCCGATGCCGACGACACCGACGAGCCCTCCGAGGCGCGCCGCGGTCGCACGTCGGGCTCGTCGGCCAGGACCCGCCGCACGGCGCGCGACGGTCGCGCGTCCACGCGTTCCGCGCGGGCCCGCTCCCGGCATGCGCGACCGCCCCTCGACGAGGAGTCGGTCGAGCGGCCGGAGCGTCCGCTTCGCAGCACCCGTCGAAACCCGGCGGCTGCCCGCGATTACGACGCCGCCGAACCGCCCCGTCGGTCACGCCGCCGGCCCAGGCCGGACGTCGATCCGGAGCTGCGCGGCCAACCGCCCCGGGAGCCGCGCCGCGAGCCGCGCGCCCGCCGCAATCCCTACGAGCGGCCTTACGATCGGCCCGCGCCACGCACCAGCCGCTTCGACGGCGCTGAGTCCTACGGCGACAGCCGCGAGCCCTACGAGCCGCGCCGCCGGCGACCCCCGTCGACCGGAAACAACGGGACGCACCATCCCATCTCGCAGGTCCGCTACCGCGGCGGCACCCAGGACCAGCCGCGGGAGCCGCACACCGAGCACCGGAGCCGTTCACGGACGCCGGGCCGCGCGCACGGACGGCCCCCGGCGGAATCCTGGGAGTACGACGTCTAGCGGTCTAAGCCCCTCAGCGGGCTGAGCGGATCTCGCGCGGCAGCGCGAACACCAGCGTCTCCTGCGCGGTGGTCACCGGTTGCACCAGGTCGTAACCGCACTCGGCCAGCCGCTCCAGCACGCCTTGCACCAGGACCTCGGGAACGGACGCCCCGGACGTGACGCCGACCGTGGTGACGCCCTCGAGCCACGCCGGGTCGATGTCCTCGGCCCAGTCGACCAGGTGGGCGGCGGCGGCCCCGCCGCCCAACGCCACTTCCACCAGCCGCACCGAGTTCGAGGAATTGCGCGACCCTACGACGATCACCAGCTCGCACTCAGGAGCCATCGCCTTGACCGCAACCTGCCGGTTTTGGGTGGCATAGCAGATGTCGTCGCTGGGCGGATCCTGCAGCTTCGGGAATCGTTGCCGCAGCCGCTCGACGATTTCCATCGTCTCGTCGACCGACAGCGTGGTCTGGGAGAGCCACACCACCTTGTCCTCGTCACGGACCGTCACGTTGTCCACGGCGGCGACCCCGTCGACCAGTTGCACATGGTCGGGCGCCTCGCCGGCGGTGCCGACGACTTCCTCGTGGCCCTCGTGGCCGATGAGCAGGATGTCGTAGTCGTTGCGGGCGAATCGCCGGGCTTCGTTGTGCACCTTGGTGACCAGCGGGCAGGTGGCGTCGATGGTGTGCAGGTTGCGCTCGGCGGCCGCCGAGTGCACCGAGGGGGCGACGCCGTGCGCGGAGAACACCACGATGGCGCCTTCCGGCACCTCGTCGGTCTCCTCGACGAAGACGGCCCCGGCCTTTTCCAGCGTGCTGACCACGTGCCGGTTGTGCACGATCTCGTGACGCACATAGACCGGCGGGCCGTGCTTTTCCAGCGCGCGCTCCACGGTCTCGACGGCCCTGTCCACGCCCGCGCAGTAGCCGCGCGGCTCGGCCAGGAGCACGCGCTTGCGGGTGGGGGGCACGGCCACCGAGCTGGATGCGCCGGGAATCCCCATGTCGACGGTCGAGGGCATGTCCCCCAGGGTACGTTCTGCCGACACGGGGCTGCCAGCTCGCGCCGGCGGGCTTGGAGTTAGCCGCCGCTTAAGGCAATCTTGGACCCATGGCTACTGCACCGTATGGGGTTCGGCTGCTGGTCGGCGCGGCGACGGTCGCCGTTGAGGAGACCATCAGGCTGCCGAAAACCATCCTGATGTACCCGATGACACTGGCCAGTCAGGCGGCGCACGTGGTGATGCGCTTCCAGCAAAACCTCGCCGAACTGGTGATCAAGGGGGACAGCACCCTCGAGTCGATTTTCCCGCCCAAGGACGAGAAGCCGGAATGGGCGACGTTCGACGAGGACGTGGACGACGCGGTCGACGGGGCATATGCCACGGTGACCGAGGGCGGCGAGGGCGAGCGCCGGGCCGAGGGACGGTTTGCGCTGTACTCGGTGGCCGAAGCGCACGAGGACGCCAGCGCGCTGACCAAACCCGCCCGCCCCTCGAAGAAGCCGGCGGCCGACGCGTCGGTGCCCCTACCGGCGGTGGCCACCGAACTGGATTACTCGGCCCTGACGCTGGCGCAGCTGCGGGCCCGCCTGCAATCGCTGAGCGTGGATGAACTCGAAGAGCTGCTGGCCTACGAGCAGGCGACCAAGGGCCGCGCGCCGTTCCAGACGCTGCTCGCCAACAGGATCACCCGCGCGAACGCGAAGTGACCCGCGCCGCCACGTCCGAACCGAACTCCGCCGAGAACCCTTTTCCGGTGCGCGCGGTGGCAATCCGGGTCGCGGGCTGGATCGACAAGTTGGGCACCGTCTGGGTGGAGGGTCAGCTCGCCCAGGTCTCGATGCGGCCCGATTCCAAAACCGTGTTCATGGTGCTGCGTGATCCCGCCGCCGACATGTCGCTGACCGTGACGTGCCCGCGCGATTTGGTCCTGAACGCACCGGTGAAGCTGGCCGAGGGCACCCAGGTGGTGGTGTGCGGCAAGCCGTCGTTTTACACGGGCCGCGGCACATTTTCGTTGCGGCTCAGCGAGATTCGCGCAGTGGGAGTCGGCGAGCTGCTGGCGCGCATCGATCGGTTGCGCAGGCTGTTGGACGCCGAAGGGCTTTTCGACGCCCGGCTCAAGCGGCCAATCCCCTTCCTACCCAACATGATCGGCCTGATCACCGGCCGGGCGAGCGCGGCCGAGCGGGACGTGAAAACCGTGGCGGCCGGACGCTGGCCGGCGGTGCGTTTCGCGGTGCGCAACACGGCGGTCCAGGGACCCAACGCGGTTGCGCAGATCGTCGACGCCCTACGTGAGCTCGACGGCGACGCCGACGTCGACGTCATCGTCCTCGCCCGCGGCGGCGGCAGCGTCGAAGACCTGTTGCCGTTCTCCGACGAGACGCTGTGCCGCGCGATCGCGGCGTGCCGCACCCCGGTGATCAGCGCGGTCGGTCACGAGCCCGACAATCCGTTGTGCGACCTGGTCGCCGATCTGCGTGCGGCCACGCCCACCGACGCGGCCAAGAAGGCGGTCCCAGACGCCGCGGCCGAACAGCGGCTGGTCGACGAACTGCGCCGGCGCAGCGCACAATCGCTGCGCAACTGGGTATCTCGCGAACAGCGGGCCCTGGCCCAGATACGCAGCCGTCCGGTGCTGGCCGAGCCGCTGGCGGCGCTGAGGTCGCGCGCCGAGGAGGTTCACCGCGCGCGCTCGGCGATTCGCCGCGACGTCACTCGGCTGGCCGCCACCGAGACCGAACGGATCGGCCATCTGAGCGCGCGGCTGGCGACGCTGGGGCCGGCGGCCACCTTGGCGCGCGGCTACGCCGTCGTGCAAACGGTCGGCGCCACCGAGAGCAGGGTGATGCGTTCGGTCGACGACGCGCCGGCGGGCACCCGGTTGCGGGTGCGGGTGGCCGACGGTGCCGTAGCCGCGGTCAGCGAAGGGCCGGCCGATGGCGCGTAAGAACGACGGCGGGGACGGCTCAGCCGGCCCGGAGGGGACCGAATCCATTACACCTATTAGTCACCTGGGCTATGAAGCGTGCCGGGACGAGCTGATCGAGGTCGTGCGCCTGTTAGAGCAGGGCGGGCTGGATCTGGATGCGTCGCTGCAGCTATGGGAAAGAGGCGAACAGCTGGCTAAACGGTGCGAAGAGCATTTAGCTGGCGCTCGTAAGCGGATCGAGGACGCTCTCGCGGCGGGCGACGCCGAGGACGCCTGAATCGCGCAACGTCGGAGGGCTGGGTTGAAAGACTTTTTCCGAACTGGAACACGTTTCAGTTATGATTTGACGCATGGGTGATCCATCGCTGACGGCCGAACTCGGCCGCGTCCTGGTCACCGGGGGGTCCGGATTCGTCGGCGCCAACCTGGTGACCACCCTGCTCGACCGCGGGTATCAGGTCCGCTCGTTTGACCGGGCCCCCTCGCCATTGCCCGAGCATCCTCAGTTGGAGGTGCTGCAAGGAGACATCACCGACACGGCGGTGTGCGCCCAAGCGGTCGACGGCATCGACACGGTGTTTCACACGGCGGCGATCATCGACCTGATGGGCGGCGCGTCGGTGACCGAGGAGTACCGGCAGCGCAGCTTCGGGGTCAACGTCGGGGGCACCGAGAACCTGGTCCGCGCCGGGCAGGCGGCCGGGGTGCAGCGCTTCGTCTACACCTCGTCGAACAGCGTCGTGATGGGCGGCCAGAACATCGCGGGCGGCGACGAGACGCTGCCCTACACCGACCGGTTCAACGATCTGTACACCGAGACCAAAGTGATCGCCGAGCGATTTGTATTGGGCCAGAACGGCTCCCCGAACGGTGGGGCCGGCCTACTGACGTGTGCGATTCGGCCCAGCGGCATCTGGGGCCGCGGCGACCAGACGATGTTCCGCAAGCTGTTCGAAAGCGTGATCGCCGGTCACGTCAAGGTGCTGATCGGCCGCAAATCGGCCCGGTTGGACAACTCCTACGTGCACAACCTGATTCACGGTTTCATCCTGGCGGCCCAGCATCTGGCGCCCGGCGGCACCGCACCCGGTCAGGCGTACTTCATCAACGACGCCGAGCCGATCAACATGTTCGAGTTCGCCCGGCCCGTGGTCGAGGCCTGCGGCGAGAATTGGCCGCGGGCCCGGGTGAACGGCCCGCTCGTTCGCGCGGCGATGACGGGTTGGCAGCGGCTGCATTTCCGGTTCGGCATACCGGCGCCGCTGCTCGAGCCACTAGCCGTCGAGCGGCTTTATCTGGACAACTTCTTCTCGATCGCCAAGGCGTCTCGTGATCTCGGCTACCAGCCCCTGTTCACCACCGAACAGGCGCTGTCGGAATGTCTGCCGTACTACGTGGGCATGTTCGACCAGATGAAGCGAGAAGCGTTGGCGGCCAAGGCTTCCGTTTAGCGGAAGCTCACCATCTCGCTGCCCCACGCGGCGCGGATGTTCGCGTCGACGTCATGCGCGAGGGCGTCCTTCTTGTCGATGAGCAGGCAGGCTCGATCGTCCGCCCGGTACGGCGGCCATACCGGCTCACCGGCGGGGCCCGCGGGCTCGGCGTGCGCGGCGAAGTTGATCCATCGCGTGCGCACCCTCTTGGAGACCGCCTTGGCGGTTCTGGTGCCGCCGAGCTTCAGCGTGGGGTCCTTGGGAGCACCGAGAGTTCCCCAGACATAAGGCAATTCGGTGGCATGCGCGGCCCCGACCGTCAGCAGCTTCAACAGCGGGGTGGAGTAATCGAATCGGTACAGATACACCGGCGCCACGCGGGCGTGTCCCTCGGCAAGCCACACCGAGGGCATCCGGAAGCCGACGTCGGTCGCGATGCTCAAACTCCTTGCCTTGCGCCGCATACGCGAATACGCCGAGCCGATCACCTCCTCGGTGGGCAACTGCAAATCGGGTTGTTCGGCGGCGATCTGGTTGAACATCGAGGTGATCGCGCTCGGGGTGATCGGCATCAGCGGCGAACGCATCAGCCGGAAGAGTGCCGCCTCGTGTTTGTTGGTACCGATGATCAGCGGGACCGGATGGGTACGACCCTCCTGCGCCAGCTTGACCGGGTAGTCGCCCAGCACGTCGCCGTCGACGATCGGCACGAACGCCAGCGTTCCCGGGTTGCGCGCCGGCACCTCGTCGAACACCTCTTGCGAGGTGGCCAGGATGGTCGCCATCGGCATGTCGACCAGCCGCTGCAACTCCGACGGGGCGATACCCAGTTTGTCGAGGAAGGCTCGGGTGACCCGGTGCGCGCGATCGCGGTCGTACACCGAAGTGGCCGGCGAACTCTGCGCGATCGCGCCGGCGAACAGGCCCTGGGCCGCCGGGCTGGCCAGCAGCGTCGTGACCATCCCCGCCCCGGCGGATTCACCGAACAGCGTGACCCGTTGCGGATCGCCGCCGAAGGCGGCGACGTTGTCGCGCACCCACTCCAACGCCGCGAGCGCGTCGCGCAGCCCGACGTTCGAGTCGAACCTACGCCCCGCGGTGTCGAACGACGCCAGGTCGAGAAAGCCGAGCACCCCGAGCCGATAGTTGACCGTCACAACCACGACGTCGCCGTGGCTGACCAGCCTGCTGCCGTCATAGAGGGTCTGGCTGCTCGATCCCAGGACGTAGGCGCCGCCGTGCAGCCACACCAGCACCGGTTTGCCGTCGCCGGGCCGGGTGTTCGAGGACGCCCAGACGTTGAGCCGGAGGCAGTCTTCCCCCTGCGGCGCGCCCAGATCCAGCGGCATGTTGGGAAATACCGGTTGCGGGCAGGCCGGCCCGAACGCGGTGGCGTCGGCGATCTCGGTCCAGCGCTCGGGCGGTTGCGGCGCCCGGAAACGTAAGTCGCCCACCGGCGCCGCCGCGTAGCGAATGCCTTTCCACGCCTTGACGCCGCCCTCGTCGACGCCGCGGACCGGGCCGTAGCCGGTTTCCACCACCAGGTCGTCGATCGCCATGCGCGTGCCTAGGTGAGTCGCTCGGTGAGGAATTGGACCACCCGTTTGCGGGCCTCGTAGGCGGGGTGTCCGTCGACTTCGCGGACCTCGTCGGTGAGCACCGAATGCGCCATCTTGCCGAAACCGTGCTGATTGCCGGGCCGCGAATCGATGTCGATCACCTCGAAGGCGTCGCCGAGGCGCTCCTTGAGCGTCGCGAACCGTTCGCCTGGCGCCAGCTTGTCCTCGCTGAATCGCAATCCCATGGCGCACAAGCCGTCGTTGGCGCAGCGGTCGGCCACGGTGGTCAGCTCGGACTCGCTCAGGCCGGGGTCGCGGCGACGCGCGGCGCCCAGCGCCACGGGAATCGACGGCTGCGAAAGCACCGGCGCCAGCACGCTGTCGTCGACCGCGGCGGCCAGCGCGAATCCCCCGGTGAAGCATTGTCCGATGACGCCGACGCCCTTGCCGGGTGTCGAGGCGTTGAGGTCGCGCGCCAGCGCGCGCAGGAACGACGCCACCGGCCGCGCCTTGTTGGTCGCAAACGCCGCGAACTCCCTTGTCACACAAGCCCTGGCGGTGGTCGCCGCGATGGAACCGAACGTCCTTGGTGTGCCCGGCTGGCCGAATAGTGACGGCATGGCGACGGTAAAGCCGTTGTCCACCAAGTGATTACCCAAGGCCAGCACACCGGGGTGAATCCCAGGGATCTCCGGGATCAGCACCACGCCGGGGCCGGCGCCCTTGCGGTAGACGTCGTGCGTGTAGCCGCCACCGCTGAACGGCGCCGCCGACCATCCGGACAGATCGGCCTCTGGAGCGGTCACGCGGGTCCCTTCTATCGGCGTGTCGGCAGCGGCGGCTGCGATTGCGTCGCCGAGGCCAGCGTACGAAATTGATCGCTGTTTCCGGCGCCGGTGATCGCGATCTGCGTCGCGCCGCCCGGACCGCTGAGCCGGGTCGTCCACACCGCCTCGGCGTCCGCGCCGCCTTCGCCGGAACCCTGATAGACGACCCAGTTGGTCCCGGCGACATCGACCGCCCCGGTCGGGTATGCCGACGGATGGATCGAATTGATCAGCTTGTCCTCGTCGGCGTTGCTCTGGGTCAGGCTCAGATACATCCCGCTCGGGCTGATGTATCCGACCACCGAGAGGGGTGCGTTCACCCGTTGGCCCGTCGCGGGGTCGGATCGCCCGTTGGGGATCCCGCCGCGGTGCCCGGAGTTGGCCTGCCAGCCGCTGGGCAGTTGCGGTTGCCGGATGGGAAAGCCGAGTGTCGCGGCGTCCGCCCGCAGGGCCGCCGCGGCGTCATAGGACGGGATGGGGCCCTGGTGCCTGTCGAGCTGGAACGAACACATGCCCAGCAGGCCGGCGAGCACCACGCAGCCGATCACCAGCGGAATCAGCGACCAGAACATGTCGCGGCCGTCCTGCAGCAGCCGGGGCTTCGCCGGCCGCGGCGCGGGGCCGGCGGCCGGGGCCGGCTCGTCGGCCACAGAGCCGTCCGAGCTGGCATTCAGCGGCGGCTTCTCGGTCATCCCCCGAGTATCCCAGTTCCAGCGGACCGATCCGCTTCTGGGACAATCAGCAACCATGACAGTTGAGGGCGACCGCTCGTCCACCGCCAACGGCCGGGCTCCAGCGCAGGCGCGGCCGCGCGGTGAGGCGCCAGACCGCAACCTGGCCTTGGAACTGGTCCGCGTCACCGAGGCCGGCGCCATGGCCGCCGGACGCTGGGTCGGCCGCGGCGACAAAGAGGGCGGCGACGGGGCGGCCGTCGACGCGATGCGCGAGCTGGTCAACTCGGTGTCGATGCGCGGCGTGGTCGTCATCGGCGAGGGTGAGAAGGACCACGCGCCGATGCTCTACAACGGCGAAGAGGTCGGCAACGGCGACGGCGCGGAGTGCGACTTCGCCGTCGACCCGATCGACGGCACCACGCTGATGAGCAAGGGCATGCCCAACGCCATCTCCGTGCTGGCGGTGGCCGACCGCGGCGCGATGTTCGACCCGTCGGCGGTGTTCTACATGAACAAGATCGCCGTCGGCCCGGAGGCCGCGCACGTGCTCGACATCACCGCGCCGATCGCCGAGAACATCAAGGCCGTCGCCAAGGTGAAGGCGCTGTCGGTGCGCGACATGACCGTGTGCATCCTGGACCGGCCGCGGCACGCCCAGCTGATCGAAGACGTCCGGGCCACCGGAGCCCGCATCCGGCTGATCACCGACGGCGACGTCGCCGGCGCGATCTCGGCCTGCCGGCCGCACTCGGGCACCGACATGCTGGCCGGGATCGGCGGCACCCCCGAAGGCATCATCGCCGCCGCCGCGATCCGGTGCATGGGTGGCGCCATCCAGGCGCAGTTGGCCCCCACCGACGACGAGGAACGCCAAAAGGCCATCGACGCCGGCTACGACCTCGATCAGATCCTGACCACCGAGGACCTCGTGTCCGGTGACAACGTCTTCTTCTGCGCCACCGGCGTCACCAACGGCGACCTGCTCAAGGGCGTGCAGTACTACCCCGGTGGCTGCACCACCCAATCGATCGTCATGCGGTCGAAGTCGGGCACCGTCCGGATGATCGAGGCCTACCACCGGCTTTCGAAGCTCAACGAATACTCCGCCATCGACTTCACCGGCGACAGTTCTGCCGCCTATCCCCTGCCCTGACCACTTCGAAGAACGAGGAAGCCAGCACTCTATGGCCACGGATGACGCCGAGTACCGCATCGAGCACGACACCATGGGCGAGGTCCGCGTCCCCGCAAAAGCGTTGTGGCGCGCGCAAACCCAGCGTGCGGTCGAGAACTTTCCGATTTCCGGCCGGGGCCTGGAGCGCACCCAGATCCGTGCCTTGGGCCTGCTGAAGGGCGCCTGCGCGCAGGTCAACAAGGACCTCGGGCTGCTCGCTCCGGAGAAGGCCGACGCGATCATCGCCGCGGCCGCCGAGATCGCCGATGGCCGCCACGACGACCAGTTCCCCATCGACGTCTTCCAGACCGGTTCGGGCACCAGCTCCAACATGAACACCAACGAGGTGATCGCCAGCATCGCGGCCGCCAATGGTGTCACGGTGCACCCCAACGACGACGTCAACATGTCGCAGTCGTCCAATGACACCTTCCCCACCGCAACCCACATCGCTGCCACCGAAGCCGCCGTGCGCCACCTCATTCCGGCGCTCGAGGTGCTGCACGACGCGCTGGCGGGCAAGGCCCGCGAATGGCACACCGTGGTCAAGTCGGGCCGCACCCACCTGATGGACGCCGTTCCCGTCACGCTCGGCCAGGAATTCAGCGGGTACGCCCGCCAGATCGAGGCGGGCATCGAGCGGGTGCGCGCCACACTGCCCCGACTGGGTGAGCTGGCGATCGGCGGGACCGCGGTGGGCACCGGCCTGAACGCTCCCGACGGCTTCGGCGCCAAGGTGGTCGAAACGTTGATCGCCTCCACCGGCCTGAGCGAATTGCGCACGGCGGCAAACTCCTTCGAGGCCCAAGCCGCGCGCGACGGGCTGGTCGAGGCGTCCGGGGCGCTGCGCACCATCGCCGTCTCGCTGACCAAGATCGCCAACGACGTCCGCTGGATGGGGTCGGGCCCGCTGACCGGCCTGGCCGAAATCCAGCTGCCCGACCTGCAGCCGGGCAGCTCGATCATGCCGGGCAAGGTGAATCCGGTTCTCCCCGAAGCAGTTACGCAGGTCGCCGCGCAGGTGATCGGCAACGATGCCGCGGTGGCGGTCGGCGGCCTGTCCGGTGCGTTCGAGCTCAACGTGTACATCCCGATGATGGCCCGCAACATTCTCGAGTCGTTCAAGCTGCTGACCAACGTGTCGAAGCTGTTCGCCGAGCGCTGCATCAGCGGCCTGGCGGCCAACGTCGAGCACCTGCGGGAGCTCGCCGAATCGTCGCCGTCCATCGTGACGCCGCTGAACTCGGCGATCGGCTACGAGGAGGCCGCCGCGGTGGCCAAGCAAGCCCTCAAGGAGCGCAAGACGATTCGCCAGACCGTGATCGACCGCGGCCTGATCGGCGACAAGCTGTCGATCGAGGAGCTCGACCGCCGCCTCGACGTGCTGGCCATGGCCCGCGTCCAAGACGAGGTCAAGCCGAAAGACTAGGCCGGCCGTCATGCGGTGACGGCGGTCGACGAAGAGTAAGGGTGGTTTTTCCATGACGGCTCCTCCCGGCGGCCCCTACGGTCAGGGGCCTTACGGAAGCAATCCGTATGGGCAGGACCCGAATTGGCGCGGCCAGCCGCCGGCCGGCGGCCCCTACCCGCAAGGCCCTTACCCGCAGGGCGGTCCGTACGCCTATCCGCCGGGCGGCCCGTACCCGTATCCGCCGCCGGGCGGCCCCGCCGCCAACCCTTACCAGGCGCCGCAGTATCCCCCACCGGGACAACCATTTCCGCCCGGCGGGCCCTACCCGCCGGGCCGTCCCCCCGGTGGCTCGAAGCTGCCGTGGTTGATCGTCGCCGGTGTGGTCGCGCTGGCCGTGATAGCGCTGGTGGCCACCCTCGTGGTGATGAAGGGCGGCCACGGCAAGAAGCCGTCGAGCGCCGCGCCGCCGTCGACGAGCACGTCGGTCTCGCAACCGAGGAATTCGGCGCAAAACGCCACCGATTGCACGCCGAATGTGTCCGGCGGTGAGATGCCCCGCAGCGACTCGATCGCCGCCGGCAAGCTCTCGTTCCCGGCCGGCGCGGCGCCCTCCGGGTGGACGGTGTTCTCCGATGACCAGGGGCCCAACCTGATCGGCGGACTCGGCGTCGCCCAGGACGTGCCCGGCGCCAATCAATGGATGATGACGGCCGAGGTCGCAGTCACCAATTTCGTTGCCAGCATGGACCTCACGGCGCAAGCCACCAAACTGATGCAGTGCGTGGTCAACGGACCCGGGTATGCCAACGCGGCACCCACGCTGGGACCGGTCAAGACGTCGTCGATCACCGTGGACGGGACCAAGGCGGTGCGGGCCGACGCCGACGTCACGATCGCCGACCCCACCCGCAACGTCAAAGGCGACTCGGTCAGCATCATCGCGGTCGACACCAAGCCGGTCACCGTTTTCATCGGCAGCACACCCATCGGTGACACCGCGTCGGCGGACCTCGTCGGCAAAATCATTGCCGCGCTGAAGGTCTCGAAGTCCTGACGCGGCCCTAACCGGCCGGGGCCGTCGGCGCCGACACGTGCGTGGCCTCGGATCGCCCGCGCAACACGGTGGAATAGCATTCGGCCCAGTGCCCGCGTTCGGCCTCACCGGCCGCCTCGATGGCGGCCGCCGAACACAGGATTCGCCGATCGGAAGTCTTGGCGAGGTCGGCCAGCCGCGCGGCCTCGTTGACGGCGTCGCCGATCACTGTGTATTCGTACCGGTTCTCGGCGCCGACGTTGCCGGCGAAAACGCGCCCCGCGGAGACGCCGACGCCGAAATCGACCGGCAACCGCCGCAGTTGCGTGGCCAGTGCACGGGCTGTCGCCAGGGCCGAGGACGCCGGCTCGCTCGTCGGCAACGGCACCCCAAATACGGCCAGCGCGGCGTCACCGGCGAATTTGTTGATCATCCCGTGGTGTTCGTCGACGGCGTTGACGACGATCCGGAAGAAGTCGTTGAGCACCTCGGCAACCTCTTGCGGCGGGCGGTTTTCCGCGAGCTGCGTGGAACCCACCAGGTCGATGAACAGCACCGCCGCTTCGACCACGTCGCCGGACAGGGATGCTCCCTCTTCGACGGCGCGCTGCGCGACGTCGGCCCCGACGTGGCGCCCGAACAGATCACGCAGCCGGTCACGCTCAGCGAGCCCGGCCACCATTCGGTTGAATCCTGTTTGCAGCCGCCCGATTTGGGAACGTTCGTAGGCGCCGACGTAGGTCTCCATGCGGCCGTGTTCGACCTCCGCCATGGCGTCGACGACCTCGCCTATGGGGTCCGAGATGGACCGAGACGTCAGGATCATCGTCGGCAGCCCCAGCACCAGCGCCGCCAGCGACACCACCAGGATCGGCACGTCCAATGATGCCGACTTCTCGATCAGCCACCCGTAGGAGCGGAGGACGATCAGCGACGCGATGACCGCGATGGGAAACGCGCTGCACAGAAACCACAGCAGAACCAGTCGCGCGTACACGCTCGGCACGGCCAGCCGCGGCTCGGCGCCCAGCGTGGCGGCCCGCATGATGGGGCGCATGGTGCGCTGCGCGAGCAGCATCCCCGTGCCGGCGGCGGCCGAGCCGCCGAGCACCACGCCGAGCACGATGGGCAGCAGCAGCCGGGCCCCACCACCCAGATTCAGCAGGATGAAGGTTCCGCCGCTCAGCGCCCAGGCCGTCACCAGGATCGCCGACTGGCGCCCGGCCAGCTTCATCACGGCCTCGCGCTGTTCCGGTGTCGGTTCGTCGCCCGCCACAAACCAGCGCAGCGTGGGCGCCAGGCTCAGGGCGCCTGCCACTGAGACGCCGATGATGCCCAACACGATCAGCAGCGCCACTGGCGCCGTGCTGTGCCGCGCGAAGTCGTCGTTGGCCGCGACGGACGTGTGGCCGCGCAGGGGGATCAAGATGGCGGCCGCTTCGACGACGGCCAGGACATAGGACAGGCTCAGGTCGAGCCCGTAGTGAAACATCCACCGTCGAGCGGACTTTCGTCCTTTCGCGGCGGGCCCGACGTTGGCGCTAGGCACCGTTGTTCGGCCCGCCGGAGTTCTGCCCGGGGATGTCGGTGATCGGGAAGTTGGGCATCGGCTTGGGTGAGGGCGTGTCGGGCAGCGTGGGGATATCACCGGCGGGGATGTCGCGCAGACCGTTGACGGGTGGGCCGTTCTCCCGGCCGCCGTAACTGCTGCCGGGCGCGCGTGGTCCCAGCAGTTCGCTGACCGTCACCATCCGGTAGCCGTTGGCCTTGAGCACCGGGATGAACTGATAGACGAGATCGACGGTGCTCGAATAGGTGTCATGGAACAGCACCACCGAACCCGGCTTGATGTAGGTCATCAGCATGGATCGCGTCGCCGCCGTGTTCGAGTCGTTGGCCCAATCGAAAGGGATGACGTCCCAAAGGATTTCGGCCAGCCCGAATTGACCGGCGGTCTGGCGCACCACCGGGTCGGACAATCCGCCCGCGGGCCGGTACAACGTCGGCGTGCGGCCCGTCGCGGCGGTGATGGCGTCATTCGCCTTGGAGAACTGCGCGGCGATGTCCTCCCGCGGGATGGTGGTCATGTTGGGGTGTTCCCAGGTGTGGCTGCCGATTTCCATCCCCGCGTCGGCGATGCGCTTGGCCCCCGCCGGGTTGGCGGCCACCTTGTTGCCGATCAGAAAGAACGTGGCCTTGGCGTCGTTGTCCTTCAGGACGTGCAGCAGCCGCTCGTCGAAGGGGCCGGGGCCGTCGTCGAAGGTCAGCGCGACGCATTTGATGACCGCGCAGGACAGGTCGTCGGCGCGTGTCACGTGACCGGTCAGCCCGCCGATCACCAGGACCGCGACGGCCGCGACGACACCGACCAGCGTGCGCCAGTAGCGCCAGGCCAAAGTGTCGGGTCGTTTCGCCACGGTAAGAGCCTACTCACCGCGAGACTGCAACCAGCGACGCGTTTCGCGGGTGAAACGGTAGTGGAATACAGTTTCGCGGCGAAAACGCTCAGTGCGGTCCGGCGATTTCCTCGAGCATCTCGGTGACCAGCGCGGCGATCGGCGATCGCTCGCTGCGCAGCAGGGTGATGTGGGCGAACAGCGGATGGCCCTTGAGCTTCTCGATCACGGCCGCGACCCCGTCGTGGCGCCCCACCCGCAGGTTGTCGCGCTGGGCGATGTCGTGGGTCAGGACCACCCGCGACCCGGTGCCCAGCCGGGACAGCACGGTCAGCAACACGTTGCGCTCCAGCGACTGCGCCTCATCGACGATGACGAACGAGTCGTGCAGCGACCGACCCCGGATGTGGGTCAGCGGCAGCACTTCGAGCATGCCGCGGGACAGCACTTCCTCGAGCACCGCCGGGCTGGCCAGGCCCTCGAGGGTGTCGAAAACGGCCTGCGCCCACGGCCCCATCTTTTCGCTCTCGCTGCCGGGCAGGTACCCCAACTCCTGGCCGCCGACGGCGTACAGCGGGCGGAAGACCACCACCTTGCGCTGGGTCCGCCGCTCCAGCACGGCCTCCAGGCCGGCGCACAACGCGAGCGCCGACTTGCCGGTGCCGGCCTTGCCGCCCAGCGACACGATGCCGACCGACTCGTCGAGCAGCAGGTCCAGGGCGACCCGTTGTTCGGCGGACCGCCCGCGCAGTCCGAACACTTCGCGGTCACCGCGGACCAGCTGAACGCGCTTGTCCGCGTTGACCCTGCCCAGCGCGTGGGAGCTACCACCGAGCAGCCGAATGCCGGTGTGGCAGGGCAGGTCTCGGGCTTCGGCAAGATCGATCTCACCGTCGGTGAACAGCGCGTCGATATCGTCGGTGGCGGTTTCGATCTCGCGCATGCCCGACCATCCGGAGGCCACGACGTCTTGCGCGTGGTACTCGTCGGCGGCCAGCCCCACCGCGGCGGCCTTGACCCGAAGCGGAATGTCCTTGCTGACCAACGTGACTCGTTTGCCTTCGGCGGCGAGGTTGGCGGCGCAACTCAGGATCCGGCAGTCGTTGTTGTCGCCGCGGAATCCGGCGGGCAGCACGGCCGGGTCCGTGTGGTTGAGTTCGACGTGGAGCGTACCGCCTTGTGTCCCAACGGGAATGGGCTGATCCAGGCGGCCGTGCACGAGCCGAAGATCGTCGAACAGGCGCAACGCCTGGCGGGCGAACCATCCCAGCTCGTGGTGGTGGCGTTTGGCCTCCAGCTCGCTGATCACCACCAACGGAACAACCACCTCGTGCTCGGCGAACCGAGTGCACGCCCACGGGTCGGACAGCAGCACGGAAGTGTCGATCACGTAGGTCCGGATATCGGTCACGTAGCGCTCCTCGAGCGGGATGAGCCCGCGCGGACCCGCACAGGCATGTCGACGGGAACCGCAGCACCAGGACCGGGGCCGGTCCTTCCGTTGTGGTGACGGGAGGTGCCGCCCTGGCAGCAGAGCTTGACGCTGACCATCGGGAACGACGCTACTCCCGTGGCCGTCCGCCCGCTGTGCAGGCGCGCCGACACGACAAGCCGCGGCAACCCCGCGGAGGGATCAGCGGGGAGCGGGCCGCCGGCTCAGCCGACGATGAATTGCCGCAGGGCGGGCTCGTCCGCGAGCCCCCATGCGGTGATGCGTTCGGAGATCGCCTGCCGCAGCTGCTCCGGACCGAAAATGCCTGCGTCGGCGACGTTCTGCACCTTGTCCGCATACGCGTCGATGTCGGCGCCGGGCACCTTCAGGTCGGCCGCGCGGGCGGCGATCGCCGCGATCGTCTCGTCGCGGGTGTAGTCCAGGCAGTGCGCGATGAGGTTGGAGAAGAACACTTCGTGCCGCCGCTCGTCGCGCGCGATCCGGTCGACCAGCCCGGCCAGGATGGGCTCCTCGAGCTTGGCGGCCAGGTTCTCGCAGAACACGGCGTGGGTGCGTTCGGTGAACGCCAGGTGCACCAGGGTTTCCACCTGCGAGTAGGTGTCGGCGCGGTAGCCCTTCATCACGTACTGGACGCGGGCCTCTTCGTTGGCGGTCGGGTCGACCTCCCGGGTCACCACCAGGTACTCGCGCAGCGCGATGGCGTGCAGATGCTCCTCGGCGGTCCATCGGCCGATCCAGCGGCCCCAGTAGTCCTCCAGGATGAAGTGCTCGACCAGCTCGCGATGGTGGGCGGCCAGGTTGTCCTTGAGCAGCAGCATGATCTCGCAGGCATCCGTCAGCGGCCGGGGCAGCGTCGCCGACGAGGGTTCCCAGTCGCGTCCGCCGAGGAATGCGAAGTTCTCGCCCCGTTCGAACGGCACGTAGTCGTGCGCGAACCAGAGTTCTTCGGTGGACAGGTGGCGGTCGATGTTCGCTTCGACGACCGGCTCGAGTTCCAGGGTCAGCGCGTTAGCGACGGGTCTCTGTGCCATGAGATAACTGTAACCCGCGTACACAGGTTCATGAAATCGCCGGGGTCGTGTCGGAACAAGTGCTGACCTTGATCCTCGAACCCGGCCCGGCCGGGCCGTCAGGGCGGCGTCGCCGCCGGTTAGCGGCCGACCAGCGCCCAGTCTTCGAGGCCCTCGTACAGCGGAAACTCCTGGGCCAGCCGTGTCACGCGCTGCCGCAGGCCCGACACGTCGGCCGAGCTGCCGGCCGCCAGGGCGGTGGCGATGACGTCGGCAACCTCGCTGAACTCGGCGTCGCCGAAGCCGCGGGTGGCCAGGGCGGGCGTGCCGATCCGCAGGCCCGACGTGACCATCGGCGGCCGCGGATCGTTGGGCACGGCGTTGCGGTTGACGGTGATGCCGACCTCGTGCAGCAAGTCCTCGGCGGCCTGACCGTCGAGCGGGGAGTTGCGCAGATCCACCAGCACCAGGTGCACGTCGGTGCCGCCGCTGACCACCGACACACCGGCCTTCGCGACATCGGCGGCCAGCAGCCGCTCGGCGAGGATGCGGGCGCCCGACAGCGTCCGCTGCTGCCGCTCGACGAATTCGGGGGTGCTCGCGATCTTCAGCGCGACGGCCTTGCCCGCGATCACGTGCATGAGCGGACCGCCCTGCTGGCCGGGGAACACGGCCGAGTTGATCGCCTTGGCGTATTCCTGCTTGCCCAGGATCATGCCCGAGCGGCCGCCGCCGAGCGTCTTGTGGATGGTGGTCGACACGATGTCGGCGTGCGGCACCGGCGAGGGGTGCAAGCCGGCCGCGACCAGGCCCGCGAAGTGCGCCATGTCCACCCAGAGCTTGGCGTCGACCTCGTCGGCGATCGCGGCGAACGCCGCGAAGTCGAGGATCCGCGGGTAGGCCGACCAGCCGGCGATGATCACCTTGGGGCGAAATTCCAGCGCCTTGGCGCGCACCGCGTCCATGTCGACGAGGTGCGTCGTCGGGTCGACGCCGTAGAAACCGTTCTCGTAAAGCTTGCCGGAGAAGTTCAGCTTCATGCCGTGCGTCAGGTGACCGCCGTTGGCCAGGTCCAGCCCCAGCAGCCGCTCCCCCGGTGACATCAGCGCGTGCAGCACGGCGGCGTTGGCCTGGGCGCCCGAATGCGGCTGCACGTTGGCGAAGTCGGCGCCGAAGAGCGCCTTGGCCCGGTCGCGGGCGATGTTCTCCACGACGTCGACGTACTCGCAGCCGCCGTAGTAGCGGCGGCCGGGCAGGCCCTCGGCGTACTTGTTGGTCAGCACGCTGCCCTGGGCTTGCAACACCGAGCGCGGAACAAAGTTCTCCGACGCGATCATTTCCAGCATGTCGCGCTGGCGGCCCAACTCCTGGCCCAGCAGCGCGGCGATGTCGGGGTCGACCTCGGCGAGGGGGGCGGACATCACAGAGGTCGCGGCGCGGGCGTCAGGTGCAGCAGTCACGGCGCCAGTCTATCCAGCGGCGACTTTTCGCCAGCCCAGCCGTCGGGCTTTTCGGCGCTCCTGCAACACTTGCACTATGCCGCGGCTTAGCGAGCCGAGCCCTTATGTGGAGTTCGACCGAAAGCAATGGCGTGCGCTTCGTATGTCGACGCCGCTGGCCCTCACCGAGGAGGAACTGGTCGGCCTGCGCGGTCTGGGCGAACAAATCGACTTGCTCGAGGTCGAAGAGGTCTATCTGCCCCTCGCCCGGCTGATTCACCTTCAGGTCGCGGCCCGCCAGCGGTTGTTCGCCGCCACCGCGGAGTTCCTGGGCGAGCCTCAGCAAAATCCGGACCGGCCCGTGCCGTTCATCATCGGGGTCGCCGGCAGCGTGGCGGTCGGCAAGTCGACGACCGCCCGTGTGCTGCAGGCGCTGTTGGCGCGCTGGGACCATCACCCCCGGGTGGACCTGGTGACCACCGACGGGTTCCTGTACTCGAACGCAGAGTTGGACCGGCGAAACCTGATGCACCGCAAAGGTTTTCCGGAAAGCTATAACCGTCGGGCGCTGATGCGGTTCGTGACGTCGGTCAAGTCGGGCTCCGACTACGCGTGCGCGCCGGTGTATTCGCATTTGAAATACGACGTCATCCCCGGGGCCAAGCACGTGGTGCGCCATCCGGACATCTTGATCCTGGAGGGCCTCAACGTTTTGCAGACCGGTCCGACCCTGATGGTGTCGGACCTGTTCGACTTCGGCGTGTACGTGGACGCGCGGATCGAAGACATTGAGCAGTGGTACATCTCGCGGTTCCTGGCCATGCGCAGCACCGCCTTCGCCGATCCCGAGTCGCACTTCCACCACTACGCCGCGCTCAACGACACCAAGGCCGTCGCCGCCGCGCGCGAGATCTGGCGCTCCATCAACCGCCCCAACCTGGTCGAGAACATTCTGCCCACCCGGCCGCGCGCCACGCTGGTGCTGCGCAAGGACGCCGACCACTCCATCAACCGGCTGCGGCTGCGCAAACTTTAGGCGCGACTAGGCAGTCTCGAGGCGACGCACTCCCAGGTATTGCAACGCGGCGAACGCCGCCGTGTAGGCGCCGCCGGCCAGCGTCAGCGCGGCCCCGGTGACGGTCAGCGGCAATGCCTCGGCCGCCACGATCGAGGCCAGCGCGAAGAAGACGTTCGCCACGATGACGCCGATACCGACGCTGCGCAGGTCCGGCAACGCCCCGAGGCTGAACACCACGAGCCCGTAGATCACGAAGGAGGCCCCCACGGCGTAATCCTCGAAGGACGTCAGGCCGGTCAGCGACGAGAGCGGGTCGGCGAGGAAAGCGACGGCCAAGCCGAACAACCCCGTCAGGGTCGCGTCGGCGCGCACGGCAAAACGCAACAGCGAGTCGGTCGCGTCATAGAGGGGCCGCGTGGTGAGGCCCGATACACCAGAGACAGACATCATGTGATTACTCCTCGCGATGGCGGTGTTGGCTATTGCCACGGATACAACGACGAGGTGATTCACCCGGCTATTCCCGTTATCGGGTAAATATTTGACACGCGCCAGTCCGGCGGGATCAGCCGCCCCACGAGTCACAAGGCGCAGCGGCGGCGAGGCCCTATTTGCCGTAGCGGCGATGCCGCTGGCTGTAGTCGCGCAGCGCGCGCAGGAAGTCGACCCGGCGGAAGGCGGGCCAGTGCGCCTCGGTGAACCACATCTCCGAGTACGCGCTTTGCCACAGCAGGAAACCGGAGAGCCGCTGCTCGCCGGAGGTGCGGATCACCAGGTCGGGATCCGGCTGACCGGAGGTGTAGAGGTTTTCCGAGATCGCATCGACGGTGACCGTGTCGATCAGCTCCTCGGCGGTCGCGCCGTTGGCGAGTTCCTTGCTCAGCAGGGACCGCACCGCGTCGACGATCTCGCGGCGGCCGCCGTAGCCGACGGCGACGTTGACGTGGAAGGGCGCCACGACCGGCGTGGATTCCACCGCCTCGCGCAGTCGGCGGGCCGGTTGCTCGCCGAGCAGCTCGAGGTCGCCGACGGTGCGCACGCTCCAGCGATTGGCCGGCGCGCAGATCTCCTCGACGACGTCGGTGATGATTTCGATGAGCCCGGCCAGCTCCTCGGGATCCCGCTGCAGGTTCTCGGTGGAAAGCAGGTACACGGTGGTCATCTCGATGCCGGCCTCCTGGCACCAGCGCAGCATCTCGGCGATCTTGAGGGCACCCATCCGGTAGCCGTAGCTCACGTCGTCGTATCCCGCGTCGCGCGCCCAGCGCCGGTTTCCGTCGCACAGCACCGCGATGTGGCGGGGCAGTTCCGACTTGGAAGCGGTCAACCCCTGCCGCAGCCGCATCTCGTAGATCCGATACAGCGGTTCTTTGAGTCGCCGCGGGATGATTTCCACGAACACACACCCTACTGCCAGGCGCAATGGATTCCGGCTTGCAATTTCGGCCGGTCATATGAGCAGCCGGCCGAGAAGTCGACACTGCGCCGTAACCATCCCTGGCTACTCTGGCTGTTACACCCGCCCATGGCACCGTGGCCATCGGCGTCCCCAGTTGCAGAGACACAACACAGGAGACATGAGCAGCCAGACCCGCACCGTCCCGCATCCGGAACGCGAACCCGAGCCCATCGCCCCGGGCAACACCGTCGAGCGACTCGCAGAAGGTGCCGCCAATGTTTTGGGCAAACCCCGGCTGCGCGGCTGGATCCACTTCTACTCGGCGTGGTTGGCGATCATCGCCGGCGCCACGCTGGTGTCGGTGTCGTGGGCGGCCTCCTCGCCCCGCGCCGGTCATTCGACGCTGATCTACGCCGCGTGCACCGTGGCGCTGTTCGCGGTCAGCGCGACCTATCACCGGGTGCACTGGAAGTCAGACCTGGCCCGGATCCGGATGAAGCGGCTCGACCACTCGATGATCTTCATCTTCATCGCCGGCAGCTACACGCCGTTCGCGCGGTTGGTCATGCCGCAGGAGACCGGAGTGGTGGTGCTGTGCATCGTGTGGGGCGGCGCGCTGGCGGGCATCGCGCTGAAGGTGTGCTGGCCGACGGCGCCACGCTGGCTGGGCGTACCGCTTTACCTGCTGCTGGGCTGGGTGGCGATCTGGTACGCCCCGACGATCCTGCACCAGGCCGGGGTGGCCGCGATGGTGCTGCTGGCCGTGGGCGGTGTGTTCTACAGCGTCGGCGGGATTTTCTACGGCTTACGCTGGCCCGACCCGTGGCCGCGGACGTTCGGCTATCACGAGTTCTTCCACGCCTTCACCGCGGTCGCGGCGATCCTGCACTACATCGCCATGTGGTTCGCCGTCTTCTACACGCAAGACCACGCTTGGCTGCTGGGAGCTTGACCGCCGCCTAGCTTTGGGCGACGTCGTCGTCGGGCGACCAGTACGCCTTCATCGCGGCGATCTTCCCGCTGCCGTCGAAGACCATGACATCGATCGGCTCGATCACCATCCGGTGCTCGCCGGCGGTCACGGTCAGCCGGAACTGGAAGGCCGCCTCGTTGCCGCACACGCGCAGCGTCTTCAGTTCGCATTCGCGCTGCAGATTGTCGACCGCGGAGTAGAAGCCGTGGATCGCCTGGCGCCCGATGTGCACCTCGCCGCCGACCGGGTCTTCGACCGTGGCGTCGTCGGCGTACAACTCGACCAAGTCATCGGCGCTGCCCTTGGCGACCAGTTCGATGTAGCGGTGGACCGTGCTTCTGATCGCTTCGGTCTTGGCGGCATTCGGCATGGGAGGCAGGGTAACCCGGCCCAGTGGTGAGCGCCAGCGCGGCGCAGCCGGGCGCAGCGGGTCACCACCATCGGCTTCAGTCGTCGAAAACACCCAGGGCGGCGGCCAGTTCGGGTGCGCGGGTCACCGGCAGGTCGCAGACCCGGCCACGACACACGTAAGCGGCGTCGGCGCCGGCCACCCGGTCGCGCCCGGCCAGCAGCGCCGACGAATCCACCTCCCCGCCCACCACGATCGCCCCGCCGGGCGCCAGCCGCCGCGCCTCGACGAGCAGCGGTGAGCGCGACGGGTCGCAGGCCACCGCGATCTGCAGGGGTCCGCGGACCGCGGCCTCCGCGACGGCCAGCCAATGCCCGGCCGAGCGCGGCGCGCGCTCCAGCAGGACCGAGTGCGCGCGCAGCGCGTCGTCGGCCGCCCGCAGGTACCGCTCGGCGCGCTCCCCGTCGACCAGATGCGCCGCTGTCAGCAGCGCCTCGGTGATCGACGACGCGCCCGACGGGGTCGCCCCGTCCAGCGGGTCGGCCGGCCGGAGCATCAGCTGCTCGGCGTCGTCGGCGGTGTCGAACCAGCGGCCGGGCCGCTCCCTATCGGCGAAGTGCGCCAACGCGGTGTCCAGCAGATCGGTCGCCCTTGTCAACCAGGCCGCCTCGCCGGTCAGCTGGTAGAGCGCCAGCAGCCCGGTGGACAGCATCGCGTGGTCCTCGAGGATGGCGACGCTGTCGCCGACCACGCCGCCCAGACTGGCGCGCCGCAACCGCCCATCGACGACGTGCAGGTCGACCAACGCGCGCGCGCAACGGCTTGCGGCGTGGGCGAATTCGGGTTCGTCCAACGCCACGCTGGCCTCGGCCAACGCGGTGATCGCCAGGCCGTTCCAGGAGGTGACCACCTTGTCGTCGCGGCCGGGCTGGACCCGGCCGCGCCGGGCGATCAACAACTCCGTCCGCACACGTTCAGCCCGCTGCGGGTCCTCCGGATCGGCGGGCAGCTGCAGCACCGAGGCACCGTGCTCGAACGTGCCGGCCGGGGTGACCGCGAAAACCTCTGCGGCCCAACGGCTGTCGTCGTGACCGAGCGCGTCGTTCAGCTGTTCCGGTGTCCACACATAGGTCGAGCCCTCGCGGCCGTCGGCGTCGGCGTCCAGCGACGAGGTGAACATGGGACCGTCGGCGAGGTCGGCGAGCAGGAACCGAGCGGTCTGGTCGGTGATTCGGCGCGCCAGCGGGTCGCCGGTACGCCGGGCCCAGTGCGCGTAGGCGCGCAGCAGCAGCGCGTTGTCGTACAGCATCTTCTCGAAATGCGGTACCACCCAAGCGTTGTCGACGCTGTAGCGGGCGAAGCCGCCGCCGAGCTGGTCGTAGATGCCGCCGCGCGCCATCGCGTTGCCCACAAGCGACACCGCGTCCAGCGCCGCCGGCGATCCGGTGCGTTCGTGGTGGCGCAGCAGCGCCTCGAGCAGCGCCGAGGGCGGGAACTTGGGTGCACCCCCGAACCCGCCATGCACGGTGTCCTCATCCTCGAGCAGGGAGGCGACGGCGTGGTCACACAGGTCGGGCGCCACGGCAGGGCCCTCCCCCGGAACACCAGAAGCCATCTTGCGCAGCTCGCCGGCGATATGGTCGGACGCCTCCTCCACCTCACCGCGACGCTCCCGCCAGGTGGCGGAGACGGCCGAAAGAAGTTGCAGGAAGCCATCTTTCGGATAGTAGGTGCCGCAGAAGAAGGGCCGCCCATCGGGCGTGAGGAAACACGTCATCGGCCACCCGCCCTGCCCGGTGAGGGCGACCGTGGCGTTCATGTACACCGCGTCGATGTCGGGCCGTTCCTCGCGGTCGACTTTGATGCAGACGAATCCCGCGTTCATCGCGGCGGCGACGTCGGGGTCTTCGAACGACTCGTGCGCCATGACGTGGCACCAGTGACAGGCGGCGTACCCGACCGACAGCAGGATCGGCACGTCGCGGGCGGCGGCGTCGGCCTGCGCCTGCGGTGTCCACTGCTGCCAGTGCACCGGGTTGTCGGCGTGCTGGCGCAGATACGGACTGGTGGCCAGCCCCAGGGTGTTCGTGGCGGGCGGGTCAGCCTGGCTCATCGCCGGATCCCGGGGGTCGCGGCGATCCGTCCGCCTGATCCGGGGTCTGCCCAAAGCCCGGGTCGACGGCGTCGGTGCCCTCGTCCGCGGCCTGGTCCGGCTCGGGATGCTTGGGATCGAACGACTCCGGCACCTTCTTCAGCTGCCGGTTCATCGACCGGATGAGGAACAGCGTGGCGATCACCAGCAATACGACGATCAGCAGCCCGACCGGGCTGGCCTTGCCGAAGTCGGGCCCGTGCTGCGGCGCGTTGTCGGCCTGCCAGCCGGCGGCGCTCGCGAGGAGAACGACGTGGTTCACGCGTCCGTCTCGATCCCGGCGAACAGGTCGTCCTCGGGCAGCCGGACCGGGACCCGCGAGCGGGCCAACTCGAATTCCTCGGTGGGCCAAAGACGTTGCTGCCATTCGATGGGAGCCGCGAAGAAGTCGTGGTCGGGGTCGATCTGCGTGGTGTGCGCCCGCAGCGCGTCGTCGCGCTGGCTGAAATAGGCCGAGCACTCGACGCGCGTGGTGACCCGGGACTCGAACGGGTCGTGCGCGGCGTCCCAGTGCTCGAGCCACTTCTTGAACGGCGGTTCGTGACCGTGCTTGAGGGCCTCGTCGTGCAGCAACTGCATCCGGGCCCGCAGGAAGCCGTGGTTGTAGTAGAGCTTCGACACCGTCCACGGCTCACCGGCGTCCGGGAAACGCCGATAGTCGCCGGCCGCCTCGAAGGCGCCGACCGAAACCTGGTGGCAGCGAATGTGATCGGGATGCGGGTAGCCGCCGTTTTCGTCGTACGTGGTCATCACGTGCGGGCGGAACTCGCGTACGACGCGTACCAGCGCCTCGACCGACTCCTCCAGCGGCACCAGCGCGAAACACCCCTCGGGCAGCGGCGGCGGCGGGTCGCCCTTGGGCAATCCGGAGTCGACGAAGCCGAGCCAGGTGTGCTCCACGCCGAGGATCTCAGCGGCCTTGGCCATCTCGTCGCGGCGGATTTCGGCGATGTGCCCGTGCACCTCGGGCAGATCCATCGCCGGGTTGAGGATGTCGCCGCGCTCACCGCCGGTCAACGTCACCACCAGCACCCGATGGCCCTCATCCGCGTAGCGGGCCAGGGTGGCCGCGCCCTTGCTGGATTCGTCGTCGGGGTGGGCGTGCACCGCCATCAACCGCAATTCGCTCACGTGCTCCCTTGTCACCTCTGGTGGTCGCCCGGTCTGACCCTATAATTCCAGTTCCACATCGTTGCATGCTGTCGGCCGGTGCCAGGCAGCCGACAACCAGGTATAACCACGCATGACCGATACCCCCGCTCCGCGTCCGGAGGCCCGCTACGGGCGTTCCCGGCTGTCGCGCATCCCCCGGCGATGGGTGATCGTCGCGCTGGGTGTGCTGGTCGTTGCGGCCGGACTGGCCGTGGCCGCGATCGGTTACCACCGGTTCGGCACCAGTGACGTCAAGGGGACGCTGGCCGGTTACCGGGTGGTCGACGACCAGACGGCGTCGATCACGATCAGCGTGACCCGATCGGATCCGTCGCGGCCGGTGGACTGCATCGTGCGGGTCCGCGCCGCCGACGGCAGCGAGACGGGACGGCGCGAGCTGCTGGTCCCGCCGTCCGACGCGGCCACGGTGCAAGTGACGACGACGGTCAAATCCTCCGAGCCGCCGGCGGTCGCCGACATCTATGGCTGCGGCACCGATGTGCCCGCCTACCTGCGCCCGTCCTGACCCTGCCATCGACCCCGAACAGCGAATATGGAGTCATCAACTGTTTGCGCGGTGGTAACATGGGTGAATGCACGGTTCCGGTTGGGACCGTGTTGCTGCATTAGCGGCCGTCAGCAGATCGGCGCCGCAGCACACGGGGATGGACCCGCACGCTTTCGACGGCGGAGTCAACAGGACTTACGCGAACTCGCGGAACAACATACGAGGAGCACGACGAGATGACGGACACTTCGGTGACCTGGCTGACCCAAGAGTCACATGACCGACTCAAGGCCGAGCTCGACCAGCTGATCGCGAATCGTCCGGTCATCGCCGCGGAGATCAACGACCGCCGCGAGGAGGGCGACCTGCGCGAAAACGGCGGCTACCACGCCGCCCGCGAAGAGCAGGGCCAGCAGGAGGCCCGGATTCGCCAGCTGCAGGATCTGCTCAACAACGCCAAGGTCGGCGAGGCGCCCAAGCAGTCCGGGGTGGCGCTGCCCGGATCGGTGGTGAAGGTCTACTACAACGGCGACAAGTCCGACACCGAGACGTTCCTCATCGCAACCCGCCAAGAAGGCGTCAACGACGGCAAGCTCGAGGTGTACTCGCCGAACTCACCGCTGGGCGGCGCCCTGATCGACGCCAAGGTCGGCGAGACCCGCAGCTACGTGGTGCCCAACGGCAACACCGTCGAGGTCACCCTCGTCAGCGCGGAGCCGTACCACTCCTGATCGCTTTCTCGCGAGCAGACGCAGAATCGCACTAAACGCGCGCAGCGCGTGCGATTCTGGCTCTGCTCGGCGTGCTAGGCCAGCGCCTGCTCGAGGTCGGCCAGCAGGTCGGCGGCGTCCTCGATGCCGACCGACAGCCGCACCAGGTCGTCGGGCACTTCCAATTGCGACCCCGCCGTCGACGCATGCGTCATCGCGCTGGGGTGCTCGATCAGCGACTCGACCCCACCCAGCGATTCGGCCAGGATGAACACCTTGGTGTTGGCGCACAGATCCCGGGCCGCTGCCCGGCCGCCCCGCATGCGCACCGACACCATGCCGCCGAACCCGCGCATCTGCCGCGCGGCGACCTCGTGCCCGGGGTGCGAGGGCAGACCGGGATACAGCACCGCGCTCACCGCGGGATGGCCGGCGAGGAATTCCGCTACGGCCGTGGCGTTTTCGCTGTGCCGCTGCATGCGCAGCACCAGGGTCTTCAGGCCGCGCATCGTCAGGTAGGCGTCGAACGGGCCGGGCACCGCGCCGGCCCCGTTCTGCAGAAAACCAAACGCGTCGTCCAGCTCCCGGTCGTTGGTGACCAGCGCGCCGCCCACCACGTCGGAATGTCCGCCAATGTATTTGGTGGTGGAGTGCAGCACGATGTCCGCCCCCAGCGTCAGCGGCTGCTGCAGCGCGGGGGAAGCAAACGTGTTGTCCACCAACACTTTCGCCGAATGCCGCGCGCCCAGATCCGCGATGGCGGCGATATCGGCGATGGACAGCAACGGGTTGGTCGGGGTTTCCACCCAGATCATCCGGGTTCGCGGCGTGATCGCGGCGGCGACGGCGTCCAGCTCGTGCAGCGCGACGGGCGTGTATTCGACGTTCCAGTGGGTGAAGACCTTGTCGATCAGCCGGAACGTGCCGCCGTAGGCGTCATTCGGGATCACCACGTGGTCGCCCGGCCTCAGCACTGCCCGCAGGGCGCAGTCGGTGGCGGCCATACCCGACGCGAAGGCCCGCCCGTGGGCGCCCTCCTCGACGGCGGCCAGCGCGGCCTCCAGCGCGGCGCGGGTCGGGTTGCCGGTGCGGGCGTATTCGAATCCGCCCCGCAGTGCGCCGACGCCATCCTGGGCGAAGGTGCTGCTGGCGTAGATCGGGGCGTTGACCGCTCCCGTCGCCGGATCCGGCCGATAGCCGGAGTGAATCGCCTTGGTGGCCAGTCCGGTGAACTCGGGGTGTGGGTTGCGGTCGTCGCTCATCGACGATCAGCCTAGGTGACGGGCGGCCTTTCGGCGCCGTCGATCGGCAGGCACACGGTCGTCATGATCTTGTCCGCCAACGTCTGGCGCTTCGAATCCCACAGCGGGAAAAGGAAACCGATGAAGCAGATGATCGCGTCGATGAAGTGCGCCAGCGCGCGCACCACGGACATGCCGAAGCCGAGGGGTTGGCCGGTGACCTCGCTGACCACCTTGAACTTCATCACCGATTTGCCGACGCTGGACCCGGTCGTGCCCTGCTGGTAGCCGTAATTCCAGATCAGGTAGAACAGCCCGACGATCGACGCCAACCACTGGGCGACCATGCCGAGGGTCGAGTTCTGGGTGGCGCAGTACTGGTTGACGGCGTACTGGGTGACGTCGGTGATGCAGGCCGTCTGCTGCGTGGCGAGCAGGATCGCGGTGCCGATGCCGTGCACGACGACGTACGGGAGGATGTCGATGACGAACGCCAGCGCGCGGGTGAGCCACGGCGTGTACTCCTGCGTCGGCAGGGTGCGGATCGCCGGTCCCGGCGGCGGCGGCGCGTAGCCACCAGACGACGGCGGTGGCGGCGGGTAGGACCCACCGGGCGGCGGTGGCGGCGGCGGGTAGGACCCGCCGGCGGGCGCCGAAGGAGGGGGCGGGAACGGCTGGGCGCCGGACGGCGGCTGCTGCCCACCGGAGGGACCGGGCGACGAGGGAGGCGGCGGGTAAGCGCCGCCGGGCGGCGGTTGATCGGTCATGGGCAACCTTCCACTGCGGAACAGCTGGACATCTTTGGCTCGATTGGGCCGAATTACCGTACCTGAGCGTTTCACGCCCGGGCGAGACGCGCATCACCCGCCCAGCACCGCGCGCTACCGGCGCCCGCTCAGTCCGCGGGGCCCGTCGGAAAGGAAGCCCAGCAGGTCATAGCGGGTGATCACGCCCACCGGTTTGCCCTCCTCGACCACCATCAACGCGTCCCAGTCGCGCAACGCCGTGCCCGCCGCGCTGATCAACTCGCCCGCGCCGATCATCGGCAACGGGGGGCTCATGTGCTGCGCGACCGCGTCGGCCAGTTTCGCCCGGCCCTCGAAGACGGCCGAGAGCAGTTCGCGTTCGGAGACGCTGCCGGCGACCTCCCCCGCCATCACGGGAGGCTCGGCGCCGACCACCGGCATCTGGGACACCCCGTACTCGCGCAGGATGCCGATGGCGTCGCGCACCGTCTCGGACGGGTGGGTGTGCACCAGGTCGGGCAGCGCACCGGACTTGCGGCGCAACACGTCGCCGACCCTGGACTGCTCCGTCGACCCGTCGAGCCGACTGCGCAGGAACCCGTACGACGACATCCAGGCGTCGTTGAAGATCTTCGACATGTAGCCCCGCCCGCCGTCGGGCAGCAGCACCACGACGAGCGAGTCGGGTCCGGCTTGCTCGGCGACGCGCAGCGCGGCGACGACCGCCATCCCGCACGACCCGCCGACCAGCATCGCTTCCTCGCGGGCCAGGCGCCGGGTCATGTCGAACGAGTCGGAGTCGGACACGGCGATGATCTCGTCGGGCACCGTGCGGTCGTAGGCCTGCGGCCAGAAGTCCTCGCCGACGCCCTCCACCAGATAGGGCCGGCCGGTTCCGCCCGAATAGACCGACCCCTCGGGGTCGGCGCCGATGATGCGCACGGCCCCGTTCGATATCTCCTTGAGGTAGCGGCCCGCGCCGGTGATCGTGCCGCCGGTGCCGATGCCGGCGACGAAATGGGTGACCTTGCCGTCGGTGTCGGCCCAGATCTCCGGGCCGGTGGTGGCGTAGTGGCTAGCCGGGCCCTCCGGGTTGGCGTACTGGTCCGGCTTCCACGCGCCATCGATTTCGGTGACCAGCCGGTCGGAGACGCTGTAGTAGCTGTCCGGGTGGTCGGGGGGCACGGCCGTCGGGCACACCACGACCTCGGCGCCGTACGCGATCAGCACGTTGCGCTTGTCCTCGCTGACCTTGTCCGGGCAGACGAACACACATTTGTAGCCGCGGTGCTGGGCGACCAGGGCCAGCCCGACGCCGGTGTTGCCCGAGGTGGGTTCGACGATGGTGCCGCCGGGCCGCAGCTGTCCGCTGGCCTCGGCGGCGTCGATCATCTTCACCGCGATCCGGTCCTTCGAGCTGCCGCCGGGGTTGAGGTATTCGACCTTGGCCGCCACGATGCCGGCACCGTCGGGTACGACGGAGTTCAGGCGCACCAGCGGCGTGCCGCCGATGAGGTCACTGATGTGCTGCGCGATCCGCATGCGTCACATCGTCTCAGGCGGTTTCGCACGGCGCACAACTGCGCTGCGCGAACGCGCCCGGCTACTCGGTGGCCTCGCGGATGTAGTCGCCGATCTGACCCAGCGAGCGCACGGCCTCCGGCACCATCGGCGCGGCCAGCTGGAAGTCGTGGATCTGCCCCGGCCACACCCGCACCTCGGCCGGCACGCCGACCGCGGCCAGCCTGCTCGCCGCCAACCGCGCATCGTGCAGCAACACCTCGGAGCCCGACACGTGAATCAGCGTGCGCGGCAGGCCGGGCTTGATGTGTTCCAGCGGTTCGTAGATCTCTTCGGGTTTGCCGTCGACTTTGTTCTTCCCGGCCGCGGCGGCAACCAGCTCGGCGAGCGCGTCGAACGCCCCGGCGGAGAACATCGCGTCGGTGTCGATGTTGGGGTGGGCCTGCTTGGGTTCCTTCGCCAGCTGCAGCAGCGGCGAGATCGCCACCAGCGCCGCGGGCTCCTCGCCCTCCTCCTGCAGGCGCTGCGCCAGCGTGAGCGCCAGGTAGCCGCCCGCGGAGTCGCCGGCCAGCACGATCTGGTCAGGCTGGTAGCCGCGCCGCCGCAGCCATCGGTAGGCATCGCGGCAATCCTCGATCGCCATGCCGACCGAATTCTTGGGCAGCAGACGGTAATTGACCACCAACACGGGTGAGTCGGCGAACTTCGAGAGGGTTTCGACGAGCCTGCCGTGGGAGTTCGCCCCGCAGGTCAAAAACGCGCCGCCGTGGAGGTACACGACGACCCGGCGGCTGCCGTCGGCGGGCAACACCCCGGGCGCGCGCACCAGCTGCGCCGAGGCGTGCGGCAGCTGCACCGTCTCGCGGACGGTGGCCGACGCCGGGATCAGCACCCGGGCGGTGAGGTCGATGAGACCCCACGGCCACGGCAGGTTGGGGACGTGGCTGCCGACGGTCAGGATCGGCCGGATCGTCAGCCGTGACGTCAGGTTGGCCAATCGCGCAGCAACGCTGGGGCCGGATTCGAGGACCTCGACGGGCGCGCCGTCGCTGATCGCGAATTTGCGCGTCTGGGCGCGACGGGCCTTGAGGACATCATGGGCACGAACGGTGCTCTCACGCGACCCCGATACCTTGCTAGGTGCGGTCATGCTCAACACTTCCTACGCCGTTGTAGTGCGATACAGCATGTGACGAGGCTGTTGAGCGTCTGGTTCAGCCGTTTGCCAAGGCGCTCAGCCATCCCCTTGTTCTCAGCTTGACAGCCGTTGCTTAGTGCAACGTATGAAATTGCTGATTTGATACCAGTTTTGCTTCGCACCGTGACCAGTTCGTTTTTTCGCACCGGCCGCGCAAACTCGGCAGCGGCCCTAAACTTGAGTGCGTGACCATTCGGGTGCCACGTCGTTCGGCGATCGCCCTGGCCACTGCAGGCGCGCTGGCCTCGACAGGAACCGCCTACCTGGGGGCGCGCAGTCTGTTGGTCGGCCAGGCGTCCCACGCGCGCACCATCATCCCCAAGGCGTGGGACATCCCACCCCGCGCCGACGGCGTGTACACGCGGGGCGGCGGGCCTCTGGAACGGTGGCGCCGCGGCATGGCGGCCGACCTGCACCTGATGATCTTCGGCGATTCGACCGCCGCCGGTTACGGCTGCATGAGCGCCGACGAGGTTCCGGGGGTGCGGATCGCGCGGGGCCTCGCCGAGCAGACCGGCAAGCGAATCCGGTTGAGCACCAAGGCCATCGTCGGCGCCACCTCGAAGGGCGTGTGCGGCCAAGTCGACGCGATGTTCGTGGCCGGCCCGCCGCCGGACGTGGCGGTGATCATGGTCGGCGCCAACGACGTGACCGCGCTGAACGGGGTGAGCCAGTCGGCGCAACGGCTGGCGTTGGTCGTGCGCAAGCTGCGCGCCCGGGGCGCCGTGGTGATCGTCGGGACCTGCCCGGATCTGGGGTTCATCAGCGCGATTCCGCAGCCGCTGCGTTCGCTCGCGCACGAGCGGTGCCTGCAACTCGCCCGCGCGCAGACCGCGGCGGTCCGCTCGGCCGGCGGCGTGCCGGTGCCGCTGGCGCAGCTGATGGCGCCGCAGTTCCGGGCCACGCCCGACGCGATGTTCTCCGCCGACGGCTACCACCCGTCGGCGCCGGCCTATGCGCTGGCCGCCGACGCGCTGCTGCTCGCCCTGTGCGACGCGCTGGGCGAGAAGGTGGAGCGCCCGCCGCTGGGCCCGCCGGTGCCCGCGGCGGCGCCGGTCCTCGGGCAGCGCCACACGCGGGCCAGCGTGATGTCGCGGCTGTGGCGGCGTCCGGCACCCGGACCTGCCCCGTCTTCGTGCCCCGAGGTCGGCAGCGACTAGATTTGTCTTCGCCCGTCGGGGTGGACCCGCCGCCCGATGGTGAAGCGAGCCAGCCCCATCTGTGGGATCTGCAGGGATCTGAAGGGAACCACCATGCCTGAAGCCGTCATTGTCTCAACTGCTCGCTCGCCGATCGGCCGCGCGATGAAGGGGTCGCTGGTCAACATGCGCCCCGACGACCTGACCGTCCAGATCGTGCGGGCCGCGCTGGACAAGGTGCCCGCCCTGAACCCGCACCAGATCGACGACCTGATCCTGGGCTGCGGGCAGCCCGCCGGCGAATCCGGCTACAACCTGGCGCGGGTCATCGCCGTGGAGCTCGGTTTCGACTTCCTGCCGGGCACCACCGTCAACCGGTACTGCTCGTCGTCGCTGCAGACCTCCCGGATGGCGTTCCACGCGATCAAGGCCGGTGAGGGCGACGCGTTCATCTCGGCGGGCGTGGAAACCGTGTCCCGCTTCGCCAAGGGCAGCGCCGACTCGTGGCCGGACACCAAGAACTCGCTGTTCGGTGAGGCCCAGGAGCGCTCCGCCGCCGCGGCCGAAGGCGCCGACGAGTGGCACGACCCCCGCGCCGACAACAACCTGCCCGACGTCTACATCGCCATGGGGCAGACCGCCGAAAACGTCGCCCTGCTGACCGGCATCAGCCGCGAAGACCAGGACCACTGGGGAGTGCGCAGCCAGAACCGCGCCGAGGAAGCGATCAAGAGCGGGTTCTTCGAGCGGGAGATCGCCCCGGTGACCCTGCCCGACGGCACCACGGTGAGCACCGATGACGGCCCCCGCCCCGGCACCACGTACGAGAAGATCAGCCAGCTCAAGCCGGTGTTCCGGCCCAACGGCACCGTGACGGCCGGCAACGCCTGCCCGCTCAACGACGGCGCGGCCGCGGTGGTGATCACCAGCGACACCAAGGCCAAGGAGCTCGGCCTCACGCCGCTGGCGCGGATCGTGTCCACCGGGGTCAGCGGCCTTTCGCCGGAGATCATGGGCCTGGGCCCGATCGAGGCGACCAAGAAGGCGCTGGCGCGGGCCAAGCTGTCCGTCGGCGACATCGACCTGTTCGAGATCAACGAGGCGTTCGCCGTCCAGGTGCTGGGTTCGGCCCGCGAGCTGGGCATCGACGAGGACAAGCTGAACGTGTCCGGTGGAGCGATCGCGCTGGGCCACCCGTTCGGCATGACCGGTGCCCGCATCGCCACCACGCTGCTCAACAACCTGCAGACGCACGACAAGACGTTCGGTCTGGAGACCATGTGCGTCGGCGGCGGCCAAGGCATGGCGATGGTGATCGAGCGACTGAGCTGAGCCGTTCACACTCGCGAGAGTGCAACTAGCGACTCGTTTT
>NZ_JAEKMI010000001.1 GCF_020217485.1 Mycobacterium sp. WUMAC-067 | reverse complement strand
TGTGGGGGTCGGTAGTTGCACTTTCGTGAACTCCACGACCGCGCGGACTAGACGACCGCGCTGTCCGGTTCGGCGAACCCGGGCACCAGCTCTTCGGAGAGCGCCTTGATCGGCACGTGGGCGTCCAGCTGACACAGGATCGCGGCCACCGACATGATCACGCGCATCGGAATCACCAGCTTGGGCGGCAGGTCCATCTGCCGGGCGGTGCGGATCTGCGACACGGACCGGTCGATCTCGATGGCCGACATCTTCTGCAGCCACTTGCGGGTGTAGTGGAAGACGTCGACCTCGACCGGTTCGACGTACTGGCGCAGCATGTCGTCGATGTCGCGCACCGACACCTGCTGGCCCTTCTGGATGAAGCCGGCCTTTTCCATCGTCGGCAACAGCAGGTCGTAGTTCTTGTCGCGGGCGAGCCGGATGCTCATGCCGAGCTCGATCGGCAAGCCGCCGGGTAGCGGCGCGACGGCGCCGAAGTCGATCACGCCCATGCGGCCGTCGTCGAGCAGCATGAAGTTGCCCGGGTGGGCGTCGCCGTGCAGCATCTCCAGCCGGCGCGGCGCGTCGAACGTGAGCTCGAGCAGGCGGGCGCCGATCAGGTCGCGCTGCTCGACGGTGCCGTGCCGGATGATCTCCGCCATGGGGGTGCCTTGCATCCACTCCTGGATCACCACCTTCGGCGCGCTGGCCACGATGCGCGGCACCGCGAAGTGCGGGTGGTCGTGATACGCCTTGGCGAAGGCGCGCTGGTTCTCGGCCTCGAGCCGGTAGTCCAGCTCCATCTCGGTGCGCTCGATCAGCTCGTCGACCACGCCTTGGATGTCGGCGCCCGGCGCGAGTTGCTTGAACACCCCGACCAGCCGCTGCATGGTCTTGAGGTCGGCACGCAGCGCCTCGTCGGCTCCGGGGTACTGGATCTTGACCGCCACCTCGCGGCCGTCGGACCACACCCCCTTGTGCACCTGGCCGATGCTGGCCGAGGCCACGGGGGTGTCGTCGAACGAACTGAACCGCTCACGCCACTTGGTGCCCAGTTGGGCGTCGAGCACCCGGTGCACCTTGGCCGCGGGCAGCGGCGGGGCGTCCTTCTGCAGCTTGGTCAACGCCTCGCGGTAGGGCTCGCCGAACTCCTCGGGGATCGCGGCCTCGAGCACCGACAGCGCCTGGCCCACCTTCATCGCGCCGCCCTTGAGCTCACCCAAGACGGTGAACAATTGGTGGGCGGCCTTCTCGAGAAGCTCGGCCTGGACCTCGTCCCTGGACTTACCCGTCAGC
The DNA here is from genome assembly GCF_020217485.1 of Mycobacterium sp. WUMAC-067. GTDB lineage: Bacteria > Actinomycetota > Actinomycetes > Mycobacteriales > Mycobacteriaceae > Mycobacterium. The sequence continues at coordinate 290,557 of NZ_JAEKMI010000001.1, read as the reverse complement.
CGTTTACCGAATCCGAGCGCTGCCCGACCGGCGAATCCGACCGGAATGCTGGCCAGCTTGGCGTTACGCGCAGCCCGGCCCCGTTTGATGTCTGCCACGTAACCATCATCCATGATGGCCTGCGCGATGTGGAGAGAAGACGACAACGCTCGTTGTCACAATCCGTAGGCGCAGGTCAGCGGGTGCGCCCGCGTCAGCAGGCGCACAACGGGTGTTTCTCCCATTGCCGCGCGACAATCGCGCCGGCGTGCAGATCGAATTCCAGCGTCGCGTTGAGCGTCTGGGGTGGCTTCGCATCGGAGGCCGCCTCGTGCCCGCGCACCGCCGCGATCACCCGGTTCACCTGAGAAAGCGCCAGCGCCGCGGTCGCCAGCACGGTGGCGCGGTCGGCGACGCCGACGGTTTCCCGCAGCTGCGCACAAATCGCCGGCCACGCCGCGTCGCGGTCCCGGCGGTGCAGGTCCGCGCAGGCCAGGCAGCTCGTCACGCCGGGGATCACCAGCGGACCCACCAGCCCGATGCCGTCACGCACCCGCACCACCAGGTGCGCGACGCCCTGATCGTGCAGATCGCGCACCATGCGCGGGTCGGCGACCAGGTAGTCCGACAACACGACCAGGTCGACGTCGCCGGCCGACACCGCGGCGTGCGGTTGGCTGCTGTGCGCGATCCGGGCGCCCGAGCAGCGCAACGACTCCATCAGCAGCTCCGAGAGCGGCCCGCGGCCGTGCACGCGCACCGACGGGGCCCGGCCGCGCGGTCGCCCGCATTCGGTCGCCACCCCGGCGCCGACGAGTTGGGCCACCAGGCTTCTCAGGCCGTCGGCGTCGGTCAGGCCACGGTCGAGCGCCCGCCGCTGCAACTCCGGCAGCGGGGTCGGGGACGACATGGACCGCAACAGCGTGGCCAGTTCGGCGGTGGGCAAGCCGCTCGGGGGGCGCACCAGCACCGCGCGGCGGGGATCCCAGCCGACCTGGACCGCGCCGTCGGGCCGCAGCAGCACCGGCATCGCCGGGTCCAGCGCATAGGTGGACAGCACCGCCTGGCACTGCTGAGTCACCGCGCAACTGTGTCACGCAGGAGGCAATGGCTCCGCTCAGTTATCCACAGAACCGGTGCCGGGGCCCGGCCCCTCAGGATCCTGGCCCTCGCGCTCGAGTTTGGCGATCGCCTCGTCGATGCCGCTGGTGTCGCCGCCGATGACCCGGTCGATGAATCCGGCCGGCTCGTCGAGGTCCTCGGCGTCGGGCAGCAGGTCGGGGTGTTGCCAAATGCCGTCGCGGGTGTCGACCCCGGCGGCCTGCGTCAGGCGCTCCCAGAACGTGGCGGCTTCACGCATCTTGCGCGGCCGCAGCTCCAACCCGACCAGCGTCGCGAAGGTCTGCTCGGCCGGGCCGCCGCTGGCGCGGCGCCGGCGCAGCGTCTCACCGAGCGCGCCCGCGCCCGGAATCCGGTCGCCCAGGGCGGCGGCCACCACCACCTGCACCCACCCTTCGATCAGGGCGAGCAGCGTCTCCAGGCGCTCCAGCGCCTGCGTCTGCGCGGGAGTGGCCTTGGGCTCGAAAACGCCCTGCCCCAACAGGTTTTCGATCGCCGCCGGATCCGACAGCGACGCCGGATTGAAGTCGCGGGCGAGCTCCTCGATTCCCGACATATCGATCTGCATGCCCATCGCGTAGGCCTCGACCGCGCCCAGTAGTTGGCTCGACAGCCAGGGGACGTGGCTGAACAGCCGGTGGTGGGCGGCCTCGCGCGCGGCCAGGAAGGTCAGGATCTCGCTGCGCGGCCGCTCGAGTCCGGTGGTGAACGATTCGACGGCGTCGGGCATGATCGCCGCAATTCCCTTGGGGCCCAACGGCAAACCGATGTCGGTCGAGGTCAGCACCTCGCGGGACAACCGGCCCAGCGCCTGCCCGAGCTGCGAGCCGAACGCCATGCCACCCATCTGCGACATCATCTGCAGCAGCGGGCCGGCCATGCTCTTGGCTTCCTCGGGCAGCGACGCCGCCCACACCGTCGAGATCTGTTGGGCCATCGGGTCACACAGCCGCTTCCACGTCTCCAACGTGTTGTCGACCCAGTCGGCGGGCGTCCAACCCACCGCCTTGGCGGTGCCCGCGGGCAGTGCCGTCGCCCCGTCCAGCCAGGTTTCGGCCAGGTGCACCGCGTCGGCGATCGCCGAGTTCGTCGTGGCCGGCACCGGCGCCACGAAGCCGATCGAATTCGACGCGACGCGACGCGCCAGTTCGTAATTGACCGGCCCCGAGGCCGTTCCGCCGGGTCCGACGGTGCCCGCGCTGCTGAACATCTGACCCAGCTGGGTGAAGATCTGCCCCAGGTCACCCATGCCGAAATCGCCGCTCATGCCGAACGCGGCGAACGGGTCGGAAGGGTTCGAGCCCGAATCGGGATCTTTTTTCCCGGGTTTGTCGGGGTCCTCCCCGTGGGAGAAGCCGAACGGCAGGTCAGCCATGACCCCAACGGTACTCACCGTGGGATCGGAAGGCGCGCGACGGCGGGTCAGCTTGTAGCTGAACCACGTAACCGGACCCTTGCAGCCGAATGACCGGCGACGTGGCCCGTCTAGTGTGTTCGGCGTGAACAGGCGCATCCTGACCTTGATGGTCGCGCTGGTGCCGATCGTGGTGTTCGGCGTCTTGCTGGCGGTGGTGACGGTGCCGTTCGTGTCGCTGGGTCCCGGCCCCACCTTCGACACGCTCGGCGAGGTCGACGGCAAGCAGGTGGTGGCGATCCAGGGCACCCTGACGCATCCGACCACCGGTCACCTGAACATGACCACGGTGTCCCAGCGCGACGATCTGACGCTGGGCGAGGCGCTGACGCTTTGGCTTTCGGACACCGAACAGCTGGTGCCGCGCGACCTCATCTACCCGCCCGGCAAGTCCCGGGAGGAAGTGGACAAGGCCAACAACGCGGACTTCAAGCAGTCCGAGGACAGCGCCGAATACGCGGCATTGGGCTATTTGAAGTACCCCTCAGCGGTCACCGTGGCGAAGGTCCCCGAACCCGGTCCCTCGGCGGGCAAGCTGAAGGCCGGCGACGCCATCGACGCGGTCAACGGCACGCCGGTGGCCACCGTCGACGCTTTCACCGGGCTGCTGAAGAGCACCAAACCCGGTCAGACCGTGACGATCGACTACCGCCGCAAGAACGAACCCGCCGGTGTGGCGCAGATCACGCTGGGCGCCAACAAGGACCGCGACTACGGCTACGTCGGCGTCGCGGTGCTCGACGCGCCGTGGGCGCCGTTCGTCGTGGACTTCAACCTCGCCAACATCGGCGGCCCGTCCGCCGGGCTGATGTTCAGCCTGGCGGTGGTCGACAAGTTGACCACCGGGGGCCTGGCCGGGTCGAACTTCATCGCGGGTACCGGCACCATCACCGCCGACGGCAAGGTCGGCCAGATCGGCGGCATCACGCACAAGATGGTCGCCGCGCACGCGGCCGGGGCGACGGTGTTTCTGGTGCCGGCGAAGAACTGTTACGAGGCCAGTTCGGACAATCCGTCCGGACTGCGGTTGGTCAAGGTCGAGACGCTCGGCCAGGCAGTAGATGCGCTGCACGCGATCACGTCCGGTGGGCAGCCGCCGAGTTGCTAGGCAAGCGCGGGATCGCCGGTTGTCGCAATGCGTAGAGTTGTCACCGTCTAGCAATCGATCAGGGAGCGTAGCCAGTGGGGATGCGGCCCACCGCAAGAATGCCGAAGCTGACTCGGCGTAGCCGGATTCTGATCCTGATCGCACTGGGTGTGATCGCTTTGCTGCTCGCGGGTCCGCGGCTGATCGACGCCTACGTCGACTGGCTGTGGTTCGGCGAGCTCGGCTACCGCTCGGTGTTTTCCACCGTGCTCGTCACCCGGTTCGTGGTCTTTCTCATCGCCGGCCTGCTGGTGGGCGGCATCGTGTTCGCCGGGCTCGCGGTGGCCTACCGCACCCGCCCGGTGTTCGTGCCGAGCAACGACAACGACCCGGTGGCGCGGTACCGCGCCGTGGTCCTTTCCCGGCTGCGCCTGGTCAGTGTCGGCGTACCGGTGGCGATCGGCTTGCTGGCCGGCATCATCGCGCAAAGCTATTGGGTGCGGATCCAACTGTTCCTGCACGGCGGAGACTTCGGCATCAAGGACCCGCAGTTCGGCAAGGACCTCGGCTTCTACGCGTTCGAGTTGCCGTTCTACCGGCTGCTGCTCAGCTACCTGTTCGTGGCGGTGTTCCTGGCGTTCGTGGCCAACGTGTTGTCCCACTACGTCTTTGGCGGCATTCGGCTGTCCGGACGCACCGGTGCGCTGAGCCGTTCGGCGCGGATCCAGCTGGTCACCCTGGTCGGGCTGTTGGTGCTGCTCAAGGCGGTCGCCTATTGGCTGGACCGCTACGAGCTGTTGTCGCACACCCGCGGCGGCAAGCCCTTCACCGGAGCCGGATACACCGACATCAACGCCGTGCTGCCGGCGAAGCTGATCCTCATGGCGATCGCGCTGATCTGCGCGGGCGCGGTGTTCTCCGCGGTCGTCCTGCGGGACTTGAGGATTCCCGCGATCGGCCTGGTCCTGCTGTTGCTGTCGTCGCTGATCGTCGGCGCGGGCTGGCCGTTGATCGTCGAACAGATCAGCGTCAAACCCAATGCCGCGCAAAAGGAAAGCGAATACATCAGCCGCAGCATCGCCGCGACGCGCCAGGCCTACGGTCTCACGGCGGACGTGGTCACCTACCGCAACTACACCGGCGACGCGCAGGCCACCGCCCAGCAGGTCGCCGACGACCGCGCGACCACCTCCAACATCCGGCTGCTCGACCCGACCATCGTCAGCCCGGCGTTCACCCAGTTCCAGCAGGGCAAGAACTTCTACTACTTCCCCGACCAGCTCTCCATCGACCGGTACCTCGACCGCAACGGGTCGTTGCGGGACTACGTCGTGGCGGCGCGCGAACTCAACCCCGACCGGTTGATCGACAACCAGCGTGACTGGATCAACCGGCACTCGGTCTACACCCACGGCAACGGGTTCATCGCGTCGCCGGCCAACACGGTGCGCGGAATCGCCAACGACCCCAACCAAAACGGTGGCTATCCCGAATTTCTGGTCAACGTCGTCGGCGCCAACGGCAACGTGGTGTCCGACGGTCCCGCGCCGCTCGACCAGCCGCGCGTTTACTACGGGCCGGTCATCTCCAACACGGCGGCGGACTACGCGATCGTCGGGCGCAACGGCGCGGATCGCGAATACGACTACGAGACCAGCAACGAAACCAAGAACTACACCTACACCGGGCTCGGTGGCGTCGCCCTCGGCGACTGGCTGTCGCGCAGCGTGTTCGCCGCCAAGTTCGCCGAGCGGAATTTCCTGTTTTCCAATGTGATCGGCTCGAACAGCAAGATCCTGTTCAACCGAGACCCGGCGCGCCGGGTGGAGGCGGTGGCGCCGTGGCTGACCACCGACAGCTCCGTTTATCCGGCGATCGTCAACAAGAGACTGGTGTGGATCATCGACGGCTACACCACGTTGGACAACTACCCGTACTCCGAACTCACGTCGCTGGAGTCGGCGACCGCGGACTCCAACGAGGTGGCGTTCAACCGGCTCGCACCCGACAAGCGAGTCTCCTACATCCGCAACTCGGTGAAGGCGACCGTGGACGCCTATGACGGCACCGTCAGCCTGTATCAGCAAGACGAACAGGATCCGGTGCTCAAGGCGTGGATGCGGGTGTTCCCGGGCACCGTCAAGCCCAAGAGCGACATCAGCCCCGAGTTGGCCGAGCACCTGCGCTATCCCGAAGACCTGTTCAAGGTGCAGCGGATGCTGCTGGCGAAGTATCACGTCAACGATCCGGTGACGTTCTTCTCGACGTCGGACTTCTGGGACGTGCCGCTGGACCCGAACCCCACGGCCAGCAGCTACCAGCCGCCCTACTACATCGTCGCGAAAAACATTGCGAAGAACGACAATTCGTCGTCCTATCAGTTGACGAGCGCGATGAACAGGTTCAAGCGCGACTACCTCGCCGCCTACATCAGCGCGAGCTCCGACCCGGCTACGTACGGGCGGATCACCGTGCTGACCATCCCGGGTCAGGTCAACGGGCCGAAGCTGGCCAACAACGCGATCACCACCGACCCGGCGGTGTCGCAGGACCTCGGGGTGATCGGGCGCGACAACCAGAACCGGATCCGGTGGGGCAACCTGCTCACCTTGCCGGTGGGGCAGGGCGGGTTGCTCTACGTCGAACCCGTGTACGCCTCCCCGGGGGCCAGCGACGCGGCGTCGTCATACCCGCGGCTGATCCGGGTGGCGATGATGTACAACGACAAGATCGGCTACGGCCCCACCGTGCGCGACGCGCTCACCGGGCTGTTCGGTCCCGGCGCGGGCGCGGCGGCGACGGGCATTCAGCCCACCGAGTCGGGGACGCCCGCGGCGAGTCCGCCGGCCAGTGTGCCGGCACCCGCCATCACGCCCGGATCGCCGCCGCCGGTGGCCGCACCGCCGGTGCCTGACGGGTCCGTGGCGCTGTCACCCGCCAAATCCGCTGCGCTGCAAGAGATTCAGGCTGCACTCGGCGCGGCGAAAGACGCGCAGAAGAAGGGCGACTTCGCTGGCTATGGTGCCGCGTTGCAGCGCCTGGACGACGCGATCACCAAGTACAACAACACCAAGTAGCTTTCAGGCGTAGGCCGTCCGGAACCTGTCCCGATAAGCCTTCGGGCTGATGCCCAGGTGGTTGACGAACGCGCGTCGCAGCGTTTCGATGCTGCCGAAGCCGGCCATGCCCGCGGTCTCGGTGACCGACCGGCCGGCTTCGAGCGCGTTGCGGGCGAAGCCGATTCGAACCAATTCGACGTAGCGCGCCGGGGTCATCCCGAGCTCTGATGCAAACAGCCGGGTCAGCTGGCGTGTGCTCAACGAGGCCAGTGCCGCAAGCCTTTTCACGCTGTGGTCGGCGGAGGGGTCGGCCGCGATCGCTTCGGTGACCGCGCGCAGCGGCGACTGCGGCGGGGGATCGGCCTCGACCAGCACCGAGAATTGTGATTGTCCGCCGGCGCGTTTCAGGTAGACGACCAGCCACCGGGCGACGTCGCGGACCAGTTCGGTGCCGTAGTCCATTTCGACCAGCGCCAGCGCCAGGTCGATGCCCGAGGAAATCCCGGCGGAGGTGAAGACGTCGCCGTCGCGGACGAAGATCGCGTCGGGCTCGACGGTGATGTCAGGGAAGGCCCGGGCCAGCCGCCGGGTGTCGTGCCAGTGCGTGGTGGCGCGCCGACCGTGCAGCACCCCGGCCTGCGCGAGGATGAACGACCCGGTGCAGATGGACGCCATCCGCCGGGTTCGCTCCGAGACGGACCCGATGGCTTCGACGAGCGCGGGGTCGATCGGTCGCCCCGGCAGGTGGTCGCTGCCGGCGACCAGGACGGTGTCGGCGGAATCGATGGCCGAGATCGAGTGGGTGACCCCCAATCGGGTCCCGATCGACGTTGTCACGTCGCCGCCGTCCACCGACGCGAAGGTGAGCCGGTAATCGGCGCCGAACCGGTTGGCCTCGACGAAGACTTCGCCCGCCCCGGCGACGTCCAGCAGCGTCACCCCGTCGAAGACGACGATGACCACCACCCGGGAACGCGCTCCACCTGTAGCCACGTGAGCCATTGTGTCGCTTTCTGGGGAGTTGACGGCTGAAACGACCGGCGTCGGATCGTCCGGACCGTCGCACACTGAGCACGACGGTCACCGGAGAAGGAGACGACAAGATGACCACCAGTTCGATCGACACCATCGCCGGCATCCACGTGCCCGACACCGCGCTGGTGCGCGAGGTCACCGACTTCATTCGCGACAGCGCAGACGAGTTGCTGTTCAACCACTCCCGGCGGGTGTTCTTCTTCGGCGCGCTGCAGGGCATGCGCCGCGGGGTGCAACCCAACCTGGAGTTGCTCTACGTCGCGGCCATGTTCCACGACCTCGGCCTGACGGAGCACTACCGCAACTCGACCGTCCGCTTCGAGGTCGACGGCGCCAACGCGGCGCGGGACTTCCTGATGGACGCCGGCGTCGACAAGGCCGACGCCGACACGGTGTGGCTCGGCATCGCCCTGCACACCACCCCCGGCGTGCCGGAGTTCCTGGCGCCCGAAGTCGCGCTGCTGCAGGCCGGTGTGGAAGTCGACGTGGTCGGCGTCGGGCGCGAGCAGCTGGCCCCCGAAGCGCTCGCCGCGGTGATCGCCGCCCACCCGCGCCCGCAGTTCAAGCAGCGCATCCTGGCGGCGTTCAACGACGGCATGAAGCACCGCCCGCACACCACGGCCGGCACCATGAACGCCGACGTCCTGGCGCACTTCGATCCGGCGTTCGAGCGCGTCGATTTCGTCGACAAGATCCTCAACAACGGCTGGCCGGAATAGCCCGGACGGGAGTAGACAGATGGACATCTACGAAGCGCTGTACACGACCAGGATGATGCGGCGCCTGCGGCCCGATCCGGTTCCGCTGGACACGCACGCCCGGATCCTCGACGCGGCCGTTCGCGCCCCCAACGGGGCCAACACCCAACGCTGGCACTTTGTGGCCGTTGACGATCCGGCGCTCATCCGCGAGTTCGCTCAGCTGTTCCGGCAGGCCCGCGCCCTCGAATACGAGAAGTTCGGGGCGGGGACGGGGCCGATGGTGGCGCCCGCGCCCGGCGCCGACGCGGCCGCACACGCCGAAACGATGCGCCGGATCAAAGGTTCGGGGGACTACCTCGCCGACCATTTCGAAGAAATTCCCTTGTTGCTCTTCGTCTTCGCGATCGACGACCTCGGCGGCGCCAACATCTTCCCGGCGATCTGGAGTGTGCTGCTCGCCGCCCGCGCCGAGGGTGTCGGCGGCGTCATGACGATGGTGCTCCGCAACTTCGAGGACAGGGTCGACGAGTTGTTGGGCGTGCCCGTCGAGGAGGGCTGGACGATGTCGGCCATGCTGGCCCTCGGCTACCCGCGGGGCACATGGGGTGTCGCGGCCAATCGCCATCCCGTGCACGAGGTTTCATCCCGTAACGGCTGGGACACGCCGTTCGGTGTCGAAGTGCCGCAGCCGCTTTGGCCGCCCCAGGGCGACACGGCGACCGCGGTCGGGTTCTGAAAAGGAGGAACGTCAGATGAGCGGCGCGAACGAAATCGGGGTCACGGTCGTGCAGCCGGGGGAGGGCGATTACGTTGCCCTGCCTGGGTTTGGGGCCGTCTTCAAGCTGTCCGGCAAGACCAACGGCGGCGAGGTGTCCATCGTCGAGCACCCGTTTGCGGTCGGCCTGCTCACCGCCGCGCACCGGCACACCCGCGAGGACGAGCATTCGATCGTGCTGGCTGGCGAGATCGGCTTCCGCTCGGACGACAGTGAGGTCGTCCTCGGGCCCGGCGGCTACATCACCAAGCCCCGCGGGCAGATGCACGCGATGTGGAACGCCGGCAGCGAGCCGGGCCGCATCATCGAAGTCATCACCCCGGGCGGGTTCGAGAACTATTTCCGCGAACTCGGTGAGCTGCTCCTCGAGCACGCCGACGACCCGGCCGGCAAGCCGCTGCACGAGTTGCCCGAGTTCGGCGAACTCGCCGACAAATACGGGCTGACCTACGGGTCACCGGAGTGGATGGACGACATCGCCCAGCGATATGGACTGAACCCGCCGTCACACTGAACGAGGCCGCCCGCCCCGCTGAGCGCGCGATTTGGTCGCCGTGACACCGGTTCGGTAACCTGGCATTCACCAACGCGGGGTGGAGCAGCTCGGTAGCTCGCTGGGCTCATAACCCAGAGGTCGCAGGTTCGAATCCTGTCCCCGCTACCAGGTAAAACGGCCCCCGGAGATGGCTCCGGGGGCCGTTTTCATGCCGGGTGGGACGCGTTCGCAAAGCGAATGATCCGTTGGGAATGTGTTCGCGAGGCACGCGATGGCCTATCTTTACCTCCGTCCGTCGCATCGGTACCGCGAGTTGTCGGAGGAGATCCCACATGCGCAGCTTCAAGGTGGCAGCGTCCGCCACGGCCCTCGTCCTCTTCGGCCCGGCTGGCGTCGCCGCTGCCGCGCCGCCGAAGGACTACTGCGCCGAACTCAAGGGTGCCAACACCGGCCAGGCATGCCAGATCCAGATGGCCGACCCCGGCTACAACGTCAACATCAGCTTCCCGGTGAACTACCCCGACGAGAAGTCCGTGGCGGAGTTCATCGCCAAGGAGCGCGACGATTTCGTCAGTGCCGCCAAATCCTCCGCACCCCGCGACCAGCCCTACCAGCTGACTATTTCGTCGACGAACTACGGGTCGGCGATACCGCCGCGCGGCACCGAGGCCGTGGTGTTCAAGGTCGTCGAGAACACCGGCGCCCCCAAGACGACGTTCAAGTCGTTCAACTGGGACCAGACCTATCGCAAGGCGATCGTGTGGACCGCAGCCTCAGACGACAAGAACAACACGCCCTTGTGGCGCGTCGACGACCCGCTGCAGACCGTCGCGCCCGTCGTGCAGAGCGAGCTGCAGAAGCAGGCCGCGCCGCCCGCGAACCCGGCGCAGACCCCGCCGGGGAACCAGCCGCAGACCGCACCGCCCGCGAGCCCGACGCAGACGGCACCGCCGGTGACGATCGCGCCGGCCGCCGCCTACGACCCCGCGAACTACCAGAATTTCGCCGTCACGAACGACGGTGTGATCTTCTTTTTCGACCAAGGTCGCATGCTGCCCGACGCCACTCAGGTGCTGGTGCCGCGCTCCGCGATCGACCCGATGCTCGCTTAGCGAGCGCAGATCTACCGCGGCAGCACGGCCTCGATGGCGCTGATGACCTCGGGGGCGTCGGGCTCGGTGCGGGGCCGGAAGCGCTGGACCACCGCGCCGTCGGGTGCGAGGAGGAACTTCTCGAAGTTCCACTGGATGTCTCCGGCCTGGCCCTCGGCATCGGAGGCTTTGGTCAACTCGGCGTACAGCGGGTGCCGGTCGTCGCCGTTGACGTCGGTCTTCGCCAACAACGGGAACGTCACCCCGTAGGTCCTCGAGCAGAACTCCTGGATCTCGTCGGCCGTGCCCGGTTCCTGGCCCATGAACTGGTTGCAGGGCACGCCGACGACCGTCAGGCCGCGCTCGCCATAGTCCGTGGCCAGCTTCTCGAGGGCGGTGTACTGCGGGGTCAGACCGCATTTGGAGGCGACGTTGACGACCAGCGTTGCGCCGCCGGACAATTCGGCAAGCGTGGTGGGCCGGCCGTCAAGGGTGGTAAGGGCGATGTCTTTGAGGGTCACGCCGACGACGCTAACGCAGATCAGAGCCAGCCGGTACGGGCGGCCGCAACCGGCTCGGCGGGGGCCGGGGCCAGCTCCCCGTCCCGCACCCCGTCGAGCAGCCGCTGCACCGCGGCGACGATCTCCGGCGCCGCGGCGGCGAGCCCCTTCTTGTCGGCCTCGCTGACCTCGTCGGCGTCGACGCCGGCCCGGGCCAGCACGGCGGACGGGTCGGCCAACTGCTCGGCCAACCACGACACCGGGTCGGCCGACAGCTCGGGCACGAAGTGCCGGCGTCCGGGTTCCCAACCGTCGAAACGCGGGTGGTGATGGGCCCGGTCCAGCGTCCCCGGCGGGCTTTCCGCCGATCCGAATAGGTCCACCCGCCACACCGGGCGGGTAAAGGCGATCGGGACGCCGGCATAGATCGAGCCCTGCGGCTCGGCCCGGTCGACGAGGCGCAGTTCCAGTCTGACTCCCCGCTCCGGGGTTTCCTGACCTTCGAGCGGGGACGGGTCGACGAAATACATGTCCCCGACGACCACACCCAGGGATTCGAATCCGAACGCTGCGAGCATTGCGCCCCTTTCCTGACCGCTATCCGAGCGTAGACCCGGACGTGGACGGGCGTGCCGCTACCGGAGACGGGTCGCGCCGTCGCGTCTCGTAAAATTGAGCGCGCTGCAAAAGGCGTCAGACGAATTTGTTAATGACGGTTCGCACAAGCGGGGCCGTCGCGGTACATTTCAGTGAACCTTGTTGCAAGGGCCCCTGGTATCGGCTCTGACCCGGGGGACGCGGTTCGCCACAGCACCGGGAAGGCGCGTGGCGCGAACGTGAGGGGCGGCGACGGTGGTGTCGGAACAGCGAAGTCCCGGTTCACCCGTGCAGATCAACTCGCAACGAACACCGCCCTACAAGTGGATCGCCCTCGTCACGCTGCTCGTGCTCGCGGTGATTTTGGCCTTGGTGTATGGGCAGTTCCGAGGGGGCTTCACCGCTAAGACCAACCTGACGATGTTGGCGTCGCGGGCGGGGTTGGTGATGGATCCGGGGTCGAAGGTCACTTATAACGGGGTGGAGATCGGCCGGGTCGGCAAGATCGCCGAGACGGTGCGTGACGGGAAGCCGGCGGCGAAGTTCACGCTGGAGGTCTATCCGCGGTACCTGAAGCTGATCCCGTCGAATGTGAATGCTGATATCAAGGCGACGACGGTGTTCGGCGGCAAGTATGTGTCGCTGACGACGCCGGCCAACCCGTCGGCGCAGAAGATCTCGGCGCACACCGTGCTCGATGCGCGTTCGGTGACCACCGAGATCAACACGTTGTTTCAGACGATCACCTCGATCGCGCAGAAGGTCGATCCGGTCAAGCTGAATCTGACGTTGAGCGCGGCGGCGCAGTCGTTGGCCGGGCTGGGGGACAAGTTCGGCCAGTCGGTGGTGAACGCGAACGCGGTTCTTGATGAGGTGAATCCGCGGATGCCGCAGGCGCGCAAGGATATTCAGCAGTTGGCGGCGTTGGGGGACACCTATGCCGACGCGTCGCCGGATCTGTTCGACTTCTTGAACAACGCGGTGGTCACCGCGCGCACATTCAACGCGCAGCAAAAGGATTTGGATCAGGCGTTGTTGTCGGCGGCGGGGTTCGGTAGCACCGGGGCGGAGATCTTCGAGAAGGGTGGGCCGTTTCTGGCGCGCGGCGCCGCCGATCTGGTGCCGACGGCCCAGCTGCTGGACACCTACAGCCCCGAACTTTATTGCACCCTGCACAACTACCACGACATCGTGCCCATCACCGGCGCCTCCGAGGGCGGCTTCAACGGCTACTCGCTGAACATGGACACCGAGGTCACCTCGGGCTTAGGTCTGTTGCTCAACCCGGTCGCCACCGTCCCCGTCCTCGCCTCGCTCCTCGGCGGCATCGCCGGGGTGGTCGGCGGGGCGCCCAACCCCTACGTCTGGCCCGAGAACCTGCCGCGGGTGAACGCCCGCGGCGGCCCCGGGGGTGCGCCGGGTTGCTGGCAGCGGGTCACCCGCGATCTGTGGCCCGCACCGGAATTGGTGATGGACACCGGCAACAGCCTTGCGCCCTACAACCACCTGGACACCGGATCGCCGTACGCGATCGAGTACGTCTGGGGCCGTCAGGTCGGCGACAACACGATCAACCCCTAGCGCGCGAAAGAGTTGCCGGGAACCATCATTCGCGCGCCGGCATGATCGGTGGTCCGCCGCGCTCGGCGCGAGTATTCGGTGTTGCTTTGTTCGTGCCGCCGCGTCGCGGTACATTGCACTGGTCTTCGTTATTGCATCTGTGTACAGAGCCCCTGGTAACGGACAGTAAGTCGGGGGAGTGATTTGCCGCAGCGCCGTCAGGCCGCGGCACCGACCATGAGGGGCAGTGGTGGCGTCGGTGGGTTATCTGAATAACCAACCGCATCCCTGGCTGTCGCCGAGCGCGGAATACCGGCCGACCTTCGGACTCCTGGTGTAACGCCATGGAAGGTTCACCTGTTCAGATCAACGACTCGCGGGAGCCGCCCTACAAGTGGATCACCCTCGTCGTCGTGGTGGTGCTCGCGGTGATCTTCACCTTGGTGTACATCCAGTTCCGAGGGGGCTTCACCGCTAAGACCAACCTGACGATGTTGGCGTCGCGGGCGGGGTTGGTGATGGATCCGGGGTCGAAGGTCACTTATAACGGGGTGGAGATCGGCCGGGTCGGCAAGATCGCCGAGACGGTGCGTGACGGGAAGCCGGCGGCGAAGTTCACGCTGGAGGTCTATCCGCGGTACCTGAAGCTGATCCCGTCGAATGTGAATGCTGATATCAAGGCGACGACGGTGTTCGGCGGCAAGTATGTGTCGCTGACGACGCCGGCCAACCCGTCGGCGCAGAAGATCTCGGCGCACACCGTGCTCGATGCGCGTTCGGTGACCACCGAGATCAACACGTTGTTTCAGACGATCACCTCGATCGCGCAGAAGGTCGATCCGGTCAAGCTGAATCTGACGTTGAGCGCGGCGGCGCAGTCGTTGGCCGGGCTGGGGGACAAGTTCGGCCAGTCGGTGGTGAACGCGAACGCGGTTCTTGATGAGGTGAATCCGCGGATGCCGCAGGCGCGCAAGGATATTCAGCAGTTGGCGGCGTTGGGGGACACCTATGCCGACGCGTCGCCGGATCTGTTCGACTTCTTGAACAACGCGGTGGTCACCGCGCGCACATTCAACGCGCAGCAAAAGGATTTGGATCAGGCGTTGTTGTCGGCGGCGGGGTTCGGTAGCACCGGGGCGGAGATCTTCGAGAAGGGTGGGCCGTTTCTGGCGCGCGGCGCCGCCGATCTGGTGCCGACGGCCCAGCTGCTGGACACCTACAGCCCGGAAATCTATTGCCTGATGCGCAGCGAAGTTGACGCGTTGGGCCCCACGGGCGCTGCCGAAGGCGGGTTCAACGGCTACTCGCTGAACATGGACACCGAGGTGCTCTCCGGGCTCGGACTGATCGCGAACCCGGTGTCTGCGGTGCCCGTCATCGCGTCGCTGGTGGGCGGCGTCGCCGGGGTGGTCGGCGGGGCGCCCAACCCCTACATCTGGCCCGAGAACCTGCCGCGGGTGAACGCCCGCGGCGGCCCCGGGGGTGCGCCGGGTTGCTGGCAGAAGATCAGCCGCGACCTGTGGCCCGCACCGGAATTGGTGATGGACACCGGCAACAGCATCGCGCCCTACAACCACCTGGACACCGGATCGCCGTACGCGATCGAGTACGTCTGGGGCCGCCAGGTCGGCGACAACACCATCAACCCCTAGCGGCCCAGCCCCGACAACGCTTGGCGCAAGCCAGGTTTCGCGCTTTCAAGGATTGGTGAAGCGCCGTAAGCGCGATGCTTATTTCGCGTGCACGCGCCCGGCTGGAGCACTTAGGTAAGGCTAACGTAAGCTCACTGAGTTGTGGGCGCCGTTGCCTGGATCGAGGGGGGCGTAGCCACTGGTCGTCCGTCACGAGCTACAAGGGGTTCACGCATGCGCATCGTCTTTTTCGGATTCCAGACCTGGGGCTACCGGACCCTCGAGGCGCTCACCGAGATGGACCATGAGGTCCCCCTGGCGGTCACCCACCCTTCCAGCGAGGAATCGTACAAGGCGATCTGGTCGGCGCCGGTGGAGGACCTCGCGCGTGACCACGGCATCCCGTTGCATCTGACCGAGACGGTCGACGCGGAAACCATCGATCTGGTCAAGCGCGCCGAGCCCGACGTCATCGTCGTCAACAGTTGGTACTACCGGATGCCGGCGGAACTGTACAACCTGCCGCCGCACGGAACCTTGAACTTCCACGACTCGCTGTTGCCGAGGTTCACCGGGTTTTCGCCCGTGCTGTGGGCGTTGATCAGCGGCGAGTCCGAGTTCGGGCTGACGGTGCACCGGATGGACGACGGCCTGGACACCGGGGACATTCTCGTGCAGCGCTCGGTGCCGATCGGTCCCGACGACACCGGCACCGAACTGGTGCTGCGCGGCATGGATCTGATCCCGGAAGTGCTGGCCGAGGCACTCGGTGCGCTGGAGTCCGGCACTGCGGTCTGGCGACCGCAGAACAAGGCCGAGCGGACGTACTTCCACAAGCGTTCGGAGCGTGACAGTTTGATCGACTGGGGTTGGGCGGCCGAGGACCTGGAGCGGTTTGTGCGCGCGCTGTCCGACCCCTACCCGCGCGCCTACAGCTTCTACCGAGGCGAGCGGATCGAAATCCTCGAGGCGCGCGTTTCCGAGGCCGGTTACGGTGGCACGCCGGGCCGGGTGATCGTCCAGGAGGAGGGCGGCGCGGTGGTCTGCGGCCCCGACTCGAATCGGGGCAACAACCGCGGGCTGGTGATCACCCGCGTCCGCTCTGCGGACGGAGTCGAGTGCGGCGGGGGAAAGTTCTTCCGGCGAGGCGGTTACCTGACCAGCCAGCCCTGACACGTTGCCTGTTCTGAAAGGCTGCGATGGACAACGCATCTTCGGCCACTAGCGCTGCATTGATATCCGCCGTCCCCGCCGGGCAATCGGACGCACACGCCCCCGATTACCCGGACAAGATCGACGGCAGATTGCTCTGGATCGGCGCGGTGTGCGGTCTGGCCAGCACGATGGGAAACCTGGACGGTACCGCGGTCGCCGTCGCTCAGCGGACCTTTGTCACCGAATTCGGCTCTACCCAGGCGATCGTCTCGTGGACGATGGCCGGCTACATGCTGGCGTTCGCCGCCGTCGTCCCCGTCACCGGTTGGGCCGCCGACCGATTCGGCACCAAACGCCTCTTCATGGGCGGTGTCCTGGTGTTCACGCTGGCCTCCTTGCTCTGCGCGATCGCCCCGAACATCGTGCAGCTCGTCGGCCTCCGTGTGCTCCAAGGGATCGGCAGCGGCATCATGACGCCGCTGTGCTTCGTGATCTTGACCCGCGAGTCGGGTCCCAAGCGACTCGGCCGCCTGGTCGCGATCGGGGCAGTTCCGTTCCTGCTCGGCCCACTTGGCGGGCCGATCCTGGGCGGATGGTTGATCGGCACCTGCGGCTGGGAGTGGATATTTTTGATCAACCTGCCGATCGGGCTGAGCGCCCTGGCGGTCGCGGCGGTGATGTTGCCGAAGGACCGTTCCGCGCCCTCGGAAACGCTCGACGTGACCGGAGTGCTGCTGCTCTCACCCGGCATGGCGGCCTTGCTGGGCGGGATGTCGTCCATCCCGGGACGTCGCACGCTCGCCGACCCCCATGTGCTGTTGCCCTCGATAGCCGGCCTGACACTGATTGCCGCCTTCGTTTTTCACGCCTGGCGTCGGGCGGATGCCCCACTGATCGACCTACGCCTGTTGAAGAATCGCGTGGTCCGGCAGGCCAACCTGACATTGCTGATCTTCGCGGTCACCTATGTCGGAATCTTGTTGCTTGTCCCAAGCTATTTCCAGGTTGCGCTGCACCAGACGCCGATGCAGGCCGGGGTGCACTTGATCGCCATGGGATTGGGCGTCGTACTGACCACACCCGTGGCCGGAATAGTCATGGACCGACACGGGCCGGGCAAGATCGTCCTGGCCGGCTTCCCGCTGATCGCAGCGGGATTGGGCATCTTCACCATCGGAGTCGCCCGGCAAGCAGACTATGCACCGACGCTGATGGCCGGCCTGCTGCTCATGGGCATGGGAATGGGCTGTGTCGCAACGCCTCTCTCCGCGGCGTGCGTGCAGCCGTTGGCGCCGCATCAGATCGCCCGCGGCGCGACCCTGCGCAGCGTCAACAATCAGCTCGGCGGGGCGGTCGGGGCCGCCCTGATGACGGTGCTGTTGACGAATCAGCTCATCCACCGCGAGGACACCGGCACCGCGTCCGCCCACCTCGTCCACGCCTACACGCTGGTATTTGCGGTTGCCGCCGCGGTGGCGGCGGTCGCGATCGTCGCCGCGGCGTTCCTGCCGGCGACTGCTGATGACGCAGCGCGACGAGGCCAACCTGACGAGCGCCCGAGCGCTCGCCCAATGAGAAAGTTCGTTGCCTGATGCTCAATTACGGGACGCAACCAGACACGCTGGGGCCGTTGACCGCCGCCCAGCGGGCACTATGGGCCGCGCAGCAACTTCGGCCCGAGATCCCTTACAACTTCGCCGGTTATCTGGCGATCGACCACGACGTCGACGCCGACAAGCTCATGGTTGCCTGCGAATCGGCGGCCGCGCGGTTCGGTACGCCCTGCGCGCGGCTGTCCCTCGAGGACGGCGAGCCGGTCTTCATCGTCGACCGCACTTTCCCGCTGACCCTGTGCTGCGTCGACCTGCGCGCCGCGGCCGACCCGGCGGGCGCCGCGCACAGCTGGATGGAAGACGACTACTGCCGGCCCGTCGACCTGCTCGCCGACCGGCTCATCAACTTCGCGCTGCTGCGGATCGCCGACGATCTGTCCTACTTCTACCTGCGTACCCACCACGTCCTCGTCGACGGCTACGGCGCCAACAACATCATTCGCCACGTCGCGGCGGTCTACTCGGGAGACCGGCCCCACACCGGCGAAGTCGACTTTTCCGCGTTCGCCCTGCTGCCCGAGGCCGACGGGAAGTATCGGCAGTCTTCACGCAGCGCCGCCGACGCCGAGTACTGGAAGACCGTCGTGCGGGGGCCGCTGGACATCACCGACCTGGCGGGAACGCAACGCCCCGTCGCGCCACGCCATCCGATGGTGCGCGAGTTGGTGTGCACGCACGGACTCCTGGGAAATGGCCAAGACCAGTTCGACGTCGCGAGGGTCGTCGCGGCAACGGCGGCGTTCGTCGCGAAAACGACTGGACGGCAGACTATTTCGCTGTCGCTACCGGTGTCGGCGCGGACCACCGCGGCGCTGAAGAAAAGCGCGGGCATGGTATCCAACATGGTGCCGCTGGTCATCGGCGTCGATGACGGCGACACCGTCGGCGACCTGACCGATCGGGTCGGCACGGCCGTCATCGGTGCCCTGCGGCATCAACAGTTCCGGGGCTGGCCGGACCTGGTCGCCGACGCGACCGGTCACGACACCAACCTCGAGTTCGGACAGGTGGTCAACGTCTTCAACTTCGCCGAGCCGATGCGGTTCGGTCCGTCGCTGCCCATGTGCAATGTGTTGACCACCCTGCCGATCCAAGACATGGCGATCAACATCTATCCGCCGCTCGGTGGCGGCACGCCGCGAATTCAGTTTGCCTGGAACCCAGATCGATACACCGCCGACGAGGTCGACCGGCACATCACACGTTTGGAGTCGCTGTTCGACCGCCTTCTGATGGCGGACGCATCGGTGGTGCTGCGGGAGGTGCCGCTGCTGGATCGCGGCGAACGCGATCTGCTGCTGTCGAGGTGGTCCGGCGCCGGTGTGGATGCCCCGGTCGGCTTGGCGCCGGAGCTGTTGGCCGCCGCGGTGACCGCCGATCCGGACGCGGTGGCGATCGTCGATGGTGACCGTGAGTTGTCGTACCGAGAGCTCGACGAGTCCTCGACGCGGTTGGCGCGGGCGCTGATCGATGTCGGCGTCGGCCCCGAGCGCGCGGTGGGCGTGGCGATCGACCGTTCCGCGGAATTGGTGGTCGCCTGGTGGGCGGTGGCCAAGGCCGGCGGCATGTATGTACCGGTGGATCAGGCCCAGCCGGTCGAGCGCGTCGCCGCGGTGCTCGATGCGGTGGCGGCCGTGTGCGTATTGGCTTGCGGCAGCGGCGATGTGGCCGGTGCCGGGGCGCGGCCGGTGCTCCGCGTGGACGACCCGGAGCTGGCCGGGCGAAGCGCGGATCGCATCACCGACGCGGATCGGGTGGCGCCGCTGGACGTGGACGGCGCGGCGTATGTGATCTTCACCTCGGGGTCCACCGGCACCCCCAAGGGCGTGACCGTCACGCACGCCGGCCTGTTGGGGGTGGCCTCGGCGCAGCGCGCGGTGTTCGGGTTGGGTGCGGACGCGCGGGTGCTGATGGTGGCTTCCCCGGTCTTCGATGCGTCGGTGTTCGAGATGCTCTGGGCGGCCGGCTCACGGGCAACGCAGGTCGTTGCGTCGCGCGACGTCTATGCCGGTGACGCGTTGGCCGCGTTCCTGCGGGCGCACCGGGTGAGCGCCGCCGTGTTGACGCCGACGGTGCTCTCGTCGTTGGATCCGGCGCGACTGGATGGGCTCGGCACGGTGATCACCGCCGGCGAGGCCTGCCCCGCCGAGCTGGCGGCCGTCTGGGCCACGGGCCGGCGGATGGTCAACGCCTACGGCCCGACCGAGGCCACCATCTGGGCCACGTGCAGCGCGCCGCTGGCCGCGGGGCAGCCGGTCCGCATCGGCGCCGCCATCCCCGGGGTGCGCACGCTGGTGCTCGACGCGCAACTGAACCCCGCGCCGATCGGGGTGGTCGGCGAGCTCTATCTGAGCGGGCCCGCGCTGGCGCGCGGATACGTGGGCCAGGCGGCCTTGAGCGCAGAACGCTTCGTCGCCAACCCCTTTGGCGGCGCCGGATCGCGGATGTATCGCACCGGCGACCGCGTGTGCTGGGATCCGGACGGTCAATTGCGTTACCTCGGGCGGACCGACGCGCAGGTCAAGGTTCGCGGCTATCGCATCGAACCCGGCGAGGTCCAAAGCGCCATGGCGGCGGTGGACGGGGTGGGGCAGGCGGTCGTGATCGCCCGCGAGGGGCACGGAGGCGACACGCGTCTGATCGGTTACATCACCGGGACGGCCGATCCCGTGGCGATCCGTGACCAACTCGCCGAGCGGCTCCCGGCCTACATGGTGCCCGCCGCGGTCGTCGTGATCGATGCGCTGCCCCTTACGGCCAACGGCAAGTTGGACACCCGGGCCCTGCCCGCGCCGGAATACACGGCCGGCGCCTACCGGGCGCCCGCCGACGCCGTCGAGGAGATCTTGGCCGGCATCTACGCCCAAGTCCTCGGCGTGGAGCGGGTCGGCGCGGACGACTCGTTCTTTGATCTGGGCGGCGACAGCATCATGTCGCTGCAGGTGGTGGCCCGCGCGCGGGCCGCCGGCGTGATGTGCCGTCCGCGTGACGTTTTCGTCGAGCAGACGGTGGCCCGGCTGGCCCGGGTGGCCACGGTGACCACCGGCGACGACGACGCTCTCGACGATGGCACCGGGCCGGTGACCGCGACCCCGATCATGCGGTGGCTGCACGACATCGACGGCCCGGTCGACCAGTTCAACCAGACGATGCTCGTGCAGGCCCCGGCGGGGGCGGGCGAGGCCGACGCGGTGGCGGTCCTGCAAGCGCTGCTGGACCGGCACGCCATGTTGCGGCTGCGCGTCGACGATGACGGCGCCGGCGGATGGTCGCTGTCGGTGCTCGACGCGGGTTCGGTCGATGCCGCCGGGCGCGTGCGGGCGGTGGACGTGTTGTCCGATGAGGCGCTCGTCGACGCGCGCTCGCGGCTGAACCCGGGCGCCGGGGCCATGCTCAGCGCGCTGTGGGTGTCCACCACCGGCCAGCTGGTGTTGATGATTCACCACCTGGCCGTCGACGGGGTTTCGTGGCGAATCCTGTTGGAAGACTTAAATATCGCGTGGGCCCAGCACCGTAGCGGTCAGCCGGTGGTCTTGCCGCCGGGCGGCACGTCGTTTGCCCGGTGGTCGGCGCTGCTGAACGAGCACGCGCGCCACCCCGAGGTGGTGGCCCAGGCCGACGCATGGCGGCGGGTATCGGCCACGCCCCCGGCGTTGCCGGCGGCTCACGTTACCGATACCCACGCCAATGCCGGCCATCTGTCGGCCCAGCTGGATGTCGAAACCACCCGCATGCTGCTGGGCGAGGTGCCCGCCGCGTTTCGCGTCGGCGCGCACGATATCTTGCTGATCGCGTTCGGCATGGCGGTCACGCAGCTGTCCGGCAACGGCGGCACACCGATCGGCATCGACGTGGAAGGCCATGGGCGCCAGGAGCTGAGCGCCACTGTGGACCTGTCGCGCACGGTGGGTTGGTTCACCGCCACGTACCCGGTTGCATTGCATCTTGGCGGCCTGGACTGGGCGCAGGTCGCGGCTGGTGACACCGCCCTGGGAGCGGTGCTCAAGGGGGCTAAGGAACAGCTGCGCGCCCTGCCGGACGGCCTCACCTATGGGCTGTTGCGCTACCTCAATCCCGATGCGGGCCTGGATGATTGCGATCCCACGGTCGTGTTCAATTACCTGGGACGACTCGCCGGTACGGCGGAGCTCTCCGACGACGTGTGGCGGCCAAGCCTCGACAGCTTGTCGGCCACCGCCGTCGCGTCGGCGGTGCCCGTGCCGCTGTCCCACACCGTGACGCTCGACGCCGGTGTCCTGGACGACGAGGGCGGACCACGGCTGCACGCCAACTGGACCTGGGCGACGTCGGTGCTGGATCACGCGGACGCAACACGCCTGAGCGAGTTGTGCTTTGAGGCACTGCGGGGCATCTGCGCGCACGTGCGCCGCGGTGGCGGCGGCCTCACCCCGTCGGACGTGGCCCCCGCACTTCTCACCCAGCAACAGATCGATGTCTTCGAGCGGCACGGGCGCGTCGCCGACGTCTTGCCGCTGACCCCGCTGCAGCAGGGGCTGTACTTTCACGCCGCGGCCGCGCAGGCCGGCGGCGTCGACCTGTACGCGCTCCAGCTCGAAATCGGCATCGCCGGTCCCCTCGACCCGCAGCGGCTGCGCGAGGCGGTCCACACCGCCGTGCGCCGCCACCCCAACCTCGCCGCCCGCTTCTGCGCCGACATCGACCCGCCCGTGCAGATCATCCCCGGCGACCCCACGATCCCTTGGCATTACGTCGATCTCGGCACCGATCAGGCCGACCTTGACGACCGCGTCCAACGGTTGTCCGCCGCAGAACGCGCCGCGGTCTGCGAACTGGCCGACCCGCCCGCCTTCCGGGCGACGCTTATTCGCACCGCCCACGACCGCTACCGGTTCGTGCTCACCGCCCACCACGTCGTGCTCGACGGCTCATCCCTGCCGATCCTGCTGCAGGAAATCTTCGCCGCCTACCACGCACAGCACCTGCCCGCGCCGGTGCCCTACCGGAGGTTCGTGGCCTGGCAGGCCGGCCGAGACCTCGACGCCGCGCATGCCGGCTGGCGAGAAGTGCTGGCCGGCTTCGACACTCCCACGCTGGTGGGACCGCCGCACCGGCAGAGGCTGGGGCGCCAAGGCCTGGAATCGCGCAGGCTCTCCGAACAGACCACTCAGGCGCTGCACCACTTGGCGCGGGCCCACCACACCACCATCAACACCGTGCTGCGGGCCGCGTGGGCGCAGCTGTTGATGTCGCTGACCGGGCAGCGCGATGTGGTCTTCGGCGCCGCGGTCTCGGGACGCACGGCCGACGTGGCCGGCGTCGAATCGATGGTGGGCCTGCTGATCAACACCGTGCCGGTGCGGGCGCACGTGTCCCCGCAGACCACCATCGCCGGCCTACTGAGCAAGCTGCACAACGACTTTCAGCAGACTCTGGATCACGAACACCTGGCGCTGACCGAGATTCACCGCATCACCGGTCACGACCAGCTGTTCGACACCCTGTTCGTCTTCGAGAACTACCCGCTGGATGCGGCGGCCTCGATGGAGCTCGGTGAGCTGTCCGTCACCGACTTCCGCAGTCACGAATCCACCCACTACCCACTGACCCTGCAAGCCACACCGGGCCGCGAGCTCGCGCTCGGCATCGAATACGATGCTGATCTTTTCGATGCGGGAACCGTTGCAGCGCTTGCTGACCGAGTTGAGCGAGTCCTGCTGGCGATGATCGACGACCCGTCACGGCGGCTGTCATCGGTGGACATGGTCGCGCTGGACGAGCACGAGCGTTTCGACGAGTTCGGCAATCGGGCGGTGCTTGCCCGCGCGGCGGGCGGGGCTTCCATTCCTGAACTGTTCGCCGCACAGGCGCTTCGCACACCGGACGCCGTCGCACTGAGCTGCGGCCAAGTCTCCTGGACCTACCGCGAGCTCGATCTGGCGTCTAATCGACTGGCGCACCTGTTAATCGGCCACGGCGCGCGCCCCGGACAGTCTGTGGCGCTGATGTTCGGACGATCGGCGGAGGCAATCGTCGCGATCTTGGCGGTGCTCAAGTCGGGGGCGGCGTATCTGCCGATCGACCCCGCCGTGCCCGACGCGCGCATCGAATTCGTGCTCGGCGACGCCGCGCCCGTCGCGGCGGTGACGACCGCGGAGCTGACATCGCGGTTCGACGGCCACGCACTGACCGTGATCGACGTCGCCGATCCCGGCATTACCACCCAGCCCGATGCGGGGCTGCCGCCGCCGGCCGGCGCCGACATCGCCCACATCGTGTACACCTCGGGGACCACCGGTGTGCCCAAGGGCGTAGCGACCACGCACCACAACGTGACCCAGCTGCTGGAGTCACTGCACATCGGGTTGCCGTCGGGGCCGGGGCAGGTGTGGTCGCAGTGGTATTCGTACGCGTTCGACGCCTCGGTCGAAGAGATCTGGGGCGCGCTGCTGCACGGCAGCCGCCTGCTGGTGGTGCCCGAATCGGTGGCTGCCGTCCCAGAACACTTTCAGGCCTTGCTGGTTCGCGAACGCGTCACCGTACTGCATCAGACTCCGTCCGCGCTGGCGGCGTTGTCGCCGCAGGGCCTGGAGTCCGCGGCGCTGGTGGTGGCCGCCGAGCCGTGCGCGGTGGAGATGGTGGACCGCTGGGCGCCCGGCCGGATCATGACCAATGCTTACGGCCCGACGGAAACCACGTTGTGCGTGACGGTCAGCGTGCCGCTGGTGCCCGGCGCCGGGGTGGTGCCGATCGGTGTGCCGGTCCCGGGTGCGGCGTTGTTCGTGCTCGACGCGTGGCTGCGCCCGGTGCCAGTCGGTGTGGTCGGCGAGTTATATGTGGCCGGCCGTGGTGTGGGGGTGGGGTATGTGCACCGGGCGGGGCTGACGGCGTCGCGGTTCGTGGCATGCCCGTTCGGCCAGCCCGGACAACGGATGTATCGCACCGGGGACCTGGTGTCCTGGGGCGCCGACGGCCAGTTGCGCTATCTGGGCCGCGCCGATGAGCAGGTCAAGATCCGCGGCTATCGCATCGAGCTCGGCGAAATCCAGTCGGCGCTGGGCGGTTTGGCTGCGGTGGATCAGGCCGTGGTGATCGTCCGCGAGGACCGCCCCGGCGACAAGCGCCTGGTCGGGTATGTCACCGAATCGGGGAGCGGCGCGCTGGATCCCGCCGCTGCGCGCACCGAGCTGGGTGAGCGGTTGCCCGCCTACATGGTGCCGGCGGCGATCGTGGTCGTCGAGGCGCTGCCGTTGACGGTCAATGGCAAGCTGGACGCCCGGGCACTGCCGATACCGGAATATCGCGACACCGCATATCGCGCTCCGTCGAACGCCGTCGAGGAAATCCTCGCCGGTGTCTACGCCCAAGTGCTCGGACTCGACCGCGTCGGCGTCGACGACTCGTTCTTCGACCTCGGTGGTGACTCCCTATCCGCGATGCGCCTCATCGCGACCATCAACACAACGTTGCACACAGACCTGACCGTGCGCTCCCTCTTCAACACCCCCACGGTCGCCCAGCTCGCGCCGCAACTCCGCGAAACCGCGGGGAGGGACGAGCCCTTGGTCGCTGCCGACCGGCCCGACTTGATTCCGCTGTCGTATGCCCAAAGCCGATTGTGGTTCCTCGGCCAATTGCACGGGCCCTCACCGGTTTACAACATGACCGTGGGGCTGCGGCTACGCGGGCGACTCGATGCCGGCGCGTTGGGCGCCGCGCTGCGCGACGTCGTGGCCCGCCACGAATCGTTGCGCACGATCTTCCCCCACATCGAGGGCGTGCCATACCAGGAGGTGGTGTCACCGGAGCGGGCGGACCTCGGCTGGGAGGTGGCGGATGCCACCGGGTGGACACAGGCCCGGCTGGCCGATGCCATCGACGCCGTGGCGCGCCACGCGTTCGACCTGGCGACCGAGACCCCGCTACGCGCAAAGCTTTTCAAGCTCGCCGAAGACGAGCACGTGCTGGCGGCCGTCGTGCACCATATCGCCGCCGACGGATCCTCGATCACCCCGCTGGTGCGTGACCTGGGGATGGCCTACGCCGCCCGCTGTGGCGGACAGGCCCCCGACTGGAACCCGCTGGCGGTGCAGTACGCCGACTACACGTTGTGGCAACGAGCCCGCTTCGGTGAGTTCGACGAGACCGACGGCCCGATCGCCGACCAGTTGGCCTACTGGCAAGGGGCTTTGGCCGGGATGCCCGAACGCCTGGAGCTGCCCACCGATCGGCCGTATCCCGCGGTCGCCGACTATCGGGGTGCCAATGCGGCCGTGGAGTGGTCCGCCGACGTGCAGCAGCGGGTGCGCGCGTTGGCCCGTGAGCACGACGCGACGAGCTTCATGGTGATGCAGGCCGCGCTCGCGGTGCTGCTGGGCAAGCTATGCGCGACCGACGATGTGGCCGTGGGGTTCCCGGTCGCCGGGCGGCCCGACCCCGCGCTGGATGACCTGGTGGGCTTCTTCGTCAACAGATTGGTACTACGGGTCGAGCTGGCCGGCGATCCCACCGTCGCCGACGTGCTGGCTCAGGTTCGCTCCCGCAGTCTCGCCGCCTACGAGCACCAGGATGTGCCCTTCGACGTGTTGGTGGACCGGCTCAATCCGGCCCGATCGATGGCGCAGGCCCCGCTGGTCCAGGTGTCGTTGGCATGGCAGAACCTGCCCGGGCAGCACGACCCGGCGGCCGGACTGGACTTGGGCGATCTGCATATCACCCCGATGCCGCTGGACACCCACACCGCGCGCATGGACCTGACCCTCTCGCTGGCCGAACGGTGGAATCAGGCAGGCGAACCCGCGGGGATTTCCGGGGCGGTGGAATTCCGCACCGATGTGTTCGACGCGAAAAGCGTTGAGGCGCTGATCGCCCGGTTGGAGCGGGTGGTGGCGGCCATGACGGCGGATCCCACCCGCCGGTTGTCGTCCATCGATGTGCTCGACGAAGGCGAATACGCGCGGCTGGACGAGATGGGCAACCGCGCCGCGTTGACCCAGCCCGTCGCCGGCGTGTCGATACCGGAACTGTTTGCGGCGCAGGCGAATCAAACGCCCGACGCGGTGGCGATCACCTGTGCGGGCCGCTCGATGACCTACGACGAGTTGGAGCGGGCCGCCAATCGGTTGGCGCACCACCTGGCCGGCCAGGGTGTGGGGCCGGGTCAGTGTGTGGCGCTGCTGCTTTCGCGCTCGACCGAAGCCATCATGGCCATCCTGGCCGTTTTGAAGACGGGGGCGGCATACCTGCCCATCGATCCCGCGGTGCCCGATGCCCGGATCGGGTTCCTTGTCGGCGACGCCGGACCGATCGCCGCGCTCACCACCGCCGAGTTGGCCGGCCGGCTCGAAGGTTACGACCTGCGCGTCATCGATGTCGACGTGCCGGTCGACGCCCAGCCCGGCTTCGCGCCCCCGGCGCCGGCCGCTGACAACATCGCCCACATCATCTACACCTCGGGCACGACTGGCGTCCCCAAAGGTGTTGCGGTGACACACCACAACGTCACACAGTTGATGCGGGGACTGGACGCGGGCATGACCGCACCCGGACCGGTGAAGGTGTCGACGCAGTGGCATTCCTATGCGTTCGACGCGTCGGTCCGCGAGATCTGGGGTGCGTTGCTGCACGGCGGGCGGCTGGTCGTGGTGCCCGAGGCGGTGGCGGGATCACCGGAAGAGCTGCGCGCCCTGCTGGTCGACGAACGGGTCGACGTGGTGAGCCAGACCCCATCCGCCTTGGCCGCGTTGGCCCTCGACGGTCTGGAATCGGCGGCGTTGATCGTGGGCGGAGAGGCCTGCCCGACCGAGTTGGTGGATCGGTGGGCGCCGGGGCGGGTGATGACGAACGCGTACGGCCCCACGGAAACCACCGTGGACGTGACGATCAGCGCCCCGCTGGAGGCGGGCGCCCCGGCGGTGCCCATCGGCGCGCCGGTGGCGGGTGCGGCGCTGTTCGTTCTCGACAAGTCGCTGCGCCCGGTGCCGCCCGGGGTGGTCGGCGAGTTGTATGTGGCCGGCCGCGGCGTCGGCGTCGGATACCTGCGCCGCGCGGCGCTGACGGCATCGCGATTCGTGGCATGCCCGTTCGCGGAAGTACCCGGCGCCCGCATGTACCGCACCGGTGACCTGGTGCGCTGGGGCGCCGACGGGCAGCTGCACTACGTGGGGCGCGCCGACGAGCAGGTCAAGATCCGCGGCTACCGCGTCGAGCTCGGCGAAATCCGCACCGCGCTGGCCGGTTTGGACGGCGTGGAGACCGCGGCGGTGATCGCCCGCGAGGACCGCCACGGCGCCTTGCGACTCGTCGGCTACATCACCGGCACCGCGGACCCGGCCGTCGCGCGCGCCGAGCTGGCCACCCGGCTGCCCGCCTACCTGGTGCCTGCCGCGATCGTGGCGATCGACGCGTTGCCGCTGACCGTCACCGGCAAGCTGGACACCCGCACACTGCCCGCACCGGAATACCGCGACGCCGCATACCGCGCCCCGGGCAACGCCATCGAGGAAATCCTGGCCGACACCTACGCCGAAGTTCTCGGCCTGGACCGCGTCGGCGTCGACGACTCCTTCTTCGACCTGGGCGGGGATTCCCTGACCGCGATGCGCCTGATCGCCGCGATCAACAAGACGCTGAACACCCGCCTGGGCGTGCGCGCCCTCTTCGACACACCCGACATCGCCCAGTTGGCCCCCCGGGTCCGCGCGGGCGAGGCCGGGCTGGAGCCGTTGGTGGCGGGGGAGCGGCCCGACGTTATTCCGCTGTCCTACGGACAGAGCCGGCTGTGGTTCCTCGACCAATTGCACGGCGCCTCACCGGTTTACAATATGGCGGTGGCGCTGCGGTTGAGCGGGCGGCTCGACGCCGACGCGTTGGCTGCGGCGCTGACCGACGTGCTGGCCCGCCACGAAGCGCTGCGCACCGTGTTTCCGCACACCGACGGCGTGCCTTACCAGGACGTGGTGGCGACCGAGCGCGCGGACTTCGGTTGGGAGGTCGTCGATGCCACCGCATGGCCGCCCGCCCGGCTGGACGACGCCGTCGGCGCCGCCGCCTATCACCGGTTCACGCTGGGTACCCAGATTCCCTTGTTCGCCAAGCTTTTCCGCCTCGCCGAGGATGAGCATGTGCTGGTCGCCACCGTGCATCACATCGCGGCCGACGGCTGGTCCGTGGCCCCGCTGGTGCGCGACCTGGGAGCGGCCTATGCCGCCCGGCGGGCAGGCCAGGCCCCCGGGTGGGCCGCGCTGCCCGTGCAATACGCCGACTACACGCTGTGGCAGCGCGCCAAATTCGGCGACCTCGAGGACAGCGACAGCCCCATCGGCGTCGAGCTGGCCTACTGGCAGGAGGTGCTGGCGGGGATGCCCGAGCGGCTGCCACTGCCCACCGACCGGCCCTACCCGCCGGTCGCCGACTACCGCGGTGCGAGCGTGGCCGTGGAATGGCCGGCGGAGCTGCAGCAGCGGGTGCGTGCCCTGGCCCGCGCGCACAACGCGACCAGCTTCATGGTCATCCAGGCCGCCCTCGCCGCGCTGCTCTCCAAACTCACCGCGATCAACGACATTTCGGTCGGGTTCGCCATCGCGGGTCGCACCGACGCCGCGCTCGATCAGCTGGTCGGGTTCTTCGTCAACACCCTGATCCTGCGCGTGGACGTCAGCGGGGACGCCACGGTCGCCGACCTGTTGGCCCAGGTCCGCTCCCGCAGCCTGGAGGCCCTCGAACACCAGGATGTGCCCTTCGAATTGCTGGTGGAAAGGCTCAACCCGATCCGGTCTTTGGCCCACCACCCGCTGGTCCAGGTTTCGATGACCTGGCAGAACCTCCGCGAGCACGGCAACGACCCCGCCGCGGGCCTGGACCTGGGCGACCTGCAGGTCACCCAGCTGCCCCTGGAAACCCGCACGGCCCGCATGGATCTGACCTTTTCCCTCGGCGAACGCTTCACCGAGGACGGCGAGCCCGCGGGCATCGGCGGCGCGGTGGAATTCCGCACCGACGTGTTCGACGCCAAAACCGTTGAGGGCCTCATCGATCGGCTGGAACGCGTGTTGGCGGCGATGACAACCGACCCGGCCCTGCGGCTGTCGTCGGTGGACGTTCTCGACGCCGCCGAACGTGCGCACTTGGATGCGCTGGGGAATCGGGCGGCGTTAGACGCGCCCACCGCCGGTGTGTCGGTCCCGGAGCTGTTCGCCCGGCAGGTGGCTCGCACCCCGGACGCGGTGGCGGTCAGTTGCGGCGGCGGCTCGATGACGTATCGGGAGCTCGACGAGGCCGCCAATCGGTTGGCGCACTTGCTGATCGACCATGGTGCCCGCCGCGGTGAATGCGTGGCGGTGTTGTTCGAACGCTCGGCGCCGGCGATCGTGGCGATTTTGGGGGTGCTCAAGTCCGGGGCGGCGTATCTGCCGATGGATCCGGCGGTCCCCGACGCCCGTATCGAGTTCATGGTCGGCGACGCGCGCCCGGTCGCGGCGGTGACCACCACCGGGCTGGTCGATCGGTTCGCCGGGCTCGTGGTTCCGGCACTCGAAATGAATGACCCCGCGATGACGCGCCAACCGTGCACCGGGTTGCCGATGCCGGATGGCGAGGACATCGCCCACATCATCTACACCTCGGGCACGACCGGGGTGCCCAAAGGCGTTGCAACCACGCATGCCAATGTGACGCAGTTGCTGGGGACGCTGCACGTCGGGTTGCCCTCGGGGCCCGGACAGGTGTGGTCGCAGTGGTATTCGTATGCCTTCGACGCCTCGGTGGAAGAGATCTGGGGCGCCTTGCTGCACGGGTCGCGGTTGGTCATCGTGCCTGAGTCGGTGGCCGCGTTGCCAGAAGACCTGCAGGCCTTGCTGATTGACGAGCAGGTCACCGTATTGCACCAGACCCCCTCGGCGGTCTCGGCGCTGTCACCGCGGGTGCTGGGGTCCACGGCGTTGGTGGTGGCCGCCGAGGCGTGCTCGGCCGAACTGGTGGATCGGTGGGCGCCCGGGCGGGTGATGACCAATGCCTACGGGCCGACCGAGACCACGATGTGCGTGGCGGTCAGCCCGCCGCTGAGCGCCGGGAT
Source organism: Mycobacterium sp. WUMAC-067 (assembly GCF_020217485.1). Lineage (GTDB taxonomy): Bacteria > Actinomycetota > Actinomycetes > Mycobacteriales > Mycobacteriaceae > Mycobacterium. The sequence continues at coordinate 259,694 of NZ_JAEKMI010000001.1, read as the reverse complement.
GGGGACGCCACCGATCGGCGCGCCCGTGCCCGGGGCGGCGTTCTTCGTCCTCGACCCGTGGCTGCGGCCGGTGCCGATGGGCACCGTGGGCGAGTTGTACGTGGCCGGGCGCGGGCTCGGCGCCGGCTATCTGCGGCGGCCGGGCTTGACCGCGTCCCGGTTCGTGGCGTGCCCATTCGGACAGCCCGGACAGCGGATGTATCGCACCGGGGATCTGGTGCGCTGGCGTCCCGATGGACAGTTGCAGTACCTGGGCCGCATCGACGAGCAGGTCAAGATCCGCGGATACCGCATCGAGCTCGGCGAAATTCAGGCGGCACTAAGCGGTTTGGACGAGGTGGATCAGGCCGTCGTGATCGTGCGTGAGGACCGCCCCGGCGACAAGCGTTTGGTGGGCTATGTCACCGAGTCGGCCCCGGGGGCACTGGATGTGGTCACCGCGCGGGCGCGGCTGCGAGAAGGGTTGCCGCCCTACATGGTTCCCGCCGCCCTGGTGGTGATCGAGGCGTTGCCGCTGACGGTCAACGGCAAGCTCGACACCCGCGCGCTGCCGGTGCCGACCTACCGCGACGCAGACTATCGCGCCCCGGGCAACGAACTCGAACACCTGCTCGCCGAGACCTACGCCGAGGTTCTGGGCCTGGACCGCGTGGGGATGGACGACTCCTTCTTCGACCTCGGCGGCGACTCCCTGTCCGCGATGCGGCTGGTCGCCACCCTCAACAAGGCTCTGCAGACCCACCTGAGCGTGCGGACCCTGTTCAACGCCCCTACCGTCGCCGCCCTGAGCCAACAGGTGGACAAACACACCGATGACCCGCGCTTCGTCGCCGTCCACGGCGCGCAGGCCGCCGAGGTGTATGCCCGTGACTTGACGCTGGACAAGTTCATCGACGCCGCGACGCTGGCCGCGGCTTCGTCGTTGCCGGGACCCGGCACCGAGATACGTACCGTGTTGCTCACCGGGGCAACGGGATTCCTTGGACGGTATCTGGCGCTGCAGTGGCTCGAGCGGCTGGAACTGGCCGACGGAAAGCTGATCTGCCTGGTGCGCGCCGGCTCCGACGAGGAGGCGCGCCGCCGCCTGGAGAAGACCTTCGACAGTGGGGACCCACAGCTGCTGCGGTATTTCCACGAGCTGGCCGGCGACCATCTCGAGGTCATCGCGGGCGACAAGGGCGAGGCGAACCTGGGCCTCGACGAGCAAACCTGGCGCCGGCTGGCCGAATCCGTCGATCTGATCGTGGATCCCGCGGCCGTCGTCAACGGCGCGCTGCCCTACAGCGAGTTGTTCGGACCCAACGTGGCGGGCACCGCCGAGCTGATCCGGTTGGCCCTCACCGCGAAACTCAAGCCTTTCACCTACGTGTCGACGGCCAACGTCGGCGATCAGGTCGCGCCGGCGGCGTTCACCGAGGACGCCGACATCCGGATCATCAGCTCCAGCCGGCGCAACGACGGCAGCCGCGCCAACGGCTACGGCAACAGCAAGTGGGCCGGTGAGGTGTTGCTGCGGGAGGCCAACGACCTGTACGGGCTGCCGGTCGCGGTGTTCCGCAGCGGAATGATTTTGGCCGACACCACCTTTGCGGGCCAGCTCAACCTGTCGGACCTGGTCACCCGGATGGTGCTCAGCGTGGTCGCCACCGGTGTCGCGCCGCGGTCGTTCTATCAGCTTGACGCCCAAGGCAATCGGCAGCGGGCGCACTATGACGGGCTGCCCGTGGAATTCGTCGCCGAGGCGATCGCCACGTTGGGGGCCCGCGTCGGCCGGGAATCGGGGAGCGGGTTTGAGACCTATCACGTGATGAACCAGCACGACGACGGCATCGGGCTCGACGAGTACGTCGACTGGTTGATCGAGGCCGGTCATCCGATCGAGCGCATCGACGACTTCGGCGACTGGCTGCGCCGGTTCGAGGCCGGGCTGCGTGCACTGCCGGATCGGGTGCGCGAGCATTCCATCCTGGCGGTGTTGATGTCGACGAATGCGCTTCAGTTGCAGCCCGCGGACCCGGCCTGGAATTCCGCCGTCTCGACCGATCGGTTCCGCGCCGCGGTCCAAGACGCGAAAGTCGGCCCCGACAAGAACAATCCGGACATTCCGCATGTCACGCCGGGAGTGATCATCCAGTACGTCGTCGGCTTGCAGCTGTGCGGGCTGCTCTAACCCCGGGGACCGTCAGCCGCTCAGGCCCGCCTCGAGCTTGGTGTCGGTGGATTTCACGTCGCGCCCCGCGCCGGCCGACACGGTCGCCGCCTCACCGCGGGCCAGCCCCACCGTCGCGACGATCACCACCACCGCCGTCGCGGCGAGGGCGAGCCACTCCCAGCCGCTGGCCGCCAACGTCTCGCCGAGCACGACGATCCCGAGGATCCCGCCCACCACGGGCTTCGCCACGATGATCGTGGGCAGGGATGCGGTGAGCGCGCCGGCCCGATACGCCGATTGGTGATAGATCATGCCGGCCACCCCGCAGGCCACCAGCGCGTAGAGCTCGAAGGAACGCCACACCTGGCCCGGGTGGCGCTCGAGGATGTCGACGACGCCCTTCATCAGGACCGCGAACACCGCCAGCAGCGAGCCGGCCACCGCCGCAAGCAGCAGCGCCGCGACGGGACGATCCACCCAGATGCGGGCGCCCAACAAGCCCAGCAGCAACAGCGGGCCGATCACCGCGGCCACCACGAGCCACGTCTGCAGCGGCGCCCGCTGCTGACCGCCGGTCGGGTCTCCGATCGCGATGAGCACCGCCAGCGCGACCGCCAGTAGTAGCGCCCAGGTCCACTCCCGGCGGGTGATCGGGTGATGGCTCATCCGCGCGTAAATCGGCAGCGCGAACAGCAGCGCCGTCACCTGCAGCGACATCACCAGCAACACCGAGCCCTTGTCGAGGGCGGCGGCCAGCAGCAGGTAACTGCCGATGTCGCCCAAACCGCCCAGCCACCACCGGGTGTCGCGCAGCAACATGCCGAACAACGTCAGGTGGCCCACCCGCCTGTCGGTGACCTCCTGCGCGGACCGCTGACGCACGACGTTGCCGATCGCAGATGCCAGCGCGGCGCACAGGGCAAGAATGGCCGCCAGATGCACGTCGGACATGGCATAACCTCCTCACCCAGCTGGCTTGCGCTTGAACTACCAATTTAATGCGGCCCGGGGCGACCGGCGCGCCCGAGGTTGTCCGGCCGCAAAGACCCGGCCCGCTCAGAGCGGGAATGTGGTTCCGGTGAGCCGCTCGGACAGCTCCCAGAGCGCGGCGGCGGTGCCCGCGCGCCTGGCCGGCCAGTTGCGCCACGTCGGCTGGGTGCGGCCGTACAGTCCGAACCGCGGACCGACGAAGGTGTTGCCCGGCAGATCCTGCGACACCGCATACAGCGTCTGGCGGGCGCCGAAATCGGCGTCGGTGGACACGATGCGGTCGACCGCCAGGACCGCCGCGTCGCCGAGTTTGCGCCCGGAGTTGCCCTGCAGGTTCGTGTGCGACCAGCCGGGGTGGGCGGCCAGGGCGCGCAGCGACGAACCGACGCCGTCCAGGCGCCGTTGCAGCTCGCTGGTGAACAGCAGATTGGCCAGCTTCGACTGGCTGTAGGACAGCCACGCCGAATACGGCCGGGACCGAAAGTTCAAGTCTTTGAGGCTGATATAGCCGAAGTGGTGCATCAGCGAGGACACCGTCACCACGCGGTCGGTCAGCTTGGGCAACAGCAGGTTGGTCAGCGCGAAATGGCCGAGGTGGTTGGTGCCGATCTGACCCTCGAAGCCGTCGACGGTCACCGCGTGTTTGGTGGCCATGATGCCCGCGTTGTTGACCAGGATGTCGACCTTCTCGATGCCCTCGGCGAAGCGCCGCACCGACCCCAGATCTTGCAGATCGAGCTCGCGCACCTCGACCCGGCCGGCGGCCGAGCGCGCCATGCGGGCGGCCGCGGCGTGACCCTTGTCGGTGTTGCGGACGGCCAGGATGACGTGGCCACCGACCCGGACCAACTCGCGGGCGGTGATCTCACCCAGCCCGGCGTTGGCGCCGGTGATGATGATGGTCCGTCCGGCGAACGAGGGCAGCTGGGCTGCGGTCCAATCGGCCATGGCAGACACCCTAACCACGCAGCCGCGAACGCCGCCGCGGGGCCGAGCGGCCTCGCGGTGGCGCCGAGGACGCGTTCGGGGTCCGGCGGTGCTCCCGGGTATCGTGCCTGGGATGACCAGCGACATCCCACCGGCGCGGGTAGCACGACAGCGGTGTTTTGTCAGGTACGCGCGGGGGATCGCCGGATGTTTCTAGGCGTCATCGTCAATCCGAAAGCGCGGAAGAATCGTGCCGCTCCCCGCGATCGCATCGACGAGCTGCGTCGCCTCGTCGGTCCCTGGGGCGAGGTGCACGAGACCGCATCCATCGACGATCTCCGCGACACCATCAAGCGGATCGGCCCGCGCGTCACCCACCTGGTGGGCGACGGCGGCGACGGCGCGCTGCATTGGTTGATCAACGAAACCGAGCAATGCGAACCGGACCCCGAACGCTGGCCGGCGTTCGTCCCCTCCAACGGTGGCAGCGTGAACGCCGTTGCGCGCAAGGCCCGGGTGCGCGGCCGGCCGGAGACGATCATCCGCGCATTGACGGCGGCCGCCGAAGCCGATCGACCTCCGCCCGAGGTGCGCCTGGACACGTTGGTGCTCGACGGCGAAACCGCCGACGGCGCGGCGTTTCATCGGCTCTGCTTCGGGCTGGCCGCCGGGGGTGTCGGCAACCGCTTCTATGACCGGTACTACGCGGCCCCCGACCACGGTCGGCTGGCCGTCGCGCGGGTGATCGCCCGCAGCTTCGGCGACTACATCACGTCCAAGGTCGCCCCGAGCCGGGTGAAGACCCCGAACTACGCGTCGATCCTGTTTACCCCGACGAGCGCCCGCGTCGTCATCGACGGCGACGAGGTCCCGTCTCGCACGCACAGCCTGCTGCACGCGGGCGCGATCGACCTGCGCATCGGTGGCCCCCTGCGGTTGTTCCCGAAGGCGGCCGAACCCGGCGCGCTGCACTTTCAGGCCGGATACCTACGGCCCTCGAGAATCGTGGCGCAGCTTCCCACCGCCCTCACCAACGGCATGCTCCGTGGCAAGGGGCTGCGCGACGTCAACGGCCACGAGATGATCATCGAAGCCGAGGGCGAGCCGCTGTCGCCCATCATCGATGGGGAGCGCTTCCTGGGCATCGTGAAGCTCGTGGCCCGGGCGGGGCCGCGGATCCGCATCGCGCAGGTCGCGCCGTCCAGCATCGCCCGGGCGCGCAGCGCGACGGCGTCGTGACGCACGCCACGTCATAGTTCCGCAATCCGGTTCCGACACCGTGCGGCGCGCGTAAAAGGCCCGGTAAATCCGACCCCGGAAATGCTTTATGGCTTTGCGAATTGACGCCTCGGCCAAGCGGATGAAAGACTATTACGGCCCGCACTATAGGCATCTGAATTACGCGAATTAGTACATCCGTAGGTCAGTATCTGAGGAGCCTGTTCGGGCAATAACGCCAGGTCGCTGACCACTGAGATACTGAAGTCCGTATCGTCGCAGATCAGCATTTGCGGAATTAATTTCGCCGCTTAAGCCAGAGCTGTGAATGTGTTGTGCATAGCCCATTAATGGCGCTGAATGTTTTGCTCTTCACCGGTCGGCGGCGCTACATTGGTTTTATATTCATGACGGAAGTCGTTCCCGGGCTCAGCCCGAACCGGAAGGGGGTCGCTCCTACGATGGAGACGCTGATCGATTACCTGCACAAGTGGGAAGCGCTGAAGCCGGACCAGACCCTTTTCCGCTTCGTCGACGTCGACGGGCGCGAACTCGAGCACTACACCTATCAGGGCTTCGCCGACCGTACCCGCGAGCTGGCCGCCTACCTCTCCAAAGAGGCCGGCCTCAAGGCGGGTGAGCGGGCGTTGCTCGTCTACCCCCCCGGCCTGGAGATGATCGCGGCGCTGTATGCCTGCGCGCGCATCGGGGTGATCGCCGTTCCGGTCAGCCCTCCGCTGCCCATGTCGTTCGATTCCGGGCTGGCCAAGCTCAGCTTCATCGCGCGGGATTGCGGCGCCAGGGCCGTGCTGTCGACGAAGCAGTTCGAGTACGACTTCCGGCTGCTGCTCGGCCAGCGGCACGGTGGGCAGGGCTGGTCCGACGCCGCCCTGCCCGAGCTGCCCTGGTTCGCCACCGACGGTGCCCAAGAGTTCGGCGGCGCCCCGGTGGCGGACACCCCGGGGGACGTGCTCTTCCTGCAATACACGTCGGGCTCGACGAACGACCCCAAGGGCGTCATCGTCAGCCACGCCAACGTGATTGCCAACGGGTCCGCCTTCACCGGCGACGTGGTGCTGGCCTCGTGGCTTCCGCAGCATCACGACATGGGCCTGATCTCAGCCTACATGTTCATCCTGCTGCTGGGTGGGTCCACCCATGCGATGTCGCCGTTGGACTTCCTCGCACGGCCCTCGTCGTGGCTTCGGCTCATCAGCGACGTCCGCGCCACACACACGCCGGGACCGAACTTCGCGCTCGAATACTGCCTGCGTGAGGACAAGCTGCCCGCCGCCGAGCTCGCCGGTGTCGACCTGAGCAGCCTCGAGTGCATCGTCGTGGGGGCGGAACCGTTGCGGGCCAACACCTTCGACCAATTCCGGCAGCGGTTCGCCGACTATGGCCTGCGGCCCGAAGCGCTGACGGGCGCTTACGGCATGGCCGAGTCCACGCTGATCGTGTCGATCCGGGGGCGCCAGACCATCGCGGTGAACAAGCGGGGGCTGGAAAAGAATGTCGCGCGGGTCGAAAAGGCGTTGCCGGAGAACAGCAATCAGGTGCCGTTGGTCAGCTGCGGCAAGCCCATCGACGACACGCTGGTTCGCATCGTCGAACCCGAATCGCGAAAGGCGCTGGGCGAGGGCCGGGTCGGCGAAGTCTGGCTGGACGGGCCCTCCAAGGGCGGCGGCTACTGGAACCGCCCGGAGCTCACCGCGGAGATGTTCGGCGCCCGCATAGCCGGCGATGACGAACACACCTACCTGCGCACCGGCGATCTCGGCTTCCTCTACGAGGGCGAGCTGTTCGTCTGCGGCCGCAGCAAGGATCTGATCATCGTGCGCGGTGTCAACTGCTACCCCTCCGACATCGAAGCCATCGTCGAACGCTCGGACGCGCACGTCCGCAGCGGGTGCGTCGCCGCGCTGTCGGTCGAGCGCGACGAGCAGGAGGCGTTGGTCGTGGTCGCCGAGGTGCGAGACGAGCACAACCTGCCCGACGCGAAGGCCCTGGCCCGCGCCATCCGGCGGCACTGCCACGTCGATCCGCACACCATCGTGTTCGCGCCGCCGCGCAGCATCCCCAAGACCACCTCGGGCAAGATCCGGCGCGCGCGGACCCGCCAGCTGTGGCTGGACGGCACGCTGCCCGCGTTCACTAGTTGGGTCAACCCGGCGGTCACCCGGGCCCACGAGGGTCTGGAGGTCGGTGCGGGCCCGCTGGAGCGGTTCCGCAATCTCATCGAGAGCTACGACCTCACCGGCGACGAGGACTGCTCGTTCGCCGACCTCGGCATCGATTCGCTGGCGCTGGCCGAACTGCGCACCGACCTGCAGGCCGTGCTGGAGGAGCACGGCGCGGGCGAGCTCGCCGAAGAGGTCAACACGCGCCTGCTGCAGCGGCTGACGGTGGCCGAATTCTTCGGGCTGATGCGGCAATTCGGGGAGGGATCCGGGCAGCCGCTGGACGCCCTGCGCCGGGCGCTGGACCAGATCTCCGCCGACTACGAGGCATACGAGACCGCCCAGATGCGCGCCGACGCCGCCCTGCCGCTGCCGGAGCCGGCACCGGCGCGGGCGGGTGCGCCCACCGACATCCTGCTGACCGGCGCGACCGGGTTCCTGGGGCCGTTCCTGGTGGGCAGCCTGCTCGGCAGGACGTCCTACAAGGTGCACGCACTGGTGCGCGCCACGGACGCGGCGCACGGCTTGGACCGCATCGTCGCGTCGCTGCGCCGCGCTCAGCTCTGGACGCCGGCGCTGGAGGCCGAGGTCCGGGCGCGGGTGCGGGTGATCTGTGGCGATCTCGCCGAGCCCGCGCTGGGCATCGGGGAGGCGGCCTTCCAGCAACTCGCCGAGGACGTCGACGCCGTCGTGCACAACGGCGCCCTGGTCAACTACGTGCGGACCTACGACGCCCTGCGGCCCGCCAACGTGGAGGGCACCCGCGAGCTGTTGCGGCTGGCGATGACCGCCCACCGCAAGACTTTCCACCTGGTCTCGAGCACCTTCATCTACGGCTGGAGCACCGAGCCGGTGGTCGGGGAGTGGGACGCGAACGAGAAGATGGCCGGGCTGGACTTCGGCTACTCGCAAACCAAGTGGGTCGGCGAGCAGCTGGCGCTGGCCGCGCAGCGCAAAGGGCTCGACGTCCGCATCTACCGGCCCTCGCTGATCTCTCCGACCCGGGCGGGCTTCGGCAGCCAGGACGACATCTTGGTGCGCCTCACGGCGTTCATGATCGAGCACGGCCTGGCCGTCAACGCGCTCAACCAGATCAGCCTGCTGCCGGCGGACCTGATCGCGGACCACATCGTCGCGCTGATGGATCTCCCGGACGAGTCGGGCAGTGTTTTCAATATGACGGCCGACGACTACTACAACCTGACCGACATCACCCGGATCCTGTCCGAACGCTACGGGTATCGCTTTGACTACCACGACATTCCGTCGTTCGCCGAGCAGCTGGACCGCCGCTGCACGCCGAACGACCAGATGTATCCGCTGGTTGACTTCCTCACGCGGTCGGCGGGCAAGATCGCGGCGATGCGCGACAAGCGCTACGACAACACCCAGTACCGGCACCGGCGGGGGCTCGCCACGGTCCGCCTGCGCGAGCCGGCCCTGACCGAGACGGTCGATTACCTCGTCCGGTTCTTGCGCAGCGAGCGTCTGATCACTGAGGTAGAGGATGAGGCGCAACGCAGCGCCTAGCACGGAAAGGGATGGCAACGATGTTCACCGTCGACGACAAGGCGGCGGGCCCGCATGACGCCTCGCTCGATCACGAGCGCATCGTCCTGCAGGCGCGTGACGTCGACTTCGATTGGTCGACGCTCCCGTTCTATTACGTGCCGAACGAGCCCTTCACCACCCACTTCTGCAACGTGCTGCACCTGCTGCTGCCGGCGGGTGAGGAGTTCATCGTCGACGCGTTCAAGGACACCCTGCCGCTGATCAAAGACGATCAATTGCGGCGCGACGTGCAGGGATTCGTCAGCCAGGAGGCCATGCATTCGCAGGCGCACGCCGGGGTGCTCGGGCACTTCGCGGCCAACGACATCGACGTCACACCGTTCACCGACCAGATGCGTTGGCTGTTCGGCCAACTCATCGGTGACCGCCCGCACTGGAGCCGGCGCCGGCGGCAGAGCTGGTTGCTCGAACGGGTCTCGATGGTGGCGGCGCTCGAGCACTACACCGCGATCCTGGGCGAGTGGATCCTGGATACCCCCCAGCACGACGCCCTGGGCACCGATCCGGTGATGCTGGACTTGCTGCGCTGGCACGGCGCGGAGGAGGTCGAGCACAAGGCCGTCGCGTTCGACACCATGAAGCATCTGCGCGCCGGGTACTGGCGGCAGGTGCGCACCCAGCTGCTGGTGACGCCCGCGCTGCTGTGGCTGTTCATCCGCGGCGTGCGATTCATGTATTCGGTCGACCCCTATCTGCCGCCGGGGACCAAACCGCGCTGGCGCGACTATTTCCGCGCGGCCCGAAGGGGCTTGGTGCCGGGGCCATTCCAGTTCCTGCGGGTCATCGGCGCCTATTACACGCCGAGTTTCCATCCGTCCCAGCTGGGCGGGGTGGGACGCGCGGTCGACTATTTGGCCCGCTCGCCCGCCGCCCGAGCGTCGCACTGAATACGGGAGCGTTCGGGATGACTCAGTCCAGCACCGTGATCGCCTCCGACGGGGTTTCCTTGGCGGTCCACGCCTATACCGAGATCGACCCGCGGCGGCCCACCGTTCTGGCGATCCACGGCTACCCGGATAACCACCGCGTGTGGGACGGCGTCGCACACGAACTCGCCGACCGGTTCAACGTGGTGGCCTATGACGTGCGCGGGTCCGGCGAATCGTCGAGGCCGACGGGGCGATCGGGTTACGTTCTGCCGCAGCTGGTTTCCGATGTCGGCGCGGTGATCGACAGTCTCGGGGTGGGCCAGGTTCACCTGTTGGCCCACGACTGGGGTTCGATCCAGGGCTGGGCGGCGGTCACCGACGACTCGGTGATGGCCAAGGTCGCCTCGTTCACGTCGATCTCCGGGCCGCACCTGAACTATGCGGGCAGGTTCCTGCGGTCTCCGCGCACACCGCGCGCCGTTTTCGACGTCGTCAAGCAGGCCCTGGCCTCCTCCTACATCTGGTTCTTCCTGTGCCCGGGTGTGCCGGAGCTGGCGATCCGGTCGCGGGCGACCGTGAAAGTCTTTGCCGCGGTGGAACGTATCGGCCGCGGGCGCAGCAGCGATCGGCAACGCGCGGCCACGACCCGCTCGATCGAGGACTACCTCAACGGGCTGAACCTGTACCGGGCGAACATGCCGGCGCCGTTCTTCGTCCCGGTGCGGCAGTTGCCGCAGACCCGGGTGCCGGTGCAGGTGCTCGTCGCGCGGCGGGACTATTTCGTATCGCCCGCCCTGCAACGGTTTACCGGCTCTATTCCCGACCGCGGCAGGATCGTCCCGATCGAGGGTGGCCATTGGGTGGTCACCTCCCATCCCGACGTCATCGCCGGGTTCACCGGCGAGTGGGTCAACCTGACGTCGGAGAGTGCGGGCCGCCGCGAAATGGGGCAGGCGTGAGAACGGCTGTGACACGGGCTATTTGGGACAGCATTCCGGCCGATCTCTACGGCCGGCGCAAACGCGACCGGATGTACACGGCGTTGTACGGGGTCGGCACGCTGTTCGGGGGCATGGCGTCGGCGTCGCGGTGGACGCCCTCCCGGGTACAGCCCGTGCAGCGGACCACCACCGCGGTAGTCACCAAACGTGAGGAACTGACGCCCGATGTGGTCGCGTTGACGCTGGCCGACCCGGACGGTGGGTTGTTGCCGTCCTGGACACCCGGCGCGCACATCGACGTTCGGCTCCCGTCGGGCCGGCGCCGGCAGTATTCGCTGTGCGGGCCACCCGGGCGGCGCACCGACTATCGCATCGCCGTGCGCCGCATTGCCGACGGCGGCGGTGGCTCGATCGAGATGCACGACACCTTCACCGTGGGGGACCCGCTCGAGTTCGAAGGGCCCCGCAACGCGTTCTATCTCGTCACCGACGAGCATGAGGTGTTGTTCGTGATCGGCGGCATCGGGGTGACGCCCATCCTGCCGATGATCCAGACCGCGCAGCAGCACGGAATCGCTTGGCGCGCCGTCTATGCCGGGCGCAGCCGGGACTACATGCCGCTGCTCGACGAAGTGGTGGCGGTCGCGCCGGACCGGGTCACGGTGTGGGCCGACGACGAGCGCGGCCGGATCCCCACCGCGGCGGACCTGCTCGCCGACGCCGGCCCGACGACCGCCGTCTACGTGTGTGGCCCCACGGCGCTGCTGGAATCGGTGCGCACCGTGCGTGACGAGCACGCCGGCGCGCCGCTGCACTACGAACGTTTCGGGCCGCCGCCGGTGATCGACGGCGTCCCCTTCGAACTGGAACTGGCGCGTTCGCGGCGGGTGCTCACGGTGCCGGCCAACCGTTCGGCGCTGGACGTCATGCTCGACCGCGACTCGACGACGGCCTATTCCTGCCAGCAAGGCTTCTGCGGCACCTGCAAGGTGAAAGTGCTTGCCGGACAGGTCGATCGGCGGGGTAGCGCCGCCGAGGGGGACGACGAGATGCTGGTCTGCGTGTCCCGGGCGAAAAACGGGCGTGTGGTCATCAACGCCTGACCGTTTCGAATCGCCTACATGGGGCCGGGAAGCTCTCCCAGGCTGGAAAGTTCGGCATGCACGGGTCCAATGGCGGCCTGATATTGCTCGTCGGTGAGGGTCTTGGCGTAGTAGCGGCTCATGCGGAGCTGGTATTGCTGGTCCCGAAGTTGGCGGATCCGATCGAGCCTGGCGGCGTTTGCCGCGCCGAATTTGAGCTGCTCGACGCTGATGTGGCCGGCCATGACCTGTTCGATCGGCGAGAGCCGGTAGCCGCAATGGGCGAGCAACTCCAGGTAGGCCTTGCAATGTGCCCGTTCCCCCTCCCGCCACGTGCCGCGTTGGGTTCCCCATTCGAAGGCGGCCAGCACCATCGCGAGCGTCACGACGTTGGGGCGCGCGTCGGCATGGGCCAGCGCCGCCAAGTCCTCGCTCCGGGATCCGTCGACGCCGAGGAGCTTTGCGGCTATTGACATGCTGGCCGGGCAGTGCAATTCGGTCAGGTAGTGGAAGTTGCGTGCGATGAAGATGTCGATCCACGGCGGCGGCGCCGCAAGCAGATTGGCCCGAACCCAGTCGCGGCGCGCCCCGGCGACGCTCCGCGCGAGTCGGTCCAGCTCGCGCATCAGCACCCAGTCGCGGTTGGCGTCGGCGGCGGCCTCGGATTCCAGCTTGGTGGGCCGGCACCCAGTGAACGTGGAGCATCCTTCAACCTCGTCGAGACTCCAGGGTCGCGCTTCGTCGAAGGTCAGGTAGGACGCATAGACACCCAATTCCGGGCACCCCACGCGTTTTGCCAAATCGCTCACCGTCGTTTTTCCGGGCAACAACCTGCAGATGTGATCCCGCTGGCCGAGGTCATCCCGGCTATAGATGAGGCCGATTTCCCGGTGGCGCGATCGGTCGTCGTTGTCCAGAAACACGCACCACCCGGCCGGCCCGGCGATTCCCGGTACATAGTGGGTAGAAATCTCGATCAGCAGGTCATCGATGGTCGCCGAGGCGGGATAGACCCAGAACTCGCGATGGGAGTCGACATCGTCGCCCATGGCGACCGAGTCCCGGTCGACGGTCACCTTCACCGTGTCAGACATATTGAGCCCCACCTACCTCGACCCTGGGCTACCAACGTATCGGAACGCGTTGGTGTTCGGTGTTCGATTGCGCGGCGCTGCGTCATGCTTAGCCAATGCCGAAGAAATCGTTGCGCCCGCCGGCGCAGCCGGAATCTGGGCCGCAGGGTCCGCTGCTGGGGACGTGGCGAGCGGCCGGCCTGAGCATGGCCGTGATCGCGTCTGCGGCGGCGGATGGGTTGGGCGCGCTGCTCGGGGCGGCGATCGTGATTCCGGTGATCTATGCCTTGACGCGACTGCGCGCGTACGCCCCGCACGCGCGCAGTACCGCCGAATTGATCGGCGCCACGCTGGGCCCCAGGGCTGGGTTCGCTGCGGGCGCCATTCAGCTGCTTGCCTACCTCGCCTTGGCGGCCAAGTTCGCCATCACGCTCGGAGCGGTTGTGCTGGTGGACGTTTCATCCGGTGACGACCCCGCCAAGGTTGTTTCGTGGTTGCCGGTTGGCGCACTGGTGGCCGCGATCGTCGTCGGTGCCGTCGTCTGCTGGGCGTCGACCCGGGCCGTCGCCTCGGTGGTGGCGCCGCTCGTGGTCGCGGGTTTGCTCGTGTGCGTCTACCTCGCCGTGGCGGTCGCCGCCCGCGTCGCCGCGGGCAGTGACGCGGTCGTCATCGGTACGGCCGCAACGCCGCACCAGCTGTCCGACCAACTCGTCGGCTTCGGTCTGGGGATGGTGGGCGTCGAGCTCGTCACGGTCCGCGGCGCGCGCATCGGCAGGCCGGGCCGGTCGATGTCGCTGGCGGTCGCGGTGATGGCCGGGGCGGCTGTGGTGTTGTGGGTGGCCGACCATCAGGGTGTCGCGGGGCCGTGGCGGTGGAGCGCCAAATTTCTGTCCGAGGCTGTTCCGGAGTTCTACGCCGATGCCGGTTGGATGTGGATGGCCGTCGCCGGCGTCACGTTGGCGACGGCGGCCGCGTTGGCTTCGGGGTGGGCGGTGGTGCGCGTCGCCGTTGGCCTGGCGGCCACTGGTGAGGCAACGCCGAATACTGGCCTGCGAGTGGCGGTGGCAGTGCTTGTCGCGGCGATGGCGGCCGTCTTGTCCGCGCACGGGGCTCGCGCGGTCGCCGCGGTCGTTTTCGGCGCGGCGGCGCTATTGCTGGTTGTGTTGTATGTCGCCGTCGCAGAGGCCAATTCACGAATTCCCGGTGACAGCGTCGTGGCCTGGTGGGTGCGGCTGATCATGCCCGCGCTGGCAGTGGTGGCCGTGGTCAAACCGGTGGTGGATGCCCACCTCGGTGTGGTGGAGGTGGCGACGGTGATTGTCGCAATGCTCGGGGTGTGCGCCGCGTTGGCCGTGGCGTCGCTGTCGAGGGCGCCAGGGGTGCCCGGCCAAATCTGAGTAGTCTTACGGATCCCACCAAGGGTGCGCCGTCGCAGGCTTATTCGCATGACCGTTCCCAACAGCATGTCAAAAACCACCGCCGCCTTCTTCGTTCAGGCCGCCGTCGCCTTCGCGATCAGCTTTGTGACCGCGCTGGCCGGGATCTACTTTCTTCCCCTTGACGCGTGGCAACGACTGTTCCTCGGCATCACCTTCCTCTTCCTGGTATCGAGCGCGTTCACGCTGGCCAAGGTCATCCGCGACCACCAGGAAGCCGCGACCGTTCGGGTCCGACTCGATGAAGCCCGCATCGAGAGGCTGCTGGCCGACTACGACCCGCTGGGCGCCGCGAGCTGAGTAGTACTACTCAGGCTCAACGCGCAGAACTGCGCAGGCCCTGGGCGGCCTGCTCGGCAACGCTTCTTTCATCGCACGACTTCGACTCCGCCGCAACGCTTCTATCCCTATTCACAGAAGGACACCCATGACAACTCTCGCGAGATTTCCCGACGCCGCCGAGGTGGCCGTGCGCACGCCGGCCGACCGTGATCGCGTCCTGGACGTCATCCGCATCACCTCCCTGATCGGTGTGGTGCTCGGCCATACCGTGATGGCCATCAGCGTCATCGAAAACCATGTCCTGATCTGGGATAACCTGCTCACCACCTCGACGCTGTTCCAGGTAGCGACCTGGCTGCTTCAGATCATGCCGCTGTTCTTCTTCGCCGGCGCCGCGGCCTGCCTGTCCTCCTGGTCCCCGGGCACCAACTGGGGAGACTGGCTGATGAAACGCTGCACCAGGCTGTTCCGGCCCGTGTTCTACTACCTGGCATTCTGGGCGGTCGCACTGACCGTGCTGTATCGGGCGCTGCCCCAACACATCTACGAGCCGATCGCCGGCGTCAGCACACAGCTGCTGTGGTTCCTGGGCGCCTACGTCCTGGTGCTCGCCGCCATGCCGGTGCTGCACCGCATCACCACGGCGCGGCGCCTCGCCGCGGGGGTGGCCGCCGTCTACGGGGCGATCGCGGTGATCGACCTGATCCGGCTGCACTGGCCGGCGGCGATGCCCCTGGGCTACCTCAACCTCGCCGTCTGGCTCATCCCCGCCATGTTCGGGGTCGCCTACCGCCGCCGGCTACTCAGCGGTCGCGCCGCGCTGGCCGTGGCCGGCGCCTTCTTCGCCGTCGACGTCGCACTGGTGCGCTGGGGGCCGTACCAGATCAGCATGGTCGGCACCGGGGATCACCACCTCTCCAACACCAGCCCGCCGTCGCTGCTGTTGGCCGGGCACGCAATCATCTTGAGCGCCTTGGCCATCGCGGCCGCACCGGCGATCGCGCGCTGGGCGCAGCGGCCACGGGTGTGGTGGTGGACCGCAATCGGCAACTCCGGGGCGATGACCCTCTACCTGTGGCACATGCCGGTGCTGCTGGGCGTGCACCTGCTCTTCGATTACCTTGACTGCCCGCGGTTTCCGGGCCAGCCGGACTTCCCCGCCATCAGCGTCGCGCAGGTGCTCATCGTGGTCCTCGCCGTGGCCGTGCTGTTCGTCGCGTTGCGGCCGCTCGAAAACAACCCGCTGGCCGGCTGGGACGGCGCCGGGACCGTCACCTCGCGCGGGCGGGGCGCGGTCGTCGGCGCGCTGCTGTGCGTGGCCGGTGTCGCGATCCTGGCCGCGATCAGGTGGGGCCTCAAGGACGACGGGCTGGTGTGCATGGCCGTGGTCGTGGCCGCACTCGTCGCCGCGCGGGCGATGGCCCACGAGACCGGCGGGGGCACCCCGCTAACAGCGGGTCACGGTTCGGAGTCCAGGCCATGCTTGATCGCATAGCGCGCCAATTCCACCCGGTTCGCGACCTGAAGCTTGCGAAATGTCGCCTGCACGTGGTTTTCGACCGTGCGGTGGCTCAACGACAGCTTCGCGGCGATCTGCTTGGCGGACAGCCCTTTTGCGACGTAGCGCAACACCTCCGTCTCGCGTTCGGTCAGGCTGGGACGAGCGGGGCCGTCGTCCTTGCTCTGCGCGATACGCCGGTATTCACCCAACACCAGTCCGGCCAGGCCCGGGGTGAACACGGCCCGGCCCGCGGCCGTCGCCGTCACAGCCTGTGCCAGTTCGGGTTTCGAGGCGCTCTTGACCAGATATCCCGTCGCACCAGCTTTGACGGCCTCCAAGACGTCGTCACGTTCGTCGGAGGCCGACAGCACCAGCACCCGCGTCGACGGCGACACCGCGAGCACCGCGGCGGTGGCCTGTGCGCCATTCCCGTCGGGCAGTTGCATATCCATCACCACCACGTCGGGTTTGACCACGCCCGCCCGCCGCCCCGCGGCGGCCACCCCATCGGCCGTGGCCACCACGGTGAATCCGCCCTCGGCCAGGTCGCGCGCGACCGCGTCACGCCAGATGGGATGGTCGTCGACCACCATCACCGTCGCCGGCGTCACATCCTCAGCCATGCCGTCCCTCCCCGCGCGGCACGCACAACTCCCACTCGGTCCCCTCGCCAGGGGCGCTGCGCAGTTGCGCGGTGCCGCCCAGCGACGTCAACCGCCCCACGATCGACTGGGAGACGCCCAGGCGTCCCTGACGCGCCGCTTCCTCGAGTCGACCGTCGGCGATGCCCACGCCGTCGTCGCGCACACTGACTACGACGGAATCGCCGAGGTCCTCCACGAGTACGTACGCGCGCGCCTCCGGGCCCGCATGGGCCCCGGCGTTGTCCAGCGCATTGCCCACCGCGGCGTCGAGCTCGGTCCCTACCCGGCGCCCCAGCGACACCGGAGTCGCCGGCAGGCTGATCGACACCCGGTCGGACGCCCGGCAACGCAGCAGCGTGCGCAGATCGATCGTCGCGCCGTCGGCCTCCGGATCCAGGTCGGCGCACGCCACCCACCGGCGCAGCGCACGCTCTTGCTCGCTCGCCAGGTCGGCGAGTTCCGCTGTCGCGCCGCCGATTTCATGGCCCTTTTTGGCGACCAGCGCCAGCACCTGGATGGCGCCGTCGTGCACCTCGCGGGACAGCCGCTCGCGTTCTTGCACCGCGGCGCTCAACCGGGCCGCCCGTTGCAGTTCGGCGTGCGCACGTCGAGCGGTCTGCGCGGCCATACCGATCGCCATGCCGATGGCCAGCTCGATGATGACGGTGGCGTTGTGCCCCAGGTTAAGGGCGAGGTAGTCCTTGACCGCGAAATTGGTGGCCATCACCGCCAGACCTGTGAGCATCCCCCCGCCGGGGCCGAACTGGATCGCGGCGGAAATCGTGGGATTGCTCGCCCACAACGTCGTCGGCCAGGTCTGGTTCTCGGCCGCCCAGTGCGGCGTCGCGACGACGGTGTTCGACCACATGAGCAAGACCGCGATCACGATCTCGGCGAGCACCCAGGACGGTCTTCGGCCGAACCCCCGCAGGTAGCCGACGGCACACGCCGCGCTCCAGCCGATCAGGAGCGCGAACAGGATCCACCCCAGCGCGGGTCGGCGCAGATCGGGATTGATCCCGATTTGAAAGCCGGCGGCATAAACGCAACTCAGCAGCCGGAAAACCTGCGCTGCGCGCCACAGCGGCGTCGTGGGATCGGGATCCTGGTTCGGCATCGTGATCAGCATAAATGGCCTCGCGCCGACGAACCGACGGCGCGATCGTGGAGACCTAGACGGCGCCGCGAGAGGGAGGGCGGCACCCGGGTGCACTGGATCGCTCCGCTGCGCGATCCCTGACAACGAATTGCCTTGCCCTGCAGCTCCTTACTGACGCTTGTCGGCGGGACGGACGCGGCGGTGCGCGGTCAGGAGCAGGTGGTCGAATTCCGATTGGGTGTTGAGCGGCAGGCCGGCGCCGCGGAAGTCCTGAGCGATCTGCTCGGCGAGCGTCCGCAACTTGACGTTCGCCTCCTGCGACAGCCATCTGAGCAACTCGAAGGCCGCGCTGTCGCTGAGGCCGTAGACCAGCATCAGCATTCCCTTGGCGCGTTCGATGCCGGCCCGATTCTCGTTGATCTCAGCGAGTTTCGCGCTGACGGCCTCCTCGTTCACGTGCCCGTTCGGCGCGGAGATGTCGATGTAGAACCCGTGCGTTCCGATCACGCCGCCGTCGTCGTCGTAGAGCCGATCGCCGACCACGACGACCTGGCGTACGTTGCCGGCGGTGTCGATGATCCGGTGGCGGGTGCTGAACGCCTGGCGGGTGTTCACGAGCTGATCGATGGTCGCCGCGACCTGTCCGCGGTCATCGGGATGCTTGTGTGAGAGCACCAGCTCGGTGGTGGGAACGACGCTGCCCGGCTCGTAGCCGTGCATCCGCTGCACCTGTTCCGACCATTCCCACCGCTGATCGGTGAAGTAGAACCGAAACCAGCCCGCGGGTTGGGCGTCGCCGCCGGACAAGGCCTGCTCGACGCTGGCCGTTTCGCCGTTGAGTTCCCATGTCGCTTCCACGGTGGCTCCTAGCTCGGTGCACGCAGCCGAGGGCGGGCGGCGGCCGCGGGGCCGGCACGCGAGCGCGTGCCGTGGGTGCCGCCGCCCGGCCCGCTATCCGGTCAGGCGTTGATGACTTCGCGATGGCCGGCGCCGTCGGCGACGGCCCGGGGAGCGTCGCCGCGACCGACGGCGATCTTGCGCGGCTTGGCCTTCTCGGCCACCGGGATGTGCAGACTCAGCACGCCTTCGGCGTAGGACGCCTGGATCTTGTCGGTGTCGAGGTTTTCGCCGAGCACCAGCTGGCGGCTGAACACGCCGCGTGGCCGCTCGGTGGCCAGCATCTCGCGGTTGGGGTCGAGGGCCGGTCGTTCTGCCCGCACGGTTACCACATTGCGCTCGATGTCGATGTCCAGTGAGTCGGCATCGATGCCGGGCAGGTCGAACTCGACGACGAACTTCTCGCCTTCGCGCCAGGCGTCCATCGGCATCACCGCCGGCCGGGCGGCCGTACCGAGCACCTGGTGGGCAAAGCGGTCGAGCTCACGGAAGGGATCTGAACGCATCAGCATGGTAGTCACCTCTCACTCCGATCTACGCGGTGGTCCGGTAATTTCCTATGTCTAATGACATAGATTCGGTATAGCACCATCGACATATTGACGCAAGTATGCTAAACAGATTTTCAAGTGAATCAGCTGAGGGGATGTGCGATGGTCGAGCACCGCGGCGAGGCCGGGGCTCCGGCGTCCGACCACGGGGTGTACGGCATCTCGGTGGCCGCCGAACTGTCCGGGATTCCGGTGCAATCGTTGCGGCTCTACGAACGCTATGGATTGCTGACGCCCGCGAGAAGTCAAGGGGGAACCCGCCGTTACAGCGCCGACGACCTGACGCGGCTGCGGCGCATCAGCGGGCTGGTCGAGGCCGGGGTCAACCTGGCCGGCATCGCGCGCATCCTCGATCTCGAAGACGACAACGAGACGCTGTCGGCCGCCAACACCGACCTGCGCTCCACCAATCGCACATTGCGCGAAGCCGCGAAGGCGCCGAAGGCCGCCGCCGGCCCCGGCGAACGCGGCGCGACCAGGCCCTGAACCGGTCGCAGATTGCGCCCACCTCCGTCGGGTACTCACCCCGCTGTGCCTTGAAGCGCGGCGAACGAGTCTTGAAGGAGACGCAATGGGAGATCTGACCGAAACCGGCGCTCAGGTGGTGGACGGCGCGCGGCACGAAGCCGACGCCTACCGCGGCGACAACCCCCGGCCGTTGGGCGGCTACCTGGTGGTCCTGGTCGTCTACGCCGTCGTGGTGTCCGTGGCGACGGCGGCCGCGGTCGCGAGCGGGCGCACCTTGCCGACGCGCTGGCGGATCCAGGATCTGATCATCCTCACCCTGGGCACCCACAAGCTCTCGCGAACCTTGACCAAAGACGCGGTGACCAGCCCCCTACGCGCCCCGTTCACGCATTACGCGGGCACGGGCGGCCCCGCCGAGGTCCAGGAGGAGGTTCGGGAGCACAGTCAGCTCCGGCACAGCCTGGGCGAGCTGTTGACCTGCCCGTTCTGCCTGGACATGTGGGTCGCCACCGGATTTGCCATCGGCCTGGTGTTCGTACCCCGGTTCACCCGGCTGATCGCGGGCGTCTTCAGCGCACTGGCCGGGGCGGATTTTCTTCAACTCGCCTACGCGATGGCCCAGCAGTCCGCCGAAGGCTGAGATCAGCTCGTCTTGGGCATCGGGATGCCCTCGCTGGCCGTGAATTGTGCGTCGTCCTCGGAGGACAACCCGATGGACACGACGGAGCGGTTGAACAGCATGTCGGTCAGGTAGGCCAGCGACACCGCCCACCGGTTGACGCCGCGGGGGATCGCGTACAGGTGGTAGGACCTCGTCACGACCTTGGCCGGCAGCCCGGACAGATGGATGTTGAGCGGGTTGGCCACCGCTTTTCGGGGCCCCAGATCGACCACCAGGCCCAGGTTGCGGTGCTTGTAATCCTTGGGGCTGCCGTAACCGAGGCTGGCGGCGACGTTGCGGGCCAGCACCTTGCCCTGCCGGGTGGCGTGTTGGGCGGTCGGCGGCGTGACCTTGCCGGGCTGGGTGAGGTCGGGAACCGCCGCCGCGTCACCGGCCGCGAACACCTCGGGGTGACCGGGCACCTGTAGATCGGGCTGCACCGTGAGCCGGCCCTTCTCGGTCGGCAAACCCAGGTCTTGGATCAACGGGGCACCCGTCACCCCCGTCACCCAGGCGATCGTGTGCGTGTCGATGCGCGAATCATCGCTCAGTACAACGTGATCGGCGTGCGCCTGCTTGAGCGTGACACCGAGCCGGACGTCGATGCCGCGCCGCCGTAACACCTTCATCGCCGCCTCGCCGAGCTTCTTGCCCACCTCGGGCATCACCTGCTCGGCCAGGTCCAAAAGCAGGAACCGCACTTCGGCCGGGTTGAAGCCCATCTGTTTGGCCGCCGCGTCGGCCAAGGCCCGCAGCTGCACCACCAACTCGGTGCCCGAGTAGGAGGCGCCGACCACCACGACGGTGCGCCGGGCGGCGGCCACCCGGGGATCGTCTTCGATGTTGGCCAGCTCCAGCTGCTCGACGAAGTGGTCCCGCAGGTAGAGGGCCTCGGCGGTGGTCTTCAACCCGCGCGCATGTCGCGCGAGGCCCGGGACGTCGAACAACCGCGTCACCGATCCCGGCGTGAGCACCAGCCGGTCCCAGGACATGGAATGGCTGCGTTCCTCGGGATCGCAGTACGTCAGCGTCTGTTGCGCGAAGTCGACCCCGTCGACGCGCCCGCGCACCGCATGCACGCCCCGCAGCGAATTGGCCAGTGGGATAGCGACAAAGCGGGCATCGACGACACCGCCGGCCACGTCCGGCAGCAACGGGGTGTAAAGCATGTAGTCGACCGGAGAAATGATCGTGATGTCGACGGGTGCGTGCCGCCGGCGCAGAATTCGCGCCAGATGGCGGGCGCAGGTGAATCCGGTGAAGCCGCTTCCCACAATCGCAATGGAGGTCACCGACCCGAGTGTAGGCGGACTTCCGCGGCAAGGAGTCCTCGCGCCGTCGGAAGCCAGCAGACGATCGCGAAAACACTTGATCAGCAAGGTGTTTCGAGGAAGCGGGCACTCAGAAGCGGTCCGGGCCTCTTCCCTTTCGGAGGCCCCGGCCACCGCCGTCGTCCCACCGGTTTCGTTATCGTGCCTTGCGCTTCGTTGGATGGCTCATAGACTTCTCGTTGAGCGGTGGCATTCGCGCGTTGGCCGATGCCGGCGCGACGCCATCAGGAAGGGCTCTGCGGGCCATGACGGTTCCGGGGGTGATGTGATGCGAGACGGCAGCGCCACGATCGTCAATCAACTGGTGGAGCTGGTGGCCAACCTGGAGCGTGAACAACGCGGCATCGCGGCCGGTCTGCACGAACTCCTCGACAACGGGGTCCACCACGTGGCCGGCTCACAGTACGCGGGGATCACCCTGGCCGAGAAGAACGCATCGGTCAGCAACGTGGCCGCGACGCACCGCTACCCGATGGTCCCGGACGCCATCCAGGACAGCTCCGGCGAAGGGCCGTGCCTGACCGCCGCCTGGGAGCACCACATGATGCACATCGCCGACCTGAGCTCCGAACGGCGCTGGCTGCGCTACCGCCGGCTGGCGCTCGAACAGACCCCGATCCGCTCCATCCTGTCGTTCGAGTTGTTCATCGACGGTGGCAGCATGGCGGCGCTGAACTTCTACGCCGACCGCCCGCACGCTTTCACCGAGGAGTCGGTGGAGATCGGCACGGTTTTCGCCACGCACATCGCCGTGGGATGGTCGATGATGCGCCGCCAAGACCAATTCCGTAGCGCCCTGGCGTCGCGCGACATCATCGGGCAGGCGAAGGGGGTCATCATGGAGCGCTTCGGCATCGACTCCGTCGCAGCGTTCCAGTTGCTGACCCGGGTTTCGCAACAATCCAACATCAAGCTGATCGAAATCGCTCGGGCGCTCATCGAGAGCGAACATCCGCTCCAGTGCCGCCGGCACTGACCACGACCCATGCGGGCGACCGACGCCGCCGTTTCGACCGGTGGCAGGCGGGTATGCGCCCTTGCCATGAAGGCTGTCACGTGGCACGGCAAGCGCGATGTACGGGTGGATTCGGTGCCCGACCCCAAGATCGAGCAGCCCACCGATGCCATCATCGAAGTCACCTCCACCAACATTTGCGGATCCGACCTGCACCTCTACGAGGTTCTCGGGGCCTTCATGAAGCCGGGGGACATCCTCGGCCACGAACCGATGGGCATCGTGCGGGAGGTCGGCGCCGAAACGGGCGACCTTCGGGTGGGGGACCGGGTCGTCATTCCCTTCCAAATCTCTTGCGGCAGTTGCTACATGTGCGGCCAACAGCTCTATACCCAGTGCGAGACCACCCAGGTGCGCGACCAGGGCATGGGGGCGGCGCTGTTCGGCTACTCGGAGCTCTACGGCGAAGTCCCCGGCGGGCAAGCCGAGCTGCTGCGCGTTCCCCAGGCCCAGTTCACCCACATCAAAGTCCCTGTGGGGCCGCCTGATTCGCGATTCGTCTATCTGTCCGACGTGCTACCCACCGCCTGGCAGGCGGTCGCGTACGCCGACATCCCGGAGGGTGGCACGGTCACCGTGCTCGGTCTGGGCCCCATCGGGGACATGGCCGCCCGCATCGCCGACCACCTCGGTTACCGCGTCATCGCCGTCGACCTGGTTTCCGAACGGCTGGGCCGCGCCGCGCAACGCGGCATCCACACCATCGATGTGGGCCGGCTCGACTCGTCGCTCGGTGACGCGATCCGCGACCTGACCGACGGACGTGGATCCGACTCCGTCATCGAAGCGGTGGGCATGGAGGCGCACGGTTCGCCGGCGGCCAAACTGGCGCAGCAGGCCACCGGGCTGTTGCCGGACGCGCTGGCCAAGCGGCTCATGCAAACCGCCGGCGTGGACCGGCTGTCCGCCCTGTACTCGGCCATCGACATCGTGCGGCGCGGGGGAACGATCTCGCTGATCGGCGTCTACGGCGGAATGGCGGACCCGCTGCCGATGCTCACCCTCTTCGACAAGCAGGTGACCCTGCGGATGGGCCAGGCCAACGTGAAACGCTGGGTCGACGACATCATGCCGCTGCTGACCGACGACGACCCGCTCGGCGTCGACACCTTCGCCACCCACGTGCTTCCGCTCGATGAGGCCCCGCACGCGTACGAGATATTCCAAAAGAAACAGGACGGAGCGGTGAAGGTCATGCTCAATCCGTGATTGACTCTGCCACAACGCTTTCCGCGTAGTGGCGCCGCCCCGGCGGGCGGCCGGGGAGTTTGACCGCCACGCCGGCGGGGTATTGATGCGCCATGACTCACGCAGAGGCCGCAGCCCCCACGCCCACCGGAGAGGTGTGGCCGGGTAGGGCCTATCCGCTGGGCGCGTCATACGACGGCGCGGGCACCAATTTCGCGGTGTTCAGCGAGGTGGCCGAGCGGGTGGAGCTGTGCCTGTTCGACGCCGAGGGCACCGAGAGCCGCATCACCTTGCCCGAGGTCGACGGCTTCATCTGGCACGCCTACATCCCCAACATCGAACCGGGCCAGCGCTACGGCTACCGCGTGCACGGTCCGTACGACCCGCAAGCCGGACACCGATGCAACCCGAACAAGCTGCTGGTGGACCCGTATTCCAAAGCCATTGACGGCTCGTTCGAGTGGAATCAATCGCTCTTCAGCTATAACTTCGGCGACCCCGACAGCCGCAACGACGACGACTCGGCGGACAGCATGCCCAAGTCGGTCGTGATCAACCCCTTCTTCGACTGGGGCAACGACCGCCCACCGGATCGCCACTACGCCGACACCGTCATCTACGAGGCCCACGTGAAGGGCCTGACCCAGACCCACCCGGACATCCCCGAACAGCTGCGCGGCACCTACGCCGCGGTGGCGCACCCGGTGATCATCGACCACCTCAAGGGTCTCGGCATCACGGCCATCGAACTGATGCCGGTGCACCACTTCGCCAACGACTCCACCCTGGTCGACAAGGGTCTGTCCAACTACTGGGGCTACAACACGATCGGATTCTTCGCGCCCGACTTCAAGTACTCCGGCGCCACCACGCCGGGCGGGCAGGTCCAGGAGTTCAAGGCCATGGTGCGGTCGCTGCACGAGGCCGGCATCGAGGTCATCCTCGACGTGGTCTACAACCACACGGCCGAGGGCAACCACCTCGGCCCCACGTTGTCGATGCGCGGCATCGACAACGCCGCCTACTACCGGCTGGTCGACGACGACAAGCAGTACTACATGGACTACACCGGCACGGGCAACAGCCTCAACGTCGGGCATCCGCACGCGCTGCAGCTGATCATGGATTCCCTGCGCTACTGGGTGACCGAGATGCATGTCGACGGTTTCCGCTTCGACCTGGCCTCGACGCTGGCCCGCGAGTTCTACGACGTCGACCGGCTGTCGACGTTTTTCGAACTCGTGCAACAGGATCCGACCGTCAGCCAGGTCAAGCTGATCGCCGAACCGTGGGACGTCGGGCCGGGCGGCTATCAGGTGGGCAACTTCCCGCCGCAGTGGACGGAATGGAACGGCAAGTACCGCGACACGGTCCGCGACTTCTGGCGCGGCGAGCCCGCCACCCTCGACGAGTTCGCCTACCGGCTGTCCGGATCGGCCGACCTCTATGAGCACACCGCGCGCCGGCCGGTGGCGTCGATCAACTTCGTCATCGCCCACGACGGGTTCACGCTGCGCGACCTGGTGTCCTACAACGAGAAGCACAACGAGGCCAACGGCGAGGACAACAACGACGGCGAAAGCCACAACCGGTCGTGGAACTGCGGGGCGGAGGGGCCCACCGACGACGAGCAAGTCAACGCCCTGCGCGCCCGCCAGCAGCGCAACTTCCTGACCACTTTGCTGTTGTCCCAGGGCGTGCCGATGATCTGTCACGGCGACGAACTCGGACGCACCCAAAACGGCAACAACAACGGCTATTGCCAGGACAACGAGCTCACCTGGATCGATTGGGGCGCCGCCGATGCGGGCCTGCTGGAGTTCACCCGGACGGTGTCGGCGCTGCGCGCCGAGCACCCGGTGTTCCGCAGGCGCCGGTTCTTTTCCGGCAAGCCGGTGCGCCGGCGCGGCCAGGACAGCGTGCCTGATATCTCCTGGTTCACCCCCGAGGGTGCGGAGATGACCGACGAGGACTGGGGCGCGAGTTTCGCCAAGTCGGTCGCGGTGTTCCTCAACGGCCACGGCATCGCCGGCCGCGACGAGCGGGGCCAACGGGTACTGGACGACTCGTTCCTGCTGTGTTTCAACGCCCACTACGAGCCGATCGAATTCACCCTTCCGCCAAAGGAATTCGGTTCCTCCTGGCAGGTCGTGGTGTACACCGGGCCCGAAGAGACCACGCCCGCCGACGAGGTGCCCGGCGCGGGCAAGCTCAACGTGGAGGCCCACACCGCGGTGGTGCTGCGGGGACTTCCCTCGGCCTAGCGGATCCGGCGAATTACTCTCGCCGACAAGGCCGCATCGGCTATTTTTCTTCCGCACGATGTCGATGCCGCGTGTCGACCGCCGGGAACGAGAGGGACAGCCGATGGACAGGCCCGGTCCCGGCGCGCGTCTGGAATCGGCGATGAACACCTCCGGGCGGGCGGCCGCGCTGTTGGTGCTCGTGGTCGCCGCGCTGACGTGGGTGGGCTGGACGGCCGGCATCGAGCGGTTGACGCGGATCTATCCGACCTGGCCGCAGATGATGCCGTGGACCGCGCTGTGGCTGGCCGCGCTGAGCGCGGCGATCCTGGTGCAATGGGGGAGTCCGTCGCGCGAACGGATTTGGGCCGGACGGGGTTTGGCCGCCGCCGCGGCCGCCTTCGCGGTCGTCGTCCTCGCGGAGTACGCGAGCCTCGGCTCGTTCACCGTGGACAGGATCTGGTTCGGCGAGGCCGTCGGCATGCACGAGTGGTCCTGGCCGGGGCGCCCGAGCGTTCAGACGGCGTTGTCGGCGCTGCCCTTGGCGACCGTCATCGCGCTGATCCGGGTGGATCGGTCGACCCGCGTGGTCTGGCCCCTGTGCCTGGCGGGCAGTGCGGCCATCCCGTTCGTCACGGCGGGGGCCTACCTGTTCGACGCCTTGGCGCTGGTGGGCGTTTCGCCGTCGAAGGGCCAGGCGTTCCTGACGGCCGTGGCCCTGTTGCTGCTCGTCGCGGCCACCGCGCTGGCGCGCGCCGACCGGTTTCCGCTCGCGTGGCTGCTCGCCCGACCGGACCGTTCCTCGTTGGTTCGGTTGCTCGGGATCCTGGCCGGCTTTCCGCTCGTCGTGGCCGTGGCGAGGCCGATCTTCGTGGAGCTCGGCCCGGACGACAACGCGCAGTGGACCTTCTCGATCCTGTTGGGAACCGCGGTCGTCGGGGCGGTGACCTTCTACTTCAGCCAGCGCGAGCAGCACCTGCTGATCGCCAAGGAGGTGGCCAGCAAGCAACGCGCCGAGGCCGAGATGCGCTATCGCCTTCTCGCGGACAACGCCGTCGACATCATCGTGCACTTCCGCGGCGGCGAGGTCGCGTGGGTCTCCCCGTCGGTGGAACCCGCGCTGGGTGGCCCGCTGTCCCGGTGGACCGGCCCGGATTTCGCCGGCCGCATCCACCCCGAGGATCGCGACAACCTCCAAACCGCCCTCCGCCGTATCGCGGGCGGCGAACAGGTGCTCCAACGCTTCCGGGTGTGTGCCCTCGACGGCGAATACCACTGGGTCGACGGTCACGGGAAGCCCTACACCGATGCCCGGGGCGACACCGACGGGCTGATCGCGGCGTTGCGGGTGGTCGACGATCAGGTCGAGGCCGAACAGCGACTGGAACGGTTGGCGCGGTTCGACACCCTCACCGGTTTGGTGAACCGGGCCGAGGCCCTGGCCCGGCTGGAGGCCGCGCTGCGGCAACCGCAGCCCGCGGGCACCCATGTCGGTGTCCTGTTTTGCGACGTCGACCGCTTCAAGGCGATCAACGACCGGTGGGGACACGGGACGGGCGACGTCGTACTCGCGACCGTGGCGGCGCGGATCCGGGCGAGCGTTCGCCGCGGGGACACGGTCGGGCGCACCGGCGGCGACGAAATGCTGATCCTGTTGCCCGGCGTCCGCAGCGCCGACGAACTCGCCCAGATCGCCGAGAAGATCCGCCGTCGCGTCGCCGAACCCATCGCCGTCTCCGGCGACACGATCGGCGCGACCCTGAGCATCGGTGCCACGCTTGCCCGTCCCGCCGAGTCCGTCGACGCGGTCACCGCGCGCGCCGACGAGGCCATGTACCGGGCCAAGTCGGGCGACCGGAACACCGTCGAGGCGACGTAAGTAGCGAGTGATCGCCACCGGACGAGTCGCATCCGGTAGGTTTCTCGCGACAGCGTCTCGCGTTACAAGAGAGGGCGAATATGTCAAGGACAGTGGTGGTCGGCGCTTCGAGTGGGCTGGGCCGTTGCATCGGGGTCGGTCTCGCCCAGCGCGGCGATCAGGTCGCGCTTCTTGCCCGGCGTCTGCAGCGCATCGAGTCCGCGGCCAAGGATGCCGGCCCGAACGCGATCGCCATCGAATGCGATGTCACCGACGAGGCGTCCTGCCGGTCGGCGATCGGTCGGGCCGCCGACGCCCTCGGTGGGATCGACAACCTCGTCTACACCCCCGCCGTCGGGCCGCTCGTCCGCATGGTGGACACCGACGCCGACACGTGGCGGCGCGTCTTCGACACCAACGTCATCGGCGCGTCGCTCGTGACGGCCGCGGCGATGCCGCACTTGACCGCGTCGGCCGGCAAGGCGGTGTACCTGTCCTCCGACGCCGGCACCTTCGGACCGCCGTGGCCGGGCCTGGGCGCGTACGGCGTCAGCAAGGCCGCCCTGGAACGGCTGGTCGAGGCGTGGCGGGCCGAACACTCCGACGTCGGCTTCACCAACCTGATCGTCGGGGAGTGCGCCGGCGGAGAGGGCGACGCGGCAACGGGAATGAACGCCGACTGGGATATGGACCTCGCCATGAAGGCGGTCCCGCTGTGGTCGTCGCGCGGTTGCATGCCCGGCAAGTTGATGCCCGTCGACGACCTGATCGACGTCGTGCACACCATCCTGCGCACCAACGCCTCGACGTCGATGCCGCTCGTGGTTGCGCGCGGCGCCCCGGCCAGCCCCGCGGCGTTCGCGGAAGCCAACCAGTCCTGATCAGCCGGACTAGCTGCGGCCGAGCTTTTCCCGCGCGAGGTCGGTGAGGAAACGCGCCGCCGACGTCGGCCGGAACGCCAGCGCCGCCTCGGTGAGCGCGTCGCGGGATTCCGTGGGTAGCTCGATGTCGGCGGCGGCGACGTTGAACTCGAGCTGCTCGACGCTGGACGCGCCCGGAATGGCCACCACGCCCGGGTAACTGATCAACCAGGCCAGCGCCACCTGTGCCGGCTTGGCGCCGACTTGCGTTGCGACGTCGCGCAACACCTGCAGCAGCGGCTCGACGCGGCGCAGGTTCTCGGTGCCGAACAACGAGTTCATCGCGCGAACGCCGCCGGGGCGGTTGTCGACGCCGTACTTGCCGCCCAGCAGCCCCTGTTCCAGTGGGCTGTAGGCGATCACGATGCGGTTCTCCCGTTCGGCGAACGGCACCAGGTTCTTGAGCGCTTTCGGGTAGGCGAGCGAGAAATGCACCTGATTGCTGATCACCGGCCGGCCCAGCGCGGCGTCGGCCTTCTGCCACCGCTGCAGCGAATAGTTCGAGACGCCCGCCGCCCCGATCGTGCCGCGGTCCAGCAGATCTCGCATCCCGGGCATGATTACCGAGTCCGGCACCACCGGGTTGGGTTGGTGGACCTGGTAGAGCGGGATGCGATCCAGCCCCAGCCGCCGGGCGCTGGCTCGCGCGCGTTGCCTGACCACGGCCGGGAAGGGGGCGACCGGCATGATCTTGCTGGCCACCGCCACCTCGGCGCGTTCGTCCCCGAGCGCCTCGCCCAGGATCCGCTCGCTCTTGCCCAGCCCGTAAACCTCGGCGGTGTCGAACAGCGTCACCCCCAAGGCGCGGGCGCGCCGCACGATGTCACCCGCGGCGCCGGTGGCATAGCTGTCCCCGTAACCCCATTCGCGTGAGCCGAACTGCCAGGTGCCCAAGCCGATCCGGCTGACCCGTCCGACCCCGTCGACGTCGACATACTTCATCCGCTCAGCGTAGTGGCGATCGCAAGAGCGGCGGAGCCGGTCGCGGCGGCGGAGCCGCTCAGCCGGGGATCTTGCCGAGGATGTAGTTGGCGATGGTGACCGCGGCCACCCGGGGCCGCTCGCTGTCCGTGCTGCCGCTGGCGGACACGTTCAGGTCGATGACGACGTTGGCCTTGGCCGCGACCGCCCGCGCCGAGCGCACCTGTATTCCCTTGGGCGTCAAGTCCAATGTGGTGATGCCGTTGCCGGCGTCGGCGGGAGCGCTCACCGCCATCGCGATCGGCTGCCCCCCGGACGCCGTCACGGTGACGGTCGATCCGCCGCACTGGCGCCATCCGGACAGCAGCGTGTCCAGCTGTGACTGCGCCCCGGCCGGATCGCGGAACGCCGCCACGCCCTGGATGACTTGGATCGACTTCAGCATGCTGCGCGTGTCGGTGAATTCGCCCGCGTGATAACCGGTGAAGGAGCCGGGGGTGTAGGCGTCCGGGCTCCCGGCGGCGATGCTTCCCCAGCATTCCGGGCGGTTGATGCTGCCGTCCTGCGCCGAGCGGCCGGGGCTGTTCCACGTCGGCCCGACCTCCAGGTTCGCGTCGGCGGTGATGTTCCTCAGCGCGTCCAACCCGGGCAGCAGCGTGGTGATGGTGTCCGGCGGGACGGTGGGCGGCGGGGGACCGCTGGACGTGGTGGTCTCGCGCGCCGCCCGGTGTGACGAGGTGGAGCCGCCCAGCGTCGCCCACCCGGCCAGCGCGACGACCGCGAGCAGGATGAACACGTACGACAGCGTCACACCCACCAGGGCGCGGTCACGGCCGAGTTCGCCGGTCCGCCGGATTCGCGCCAACCCGAGGTGTCCCAGGACCGCTCCGGCGGGCGCGAACACGAACGCGAAAATCAGTGACAGCGTGGCCAACGTGTTGACGGCCGGGCGGTACGGCGGGGGCGCGGGCGGCGGCGTGAACGCGGGTGGTTCCGCCGGCGGCTCGATCGGCTCGATCGGCTCCATCGGCGGGACTGACGGCGGCATCCGGCCGAGCGGGTCGTAGCTCAGCGGGTTCTGCCAATACGGGTCCTGCGGGTTGGTCACGCCGTGCCTCCTTCGCGGCCGAACCTGCCCGAAATGTAGCCGACGGCCAGGGACCGTGCCCGAACCCACGCGCCCCAGGCGCGGCCTGGCGATGCTGAGCACATACCCCACCGGGGCGCGGCCACACCCGTTTGACGGCCGATTTCGCCGGGTAGCCGCTTCGGTGAGCGCGCAACAGCCCTGCGCGTCGAACCAAGGAAGATGGGAGGGACACCATGGCACGCACCGCCATCACGTCGCCCACCGACGTGGTCGACTTTCTCCTCAGTCAGCACGAGCAGATCAAGGCGAGGTTCGCCGAAACGCTGGCGGCGTCCGGACAGGCGCGGGAGAAGGCTTTCGTCGAGCTTCGGCGACTGCTCGCCGTGCACGAGACCGCGGAGGAAGAGATCGTTCACCCGCGAGCCAAGCGCAAGATC
This sequence comes from Mycobacterium sp. WUMAC-067, assembly GCF_020217485.1. Taxonomy (GTDB): domain Bacteria; phylum Actinomycetota; class Actinomycetes; order Mycobacteriales; family Mycobacteriaceae; genus Mycobacterium. The sequence goes on along the minus strand of NZ_JAEKMI010000001.1, from coordinate 228,148 downwards.
GCCAACGGCACCGCCGTGGTGGGCAAGCGGCTGCACGAAGAGCACGAGGCCAAGACGGTTCTGCAGCGGCTGGAAAAACTCGACGTCGACAGCGAGGAATTCACCCGCGAGCTGACCACGCTGCGCGACGCGGTGATCGACCACGCCGAGCACGAGGAGCACGACGAATTCGCCAAGCTGGGCGAGGAATTGAGCGCCGACGAGCTGGAACGGATGGGCCGCGCCGCGCAGCTCGCCGAAGCCATCGCCCCCACCCGGCCGCACGCCGGGGTGGAATCCCAGGTGGCCAACCTGGCCGCGGGTCCGTTCGCCGCGATGCTGGACCGCGCCCGCGACGCCATCATCGGGAAGGGCTGACGAGCCACCCGGGGCTGGGTACCCCCGCTCAGTGGGGGAGCGGGGGTACCCACGCCACGGCATTCACATGACCGCCACATCGAAGGCCCCCGGCGCCGCCCGCTACCTCCCCGAGGAGCGGGGCATCGACGCGCTGCGCAGCGCGGCCGAAACATGCCATGGCTGTTCGCTTTTCGAAGACGCCACCCAAACCGTATTCGGTAACGGGCATCCGGGAGCGCCGATCATGTTGGTGGGCGAGCAGCCCGGCGACCAGGAGGACCGCGCCGGTGAGCCGTTCGTCGGCCCGGCGGGGCGACTGCTCGCCCGGGCGCTCGAAGACGCCGGCATCGACCCGGTGCTGACCTATCAGACCAACGCCGTCAAGCATTTCAAGTTCACCCGCAAGGGCGGCAAACGGCGCATCCACCAGAAGCCGGGCCGCACCGAAGTCGTCGCCTGCCGGCCCTGGCTGATCGCCGAGATCGAGGCCGTGCAACCCGAGGTCATCGTGTGCCTGGGAGCAACGGCCGCTCAATCGTTGCTGGGCACCACTTTTCGGGTTTCGGTGCAGCGCGGACGCGAGCTGAAGCTCCCGTCGTCCGTCGACATCGCGATGACGCCCGAGCCGATCGTGGTGGCCACGGTGCACCCGTCGTCGGTGTTGCGGGACCGCAGCGACCGGCACGACGAGGTCTACCGGTCGTTCGTCGACGACCTGCGCAGCGCGCGTTCCGGGCTGGCCTGACCGGGCGGCCGACCGCCGGGTCAGCTCTTCTTGTGCGGCATGAATTCCTGCATCTTGGTTTTCAGGCCGACCTTGACGAAGCCCACACGGTCCTCGTCGCCGGACAACACCGCCGCGGTGGCCGACTTGAACTGCTCCCAGGTGGCGTGCGGCGGGATGGGCGGCATGTCGGGATCGGTGAATACGTCCAGCACGGTGGGACGGTCGGCCGACAGGGCATTGCGCCACGCGTCCGACAATTCGTCGGGATCCTTGATGGCCATGGCGTTGAGACCCAGGCTGGCAGCGAAGGCGGCGAAGTCGACGTCGGGAAGGTTTTGGGACTCCGCGAATTTCGGCGCGCCCGCCATGGCGCGCATTTCCCAGGTGACCTGGTTGAGGTCGTTGTTGTGCAGGATCGCGATGATCAGGCGGGGGTCTTTCCATTCGCTCCAGTAGCGCTTGATCGTGATCAGCTCGGCCATGCCGTTCATCTGCATGGCGCCGTCACCGGCGAACACGATGACGGGCCGGTCGGGATTGCCGAATTTCGCACCGATGCCGTAGGGAACCCCGGGCCCCATCGTCGCCAGCGTGCCCGACAGCGAGCCGCGCATGTCGCCGCGGAAGCGCAGGTTGCGCGCGTACCAGTTGGCCGACGAGCCGGAATCGGCTGTGACGATGGCATTCTCAGGCAGCTGCGGGGACAGCTCGGAGAACAGCCGCATCGGGTTGATCGGATCGGCGCTGACCATCGCTTCCTTGTCCATGGTCTCCCACCAACGCGCCACGTTCTTCTCGACGCCCTCCCGCCACGACCGGTCCTCCTTGCGGCGCAGGTGCGGAATCAGGGCCCGCAGTGCGGACTTCGCATCAGCGACCAGGTTGACCTCGTACGGGTAGCGCATCCCGATCATTCGCCCGTCGACGTCGATCTGCACCGCCCGGCACTGGTCGAACTGGGGCAGGAACTGCGTGTAGGGGAAGCTGGATCCCACCGTGAGCAGCGTGTCGCAGCCCATCATCAGCTCGTAGCTCGGCCGTGTCCCAAGCAGCCCGATAGACCCTGTGACCCAAGGCAATTCGTCCGACAGGACGTCCTTGCCCAACAGCGCCTTGGCCGCGCCCGCGCCGAGCAGGTCGGCGACCTCGGCCAGCTCTTCGCGGGCCCCGCGCGCACCGGTACCCACCAGCATGGCGACCTTCTTGCCGGCGTTGAGGACGTCGGCGGCGCGCGCGATGGCGGTGTCGTCCGGGGCGATGTCCGGGTATTCGATGCCCAGGCTGGAGGGCACCATCTTGAACGCGTGCTCCGGCGGGGAGTACGGCAGCTCTTGGACGTCGCTGGGGATGATCAACGCCGTCGGCGCCCGCTGGGTCATCGCGATGCGGATCGCGCGGTCCAGGACGTTGGGCAATTGCTCGGGGACGGTGACCATTTGGACGTAATCGCTGGCGACGTCCTTGAACAGGTTCAGCAGGTCGACCTCCTGCTGGTAGTTCCCGCCCATGGCGCTGCGGTTGGTTTGACCGACGATCGCCACCACCGGCACGTGGTCGAGTTTGGCGTCGTAGAGGCCGTTGAGCAGGTGGACCGCGCCGGGGCCCGACGTCGCCGCGCACACTCCCACCCGGCCGGTGAATTTCGCGTAGCCGACCGCCTCGAAGGCGCTCATCTCCTCGTGGCGCGACTGGATGAACTGGGGTTTGTTGTCGGCCCGCCCCCACGCGGCGAGGAGCCCGTTGATGCCGTCGCCGGGATAGCCGAACACGTGCTCGACGCCCCACGCCCGCAGCCGCTCCAGCAGGTAGTCGGAGACTTCTTGTTTGGACATGTTTCCCTCCTGGGCAGACGGTTCTTCAGTGCTGGCGGGTGGGCGTGTGTGGCTGTTGGTTGAACCACCTGCAGGCAGGCGTGGCTACGGCAGACAGCCGCGCATGGGCGGCTTTGGCACTTCCCACAGGTGCCGGGTTACCCGCAAACGGTGTTGTTATTCCCCTTCACGAGCCGGCCAGCTGACTCACAGCCAGTTAACAGCTGGCGGTGGGGAACAGTTCATGCCGTCTTACGCAGGGTGGACGAGCCGTTGGCGCTGTCGCTCTTGGCTACGCGCCGGATCAGCATCCGGGTGGCCTTGTCCAGAATCTCCTGGGCCACGTCGGGCTTGCGGGCGCGCTCGGCGCGGCGCACCGCCGCGGCGATGGTCAGGCCCTGCTCATAGCCGGTGACGACGCGGGGATCCACATAGGAACCGCGCGCCACCGCCGGCGTGTTGCCCAGCTCCTCGGCCACCTCTTTCATCACGGCGGCCTCGACGCGCTTGGCGACCCGGCCCGACACCGCCGGGTCGGCGTCGGCGAAGGCCGCCGCCGCCAGCACCGTGCCGTGCCACGTTCGCAGGTCCTTGACGGTGTAGTCGTCGCCGGCCAGCTCCTTGAATCGGGCGTTGAGGTCGTCGGCGCGCACGTCGAGCCACCCGGAAGCGGTGCGGCACACCAGCAATCGCTCGGTGCGGTTGGGCCTGCGCATCAGCGAGCGCACCGCCCGGACAACGTCGGCGTCCTCGATCTCCACGGTGCGCCGGACCCCGCTCTTGGCGGGAAAGTCGAATTCGACGGCGTCACTCCGGATTACCACATGTTCACACAGCAGCGTGGACAAACCGTAGGACTCGTGTTCCTCGGCGTATTGCTCGCCGCCGGCGCGGAAGTAGCCGCGATCGAGCAGCCGCAGCGCGAGCGCCAACACCCGCTTCCGGGTCAAGCCCTGGCGCGCAAGGTCTTTGGCGATCTCGGCGCGCCATGCCGGTAGCCGCGTCGACAGTTCCAGCACCCGGTCGAACTTCTCCTCGGCGCGTTCGGCCTGCCAGGCGGAGTGGTAGAGGTACTGGCGGCGGCCGGCGGCGTCGACGCCGACGGCCTGGATGTGACCGTTGGGAAACGGCGAGATCCACACCTTCTTCCACGCCGGCGGAATGACGAGATCCTTGATGCGCTGCAGGGTTTCCGGATCGGAAACCGGCTTGCCGCTTGGCTCGTAGTAGGAGAAGCCCTTTCCGCGGCGCTTGCGCGCGATTCCCGGCTTGCTCAGCACGCTGCGACGCAGTCGCATCCTCGGCCCTCCAGTTCCGTCCGCCGGCCGCATCACTATTCGCCAGAAGTACCCGCCGGCAAAGGCGTTCACACGGACCGTCACGGTTCAACGCGGAAACGACCCGCCACAACGTTGTGGCGGGTCGTCTCGTGGGCTGGATCAGCCGGCCATGAACTCGTGGTAGGCCGACTCCAGGTTCGGCGGCAGGGCGGTGACGTTGCACTGCCGTTCGGTGTCGCCGATCGGGGCCAGGATGCCGCGCAGGTCGTAGTACTCCTGCGGGTGTCCGGTGAAGTAGCTGCGCAGGCTTGATGCAGCTTCGGGCCGCGGCTGGCCGTAGGCGGCCGTCACCACCTGGTTCGCCCCCGGGTGCGCCGCCAGATACTGCTCGGCGGATCCCTGCACCGAGGAGACGGTGGAGTTCACACCCTCGGGGCTGCAGTCGGGTGCTGCGGACGCCGACGGCGCGCCGACGATGCCCATGGCCATCCCCCCGAGCAGGCAGCCGGCGCTGATTCCGGCCATTCGACGGCGCGCGACAATACTGCTGATTTTCATGATGATTGTTGTCCTTCGAAGCGAAATGGTTTTCTCTCGACTGAGGCTCCCGATCCTCGAAATCCAAAGTAGCCGAGGCAAACGGTGGCGATGTTCGCTGACGACGAACGTCGGGGCGCGCTTGGGGCCGTTGAGGGCGCTCGCGACCGTCTTTGCTAAGTGAACGGTGAAGCGGTCCGCAAATTTCTAAGAGAACGCACCCGTTCTTAACCAATCGTGATGTCGATCGTGACGCAATCGTTATTCGCGGATGCGCTGACGAGACGTCCCCGCGATACCAGGGCGAGAGGTCACCGTCGGGATGATCGTTGTCAGTTGCGCGTTGCTGCTGTGACCTCAGCTCCCGCTGGGCTCTTCGCCGTCGGCGACCTGATGCCCATCGATGCTGGGCGGCGCCAAGGTCTGCAGCCACGTGTCGACGTCGGGACCGACGACCACCGCGTGACCGGACGCCAACAGTACCCCGTTGGCGAGCGCGGCCACCGCGGGCCGGACGGCCCGCACCTGCCGGCTATCGCCTTGCTGGGCAAGCAATTTCGACGTCAGCTCGGGCAGGCGGATGGGGTGCGGGCCGGTGATGGTGCGCGGCGTGTGCGACTGTCCCAGCGCCGCCTCCACCAGGACGTCGGCGACGGTGTCGGCGGCGATCGGCTGGATCAGCCAGTCCTCGACGATCACCTCGTCACCGTCGCAGCTCACCGCATCGCAATGGGTGGCGCATTCATACCACTGCGTGGACTTGACGATCGTGGTCGGCACCGGGCCGTCGAGCAGGATGTTCTTCGCCGCCCGTTTGCCTTCGTAGTAGGGGATGCCGTCGAATTCCGGGTGGTCGATGCCCGCGATCGTCGGCACCACCAGGCGCTGCACGTCCTGTGTGGCACACGCACCCACGATGTTGTGGGAGGCGGTGGCCAGCGCTTGGCTGACGTCGACCGGTTCGGGCGGCACCGGATCGGATACGTCGATCGCGACGTCGACCCCCTTGAGCGCCTCGCAGAGGTCCGGCCCGCTGAACAGATCGATGCCCTGCTCGCGTGAGATCTCAACCACCGCGACGTCGCGTGACCTCAGCCGGGCGACGACGCGGGATCCGGCCGTACCGGTCGCCCCTATCACGGCGATGGTGGACACCGCCCTCACCCCCCTTCGCGCCGCCGGCTAGTACTACCCGGTAAAACCCGTTTCAAACCGATTGCCCGGCCTGATATGTGCGTGCGGAAGGCAACGCGGGACGGGCCGTTTGATGAAGCTTGCGACGGGAACGCCCTAGGTGCCATCGAGCGCAAGCTCACTCACCACCGAGAGGAAGGTCAACCCATGGGAGACCAGAAGAGCGGGCCGCAGGAAGCGGTGCAGGGCGCCGTCGAGGGCGTGAAGGGCAAGGCCAAAGAGGTCGGGGGGACCGTGCTCGGTCGCGACGACCTTGTCGACGAGGGCCAGGCTCAGCAAGACAAAGCCGACGCCCAACGCGACGCGGGCAAGAAGGAAGCCGAAGCCGAGTCGGCGCGCGCCGGTGCGGACGCGGCCGAAGAGCGCCAGAAGAAAAACCAGTAGGCAGCTTCAGTCAGGGGGTCCGGTCCGTTTCTCGGCCGGACCCCCTGACTCACACCCGCTGCAGGTCGACCACCAGCGGGCGGTGATCGGAAATCGGCATCGGGCTGGCCTCGACCGGGCCGCCGCGCAGCCGCGGGTCGTCGGTCAAGATGTGGTCGAGCTGGCGGTTGGGGTGATCGGCGGGAAACGTGTCGGCGACGGCCAGTGCCCGCATGCCCGACCAGCGGCGAACGGTTTTCGGCGTCATGTTCAAGTCGCCGGTCAGCAACCGTGGGCCCGGGAAGCCGCGCAGGTCGTGAATCACCCGCAGCAGCTGGCGCCGGTTCCAGCCCGGAACGAACGACAGGTGCGTGTTGGCCACCGTCAGACCGCCCATCGGGGTGCGCAGCCGGGCGATGACCGCCGCGCGCGGCTCCTCATCGACGATCATCACCCGGTTGGGGCCGGGCAGGTACATCGGAAACCGCATCGGGATGCGGGGGAGTCGCAAGACCTGCCAACTGGCCACGGGGTATCGGGACAGCAGGGCGATCCCGTACGCGGCGGTCCCGGGCTGTTCGCGGCCGGTGGCGGCCATCCAGGTGGCGCCCGGGGTACCGGAAATCGCCGCCACGAACCGGTGCTCCACCGCGCCCATGGCCTCGGCGGCGGCAGCGGTCAGGTCGGCCCGCTCGGAGCGTGGTTGATCGCAGTCGACCTCCTGCAAGCTGAGCACGTCCGGATCGAGGCGGCGCACGCAATCGCGCAGGCGCGCAACGTCGACGCCGTTCCCGACCGTGCGGCCGTGCAGGATGTTGAAGGTCGCCACGCGCATAGGTTTTCGCCTACCCACTTTCCCGCTCGGGCACGCACCGCGGCATTTCCGCAGCGGGTCGGTGCGTGGATCACCGAAATACGACTTCCCCCACGGCGGAGCCCACCGCGAGCAGCCGCGCGAGCACGAAACTCGGCAATATGGGCGAGGATTCCCCATCGGTGGGCTCGAGTTGACTTCGATAGCATTGCGCCGCAAGGCGTTTGCGACCCATCGCCCAGCTGGGAGATGGCACCGAATAGGCCCGGGTCCACGGCACCGCCGGATCGGCGAGATGCGCCCAATGCCACATCAGCACCGGATATTCCAGCAGCGTCGCGCCGGTGCGGGCGCACGCGTCCGAGGCCGCGCGCCCCACGGCTTCGTGGTCGGGATGCCCGTCGCCCCGCCAGGTCGCCGCGCACCAGGTCGCCGGACCGCCATCGGCGAGCATCTGCACCAGCGTGTCGGCCAGGCTGTCCTCGTGATCCGTCAGCTCACCGTCGGGAAAGCCCAGCGAGATCGGGCTGGGGACATTCAAATGTCTGGCCGCCCGGCCCATTTCGTATCTGCGAATGGTCGCCATGCGAAGCCGGTCGGAGACCGACACTCCGGGTTGGGCGGCGCCGCCGTCGCTGACCGAGATCACGTGAACGTCAACCCCCCTCGCGGTCAGTTGCGTGGTCATCGCGCCCAGGCCGAGGGTTTCGTCGTCGGGGTGCGGGGCCACGACGATCAGCCGTCGGCACTCCGCCAAATCCAGTGTGGGCAGGGGCCGTTCGGCGAAGGCGGCCAGCCACAACGGCACCGGGGTGCCGCCATGGGTCAGCGGATCGGGGGCAAACGCGCAGTTGCCCGCCGGCACGGTTTTCACGGCGCCCTCATCGCCTGCTTGCCCGCCAGCTGCCCGAGTTCGGCCAGGTCTCGCTCCGCGTGGCTCTGCCGGATGTAGATGCTCAGGTCCGCGACCCGTTGAGCGTGCCGTCCGTCCTGGCATAGCGGGCCCGGGCCCAGGGCGCGGCCGGTGCGCGTAATCGCTTCGTCGACAGCGTGTTCCACGACCGTGCGGACGCGGCGCGCCAGCAGTTGCGCGGTTCCGGAGCGGTCGAACGGATCGGCGTCGACCTGGACCGCGGCCTCGGCGAGGATCGCGTCGCTGGCGGCCAGCGCGGCGTCCACGGCACCCAAGTGTGCCAGCGAGTACGCGTCGGCGGATTGGCTTGCGGCGCAGCGATACAGCGGGTCGGCGACCCGGCGGGCGCCGCCGAGCCAACAGGCGGCGACACCGATTGCGCCGTGCCAGAATCCCGGTCGATCCAGGTAGTCCCCGGGGTCGCCCACGGCGACGGCCTGGGCGTTGGTGAACAGAACCGGCCTGGTGTCGCTCCCGGCCATCCCCGCGTTCCACCAGGTGCTGGGCAACGCCTTGACGGCCGGGTCGGTCACCGTCACCGCGAACAGGCCTTGCGTCCCGTCCCCGAGCCGTGCGGTCACCAGCGCGTGCGTGCAGAACCCGGCACCCGCGCACCACACCTTGGTGCCGTTCAAGGTGAACGCCCCGTCGGTGTCGGTGGCCGTCAGCGCCGTGTCCGGGGCTTCGGCGGCCCACACGCCCCACAGCTGACCCGGGTCGGGGGGCTTGCCGCCCAACTCGTGCAGGATCGCGACGGCATCGACGTGGGACTCGGCGATCCTGGCCGCGACGATGTTGTCCTCGGCCAGCCGCGCCAGCCGCTGCCAGCGTTCGGCCGTGCGCCCCGACGCGGGAAGAGGCAGATCGAGTCGTCCGGACTCGAGCCAATGTTCGATGAGCCCCGCCGTCACGCCGGACCCCCCGCCGGGGATGCCCCCGATCGCACGGCCGGAATCACACCGGCCGCAGCATCATATGAACGTGGCACCGCGGTTGACATAACGGGACGTTTTCCCCATTGGCCGGAAGTTAAACGGCCTTACGATCGTGCGTCGGCAGGTTGTCCGCGGCGCCGGCGGGGTATCACCTAATGCACCATGGCACCCCTCGACGCACATGCCGACGCAACCAGCTGCGCCTCGCGGTTGCGAGAGGCGCTGAAGGGCGCCGCCTCGGCGCTCAAGGAGCATGGGCCGCGTTTCGCCCTGGCGGGCAGCTACGCGTTATGGGCTTACGGCGCACCGGAACCCAGTCACGATGTGGACCTCGTGGTAGCCGAGGCCGACGTGGAGACGGCCGTGGCCACCCTCACCAATGCCGGGTTCGTCGTCGAACGGCCCCCGGAGGATTGGTTGTTCAAGGCCCGCACCGGCGACACGCTGGTCGATGTCCTGCATCGCATCAACGGCGTACCGGTCGATGCCGACACGCTGGATCAGGCCGAACAGCAGGAGGTCCTGGCGATCAGCATGCCGGTGCTGCCGCCCACCATGGTGCTTGTCCAACAGCTGCGCTCCCTGGGGGAGCATCACTGCGACTTCGCCAGATTGCTGCCGGCCGTGCGCGCGGTGCGCGAACGCCTGGACTGGCGGCGCATCGCCGCGCAGACCGCCGAAAACGATTACGCGGTCGCCTTCTTGGTGCTGGCCGACCGGCTCGGGCTGACGCGTCAGTGATTACGCAGCTTGGCCACCAGCTTGTCCTTCGTCAGGCTCGAATAGCCTGACATGCCAAGCTCTTTGGCCCGCTTCTTCAGTTCGGGAACGGTCCAGTCCTGGTAAGACCCGGACTTGCCGCCCTTGCGACCCACCGAGGACTTGCCCCGGCCGGCGGCCGCATTCGAAATCCGCGCGGCCTTCTCCTTGGAGTCACCCTTCTTGCGCAGATCCTGGTACAGCTTCTCGTTCTTGATCGACGAACGCGGCATGATCCATCCTCCTGTCCACGATGAGACGCCTTTTCAGTTATGCCCGCCCCGACCGCGGGGAAAACACCGGCGCTAGGCCGGAACCGGGTCGGTGCGACGCTGCCAGCAACGGTGTTGAGCGAGCGCGCCGGCGAATTCCTCGACGAAGCGGTCGGGCAACTCGTCGGCGGCGGCCGTGGTGGTGATGACGGATTGGTCGTTGAGCACGTCGGTGTCCTCGGCGAGGCGGTTGGTGATGCCGGCGGTGCGCAGCAGGTCGACGCCGGCGCCGTACGCGCCGATGGGCTTGAGATGCTTGTAGGCCTCGGTCACGAAGTGCACCGCATACCCGTCGTTGGACAGCGTCGCTATCGACCGCGGCCCGCACGCCACCACGACCGCGTCGTAGAGCACCGACGCCATCGTCGTGAAGGAACGGTCGACGGGCAGTTCGCCGCCGGATCCACCCTCCAACGTGCCGCCGGCCACCGGGGCCAACACCTCGACCACCGCGCCGCGCTGTCCCATCAGCTCGATAAAGCGCTGTGTTCCCACCACATCGACGCCGTCGGCGGCCAGCACCGCGACCTTGCGCGATTCGATGGTGTCGCCCGCGTCGGTGACTTGTGACAGCGCCGGCGAGGCGGCCACCGCGTCGTCGACCTGCTCCTCGGGCGGCGCGGGAAGTCCCAGCTTCGCGGCCACCTGGGCGGCCAGTTCGCCGTCGACCCGGGCGAGCTGCGCGACCACCGCCGAACGGATCTCGGGTATCTCCACCTTGCCGAGCTCGAAGGCGAACGCGGCGACGATGTGTTCGGCTTCCACGCGCGTCATGCTCTTCCAGAACATCCGCGCCTGGCTGTAGTGATTCTCGAAGGACTCGGCCCGCTTGCGCATGGTCTGCCCGTCGAGCCGCTGGGTGTAGTGCCGGAATACGTTCTCGTCGGCTAGCGCGGGGCAGCCGCCGCCGATGGTGTTCTTGTAGTAGCTGGAGCGGCCCTGCGGAATCGCGTGCTGTCCGTAACCGTCGTGCTGGTTGGTGCGGACCTCGGCCACCGGACGGTTGATCGGCAGCTGGGCGAAGTTGGGGCCGCCCAGCCGGATCAGCTGGGTGTCCAGGTAGGAGAAGTTGCGGAACTGCAGCAGCGGATCATTGGTGAAGTCGATGCCCGGCACCACGTTCGCCGTGTGGAACGCGACCTGCTCCGTCTCGGCGAAGAAGTTGTCCGGGTTGCGGTTCAACACCATCTTCCCCACCGGACGAACCGGAACCTGTTCCTCGGGAATGATTTTCGTCGCATCGAGAAGATCGAAATCGAATTTGAACTCGTCCTCCTCGGGCACGAGCTGGACGCCGAGCTCCCATTCCGGGTACTGGCCCGACTCGATGGCCTCCCACAGGTCGCGTCGGTTGTAGTCGGGGTCTTTGCCGGCGATCTTCTGGCATTCGTCCCAGATCAGCGAGTGCACACCGAGCCGCGGCTTCCAGTGGAACTTCACGAAAGTTCCCTCGCCGCGGTCGTTTACCAGCCGGAAGGTGTGCACGCCGAAGCCTTGCATCATGCGGTAGCTGCGCGGTAGGGCCCGGTCCGACATCAGCCACATGATGGTGTGCAGCGTCTCGGGCTGCAGCGACACGAAATCCCAAAGTGTGTCGTGTGCGGACTGCGCCTGCGGAATCTCGTTGTGCGGCTCGGGTTTCACCGCGTGCACGAAGTCGGGGAACTTGATCCCGTCCTGGATGAAGAACACCGGGAAGTTGTTGCCCACCAGGTCGTAATTGCCTTGTTCGGTGTAGAACTTGGTGGCGAAGCCGCGCACGTCGCGCACGGTGTCGGCCGACCCTCGGGAGCCGGCCACCGTGGAGAATCGCACGAACACCGGGGTTTGCAGGCCCGGCGTCGTCAAGAACTTCGCCGCGGTGTACTGCGCCAGCGAGTCGTCATACGGTTCGAAATAGCCGTAGGCGCCGGCACCCCGCGCGTGCACCACGCGCTCCGGGATGCGCTCGTGGTCGAAATGGGTGATCTTCTCGCGGGCGTGAAAGTCCTCCAGCAGCGTCGGCCCCCGCTCACCGACCGACAGCGAATCGTCGGTGTGGTCGACGCGCACACCCTGTTGGGTCGTCAGGTATCCGGTGTCCCGACGGAACCGGGCGGACTCCAGGTCGCGCTGCTTGGGATTGGGGTCGGTAGCCATGACTGCCTTTCTGGGGTGATTTGCTGTGACGGGCCGCTCACGATCGCTCAACGGTGTGGAGTACCACCGTCAAACCCGAGTAAAACGGCCCGAATCCGGCACCGGTCCATGGCTTCGAGGGTTGCCTGCCATCGATGCGGGTAGACGGCAGTGGTGATTGCGGCGGCTGACGAAAACGGCGGAAATCGGGCGGCCCGGAAGCTCCACCGGAGCGACATCCGATGAATGTCCCTCCGCCGGCTATCTGGATCGAGAGGGAAACCCCTCAAGACGTACCAATCCTGACGATGGAAGGCGTGCTCGACAGCGAGACCTATCTCGCGGTCCGCGACGCCGTGATCACGGCAGCGATCGACGAGCCGCATGCGGTGATCGTTGATGTCGATCGTTTGCGCGCTTCATCCATTTCGGCCTGGACGGTGTTCAAAAGCGCTCGTTGGCATGTCAGCGTGTGGCCGGACGTCCCGATATTGCTGGTGTGCGGACAGCCGGCGGTGCGCCGGGCGATCGCGACGGCCGGCGTCGCCCGATATGTGCCGATCCATTCCACCCGGCGGCTCGCGCTGGACGCAGTGCACGATCAATCCCGCAAGGTCCGGCGACGGGCGCGCACCGAGCTTGCGCGATCCTGCGACAGCATCGACCATGCACGTGGCGTGGTCACCGACCGCCTTACCAGATGGGACATCCGCGAAGTAGTCGCGGCCGCGGCCACGGTGGCGACCGTCTTCGTCGAGAACGCTCTCGACCACACCGAGAGTGCGCCGGTGTTGATCGTCGAGAGCTATCGAGACACCGTCACCGTTGCGGTCGCGGACGACAGTCCCCAGCTGCCCGGCCGGCGCGAGGCTCCCGAGCGCGGTGCCGACGTCGTCTCCGGACTGGCCATCGTCTCCGCGGTGTCGCGCGCGTGGGGCGCGGCCCCCACATCGTCGGGCAAAACCGTATGGGCATTGGTCGGCCGGGAAAACCAGCTCTGACGCCGCCTCCGAGCGTTTTCACTCGGGGCCAGCAGACGAAACCCCGGCCACCAAACGAAGTCGCGGTCTTGTTCGTTTCGCGGACGCCCACAAGAGGTATGCCACGTGATGCCGGGGGACGGACGACGTGCGGGGAGGAACCGCGGTTGAAGATCGCAATTGTCAGCGGCGACGACGTGGTCGGGGAGGACCCCGAGCAGCTGGGTGTCGCGCTGACGGCGCAGGGGCATGACGCGACGGTCTGCCTGCGCCAAAGCGGTCGACGGCGCGCGAAGGCAGCCACCGGCGGCTGCCGCCGTGTGTCGGTTCCGGTCGGCCCGCGCACGGCGGCGTCCGCCGTCGACGTGCTGCCCTACGTCGGGGAATGGGCGGCGAAACTGGAGCGCGTCTGGTCGAAGGAACATCCCGACGTCGTGCATGCGTACGGGTGGCTGGGCGGCCTGGCCGCGCAACTGGCCGCACGACGTCGGTGTGTCCCGGTCGTGCAGACGTTCTTGGGCCTGGCCGCGACGGCGCGCGACCGTGCCGTGGCCGCACCGCCAAAGAGCGAACGCGAGCGTATCGAGCCGCTGCTGGCGCGTAGCGCGATGTGGGCGACCGGCGAGAGCAGCGCCGAGGTCGACATGCTGGCCCAACTGCGCCACAGCCGCGCGCGGGTGTCCGCGTTGACCTGCGGCGTGGACTCCGAGCGCTACACGCCGGCCGGTCCGGAAATTGCCCGCAACGGGCTGCAACGCGTCCTGTGTGTGGCGCCGAACCCGCTGCAGCATAACGGTTTTGATATCGCAATCAGTGCGCTGTACCGGGTCCCGGGCGCCGAGTTGGTCATCGCGGAAACCGACGCGACCAACACCGTGCACGATGACGCGCGAGCCCAGTTGCAGTATCTCGCCAAGGAATTCGGGGTCGCCGACCGTGTCCGCTTCGCGGGCACGATCCCCGGCAGCGAAATGCCGATGTGGGTGCGGTCCGCCGACGTCATGGTGTGCACACCTCGCCAACCGCTGCGCCCCTCGACCGCGCTGCAGGCCATGGCCAGTGGCGTGGTGGTGGTCGCCGCGACCGTGGGCGCCCTGGCCGACGTCGTCCTCGACGACATCACCGGCATCGTACTGCCTCCGGAAAATCCCGTCGGCCTGGCCGCCGCGCTGAGAAGGCTCCTCGCCCAGCACTTTCAGTGCGAAAGCATGGGCGCGGCCGGACGCAGCCGCGCACAGTCACGCTTCGCGTGGGACCGGATCGCGCTCGACGCGCTGAACGTTTACCAGAGCCTGGGGGCGCACGACCGGGCAGTGACGAGGGTGCCCACAGTCCTTCCTCTGAGCCGGCCATGACTACCGCGACCCGCGGGACCGCCGGCTTACCGTCCGGGGAGTTCGTCAGTCCTACGGGCGCACCGGTCGAGGAGGATCGGGCCGAGTACTGTCCAGGCCGGCCCGAGCTCGGCGCCGACCCGGATCACGGGGTCCAACCAGTCGCGGTGGAATACAAGCAGTTTCGTAGCAGCGATGTGCAGGCGGCGCGCCGGCTTTTCGCCGGCGCCTATCGGCCGGGCTGGCGGCTCTCCGGCTTCACCGGCCACTGCGCGGTGTCGCATCGGCGCCGGGACACCGGGTCGATGACGGTGGACGAGGTGGCCATCCAGGGTCGGTTGACGCTCGAGATCCCGGCGGCCGACACCGTTGTCGTCATACAACCGCGCGCGGGATCGCTGAGCGTCGCGGGCGGCCCCTCGGCGACCGCGGACTTCCCGATTCTCGTCACGCACGGTATGTCCTGTGTATTGCACTGCAACGGCGCGCGTTTCGATGTGGTTGTCCTCGCGGCGGAGGTGCTGCACGCGGTCGCCGCCGAATGGCACACGGCGCTGTCGCAACAGACCCAGTTCCTGAAATGGCGTCCACGTTCGCGTGCCGCCGTGCGGGCCTGGCATCGAGCGCTCGACTACGTGTTGACGACGTTGGCCTGTGCCGACACCGCCCAGCAACCGATGATCGCCGCGGGTATGGCCAACCTGCTCGCCAGCGCGTTGCTCGAGTGCTATCCGTCCAACCTGACCGAGCAGGATCCGGCCAGCGGCCTCGCGCTGCCCGAAACGCTCAAGGAGGCGGTGTCTTTCATCCACCGCCACACCACCGAGGACATCGGCATCAACGACGTCGCGGCCGCCGTGCATCTGACCCCACGGGCGGTCCAGTACCTGTTCCGCCGCCGGCTCGACACCACACCGACCGAGTACATGCGTCGGGTCCGGCTTCGCCGCGCCCACCAAGAGCTGATCGCGGCGACGGCGGGCACGTCGACCGTCACCGAGATCGCCCGGCGGTGGGGGTTCGCGCACACCGGGCGCTTCGCCGTGCTCTACCGGCAGACCTACGGGCAAAGCCCCCACACCACGCTGCGGCAACAGACCCCGGCGTGACGCCCGCGCGGTCAACCACTCAACCGGTGCAGCAGCTGGTTCGCGGCATAGCGGCCACTGAGCACGGCGCCGGCCGCCGTGGCCGGATTGTCCACGCCGACCGCC
The DNA here is from genome assembly GCF_020217485.1 of Mycobacterium sp. WUMAC-067. Lineage (GTDB taxonomy): Bacteria > Actinomycetota > Actinomycetes > Mycobacteriales > Mycobacteriaceae > Mycobacterium. The sequence goes on along the minus strand of NZ_JAEKMI010000001.1, from coordinate 212,558 downwards.
TCGCCCGCCAGATAGAGCCGGTCGCTGATCGGCTGCTGTAGTCGGCGCCGGTCGTCGGGACCGGAGCCGGGCGGGTGAAACGAATAGGCGCCGAGCGCATACGGATCGACGCTCCAGTTGGACGTCCGCACGTCGGTCAGCGCGATGTGCTCACCGAAGAGCCGGCGCGCGATCGGTGCCGCACTGGCCAACAGATCCTGGGGCGAGCGCGACTCCACGAATCGGCCGCGGGTGCCGCCGTTGAGGGCGACCGCCACCGGCGCCACATCGCTGGCCACGGTGAACCATTGCGACCACAGGCCGCCGTCGGGCCCGAGGTATTGGTAGAAGGCGTTGTCCGCCTTCCACGTTCGTTGATCGAAGCGGAAGAAGCTTTTGGACAAGACGCCGAAGCCCAGCGCGTCGATCGCCCGGGCGTGCCCATCGGGCAGAGCTGGATCAAAGGCGATCGCACCGGTTTTCAGCACGCCGAGGGGAACGGTGACAATCGCGGCCGGTCCCCGGTATGCGTTGTGCTTGGTCCGCACGACGACGGCGTCCTCACCGTGCACGATCGCGGTCACCGGTTCGTTGAGCTCGATCGCGAGCCCGTCGGCGAGCGACTTCGGCAGGGCGTCATAGCCGTTCGTGATCACGTCCTGGTCGCCGCCGGAGTAGTCACCCTTATCGAAGGTGCCGGCCGACAGCTGATCCGCGTCGGCGGCGTATTCGTCCTCGACCTCGGTGGTGAGGTAGAACGCCAGTTGGGCTCGATCGGACGGGGAAAGCCTCGCGGCGGTGGCGGCGGCCTTGACGGCGTCGCCCAGGCTGCCGGCGCCGGCTTGGTCGCGGGCTCGTTCCACGAACGCGCGCCAGGTGGCGCTGCGGTAATCGGCCGGCCGCAGAGCGGGATCGGCCACGAGCTCGGCCCACCCGTAATAGTCGGTGGCGACCAGCCGGGCCCCCGCCCGTCGCGCCAGTTCGGTCAGCGGGTTGCCCGTCGCGCCGTGGATCCACGACGCGCCCAGCTCCAGGGGCGTCCCCCAGCCGCGGTCGGTGCATACCCTGCCACCGATGCGGTCGCGGGCCTCGATGACGCGCACCGCCCGCCCGGCGTCGTCGAGGCTGCGGGCGGCGGACAATCCCGCCAGTCCGGCGCCGACGACGAGGACCGAGTCGATGTCCTCGGACGGCGGATGCTTCGGCGCGCACGCGGACGCCATCCCGGCGCCGACGACGCCCGCGGTGGCCGCGAGAAACGCCCGCCGCGACAACCAAGACACGGGTCTAAGCGTCTCATAAGAACCGTTTGCCGGATTTCCCAAATCCCCGCCGAATATCGGGATAAAATCGTCTCATCCTTAGCTGCGGCGACGGGGCCGCGTTCGAGGGGGGAGCGGCGATGAGTGCTCGACGGTCGGTACGCGCAATTGACCCCTTCCCCGAACGGCTGCCGCCGAGTGAGACCGTGTCGGTCCGCGCGGCCGACGGCACCCGGCTGCATGCGGAGGTGTTCGGGCCTCCCGACGGTTATCCGATTGTCCTGGCGCACGGCATCACCTGCGCGATCCGCGCGTGGGCCTACCAGATCGCCGAGCTGGCCGGCGACTACCGGGTGATCGCGTTCGATCATCGCGGGCACGGCCGAAGTGGCGTGCCGCGGGCCAAGGGTTACAGCCTCAAACACCTTGCGTCCGACCTGGATTCGGTGCTGGATGCGACGCTGGCGCCGCACGAGCGGGCGGTGCTGGCCGGTCACTCGATGGGCGGCATGACCATCGCCGCATGGTCGGAGCGTTACCGGCACAAGGTCGCGCGGCGCGCCGACGCCGTCGCGCTGATCAACACCACGACCGGTGACCTGATCCGCAACGTGCAACTGCTCGCTGTCCCGCACGGGTTGTCGCCGGCGCGGGTGCTCGCGGGGCGGGCCCTGATCGGCGCGTTCGGGGGGTTTCCCGTCCCGGGGGCGGCCCGCATCCCGAGCCGTTATGTGGTTGCGATGCTCGCGACCGGGCGCGACGCCGACCCGAGCATCGCGCGGATCGTCTACGAGCTCTTCGAGAAGACGTCGCCGCTGGGGCGGGCCGGATGCGCGCGGGCGCTGGTCGCGTCGGTGGGGTCGCGCTATCTCGACCTCAGCGGGCTGACGGTGCCCACGCTGGTCATCGGCAGCGAACGCGACCGGCTGACACCGATCGGCCAGTCCCGCAGGATCGCACGTGACGCGCCCAACCTGATCGGCCTGGTAGAGCTACCCGGGGGGCACTGCTCGATGCTGGAGCACCCCCGCGAGGTGAGCCGCCAGCTGCGCGCGCTGGCCGAAGCGGCCATCCACAACGCCGCGACCAGCCGGATCAGTTCATAGCAGCGCGGTGACCTCGGCGGCCGCCCGCTGGCCGGACCTGATCGCCCCGTCGAGGAAGCCCGTCCACTCGTCGGCGGTTTCGGTGCCGGCCCAGTGGATCGGGCCGACCGGTTCGCGCAGCCACCGCCCGAATCGCATCCACGACCCTGGCGGCACCGCCGCGGTCGGGCCGCCGGGCGCGAATTCCTCTGCGCCCCAACGATGATCGACGTAGTCGAGAGGCTTGAGTGCGTCGTCGCCGAAAAGCGTTGCAAAGCAACGTAACACGTCGCGGCGGCGCTGATCGCCGGGCAGCGAGTCGAACGCGCGGGCGTCGACGAAACCCATGAGAATGCCCGGACCGTCCGGATGCGGGCTGACGTCGAACGTGATGAAAACGGGGCCCTGGTCGGACAGCGCCTGCCCGGAGAATCCGTTGGCCCGCCAAAACGGCGTGGAATAGGCCGCATACGCCTTGCTGAGCCGGCCCTGCGGCCAATGCCGGGCGAGTTGCTCGTACTCGGCGGGCAGCGGGGGAGTGAACTCGATCGAGGCGCGATGGGCCGGCGGGATCGCGACGATGACGAAGCCGGCCTCGGTTTCGCCGACATCGGTCGTGACGGTCACGCCCGCGCCGTGGCGTTCGATGCGCCGCACCGGCGCGCCCAGCACCACCCGCGTGTCCAGCTCGGCGGCCGCGGCCTCGGCGATCTGTTGCGTGCCGCCGGGAAAGCGGTCCTGCTGGGCGCCGTCCTCGACGTCGAGCAGCCGGTCCAGGCCGCCGGCCGCGTGCGCGTAGCGGGCCGCGTGCAGCATCGACACGTCGTCGGGTTCGCACCCCCAGGTCACCCGCGCCACGATCGCCAGCAGGTCGCGCGACGAGGCCGTTGCCCGCACCGAGCGCAGCCAGCCGCCGAGCGACACGCCGTCGAGTTCGCGCGCCCGCCGGGCGTCCCACGGGGCCGCCAGCGGGACCCCGCGGGCAATCCTGTCGAACTGCCAGCGCAGCCGGCCGATGTCCAGCAGGCCGGTCAGGGACAGCTTGGGAATCGTGCCGCGATACGCGTGCGTCCAACCGCGCCAGTGGATCAGGTTCTTGCCGTCGTGGTGCGTGGGAATCGTGGGAACGTCGAGTTCGGCCGCCATCGCCAGCACGGCGTCTTGGGTCGGCCCGACGAACGTGCCGCCCAGATCGGCCGGCAATCCGGCGACGCTGCCAGTCAGCGACCGTCCACCGACCCGGTCGCGGCCCTCGAAGACCACCACGTCGTGGCCCTGCCGGGTCAGCTCGCGTGCGGCGGCGAGTCCGGCAAAGCCCGCCCCGACCACGACGACGTCGACGATCCGGGGCGGCTTTGACACGCGCTCTAGTGAACCGCATTTCTGCGATTTGCAGGGCGAAATTGTGAAGCCCGCGAGGCTGCGCTGGTTGCGCGAATGAGCCGAGAACCGTCGAACGGGTCGACGTTTCGCATAGCGGCTAAGGCGCGACCGTGAGCCAGTCTTTGAATCCCGACGGGTCGTGGCGGCCAAGCGCGCCGTGCTCGTAGAGGCCCCAGCCCTCGACCGGGGGCTTGTCGCCGTCGCGGCACACCGCCCGGCCGACGTGGTCGATCACGCCGAACCCCGCGCGGGCGATGATCGCCGGGTCGGTCATGTCGTAGGTCAGCCGCTCGGCGAACTTCTCGCCCTTCCACATGCCGTGGATCCAGTCGGAGTCACCGCCGTAGCCGCCGCCGACGTGAATGGGGACCGGCAGCTTGGACTCCACGTCGAAGTGGACGCCGGTGCCGTCGGGGGCGGTGGCCTCGATCGTCGCGCCGGTCGGGATGCGGGTGCCGGAGCGGTAGTGGATCTTGACCCGCGGCCAGCCCAGCTGCTCGACGCGGCCGTCGCGCCAGATCCGGGTGCAGTCGTTGAGCGAGCGGAACCCGTTGGGCTCCTCCTGGATGATCAGCACGATCGCGAACTCGTCGAACGCCATCGGCACGTACAGCCACCACATGCCCTCGAAGGGCGGATCGGCGGGCCGCCCCGCGGGCTCGGCCTCGCCGATCGGACGGATGCCCCAGGACCGGTCGCGGCTGCCCAGCCAGGTGTTGGGGTCGACGGTGATTTCCTCGCCGTCGACGACGATGTGCCCGCTCCAGCTGCCGAGCTGTGCGAAACGCTGCGCGTCCAGCGTGACCCGGTTGCCGGAACGCAGGATGTGCGGCTGTTCCTGGACGACATCAAACAGCCCCTTCCAGGTGAGATCGGCTGCGATGCCTTCGGTTTCGTCGAGGACCAGCCGCAGCTTGTTCAGCGGCTCGATGACCTCGATCCGGTAACCGTTGACGTGCTGGTTGAGGCGGTCCTGATCGATGGCGTCCGAAACGTGCACGGCGGTCTGCGTGTCCCCGCGCCGCACGAGCAGGAACGCGTCCTTGACCCCGAGGTTGGGGTAGTAACCGATGCCGCTGATCACGAAGATGTTCCCGGTGCGGTCGTGGGCGTTGAAGTAGGAGCGGTCGTAGAAGTTGCGGTCCGAGGATCCCGGCCACGCGATCGGCTGGGGAATCTGATGTACCGGGAACTCGTCGAGCGGTCCGAGCATTTACTGGTCCTCTCCGATAAGACGTTTCATCAATCCGGCGTGGTAGAACAGCGATTCGACATCGTCGGGCTTTTCGGTTTCGCCGAAGTGCACCCGTCGCGCGCCGGTGCGCATGAACACGCACGCCCACATCACGCCCGAATACACGTAAAACCAGTGCAGGTCGCCGATTTCGACGCCGGTCAGGCGCGCGTAGGTAGCGCGCACGTCGTCCTCGCGCATCACCTCCGGCAACCCCGGCAGCGTCGCCAGCCCGGCGAGCTCTTGAAACACCATGTGCGCGAATATCATCCACGCCACGTCGAGCTCACGTGGGCCCAGCGTCACCATCTCCCAGTCCAGCACCGCCACCGGCGCGAAGTCCTGGTACAGCACGTTGCCGACGCGCGCGTCACCCCACAGCAGCACCGGTTCGGCGGCGGCCGCCTCGGCGGGCCAGTTGGCTTCCAGCCAGTCGAAGGTGCGTTCCAAAAGCGGCGATCGCCCGATGTCGGGCACCGCGAAGTCATACCAGGACCGCACCCAGTTGAAGTGCTTGCGCAGCGCGGTGTCGCCGCTCAGTCCCTCGGTGAGGAAGCCAAATGTGTTCTGCGCGTTCGGAATCGAGTGCAACGCGGCGAGTACTCCGACGGTCGCGTCCTGCAGTTCGCGCTGCCGCTCGGCGGGCGCGTCGGCAAACCAGTTGCCGCCGAACGTGTAGGGCATGACGTCGGGCGGCACCTCACCCTCGACGTAGTCCATCACGAAGAAGGGGGTGCCGAGGACGTCGCCGGTGTTCTCCAGCCAGCGCACCCGGGGGACCGGCACGTCGGTCAGTTCGCCGACCTTGCGGATGACGTCGAACTGATGGTCGAGGCGGTAGGTCGGGAAGACCTGCACGTCCTCGGCGGTGGGCGCCACCCGCGTCACGAGCTTCTGCTGCGTCGGCTGTCCGTCCTGCTGCCAGCGGACGGTCAAGATGATGGTCTCCGACGACATGCCCGTCGAATCCACGCCGCTTTCCACGGTCACCTCGGGTTTTGCGCCGTCGGGCAGTACGGTAGAAAGCCAGCGCGACATCACCGCCGGCAAGGTGGTGACGTCGCGGCTGGAGCGCTGCAGTCGGTCGACGTTGTCGACTGCCGGTTCAGTGGCCACGGGAGTGCCTCCGTCCTTTGGGACTTTTTCGCGGCAATTACGATACGGTAGGTAGCGTTATGAAAGCAGACCCGTCCGGCCTTGACAAGGCCCCCGGCGCCGGCCGCCCGCGCGATCCGCGTATCGACTCGGCCATCCTATCGGCGACCGCGGAACTGCTTGTCCAAACGGGCTATTCAAATATCAGTCTGGCCGCGGTCGCCGAGCGGGCCGGCACCACGAAATCGGCGCTGTACCGGCGATGGTCGAGCAAGGCCGAACTGGTGCACGAGGCGGCCTTCCCGGTGGCTCCCACCGCGCTGGAGGCGCCGGCGGGGGATATCGCCGCCGACATGCGGATGATGATCGAGGCCACCCGTGACGTGTTCACCACCCCGGTGGTGCGCGCCGCGCTGCCCGGCCTGGTCGCCGACATGACGGCCGATCCCGCGCTCAACGCGCGGGTGATGTCGAGATTCGTGGACTTGTTCACCGCGGTGCGGCTGCGGCTGCGTGAGGCGGTTGACCGGGGCGAAGCCCATCCCGATGTGGATCCGGACCGGTTGATCGAGTTGATCGGGGGGGCGACGATGCTGCGGATGCTGCTGCGCCCGGAAGAAGCGCTCGACGATGCGTGGGTGGAACAGACCACGGCCATCGTCGTGCACGGGGTGCGGCGATGACGGGCCGGCTCGCGGGGCGCGCCGCGATCGTCACCGGCGCCAGCCGCGGCCTGGGCCGGGCGATCGCGCTGGCGCTGGCCGCCGAGGGTGCCGCGGTGGCCGTCGGCGGGCGCACCGAAGAGGTCTGGGATGAGCGGCTGCCGGGAACCATCGGTGAGACGGTCGCCGACATCGAGGCGGCGGGCGGACGTGCCGTCGCGGTGCGGGCCGATTTGACCGACCGTGACGAGATCGCCCGGTTGGTGGCATCGGCGCGAGACGCGTTGGGCCCCATCGCGATTCTGGTCAACAACGCCGCCTTCACCGCGCCGGGACGCCCACCGGTGCCCGGCGCCGAGCCGCGCGCGAAACCCGCAAAGCCCAGCGGCGCCAAGCCCGGCTGGCCGGGGTTCGTCAGCACGCCCTTGCACGCGTATCGCCGGCATTTCGACATCGCGGTCTTTGCGGCTTACGAGCTGATGCAAATGGTGTGCCCCGACATGATCGAGGCGGGTGGCGGCTCGATCATCAACATCACCTCGGTGGCGTCGCGACTGCCCGGTGACGGCCCCTACGCCGACCGCAGCGGCGGAGTGCTGCCCGGGTACGGCGGATCCAAGGCCGCGCTCGAGCATCTGACCCAGTGCGCGGCATTCGATCTCACCGACCACAACATCGCGGTCAACGCGCTCTCGCCGTCCAAACCGATACTCACGCCGGGCCTCTCCTACTATGCCCGCACCTTCGACGACACCGCCTCGGCGGACGAATTCGCTCGCGCGGCAGTGGAATTGGCCCTTGTCGACCCTGCCAAGGTCACCGGGCGCACCATCGGTCACCTGCAGGTGCTCGACGGCAGTTTCCGGCCGTTCGCGCTGGACTAGGCCGGGGTGGTGGCCGTGACCGCGTTGATGATCACGGCGTGCAGCGGGTGCCATTGCGCCAGTCCTGGCCCTAGGGCCGTCTGACGTGCAAGTATGAGCAAAGCCAGTGCCGCAACGGCGGCAGGCAACCGGTTGAGTGGTGTGCCCCATGCCTGGTATGGACAAGCCGACAGGGCGGGTCGTGGCCCTGATCGTTCTCCTACTCGTGGTCGCGGCCGCCCTGCGCGGGTATCTCCCGGCTCCGCAGCATGCGGTCCGCAGCGAGTCGGGGGGCCGGGCGGCGATGGTGTTCGTGGTCGCGATCCTGGCGGCGATGTTGGCATTGGTCGCGATTGCGGTCGTCGCGCGGTTGCGGGACCCGCGTGCGCCCGCGCCGTCCGCGGGTGCACTGTCCGACATGCTGGGCACCGGAAGGGGCCGACCGAGTTGGCGCGTGTTGCTGATCGGCCTCGGGGTGATCGTGGTCTGGCTGCTGATCGTGATCCTGCTGACCCGCCTCGTGGGGCCCCACGGCATCGGGCCGGCGCCGTCGTCGTCCGAGACGGGGGCCCCGCCGCCGTCGCATGCGGGCTCGCCACCACCGCACCAGCAGCATCGGCAGCGGCCGCGCGACGGCTCGCAGAACCTGCTCGGCGTGCTGCTCGCCAGCACGGCCGCGATGCTGTTGGCGACCGTCGCCGGATCGGTCGCCGCGGCGAGGCGACGGTGGCGCCCGGTGGCGCCCCGCATCGCCGACGAGCCGGCCGAACCCCCGGCGGCCGCGGCGCGTTCGAAGTCACTGGCGCGGGCGGCCGAGCGTGGATTGGCCGAGATGACGGATCTGCGCCGCGAACCGCGCGAGGCGATCATCGCGTGCTACGCCGCGATGGAACGCGAACTCGCACATGTTCCCGGCGCCGTGCCCCAGGACTTCGACACACCGTCCGAGGTGTTGGCCCGTGCGGTCGAACACCATGCCCTGCACGCCGATAACGCAGTACAACTGGTGAACCTGTTCACCGAGGCGCGGTTCAGTCCGCACGTGATGAACGAAGGTCACCGCGACGTGGCCGTGCATGTGCTTCGCTTGGTCCTCGACGAACTGGGAGCGCGGAGCGCGGCATGAAAAAGACCACGGCCCTGGGTATTTGCCTCATCATCGGCATCGAGGTGCTGGCGCTGACGCAGCATGACCGCCGATTCGTGTTGGCGGCCTCCGGCATTGGGCTGGCCCTGGTGCTGCTCAGCATGCGGCGCACCCTGGGACGCGGGCACCAAACCGGGGCCGAGGCGGACGCCGACGACCTCGGGGATTCGTTGCGCCGCTGGCTTTCCACCACCGAGACGACGATCCGCTGGGCGGAGGCCACCCGGGCCGACTGGGATCGGCATCTGCGCCCGATGCTGGCCCGACGATACGAAATCGCCACGGGCCAACGGCAAGCCAAGGATCCCGCGGCATTCCACGCGACCGGTCGAATGCTCTTCGGTGTCGAACTGTGGGAATGGGTCAACCCCAACAACGTCATCCGCAATGGCGACCGCCAACCGGGGCCGGGCAGGGCGGCCCTGGAAGAGATCCTGCGAAAGTTGGAACAGGTATGACGGAAGGCGCGATTCAGACATGACGCTGCCGGCGGCAACCACGACCGCACACTGCGAGGCGATTCTCGACGAGATCGAACGCGTGGTGGTGGGAAAACGCTCCGCGCTCAAGCTCATCCTCACCGCGGTTCTCGCCCGCGGCCACATCCTCATCGAGGACCTGCCGGGCCTCGGCAAGACGCTGATCGCGAGATCCTTCGCGGCCGCGCTGGGCCTGCAATTCACCCGTGTGCAGTTCACCCCCGATCTGTTGCCGGCGGACCTGCTCGGGTCGACGATCTACGACATGCAATCGGGCCGCTTCGCGTTCCGGCCCGGACCGATCTTCACCAACCTGTTGCTCGCCGACGAGATCAACCGCACGCCGCCGAAAACCCAGGCGGCGCTGCTGGAGGCGATGGCCGAACGCCAGGTCAGCATCGACGGCGAAACACACCAACTGTCAAGGCCTTTCATCGTGCTGGCCACCGACAACCCGATCGAGTACGAGGGCACGTACCCGCTGCCCGAGGCGCAGCTCGATCGGTTCGCGATCCGGCTCGAACTGCGGTATCTCAACGAGCGCGACGAGACCTCGATGTTGCGCCGCCGCCTCGAACGCGGGTCGGCCGAGCCGACGGTCAATCAGGTCGTGGACGCGCACGACCTGCTGGCGATGCGGGAATCGGTCGAGCAGGTGACCGTGCACGAAGACGTCCTGCATTACGTGGTCTCACTGGCCAACGCGACGCGGCACCATCCGCAGGTCGCGGTCGGCGCCAGCCCCCGCGCCGAACTCGATCTGGTCCAGCTTGCCCGCGCCCGCGCGCTGCTGCTCGGCCGCGACTACGTGATCCCCGAGGACGTCAAGGCACTCGCCACCGCGGCGGTCGCGCACCGCATCACCCTGCGCCCGGAAATGTGGGTGCGAAAGATCCAGGGAGCCGACGTCATCGGTGAGCTGTTGCACCGGCTGCCGGTGCCGCGCACCGGCGCCAGCCCGCAGGAGACGGGATGAGTCCGGCGTGACGCAAAGCCACGGGGTCGAGTTCCACTGGCGTGCATCGGGATTGACACGGGCGATCGCCACCTGCGCGGGGTTTGCGATGGCCGCGGCCGTCATCGGCGCCCGGTGGCAGCTGATCGCGTTCGCGGCGCCGCTGCTCGGCGTGCTGTGTTCGATCAGCTGGCAGCGGCCGGTGCCGGCAATTCGCGTGCACGGCGCGCCCGACGCGCAGCGATGCTTCGAAAACGAACAGGCGCACCTACGGGTGTGGATCACCGGCGAAGAGGAAGGGCTGTCGGCCGTCCGGCTCACGATCCCGGACGTCGACGGGATGGATCTCGAGATCCCCGATTCCGATGGGGGCCAGCAGATCACGGTCACGGCGACGGCGCGGCGGTGGGGCCGGTACTCGATCGCGGTCCGCCTCGACGCGACCGCCCGGGGCGGGCTGCTCACCGGCACAGCCCTCGTCGACGCCGCGGAGGTCATCGTGTTTCCGCTGACGTCGCCGCAGGCGACGCCCATCCCGCAGACCGAACTCCTCGACCGGCTGGGCGCCCACCTGACCCGGCACATCGGCCCCGGCGTGGAATACGCCGACATTCGTCCCTACGTGCCCGGAGACCAACTGCGCGCGGTGAATTGGCCGGTGAGCGCGCGCCGCGGCCAGCTACACGTCACCGAGCGGTTGACCGACCGCGCGGCCGATGTGGTGGTGCTGATCGACGGGTACCGGCAGCCGGCCGGACCGGCGACCGCGGCGACCGAACGGGTCGTGCGGGGCGCGGCGCAAGTGGTGCAAACCGCGTTGCGGCACGGTGATCGGGCCGGGATCGTCGCGCTCGGGGGCAACCGTCCGCGCTGGCTCGGCGCCGACATCGGGCAGCGCCAGTTCTATCGGGTGCTCGACACCGTGCTCGGCGCGGGCGACCGATTCGAACGAACGACCGGCACATTGGCGCCCCGCGCGGCGGTCCCGGCCGGGGCGATCGTCATCGCGTTCTCCACGCTGCTCGACACCGAATTCGCGCTCGCCCTCATCGATCTGCGGAAGCGGGGCCATGTCGTGTTGGCCGTGGACATCCTCGACAGTTCGCCCTTCGAGGACGACCAGGATCCGTTGGTCGATCGGATGTGGGCGCTGCAGCGCTCCGCGATGTATCGCGACATGGCCACCATCGGTGTGGACATCGTGTCGTGGCGAGGCGACAGCGGTCTCGAGCAGTCGATGGGTGTGCTGCCCGATCGCCGCCGCCGGGTGCGCGGGAGGCTTCGTGGATAGCGGTGGCACGGGGGCGCTGGCGCGGGTGGGGGCGCCCGCGTTCGCGACCGGGTTCGGTGTGCTCATGGTGGGGTTGGCGGCGGCCGGCGGTTCGCACGGCTTCGCGGTGGCCGCGTGGGTGGCGGCGCTGATTGGGGTCGCCGTGGGGACGGTCTTCCGTTCCGCCGCGACGGTTGCCGTGCTGCTGGCGGTCGCGACGGTCGTGCTGTCCGATCCGCCGCTCGTGTTCGTCGCGCTCTCCGGGTTGTGTGCGACCGCCTACCTGGTGTGCCGCCATGCGTTCGGCGCGGCCGCCCCGGTGGTGCTGAGCAGCTGGCCGACGGCCGTTGCCGCCGTGGGGTTTACGTTCGCCGGCCTGGCCGCGACGTCGTTTCCGCTGCAGCTGCCGTGGCTGCCGCTGGCCGCCCCGCTGGGGGCGCTGGTGATCTACCTGTTGGCGATCCGGCCGTTCCTGGCCTGACCGCGGCCCCGACGCTTGCTCAGTGCAGCAGGTGCGCGGCGTGATCGGCCAGGTCGAGCAGTGGCTGCGGGAAGATGCCCAGCACCACGGTGACCGCGGCGCAGACCGCGATCGCGGCCTTGCTCAGGATGCCCGGGGCCACCACGTGCGGGGTGTCCTCGGTTGCCTCGGTGAAGAACATCGACACGATGACCCGCACGTAGAAGTAGGCGGCGACGCCGCTGGCGACCACACCGACGATCACCAGGGGCGCGGCACCCCCCTGGGCGGCGGCCTTGAACACGGCGAGTTTACTGACGAACCCACTGGTCAGCGGGATGCCGGCGAAAGCCAACAAGAACATCGAAAACATCACGCCCACAATGGGTGAGCGCTGCCCCAGCCCGGCCCAGTGCGACAGCGCGGCGTCCTCGACACCGTCGTCGTCGCGGATCAGGCCCACGATGGCGAACGCGCCCACGGTGCTGAAGCTGTAGGCGAGCAGATAGAACAACGTGGAGGACAGGCCGGTGTGGTTGTCGGCGATGACGCCGGTGAGGATGAATCCGACGTGGGCGACCGACGAGTAGGCCAGCATCCGTTTGACGTCGGTCTGGTTCACCGCGGTGATGGTCCCCACCACCATGGTCAGGATGGAAATCGCCCACAGCACCGGCCGCCACTGATCATGCAGCGGTGGCAGCGCGACGTAGATCACCCGAAGCAGCGCACCGAAAGCCGCGACCTTGGTGGCCGCCGCCATGAACCCCGTGATGGGGGTGGGGGCGCCCTGATACACGTCGGGAATCCACGAGTGGAACGGCACGGCGCCGACCTTGAACAGCAGGCCGACCGACAGCAGCGCGACACCGACCAGCGCCAGCGAGCTGTCGCCGCGCGCGGCCAGCGCATCCCGGATACCGGTCAAAAGCAGCGTGCCGGTCGCGCCATACAGCAGCGCCACCCCGTAAAGGAAGAACGCCGACGAAAACGCGCCCAGCAGAAAGTACTTCATGGCCGCTTCCTGTGACAGCAGGCGGCGGTGACGGGCCAGGCCGCACATCAGGTACAGCGGCAGGGACAACACTTCCAGCGCGACGAACATGGTCAGCAGGTCATTGGACGCCGGGAAGACCATCATGCCGCCGACCGAGAGCATCGCCAGCGGGAAGAGCTCCGTCTGGGCGGCACCCGCCCGCTCGGCCTCCCGCTCGGCGTCGCTGTCGGGCACCGCGGACGCCTGCGGGGTGAACGAGTCCAGGCCACCCGATCCGCCGGAGCCCGCCGCAACCGAAACCCTGCTTTCCGCTTTGGTTTGGGTGCGTTCGGCGATGAAGATGACCGCCATCACCGCGACCAGCAGCACGGTGCCCTGCAGGTACAGCGTCGGCCGGTCGATGGCCATGGCGCCCAGCACCGCGGCCCGCCCGGAGCTCTTGATCGAGCGGCTCACGGCGATGACGGCGACGAACGCCGCGATCAAACCGCCGAGGGCAAGCGTCACTTGGCCGCTGTAGCGAATGCGCCTGGGCAGGAACGCTTCAGCGAGGACCCCCACCACGGCGATGCCGAACACGATGAGGGTGGGGGACAGCAGGAAGTACTGGATGCTGGGGGTGGGGAGGGTCATCGCGGTCCTTCAGCGGTCCGGGCTTCGACTGGCCTGGGATTTCCCACCGGGACAGTCGGTTTGGGGTCGTGCTGGCCGATGGTGGTCATGGTGTTCTCGACGGCGGGATTGATGATGTCGAGCACCGGCTTGGGATAGATCCCGAGCACGAGCAGCAGCGCAATCAACGGTGCGACGACGACCAATTCGCGCGCCCTCAGGTCGCCGATCTTCTCGTTGCCGGCGGCCACCGGCCCGGTCATCACGCGCTGGTAGAGCCACAACATATATACGGCCGACAGCACCAGCGCGGTGACGCCGAATCCGGCGGCCAGCCAATACCGGTTGAAAGTCCCCAGCAGGACCAGGAACTCGCTGATGAACGGGGCCAGGCCGGGCAGTGACAGGGTGGCCATGGCCGAGACCAGGAAGGTACCCGCCAGGATGGGCGCCACCTTCTGCACGCCGCCGTAGTCGGCGATCGCCCGGCTGCCGTGCCGCGATATCAGGAAGCCGGCGATCAGGAAGACCGCCGCCGTGGACAACCCGTGGTTGAGCATGTACAGCGTCGACCCGCTCTGGCCCTGGCTGGTCATCACGAAGATGCCCAGGATGATGAACCCGAAGTGCGAGATCGACGTGTAGGCGATCAGGCGCATGATGTCGGTCTGGCCGATGGCGACGACCGCCCCGTAGACCACCCCGATGACCGCCAGCACGACGATCAGCGGACGGAAATACGTTGAGGCGTCGGGGAACAGCTGCAGGCAGTAGCGCAACATGCCGAAGGTGCCGACCTTGTCCATCACCGCCATCATCAGCACCGCGGTCGCCGGGGTGGCCTCGACCGCGGCGTCGGGCAGCCAGCGGTGGAACGGCCATAGCGGGGCCTTGATCGCGAACGCGAACATGAAGCCCAGGAACAGCGCCTTGAACACCGCGGAGTCCGCCCCGTAGCGTCCGGAGGCGACACCGGCGACGATCTCACGGAAGTCGAACGTGCCCGACCCGTGCTGCGAGGTCACCACGTACAGCCCGATCACCGCGGCCAGCATGATCAGCCCGCCGAACAGGTTGTACAGCAAGAACTTCACGGCCGCGCGCGAGCGGCCCGGCCCCCCGCCGAAGCCGCCGATCAGGAAGTACATCGGAATGAGCATGGCTTCGAAGAACACGTAGAACAGCAGCACGTCCAGCGCGATCACCGAGATCAGCACCATGGATTCGATGGCCAGCGTCAGGGCGATGTAGGCGTGCACACCGCGTGACGATTGCAAGCTCGGCGAAGCCGGGCGCAGCAGGTCGTCACCATCGACTTGCGTGCGTTCGCCCCCGTCGTTCCAGCCGGCCACCTGCAGCACCGGGATCAGCACCGCGGTCAGCAGCACCAGCACCACCGCGATGCCGTCCACGCCCAGGGTGTAGCCGGCGCCGAAAGCCGGGATCCACTGGTGCTTTTCGACGAACTGGTACGGCGCGCCCCCGGTTTTGAACCCGAGGGTGACGACGACCGCGACCGCGAGGGTCAGGACGCCGAAGACCAGTCCGGTCCACTTGGCGAGCTGTCGCAGCCCGGGCGGCATGAGGATGATCAGCACGGAGCCGGCCAGCGGGACCAGCCACAGCACGCTGAGCCACGGAACCGAATTCAGCGAGTTCACCACAGTTTCACCGCCAGGATCATCGCGACGACCAGCACGGCGCCCGTCAGCATGGACAACGCGTAGTTGCGGGCGAAGCCGGTTTGCAGTCCCCGCAGGCGATTTGACGCCTGGCTCACCAGCGCCGCCAGCGCGTTGACCGAGCCGTCGACGCCCGCGTTGTCGACTTCGACAAGCGCGTGGGTCAGTTGCGCGCCGGGGCGCATGAACACCTCCTCGTTGAAGGCATCGCCGTAGAAGTCCTTGCGGACGGCGGTCGTCAGGGGGGAGACCGACAGCGGAGCCACCCGGGGGATGGGCGCGGTGGCATAAAGCCGGTAGGCCACCGCGATCCCGACGACGACCACACCCAGCGCCAGGGCGCTGGGTACCCAGGCCGGGAAGGCGTGGGTCACTTCCTCGTGTTTCCCGACGACCGGTTCAAGCCAGCGCGCCAAGGTCCCGCCGACCGCCAGCAGGCCACCGGAGAACACCGAGCCGACCGCCAGCAGGATCATGGGCCACGTCATCAGGGCGGGCGCCTCGTGCGGGTGGGCGTCCGGACCCCAGCGCTTCTTACCGAAGAAGGTCATCAGCATCACGCGGGTCATGTAGAACGCGGTG
Organism: Mycobacterium sp. WUMAC-067; assembly: GCF_020217485.1. GTDB lineage: Bacteria > Actinomycetota > Actinomycetes > Mycobacteriales > Mycobacteriaceae > Mycobacterium. The sequence goes on along the minus strand of NZ_JAEKMI010000001.1, from coordinate 196,811 downwards.
ACGCCCGCACCCAGCAGCGCCGCCCCGCCCAGCACGTAACCTCGAACGCCGCCGGCGGCCAGCGCCGCCTCGATGATGGCGTCCTTGGAGAAGTAACCCGCGAACGGCGGCACACCGATGATCGCCAGGTATCCCAGGCCGAACGTCGCGAACGTGATCGGCAGCGCCGCGCGCAGGCCGCCGTAGCGGCGCATGTCCTGCTCTTCGTCCATCGCGTGGATGACCGCACCGGATCCGAGGAACAGCCCGGCCTTGAAGAACCCGTGGGTGAGCAGATGCATGATCGCGAACGCGTAGCCGGCCGGACCCAGGCCGGCGGCCAGCACCATGTAGCCGATCTGGCTCATCGTCGACGCCGCCAGCGCCCGCTTGATGTCGTCCTTGGCGCAGCCGATGAAGGCCCCGAGCAGCAACGTGACCGCACCCACGATGACCACTGCCAGTTGGGCGTCGGGCGACAGGTTGTACAGCGGGTTGGACCGCACGATCAGATACACCCCGGCGGTCACCATGGTGGCGGCGTGGATCAACGCGGACACCGGGGTGGGGCCCTCCATGGCGTCGCCCAGCCAGGCCTGCAGCGGTACCTGGGCGGACTTGGCGCAGGCGCCGAGCAGCAGCAACAATCCCATGGCGGTCAGCGCGCTGGAATTTTCAGGCCCCGTGGCCTTAGCCCCGGCGAACACCCCGGCGTAGGACAGCGTGCCGAAAGTGCTGAACATCAAGAACATTCCCAGCGCCAGCCCGGCGTCGCCGACCCGGTTCATCACGAAAGCCTTCTTGGCGGCCGTGGCCGCCGTCGGCTTGTGGTACCAGAACCCGATCAGCAGGTAGGACGCCAGGCCCACCCCTTCCCAGCCGACGTAGAGCACCACGTAGTTGTCGGCGACGACGAGCAGCAGCATCGAGGCGAGGAACAGGTTGAGGTAGCCGAAAAACCTTCGGCGGTCCGGGTCTTCGGCCATGTAGGCGACCGAATAGATGTGGATCAGCGAGCCGACCCCGGAGATCAGCAACACGAAACACACCGACAGCTGGTCGATCTGCATCCCCAGGTCGACCTGGAGCTGGCCGACCGGGATCCAGCTGAACACCTTTTGGTGGATGACGCGGTCGTCGGCGGCGCGGCCGAGCAACTCGCCCAACAGGCTCAGGCCCAGGCCGAACGCCGCGAGGGCGGTAGCGCAGCCCAGCCAGTGCCCCCACCGGTCGGTGCGCCGCCCGCCGAACAGCAGGATCGTGGCACCCGCCAACGGCAGCGCCACCAGCAGCCAGGTGTATTGAGTCATCTTGGCGTCTTCAGCCTTTGAGTAGATTCGCGTCGTCGACGGACGCCGATTTGCGGGCACGGAAAATGGTCATGATGATGGCCAGGCCGATGACCACTTCGCAGGCGGCCACCACCATCGTGAAGAACGCGATCATCTGCCCGTCCAGGTGGCCGTGCATCCGCGCGAACGTGACGAACGCGAGGTTGACCGCGTTGAGCATCAGCTCGACGCACATGAACATGACGATGGCGTTGCGGCGCAACAACACGCCGGCGGCCCCGATGGTGAACAGCAGCGCCGAAAGGTACAGGTAATTCGCGGGATTCACGACGCACCGCCTTGTGACAAACTCGGGCTCCCCTCGGGGGACGGGGTCTTCTTGCCGTCGGCGCCGCGGCTCTGCAGCATCGGCGACACCGACAGCTTCGAGTACGAGCCGTCCGGCAGCAGCGCGGCCACGTCGACGGCGTTGTGGCGGGCGTAGACGCCGGGGCTGGGCAGCGGGGTGGGGTGCCCGCCGGGCTGGAATCGTTCCTGGGAGAGCTCGCGTTGTGTCTTGCGGCGCTCGAAGCGCTCGCGGTGCGCCAGCACCATGGCCCCGACCGCCGCCGTGATGAGCAGCGCGCTGGTGAGCTCGAACGCCCAGAGGTAGCGCGAAAAGATCAGCGCCGCCAGCCCTTCCACGTTGCCGGCGGCGTTCGCGGTGGTCAGTCCGGCGAAACCGCCCGTGGACACGTTGCCGATGGCGGCGATGAGCAGGATGCCGAACCCGACACCGGCGGCCACCGCGGCGACGCGCTGCCCCCGCAGCGTCTCCCGCAGCGATTCCGCCGAGTCCACGCCGATGAGCATCAGCACGAACAAAAACAGCATCATCACCGCGCCGGTGTAGACCACGACCTGAACGACGCCCAAGAACAACGCGTCCTGGATCATGTAGAACACCGCGAGGATGATCATCGTCATCGCCAGGAACATCGCCGAGTACACGGCGTTGACCGCCACCACGACGCCGAGCGCACCGAGCACGGCCAGCGCGCCCAGCACCCAGAACGTCACCGCTTCGCCGGTGGAGGTTCGAGTGATGGTGTCGTGGGCGAAGCTGGATGCCAGAACTGACGTGACGGCATGGCCCGCGAAACCGGTCACCGGGAGTCCCCGGCGTGCCGGGTGTCCCGCAGCCCGTGCGCGGTCACGTTGCCCTGGTAGTAATCCTTGTCGGTGGCGCCGTCGGTCCTGGGGTGCGGCGGCGCGAGCATGTCTTGCAGCAGCGGCGCCAGCAGCCGGTCCTTCTCATAGATCAGGTCGGCGCGGTTGTCGTCGGCCATCTCGTAGTCGTTGGTCATCGTCAGCGCCCGGGTCGGGCAGGCCTCGATGCACAGGCCGCAGCCGATGCAGCGCAGATAGTTGATCTGATACACCCGGCCGTAGCGTTCCCCGGGCGAATACCTGAGTTCCTCGGTGTTGTCGGCGCCCTCGACGTAGATCGCGTCCGCCGGGCACGCCCACGCGCACAGCTCGCAGCCGATGCATTTCTCCAGGCCGTCCGGATAACGGTTGAGCTGGTGACGGCCGTGGTAGCGCGGCATGACCGGGCCCGGCTTTTCCGGATACTCCTCGGTGACATTCTTTTTGAACATAGATCCGAACGTCACGCCGAATCCGGCGATGGCGTCCAAGAATTTAGCCACGTGCTTTCTCCTTGCTCGCAGCCGCCAACGACTTCTGGGTCGTCGCCGGCAGCGGCGGCGTCGGGAATACCGGTGTGGAGATCGATGCGGCGGGCAGTTTCTTCGCGTCGCGCCGCAGCTGGCGCTCCAACGCGCGAATACCCGGCGCGCTGAACGGTTTTCGCAGCAACAGCACCAGCGCCGTGGCGAACACGACGCTGCTGACCACCAGGACCGGGGTCCAGTGCGCATACCCCTGGTTGCGCAGCGTGCGGACCACCGCCGCGATCAGCACCCAGACCAGCGAGGCCGGGATCAGCAGCTTCCAGCCCAGTCCCATGAACTGGTCGTAACGCAGCCGGGGCAGCGAGGCCCGCAGCCAGAAGTAGATGAACAAGAACGTCCACATCTTGGCGGTGAACCAGAGCACCGGCCACCACCCGGTGTTGGCGCCCGCCCACATGTTCAGTGGCCACGGCGCGTGCCAGCCACCGAAGAACAAGATGGTGGCGAGCGAGGAGACCGTCATCATGTTGACGTACTCGGCCAGCATGAACATCGCGAACTTCAGCGACGAGTACTCGGTGTGGAATCCCGCGACCAGTTCACCCTCGGCCTCGGGCAAATCGAATGGCGCCCGGTTGGTTTCGCCGACCATCGAGATCAAATAGATCACGAACGACGGCAGCAGCAGGAACACGTACCAGACGTGGTCCTGCGCGGAGACGATCTGTGACGTCGACATGGAGCCGGCGTAGAGGAACACCGCCGCGAACGACAGCCCCATCGCCACCTCGTAGGAGATGACCTGGGCGGTGGAACGCACCCCGCCCAGCAGCGGGTAGGTAGACCCGGATGCCCAGCCGCCCAACACGATTCCGTATACGCCGATCGCCGACAGCCCCAGGATGAACAGCACCGCGACCGGGAGGTCGGTCAGCTGCAGCGGCGTGCGGTGGCCGAACACCGACACCACGGGGCCGAACGGAATGAACGCGAACGCGGTGAACGCCGGGATCGTGGAGATGACCGGCGCCGCGAAGTAGACGAACTTGTCGACACCGCCGGGGGTGATGGTTTCCTTGAGGGCCAACTTGATTCCGTCGGCCAGGCTCTGCAGGACGCCCCAGGGGCCGGCGCGGTTGGGTCCGGGGCGCCGCTGCATCCAGCCGAGGATCTTGCGTTCGAGCAGAATCGCGACCAGCACGTTGAGCATGAGGAACACGAAGATCGCCAGCGCCTTGCCGAGCACCAGCCACCAGGTGTCGTGCCCGAAGGCGGTCAAGCCGGTAGTCACTTTCCCACTCCGATGTTCACTGTGCTGCCCAGGGTGACGCCGAGCTGGCGGTGCACCGCCGACGCCGACGAGTTCAGCGGGAGCCACACCACCCGGTCGGGCATGTCGGTGACGACCAGCGGCAGGCTGACGGATCCGCGTGACGTGCTGACGGTCACCGCGTCGCCGTCGGCGGCGCCGATCTCGGCGGCGGTCTCCGCGGACAGCCGCACCACGGGTTTGCGCGCCGTTCCCGCCAGATGTGGCTCACCGTCTTGCATTCGGGCGTTGTCCAGCAGCATCCGCCAGCCGGCCAACACCGCTTGTCCCGCGCCGGGCTGGACAGGGTCCGGGGCGGCGACGGCCGGGTTCGCGGCGCGCTTGCCGTCCCAGTGCCGTAGCGCGGCCATTTCCTGGCGGGCCACCTCGACGTCCGACATTCCCAGATAGACGCCCATCTCGTCGGCCAGCGCGTCGAGCACCTGGTGGTCGGACTGGCCGGCCTGCTGGGCGGTGCCGCGCAGCGCGGCCTCGAACGGCCGGAAGCGGCCCTCCCAGTTGACGAACGCGCCCGCCTTCTGTGTCGTCGACGCGACGGGGAACACCACATCGGCGCGTTCGGTGACCGCGCTGTGCCGCATCTCCAGGCTGACCACGAAGCCGGCGCCGTCCAGCGCCGCCAGCACCGCTTGCGGGTCGGCGAAGTCGTCGGGCTCGACACCGCCCACCAGCAGCGCGCCCAGCGTTCCGTCGGTCGCGGCGCTCAGGATGCCGTGGACGTCACGCCCACGGCCGGAAGGCAATTCGGACACGTTCCACGCCTGCGCGACCTGGGCCCGGGCGGTGTCGTCGTCCACCGGGCGCCCGCCGGGCAGCAACCCGGGCAGCGCACCGGCGTCCAGCGCACCCCGCTCACCGGCCCGTCGCGGCACCCAGGCAAGGCGAGCGCCGGTGGTGTCGGCGAGCCGGGCCGCCGCGGACAATCCGCCGGGCACGGTGGCCAGACGTTCGCCGACCATGATGACCGCGCCCGGGGTGGACAGCAGGTCGCCCACCTCGCCGGTGGCCAGGCCGTCCAGCGCCGAGGCTTCGGCGCCGGGCACGGTCTTGATCAGCCGGCCGGACATCTTGTCCAGCGCCCGGCTGGCGAACGGCGCCACCGCGAAGACCGGCAACCCGTGTTTGCGGGCAGCCTTGCGCAGCCGCAGGAACACGATGGGCGACTCGTCCTCGGGCTCGAACCCGACCAGCACGACCACCGGAGCCGATTCCAGGTCGGCGTAGCTGACGGCGATCGGCCTGCCGGCGATGCGCGCCGCCAAGAAGTCGGCCTCTTCGGCCGAGCTCGAGCGGGCCCGGAAGTCGATGTCGTTGCTGTCCAGGACGATTCGCGCGAACTTGGAGTATGCGTAGGCGTCCTCCAAGGTCGCCCGGCCGCCGACGAGCACCCCGGCGCGCCCGCGCGCGGCTTCGAGGCCCTGCGTCGCGACGGCGATCGCGTGCGACCACGACGCCGGTTGCAGCGAGCCGTCGGCATCGCGAACCAGGGGAGTGGTGATCACGTCGGGCTGGGTTGCGTAATTGAACGCCCACCGGCCCTTGTCGCAATTCCACTCCTCGTTGACTTCCGGGTCGTCGCCGGCCAGCCGGCGCAGCACCTTGCCGCGGCGGTGATCGGTGCGCTGTGCGCACCCGGAGGCGCAGTGTTCGCAGACGCTCGGGCTGGAGACCAGATCGAAAGGTCGCGCCCGGAACCGGTAGGCGGTCCCGGTCAGCGCGCCCACCGGGCAGATCTGCACCGTGTTGCCCGAGAAGTACGAGTCGAACGGCTCATTGGCGTAGATGCCGACCTGCTGCAGCGCGCCCCGCTCCTGCATGTCGATGAAGGGGTCGCCGGCGATCTGTTCGGAGAATCGCGTGCAGCGCGCGCACAGGATGCAGCGCTCGCGGTCCAACAGCACCTGCGAGGAGATGTTGATCGGCTTGGCGAAGGTGCGCTTGTCGTCGGTGAAGCGAGAATCGGCCCGCCCGTTGGACATTGCCTGGTTCTGCAGCGGGCATTCGCCGCCCTTGTCGCACATCGGGCAGTCGAGCGGATGGTTGATCAGCAGCAGCTCCATCACGCCGTGCTGCGCCTTGTCGGCGGCCTCGGAGGTGAGCTGGGTGCGTACCACCATGTCGTCGGTGGCCACGGTGGTGCACGAGGCCATCGGCTTGCGTTGGCCCTCGACCTCGACCAGGCACTGCCGGCAGGCGCCGACCGGCTCGAGCAGCGGGTGGTCGCAGAACCGTGGGATCTGGATGCCCATCAATTCGGCGGCGCGGATCACCAAAGTGCCCTTGGGAACGCTGATTTCGATGTCGTCGATGGTCAGTGTCACCATCTCAGGCGGGCGCGCCTCGTTGCCGGTCTCGGTTTTGGCAAGGCTCGTCATCAGCTCGTCATGCCTTTCCGTTCGCCGTCAGCATGGAGTCTCGTGGATCGAACGGGCATCCGCCGCCCTCGACATGGGCGACGTACTCGTCGCGGAAGTACTGGATCGACGACATGACGGGGCTGGCGGCGCCATCGCCCAAGGCGCAGAACGCTTTACCCAAGATGGAGTCGGAAATGTCCAGCAGCTTGTCGAGGTCCTCGTGCGTGCCGGTGCCGGCCTCCAGCCGCTCGTAGATCTTGTCCAGCCAGAAGGTGCCCTCGCGGCACGGCGTGCATTTGCCGCATGATTCGTGCTTGTAGAAGTACGTCCAGCGCTGCACCGCACGCACCACGCAGGTGGTTTCGTCGAAGATCTCCAGCGCCTTGGTGCCCAGCATCGAGCCGGCGCCGCCCACGCCCTCGTAGTCCAGTGGGACGTCGAGATGCTCGTCGGTCAGCAGCGGGGTGGACGAGCCGCCGGGCGTCCAGAACTTGAGCCGGTGACCGGCCCGCACCCCGCCGGCGTAGGCGAGCAACTCCCGCAACGTGATTCCCAGCGGGGCCTCGTACTGCCCGGGGCGGGTGACGTGCCCGGACAGCGAATACAACGTGAAGCCGGGGGACTTCTCGCTTCCCATCGAGCGGAACCAGTCCACGCCGTTGCCGATGATCGACGGCACGCTCGCGATGGTCTCGACGTTGTTGATCACCGTCGGGCAGCCGTACAGGCCGGCCACCGCGGGGAACGGCGGGCGCAGCCGCGGCTGGCCGCGTCGGCCCTCCAGCGAATCCAGCAGCGCGGTTTCCTCGCCGCAGATGTACGCACCGGCGCCGGCGTGCACCACCAGCTCCAGATCGAACCCCGAGCCGTTGATGTCACGCCCCAAATAGCCCGCGGCGTAGGCCTCGGCCACCGCGTTCTGCAGGCGGCGCAGCACCGGCAGCACCTCGCCGCGCACATAGATGAACGCGTGGTTGGCCCGGATCGCGTAGGCGGCGATGATGACGCCCTCGACGAGGACGTGCGGTGTCGCCAGCATCAGCGGAATGTCTTTGCACGTACCAGGTTCGGACTCGTCGGCGTTGACCACCAGGTAGTGCGGTTTGGCGGCCGCGCCGGTGTCGCCCTGCGGGATGAACGACCACTTGGTCCCGGTCGAGAAGCCGGCGCCGCCGCGCCCACGCAGCCCGGAATCCTTCACCAACCCGATCACCGCGTCGGGCTCCATCCCCAGCGCCTTCTTCATCGCCTCGTAGCCGCCGTGGCGGCGGTAGGTCTGCAGCGTCCAGGACTCGGGGTCGTCCCAGAAGCGACTGAGCACCGGAGTGAGCGGCGTGGCGCCCGACGACTCGGAAGTGGTTGTCATTGCTGGCCTTCCGGCGCGCTGGGCGCAGCCATGCCGTGTTCCTTGGCTACCTTCAGGCCGGCCAGGGTCGCGGCACCGGCGCCGCCCTGCCCCTGGTCGGGCCGCTCGTCGGGCAAGCCGGCCAGGATGCGCGACGTCTCCCGGAAGGCGCACAGCGGCGCACCGCGGGTGGGGGGCTTGGGCTGACCGGAACGCAGCGAGTCGACGAGTTCGCGCGCCGACTCGCAGGTCTGGTTGTCGAAGAACTCCCAGTTCACCATCACCACGGGCGCGTAGTCGCAGGCGGCATTGCATTCGATGTGTTGCAGGGTGACCGATCCGTCGGGGGTCGTCTCGTCGTTGCCGATGCCCAGATGTTCTTTCAGGGCATCGAAAATGGCGTCGCCGCCCATGACGGCGCACAACGTGTTGGTGCAGACGCCCACCAGGTAATCGCCGGTTGGGCCGCGGCGATACATGGTGTAGAAGCTCGCCACCGCCGACACCTCGGCCCCGCTGAGTCCGAGCTGCTCGCCGCAGAACTCCAGGCCCGCCGGTGTCAGGTAGGAGTCCTGAGCCTGCACCAGGTGCAGCAACGGCAGCAGCGCCGAGCGCTTCTCGGGGTAGCGGCCCATGATCTCCTTGGCGTCGACCTCGAGCCGGGCCCGCACCTCGGGCGGATACGACGTGGGCGCGCCCTCGACCACGAACGCGTTGGGCTCGTCGGGCGGCGGGCCGAGCCGGAGGAAGACCGGCTGTCCCTGCGGGCCGGTCACCGGTCCACCCCGCCCATGACCGGGTCGATGCTGGCGACCGAGGTGATCAGGTCGGCGACCATCCCGCCCTCGCACATCGCGGCGACCGACTGCAGGTTGGTGAACGAGGGGTCTCGGTAATGCACCCGGTAGGGCCGGGTGCCGCCGTCGCTGACCATGTGCACGCCGAGTTCCCCGCGCGGCGACTCGACCGCGGTGTACACCTGGCCGGGAGGGACCCTGATGCCCTCGGTGACCAGTTTGAAGTGGTGGATCAGGGCCTCCATCGAGCCGCCCATGATCTTGGCGATGTGCTCCGGCGAGTTGCCCATGCCGTCGGGTCCCACCTTCAAGTCGGCCGGCCAGGCGATCTTGCGGTCCTCAACCATGGTCGGGCCCGGCTTCAACTTGTCCAGACACTGCTCGACGATCTTGATCGACTCCCACATCTCGTTCACACGAATCATGTAGCGCCCGTAAGCATCACACGTGTCCTCGGTGATTACGTCGAATTCGTAGTTTTCGTATCCGCAGTACGGTTCGCTCTTGCGCAGATCGTGCGGGAGCCCGGTGGCGCGCAGGATCGGTCCGGTGATGCCCAGCGCCATGCACCCCGTCAAGTCCAGGTAGCCGACGTCCTGGGTGCGGGCCTTCCAGATGGCGTTCTCGTTGAGCAGACCGCTCATTTCGCGCAGCACTTGGCGCAGCGGCTCGAGGGCCTCGGCGATCTCGGTCTGCGCGTTGGGCGGCAGGTCTTGGGCCACGCCGCCGGGCCGGATGTAGCCGCTGTTCATGCGCAAGCCGGTGATCGATTCGAACAGGGTCAGGACGATCTCGCGGCCCCGGAAGCCGACGAACATCGGGGTCATGGCGCCCAGTTCCATGCCGCCGGTGGCCAGGGCCACCAGGTGCGACGAAATCCGGTTGAGCTCCATCATCAACACGCGGATGACGTCGACGCGCTCGGGTATCTGGTCGGTGATGCCGAGCAGTTTCTCCACACCCAGGCAGTAGGCGGTCTCGTTGAAAAACGGTGCGAGGTAATCCATCCGGGTCACGAAGGTGACGCCCTGGGTCCAGTAGCGGTATTCGAGGTTCTTTTCGATACCGGTGTGCAAGTACCCGATCCCGCAGCGTGCGTCGGTGACCGTCTCGCCCTCGATCTCCAGGATCAGCCGCAGCACCCCGTGCGTGGACGGGTGCTGGGGACCCATGTTGACGACGATGCGTTCGCCGGGATCGGCATTGCGGGCGGCTTCGACGACCTTGTCCCAGTCCTGGCCGCCGGCGACCACGAGTGTCTCGCCGGCGCCGTCGTGCGTCGATTCTGTGGTGGTGCTCATCAGTTGTACGCTCTCCGCTCGTCGGGCGGGGGTATCTGTGCGCCTTTGTATTCGACGGGAATCCCGCCGAGGGGGTAGTCCTTGCGCTGCGGATGTCCGTGCCAGTCGTCGGGCATTTCGATGCGGGTCAGCGACGGGTGACCGTCGAAGATGATGCCGAAGAAGTCATAGGTCTCACGCTCGTGCCAGTCGGTCGTCGGATAGATGCCGAACAGCGACGGGATGTGTGGATCACCGTCGGGCGCAGACACTTCCAGGCGGACGCGGCGGGTGTGCGTGATCGACTGCAGCGGGTACACCGCGTGCAGCTCGCGGCCCGCCTCGTGCGGGTAGTGCACCCCGCTGACCCCCAGGCACATTTCGAAACGCAGTTGCGGTTCGTCGCGAAGGCGCTGGGCGACCTGCGGCAGCGCCTCGCGGCGCACGTGCAGGGTGAGCTCGTCGCGGTACACCACGACTTTTTCTATCGCGTCGGTGAATTCGACGCCGCCCTTTTTCAGCGCCTCGGCCAGGCCGTCGACCAGCTCGTCGAAATAGCCGCCGTAGGGCCGCGGGCTGCTGCCCGGAAGCAGGACTTCGCGCACCAGCCGCCCGTAGCCGGACGTGTCACCGGAGCCGTTGACGCCGAACATGCCGCGGCGCACGTCGATGACTTCTTCGTCGGCGCCGCTGATTGCTTCTTTCGGGTCCTGGTCCGGCGAGCTCATCGCAGCAGTCCGCGCATCTCGATGGTGGGCCGGGCCGACAGCGCCGCCTGTTCGGCTTCGGCGATGGCGTCTTCGCGGTTGACGCCCAGCGGCATGTCCTGAATCTTCTCGTGCAGCTTCAGGATTGCGTACAGCAGCATCTCCGGTCGCGGCGGGCATCCGGGCAGGTAGATGTCCACCGGGACCACGTGATCCACGCCCTGGACCACCGCGTAGTTGTTGAACATTCCGCCCGACGACGCGCACACGCCCATGGCCAGCACCCATTTCGGCTCGGCCATCTGGTCATAGATCTGGCGCAGCACCGGTGCCATCTTCTGGCTGACCCGCCCGGCGACGATCATCAGGTCGGCCTGCCGCGGGGTGGCCGAGAAGCGCTCCATGCCGAACCGCGCGATGTCGAATCTTGGCCCGGCGGTTGCCATCATCTCGATGGCGCAGCAGGCCAACCCGAACGTCGCCGGCCACAGCGAGTTCTTGCGGACGTAGCCCGCCACCTTCTCGACCGTGGACAGCAGAATCCCGCCGGGCAGCTGTTCCTCAAGACCCACGTCTTACCTCAATCCCACGTCAGGCCGCCGCGGCGCCACACATAGGCGTAGGCCACGAAAACCGTGAGCATGAACACCACCATTTCGACCAGAGCGAACGTGCCCAGCGCGTCGTAGCTGACCGCCCACGGATACAGGAACACGATCTCGATGTCGAAGACGATAAAAAGCATCGCGGTCAGGTAGTACTTCACCGGAAACCGCTGTCCCGCCGTCGCCTGTGGGCCGCTCACCGGGGTCGCGGTGGGTTCGATTCCACACTCGTACGCCGCCATCTTCGACTTGTTGAAACGTGACGGGCCGGCCAGGCTCGCGATCACCACCGAGCCCACGGCAAAGGCGGCGGCAATCGCACCGAGCACCAGGATGGGTATGTAGACGTTCAATTCGCTCCATGATCCGTACGAGCCGCCTGCGGCGGCCAGGCGGTAACCGGGCTGCTGTGACGAACTGGGTCTGAAGCCCGTCACAGTGATCTTCAACATAGCGTCGCGGCGTGCGGTGCGCTTGCCCGGGGTGGGCGTTTTGCAGTATTGGGCCACCGCGCGCGTGCTGTGCTGCGCGAACTCGGGAGGCGACGCGTTCGGGACGCGCGCCGGGATCAACGGCGGGAGGCGGCGCCCACGCGGTCAGGACCGCCGCAGGCGGTCACCGGAGGGCAAAAGCCGCGGCAGGGCGCGGCTTCGCGTGGGTCAGCGAACCGGGGTTCGCAGCAAATTGAGGACGGTGCGGCCCAGCAGGATGGGGTCGATGGGGTGCGGCACCGCGCCCTCGGCGCGCGACCAGGACGCCAACCACGCATCGTCGGGACGCCCGGTGAGCACGACCAGCGGCGGGCAGGTCTCGAGTTCGTCCTTGAGCTGTTTCGCGATTCCCATGCCGCCCGTCGGGGTCGCTTCGCCGTCCAGGATGGCCAAGTCGATGCCGCCCTGGTCCATTGTCCGCACCACCATCGGGCCGGTCGCCACCTCGACGTAGCTCAACTCGGGCAAATCCGGGTGCAGCTGCTTGCCCAGCGCGCGCATCACCCGTTCGCGGGTGTGGGCGTTGCTGCTGTAGACGAGGATCCGCAGGGCGACGCTGGATTGGGGGGTGGAGTCGGCCACGGTGCAGATGCTACTGGGGTCGCCGCGGGTTTAGCGGGGTGCCCGCGGAAATCTCAATGCGATTCGCGCACGAAGATGGCCTCCGCCGCCGCGGTCACCGTCGAGCTCATCATGCCGAGCCGGTTCCAACCCAGGTCGAAACGGCCCCGATCGAGGGTGGTTTCGCCGGCGATCCGGATCGAGCCGTCGTCGAGCTCGGAGATCGTGACGGGCAGCGGCAGCTCCGCGGTGATGCCCTTGATGGTGAAGTTGGCCCGAACGTCGGCCGCCTTGCCCGTCGTCGGGTGCAGCGCGGTGACGACGACGTTGATCTCCCCGAACCGGTCGACGTCGAAGAAGTCGGGCGACCGCAGGTGTTTGTCGCGAAGGCCGATCCCGGTGTCCAGTGATGCGGCCCGGATGTCGACGCGCCCGAAAACCGCTCCCTGGCCGGTCAGTTGGCCGTCACCGGTGAAGTCGGTGAAGCGGCCTTTGACGTTCACCAGCCCCCACATGTTGCCGACCTTGAACGTGATGGCCGAGCGATCCGGAACCAGGTTCCACGCGCCGGCCATGTCGGGATCGTGAAGCAGTGTCTCCAAAGTCGTCATCGTCACCCCCATGCCTTGTGGCGAATCTAGCCTCAATCCATCAACGGCGCGATCCCGGCGGGATCGAAATATTCGTCGATGCGTTCGATGAGGCCGTGACTGCCCACCCTGATCACGATGCAGACCCGCAGCGAGATCGATTGCCCCGCATGCCCGGTGGCGTGCAGGACGTGCTGCTGGACGAAGCCTTGAGCCGAGCCGTCATCGAAGAACTGCCGGTCGAGAATCTCGTAGCGGCGCTGCGTGGTCGCGCCGATGAACCAGCCGATGACCCGCATCGCCCGGGCCTTGTCGTCTGTTTGGAGGGGGTCGCGGCGCGAGCCGACGCGCCACACCGCGATGTCGTCGCTCCACATCGCCTCGACCGCCGCGACATCGCTTCGCTCGATCGCGGTGAACAGGCGGTTGGCGGCCTCGACGACCGCTTCTGCGCGGGAAGCGGGCATGGCACGGCTCCTATTCGCTGTCGTATCCGGGGTGGGCGACGGCGAGCCGGCGCCGTACCAGGGTTCGCAGGCAGGCCGTGACGTCGGCCGCTCGGGCGTCCATCTCGCCGGACCGGATCGCGGCGGCAAGCTGTTCCTCGTCGGCGACGCCCAACCCGGACAGCGCCGCGCGGGATTCGGCCTCGTTGTCGTCGAGCAGTTCGCGCTCGACGATGCGCAACGCGTTGGCCGCCACCCTGGCGTGAAAGTTGACCTGGCCGTCGGTCGCCGACCGCACGTCGGTCTCCAGGAATTCGGCCACCGCGGCCACGAGTTCGGCCGCCAGCGGGCGGCCGTGCGCGCCGATCACGGCGCGGCCCGGCCCCGATTGCCCGCCTCCTCCTCGCGCCGCCGCGCGGCGCGCATCGTCGGCGGGCGCGAGCAGGTTGAGCAGGTCCCACTCCGTCTCGCAGACGCGCCGCCCGATGGTGGCCAGCTCGACCGAACGGTGCTGGCCGCTCAGATGCCGTTCCGCCTGGAATCGGCAGATGACACCCCAGCGCAGCGTGGCCAGCACCAGCCACCAGTGAAACGCCACCCGGTCGACGGTAGTTGCGCTGGCCTGCTCGTAGGCCCGCAGGAAGCTCTCGATGCTGCCGAGGCCGCCGGCGCCGAGGCCGGCCGGGGCGCCGAATCGCCAGGCCCGGATGCAGAACCACGCCAGGTCTTCGTACGCCTGGCCGGCGTGCACGAGCTCCCAATCCAGCACCGCGGCAAGGTTCGATCCGTCGACGATGAGGTTGCCCATCCGGAAGTCGCCGTGCACCAGCACCGTCGGCGAAGGTTCGGGCCGGTGGGCGCCCAGCCAGCGAAACGCCCATTCGAAGGTGGCGGTGGTATCGCCCATGTCGTCGAGGCGCTGGCGCCATTCGTCGAGTTGGTCCTCGTGGGTGATCCCGGCAACGTGGGGGTCGGCGCGGTGAATGGCGGCCGCCGCCCGCGCGCACTGCTGCAGCAATCGAGCGCGGCCCGCCTGCCCGTCGGCGGCGTCGAGCTGGCGTTGGATGCGCCGCACGATGGTCTCGCCCTTGATCTCGTCGCAGATCAGAAACGGATTGCCCAGTGCGGCAGGCGAATTGTCGGCGATCAGGACGTGGGGGACCGGCGCGCCCGCGGCCGCGGCGGCGGCCTGTGACCGGGCCTCGAGTTCCATGCCGGCATGCACGTCGTCGGGCGGCCCGGTGCGCAAGATCAGCGAGCGGCGTTGCCCGCCGGTGACGGCCTCGAAAGCCCAGGTGGTCCGGCTGGCGCCGCCCGTCAGCGCGCGCAGGTTCTCGACCGCCGTGTCGGCGCCGATGGCCGACGTGAGCACGGCGGCGAGTTTGGCCGTCAGCTCGGCCGTCTCGTCGTGCATCATTTTCGGCCGAATTTGAACAGCCGCTGCGCCACCCGGCGAATCTGGATCTCTTCGGCGCCCTCGGTGATCCGGTAACGACGGTGGTGTCGGTAGATGTGCTCGAACGGTTCGTGCCGGCTGTACCCGAGCCCGCCGAAGATCTGCATGGCGCGATCGGCGGCGTCGCAGACCAGCCGGTTGGCGCGGTAATTCGCCATCGACACCTTGTCGGAGACCTCCATGTGGTGGTCGCGGTCCAAATGCCAGGCGGCGTATTGGACCAGCAGGCGCACCATCTGCGCCTCGGTCTGCAATTCGGCCAGCGGCCATTGCACGGCCTGGTTGACCGACAGCGGCTTGCCGAACACCGTTCGGCCGCCGGCGTATTCCGCGGCGCGGTCGATGCAGTACTGGGCGGCGCCCAGGCTGCTGGCCGCCTGCCGAATCCTGTTCTCGTGCAAGAAGGTTTGCGCCACCTCCAGGCCGCGATCCACCTCGCCGAGCACCGCGTCCGCGGGCACCCGAACGTCGGTCAGCTCGACCTCGCCGTGGTCGGTGGGCATGTTGAACGTCCACCAGTAGTAGGGAACCTTGAATCCGGGTGTATCGGTCGGCACCAGGAACGCCGTGATGCCGCGCGCGCCCCCGGGCTCACCGGAGGTGCGTGCGAAGACCAGATCGTGGGTTGCGCGGTGCACGCCGGTGTTGAATCGCTTGGAGCCGTTGATCACCCAGCTGTCGCCGTCACGTTCGGCGCGTGTTTCGAGCCAGGTGGCGTCCGAGCCGTGCTTCGGCTCGGTCAGCCCGAACGCCATCGAACGCTCGCCGGTGATCAGCGCCTCCGACCACACCCGACGCTGCTCATCGGTGCCGAAGCGCTCCATCATGATCACCTGCGGGAAATTCCCGACGATCGACGACTCGTTCTGCAGATCGTTGTGCAGGCCAAGGCCCTTGTGCGCCAGGTGTTCCCGGATGACGGCCATGTCGACGTTGCTGCCGTCGCGACCGCCCAGCGAGGCCGGCAAGCCGTAGCGCAGCCAGCCCGCCCTGTCGGCGCGCCTGCGCATCTCGGCGAGCAGGTCCTCCCACTCGCGGGTCGGGATGCCGTCGTTGTCCCAATCGGTGCGCGCGTGTTCGCGGCGCTGGTCGAAATACTGGATGTTCTCGCGTTCCAGCGGTTTGATCTCCGCCTCGATGAACTCGTCCATCTCGGCGAGCACACCCGGAAGGTGTTCGGGCAGCGTGAAATCCACAAGTATCTCCTTACGCGCCGTACAGAGTTTTCTTCCAGATCGTCGACAGGGTGGCGATGGCGTCCTTGTCGCTGATCTTGATGCCGAGGTTGGAGGGGCCGACGAAGACGGTGGTGAAGTTCTCGAAGAGCAAGGCGATGGCCGCCGCGGTGTGCTGGGGATGCAGCTCGGCGCCGTATCCCTGATCCTGGGCGCGGCGCACCGACGCCGCCACGAGATCCATGCCGAAGCGCCGGAATTCGTTTTGCACGGCGGCGAAGCGCTGCTGGGTGGCGGCCAGCTGGGCCACCGCGATCATGATGCCGATGTTCTGTTTGAACATGTTCCAGTAACCGGTGACCACCGAGGTGAAGAAGGCGTCGTCGTCGGGGGAGTCCGGCAGGTGAACGCTCAACCCCGACGGTGTGACCACCTCGTGCAGGAACGATTCCGCCAGCGCCGCCAACAAATCTTCCTTGTCGGTGAAGTAGCGGTAGAACACCGCCGGTGATTTTCCCGCGGCCGACGTGATGTCGGCCAACGTGGTGCCGTGAAAGCCCCGTTCGGCGAACAGCTTACGGGCGGCCTGCTCGAGGGCCTGCCTGGTTTGGCGGCCTTTGGCGGTCAGCTCGCGGGTTGCCTCCGGGGCGGACATCAGTTCCCCCGCACTCAATGTCTCCGTCGGTCGCCGGCGCGCAACAGGGCGCTCGGCAGATCGTGGCCCACCAACGACTTCGCCACGGCGGCCGCGGCGATGGCGGCATCCAGGTCGACGTCGACGCCGATACCGCTATCGCGCAGCAGGTACACCAGATCCTCGGTGGCGATGTTGCCCGTGGCGCCCGGCGCGAACGGGCAGCCGCCCAGGCCGCCGACCGAGGCGTCCAGCCGGGTCACCCCGGAGCTGACCGCCGCGTACGCGCTGGCCAGCCCGGAGCCGCGGGTGTTGTGGAAATGACCGCCCAGCGGCATGTCCCCGATGACCGGACGCAGTTGGGCGATCAGCGAACTCACGCGGCCCGGGGTGGCGGTGCCGATCGTGTCGGCGATCGACAGGCGGTCGGCGCCGCGCTCGCGCGCGGCCGCGGCGATGTCGAGCACCCGCTGCGGCGGGGTGGGACCTTCGAACGGCGAATCCCACGCGGTGGCGATCACCACTTCGACGGTGACCCGGGGGGTGGGGCCGTCGTGCGCGATGGCGACGATCTCGTCGATCGCCTTGGTGGCCTCGGCGCTGGTGCGCCCGACATTGGCCTGGCTGAACGTGTCGTCGGCGGCCACCACGTACTCGATGGAGCGCAGACCCGCGGCGACGGCCCGCTTGGCCCCGTTGGGGCTGGCGACCAGCGCGGAGAATTCGATGTCGGGGTAGTCGTGCAGATGGGCGGCGAGCTCGGCGGCGTCGGCCATCGACGGCACCTTCGTCGGGGAGACGAACGCGGTGGCCTCCACCTGGCGGACCCCGGTGGCCGCGACCGCGGCCAGCAGTTCGAGCTTGGCCGGCAACGGGATTGGCGTCTCGATCTGTAGACCGTCGCGCAGAGAGACCTCGCGAATATCGACGTGCTGGGTGGTCACAGTACCTCCTCGGCGCGCAGCTCCTCGAGCTCCTCGGCGGTCCTGCCCAGCAACCCGGTGTAGACGTCGTCGTTGTGTTGGCCGGGTCGCGCGGGACCGGCGTTGCGCAGCCGGCCCGGAGATTCCGAGAGCACGGGAACGATGCCGGGCCCGAGGACGTTGCGTTGCAGCCGCTGGTCGTAGTGCTCGACCAGCATGTCGCGGGCCCGCAGCTGCGGGTCGTTGACGACCTCGGCGACCGTGTTGATCGGCCCCGCGATCACCCCTGCCGCGGAAAGGGTTTCGATGATCTCGCCCGGTTGGCGTTCGGCGGCCCAGCAGCCGATGACGTTGTCGAGCTCGTCCTGGTTGCGGCCGCGTGCGACATGCGTGGCGAACCGGTCGTCGGTGGCCAGCTCCGGGCGCCCCATGGCCTTGCACAGCCGGGCGAAGACGGTGTCCTGGTTGGCGGCGATCACCACCCACGAGCCGTCGGCGCTGCGGTAGATGTTGGACGGGGCGATGCCCTCCAGCCGGGTGCCCGACGGTCCGCGCACCACACCGCCGACATCGTAGTCGGGGATCGTGGATTCCTGGACGGCCAAACAGGATTCGGTGAGCGCGACGTCGACCACCTGGCCGCGCCCGGTGATGCTGCGGCGGTACAGCGCGGCAAGCGCGCCCTGGGCGCCGAACATGCCGGCCAGGCTGTCACCGAGCGAGAGCGCCAGCCGCGGCGGCGGGCCGCCGGGGAAACCGTTGAGGTGTCGCAGTCCGCTGGCCGCCTCGGCGACCGAGGCGTAGCCGGCTTTGGAGGCGTCGGGTCCGGTCTGCCCGTAGCCGGACACGCGCACCAGGATGATGCCCGGATTGCGTTGACTGAGCACGTCGTAGCCCAGGTTCCATTTTTCCAGCGTGCCGGGGCGGAAGTTCTCCACCACGATGTCGGATTTCTCGACGAGCTCACAGAACAGTTCGCGCCCCCGGGGGTGGCGCAGGTCGAGGGTGATGGCCCTCTTGTTGCGCGCGTGCACCGTCCAAAAGACGTGCTGCCCATCGACTTCGGCCTGGCCCCAGGTGCGCAATGGGTCCGGGGCCTTGGGCAGTTCCACCTTGATGACGTCGGCCCCCATGTCGCCCAGCAGCCGGCCGGCGAACGGGCCGGCGATCAACGTGCCGAGTTCGAGGACCCGGACGCCGTCGAGCGGACCCGCTACATCGATGCGCCGCTCTCCCCCGCAAGCGGGAGGTGCCCCCGCCTCATCGCTGCGCTCTGCATCGTCGCCGGCGGAGATTTTGCGCCGCTCCTCCTCATCGCTGCGCTCTGCATCGTCGCCGGCGGAAGTAGTCACTCGGCGCTCGCGAAGTCGTGCCGGACCAGCCAGTCGGTGACGATGGTGACGGCCGTGCGCAGCGCCTCGCGCTGGTCGGGTCCCGCGTAATAGTGTGTGGCGCCGGGAATTTCGTGCATCTCCTTGTCGGGGTGCCCGATCGCTTGGAAGAGCCGGCGGGTGTGGCTGGGCGTGCAGGCGTCATCGGCGAGGTTACCGATCACCAGCGCCGGGATCGCGATGTCGGGCCCGCAGGTGACCGCGTCGCCGCGGGCGTCGTCGTAGCTCCACTGCGAGAGCCAGCCGCGCAACGTGGAGAATCGGGCCAACCCGACGGGGCTCATGTTCACCACTTGAGGATCCCCCAGGTAGCACGTCCCCGGGGCGCGTTCGTTGGGATCGACGGTCGGGTCCAGCCACCGCGGGTCGGCCATGGTGCCGTGCACGACGAACCCGAACTCGTCGTCCGGCCGGCCGGCGGCCTTCAGCTCGGCCAGTTTTTCCTTGACCCACGCGGTGATACGACGGTTGCGGTCGATCTGCGCCTGCCGGTACCGGGCCAGGAATTCTTGGCTGTAGGGCGGCTGGTTCGGATTGTCGGGGTTGTACAGGTCAAGCTCGGGATCGCGCTGGGTGGGGTCGGATTCGTCGAGGATCGACGCGTCCAGCCATTCGGTCAGCGTGCCGTGCCGGCTGATGTGCGCGGCCAGCAGCATGATGCCGTCGGCCGGGGGCAGGTCGAGTTTGGTCAGGTCGGGTCCGTCACCGGTCGGGCTGGACGTGATGGTCGGATTCTGCGCCTGCTGCTGGTAGAACACCGACAGTGAACCGCCGCCGCTCCATCCGGCGAGCACCACCTTGGAGTAGCCCAGGCGTTTCTTGGCGTCCTTGATGCACTCGCCGAGATCCTCGACCACCTTCTCCATCAGCAGCGCCGAGTCGGTGCCGCGGAAGCGGCTGTTGCAGTAGATGACGTGATGACCGGCCCGGGCCAGGGCATTGATCATCGGCAGGTAGGCGCCGCCGCCGATCGGGTGCATGAACACCAGCACCGTGTCCGACGGCTTGTCCTTCGGCTTGAGCAGGTAGCTTTCCAGCACGGTGATCTCGGCCAGGCCGCCGTAGACGTCCCGGACACCCGAATTGTTCTGGAAGGCAACGAGATAGGGGATGCGGTCGTACTCGTGCTTAACGGCGCGGGTCATCAATGTTGTCCTAGGTCGTGGGCCAGTACCTCGGCCGACGGGGTCAGCCGCCGGCGGGTGTCGATGGCGATCACCTGCCAGTCGACGCGGGAGTACTCGTCGAACTTGCGGCGCGCCCGCTCGCGCGCCTTCTCCGGTGCGCCGTGGTGAACCCCTTGCGGCGCATGCGAAATCAGGCCGGGCGGCATCGGGATGCCATAGAGCGAGCCACCGTGGAAGAAGGCGATCTCGTCGTAGTCGACGTTGCGGTGATACCACGGTGTGCGCTCGGTGCCCGGGGTGCCTTCGGCGGGCTTGGGCAGGAAGTTCATCACGTAGACGCCGGTGGCTTGCATGAACAGGTGCACGGTCGGCGGCAGGTGGACGCTGTCGGAGGTGACGACGTTGTAGTCGGCGATGTTGAACGTGAACGCGAAGTTGTCACCGCGCCATCCCTCGACGTCGAGCGGATTATGTTGGTAGAACAGCGTTGTCGGGCCGCCATCATGGATGAGCCGGACCTCGTACTCGCCGCCGGAATCGCCCTCGTCGGCGGGGGCCGGCTCGGGGATGACCACCTGCGACGGGTCGAAGGGGAAGTGGCGGCCCAGCGCGCCGGGTGGCGGTATCCGAAACTCGTCGCTGGCCTCGACCATCAGCATCGTCGTCGCGGTGTCGGGCAGCTGGCGCCAGGTGCATGCCTTCGGGATGTACAGCCAGTCGCCCTCCCGGTAGCGCAGCGGCCCGAACTCGGTCTCGGCCAGGCCGCTGCCCTGGTGAACGAAGCACAGCAGGTCGCCGTCGACGTGACGGGCATAGAACGGCATCGGCTCTTGGCGGCGGCTCAACAGAATTCGGCAGTCGTCGTTGCTGAACATCAGCAGCGGCCCGCCGCCCGCGTCCGTGGCGTCAGCCGGCTTGAGCTCACTGGACAGCACGTCGAGGGGGCGCAGCGGGCCGACCGATCGGTAGGCGGTGGGATCGTTGCGCCGATAGAGGTTGGCGGTGCGGCCGGTGAATCCGCCGCGGCCCAGCTCGTCGTCCTTGAGCCCGTCGAGGTCGGCATGCAGGCGGCGTGGCGTTCGGCCTTTCCGCAGGTGCACAAAGGATTCCATGGACGGCTCCTCCGATGGGCCAAGCTCGGCGGTCACAAAACTGAAAGTGACATTACTTTTTGTTTTGGTCGGACACAAGGGCGGCATCGGCGTTGTCGCGAGGCCGTCGTCGTCCCCGTCCCGCGTGAGTCACAGTCGCCACAGGCGTCTCCGTCAACCCCGGACGCGCAGCACGACCTTGCCCTTGGCGGTGCGGTTCTCCAGCGAGGCGACCGCGGCCGCGGCCTCCGCCAGCGGATAGGTCGCCGGCTCGGGCGGGGCCAGCTCCCCGGAGGTGAGCAGCCGCTCGAGTCCGGCCCACTGCTCGGCCAGCGCGCCCGGATGCGTCCCCGCCCACGCGCCCCAACCGACGCCGACGACGTCAATGTTGTTGAGCAGCAATCGGTTGACCTTGACCGTGGGGATTTCCCCGCCGGTGAATCCGACGACCAGAAGCCGTCCCCCGGGGGCGAGCGAGCGCAGGGAATCGGTGAACCGGTCACCGCCGACCGGATCGACGACGATGTCGACGCCGCGGCCGTGGGTCAACTCCTTGACCGCGTCCTTGAACCCGTCGGCCAGCACCACGTCCGTCGCGCCGGCGGCCGTGGCGATGTCGGCCTTGTCCTGCGTGCTGACGACGGCGATGGTGCGCGAGGCCCCCAGCGCCGGCGCCAGCCGCAGCGCCGAGGTCCCGATGCCGCCGGCCGCGCCGTGGACGAGCACCGTCTCACCGCGCTGCAGCCGGCCCCGCACGGTGAGCGAGAAGTACACGGTGAGGTCATTGAAGAGCAGGCCGGCGCCGGCCTCGAAGCTCACGTTGTCGGGCAGCTTGAACACCCGGTCCGGGGCCAAGATCGCGACCTCGGCCATGCCGCCGGACAGCATCGTGAGGCCGACGACCCGGTCGCCGGGACGCACGTGCGCGCCCTCGGGCGCCGAGCGGACCACGCCGGCGATCTCGGCGCCGAGCACGAACGGCAACTCCGGGCGGTATTGGTACAGGCCGCGGGTGAGCAGCGCGTCCGGGAACGCCACCCCGGCGGCGTGCACGTCGACGACGACCCCGTCGCCCGTCGGTTCGTCGATGTCGGCCAACTCGACCGCGTCTGGACCATCGAGCCGAGTCACCCGTACCGCGCGCATGCCAGCAGAGCCTACTGCCGGCTCAAAAACCGCCCGCGACCCGCACCACGGCCCGGCCGGAGAACTTGCCGGCGCGCACCTGATCGATCACCCCGACGACGTCCTTCACGTCGACATCGCTCACCAGCGAGTCGAGGTGACGCGGCCGCAACGAATCACCCAGCCGGCCCCACAGCGCGCGCCGCCGCCCGATGGGCATCAGCACCGAGTCCATTCCCAGCAGCGCGACACCGCGCAGGATGAACGGCATCACCGTGGTGTGCAGGGCCGGACCCCCGGTGAGACCGCTGGCCGCCACCGCGCCGCCGTAGTCGATGGTGCTGAGCACGTCGGCGAGCGTCGCCCCACCCACACAATCCACCCCGCCGGCCCAGCGCGCCTTGCCGAGCGCGCGCGGCTTGGCGTCGGGATCGGCGGGCAGGCGGCCGATAACCTCCGCGGCGCCAAGGGCTTTCAGCCGCTCGGCGGCGTCGGCCTTTCCGGTCGAGGCGACGACGCGGTACCCGGCGGCCGCCAGCAGGTCCACGCTGACCGAGCCGACTCCGCCGGTGGCCCCGGTGACCACGATGGCGCCGGCGTCGGGCGCAATGCCCCAGTCGATCAGCGCCTGCACGCTCATCGCCGCGGTGAAGCCCGCGGTTCCGATCGCCGCGCCCTCGTGTGGACTCAATGCGCCGAGCGCCACCACCTGGTCGGCCGGTAACCGTGCGTATTCGGCGTAGCCGCCGTGGTGGCCGGTGCCGATCAAATAGCCGTGGGCCAGCACGTTGTCGCCGACGGCGAAGTCGGCCGACGTCGACTCCACGACCTCGCCGGTCAGGTCGATGCCGGGGACCACCGGATAGTTGCGCACCACGCCGCCGCCGGGCGTCAAGGCCAGGGCGTCTTTGTAGTTGACGCTCGAATACAGGACCCGGATCGTCACGTCCCCGGGCGGCAGGTCGTCGGGACGAAGTGTCTCGACCGATGCGGTGATCCGGTCACCATGTTGGCGCGCGACAAGCGCGTGAAACGTGTCCATTCCTCGACGCTAACCTCACCGCGTGAAAACCCGCGAGTGGGCTGAACGCGGGCGCTACCTGAGCTCGGCCGACGACAGGCCGAGCAATCGGCGGGCGACCACCAGCTGCTGGATCTGTTGGGTGCCCTCGAAGATGTCCAGGATCTTGGAGTCGCGCGCCCACTTCTCCAGCAGGGTCTGCTCGGAATAACCTGCGGTGCCGGCCAATTCGACGGACTTGAGGGTGACGTCGGTGACCATCCGGCCGGCCTTGGCCTTGCTCATCGACGCTTCTTTGGAGTTGGGGATCTTGTTGTCGGCCTGCCAGGCCGCCCGCAACGACAGCAGGTAGCTGGCCTCCCAGTCGGCTTCCATCCGCAAGAACTCCGCCGCCGCAGCGCTCTGGGCGTGCGACGGCCGGTCGTAGGAGATCTCCACGCCGGCGTCGGTGAGGATCTTGCGAATTTCCTCCAGGGCCGCGCGGCCCACCCCAACGGCCATGGCGGCGACGATAGGGCGGGTGTTGTCGAAGGTCTCCATGACACCGGCAAAGCCCTTGCCGACCTCGATTTCGGGATTGCCGAGCAAGTTTTCCTTCGGGATGCGGACATTGTCGAACCGGATGGCGGCGGTGTCGGAACCCTTGATGCCCAGCTTGTGCTCGAGCCGCTCGACCGTGACCCCGGGGTGCTCGCGCGGCACGACGAACGACTTGATCGCCGCGCGGCCCTGTGACTTGTCCAGCGTCGCCCACACCACGATGTGGGTGGCGCGCGACCCGGCGGTGACGAAGATCTTCTCGCCGTTGATCACGTACTCGTCGCCGTCCAGGGTGGCGGTCGTCGCGACCGCCGCCGAGTCCGACCCGAAGCCGGGTTCGGTGATCGCCATCGCCGCCCAGACCTTGCCGAGGCGTTGCAGCTGCTCGTCGTTGGCGACCGCGGAAATGGCGGCGTTGCCCAGCCCCTGGTAAGGGACCGAGAGCATCATCGCGAGGTCGCCCCAGCTGGCTTCCAGCGTCTGGAGCAGTGCGGCCATGTTGGCGCCGTTGTGGTTCTTGTCCCGCTCTTCGTCCTCGCCGCCCAGTGCGTTCGCTCCGGCGAATTCGAATGACTCCGAAGCGCCTTCGAAGAGGCTGAACAGGGTGTCGAGCTCGACCGGGTACGCGTGCTCCTTGAGGTCGTACTTGCGGGCGATCGGCCGCATCAACTCAGCGGCGCCCTGATGCGTCTTGGTCGTCACCGCTTGCATCTTGCGGGGAAGTTCCAGATTGATTGCCATGATTGAACTTTCAGCTCGAATGGGTTAACGACTTAGTGACTGCTAGATGACCACGACACCCTCGGCGACGCCGATGGCCCGCAGGTCGCGGTACCAACGCTCGACCGGGTGCTCCTTGGTGTAGCCGTGGCCGCCGAGCAGCTGAACACCGTCCAGTCCGATCTGCATGCCCTTGTCGGCGCCGAGCCGCTTGGCCAGCGCCGCCTCGCGGATGAACGGCAGGCCCTGCTCGGCGCGTGCCGCGCCGCGCCAGGTGATCAGCCGCAGCCCGTCCAATTCGATGGCGATGTTGGCGCACATGAAGGCCACCGCCTGGCGATGCGCGATCGGCTCGCCGAAGGCCTCGCGTTCCTTCACGTAGGGGACGACGTAGTCGAGGACGGCGTGCGACGTGCCGACCGTCAGCGCCGCCCAGCCCAGCCGGGACAGCGCGATCGCCTCGGAGTAATCCTGATCCGACGCGTCGTCCTCGCCGAGCCGCGCGCCCAGCGGGACCGACACCCCGGAGAGCTCGACGTGGCCCAGGGCCGCCGCGCGGAGCCCCATGCTGGGGTCGGCTTTCACGGTGAGGCCTTTCGCCGACGATTCGACGATGAACAGGGCCGGCTTGCCGTCGAGCTGGGCGCCGACGATGAAAAGCTCGGCGTCGGCCGCGGCCGGCACCAACGACTTCACCCCGTCGAGGCGGTAGCCACTCGGGGTGCGCACCGCGGTCGTCTTCAGCCGGGTGGGGTCGAAGAGCGGTTGCGGTTCAGCGATGGCCACGCAGGCCTGCGGCACGTTCTCGCCGGCGAACTCCGGCAGGTAGGTGGCCTGCTGATCGGCGCTGCCCCAATGGGTCAGCGCGGAGGCCACGCCTCCCGGCGCCAGCAGCGGCAACGCCAAACCCATGTCGCCGTAGGCGAGTGCCTCGGCGACCAGCACGTTGGTCACGCTGGAGCGGTGCGCGGCGATGCCGTCGAAATCCTCGGGAATGTTGATCGCCGTGATGCCCAGTTCGGCGGCCTTGGCGATCAGGTCACGGGGGTAGGTGGCCGCCTCGTCGGCGTCGTGCGCCGCGGGCCGCAGCACTTCTTCGGCGAATTCGTCGAGCGTCTCGACGATCATCTTCTGCTCGTCGTCGGGCGTCAGGTCGAAATAGTCCTTGCCGCTCGACTTGAGTCGGGTCGGCCCGGTGCGCACATTCTGGACCCGCTTGAACTGACGAGAGGTCGTGGCGGCCGTTGAGAAGATCGTCTTCGTGCCGTAGCCCAGGGCGCGGTTGAGCGGGTCGCGCAGCCGGTATTTGTCCAGGAATTCCTGACCGACGAGCGGGGTGATGAGCGCGATGGCGATGTCGACGCCGGTGCGTTTGTGCGGTTGCAAGCCGACCGCGGACTTATGGTCGCGCCGTTTCGCGCGGGAGCGGGAGGTTGTTTGTGGTGAACCGGAATCGGTCATGGGTCAGCGGCCTCAGGTTTGTCGGGCAAGCGGATAGAGCCAATCTTACTCCGGAGTAAGATCACAGAGAACACCTGTTAACTAATTCACAGTGAGGCTGCCGAGCACCTGCCGCTGCAGCAGGCCGTTGGTGGCCACGGCGCTGCCGTGATGCGGGCCCGCGGTGCCGTCGAGCGCCGTCAGCGTCCCGCCCGCTTCGCGCACCAGGATGTCCAGCGCGGCGAGATCCCATACCGACACTTCCGGTTCGGCGGCGATGTCGACCGCCCCCTCGGCCACCAGGCAATAGGACAAGAAGTCGCCGAACGCGCGCACCCGCCACACCGCATCGGTCAGTGCGATGAAGCGGTCCCGCACGCCGAGCTGCGCCCACCCGGACAGACTGGAGAACGACAGGCTGGCCGAATTCAGTTGCGCCACTGAGGAAACCGATATCCGACGGGGTGATGCGCCGTTGACCGCGACGAACGCGCCATGGCCCTGCGCGGCCCACCACCGGCGCTGCAGCGCCGGGGCGCTCACCACGCCGACGACGGGGACGCCGTCGTGCAGCAACGCGATCAAAGTCGCCCATACCGGCACGCCGCGGACGAAGTTCTTGGTGCCGTCGATCGGGTCGATGATCCACTGCCGCCCAGTGAAGGCGGTGTCTCCGCCGAATTCTTCGCCGACGATGCTGTCATCCGGCCGTTCGCGCGCGAGCACCTCGCGCAGCTCGGTTTCGACGGCGCGGTCGGCATCGGTCACCGGCGTCAGGTCCGGTTTGGTGTCGACGCGCAGGTCCAGCGCCCCGAAGCGGGAGGAGGTCAACGAGTCTGCGCGGTCGGCCAGCGCCAGTGCCAGCGCCAGATCGTCGGAACCCATGGCGCAGTCTTATCACGGCCCTACCATGGCGGGGTGTGGGAATTCGGACTGCTGCTCCTGCTGGTCGCGGTGCTGGCGGTATTTCTGGTCCAGCGGTTCGTCCCGCGCGGCCCCCGCGGTGAGCTGCTGAGCGGCACCCTGCTGGTGACCGGAATCAGCCCGCGGCCCGATGCGACCGGCGAGCAGTTCGTCACCATCGCCGGGGTGATCAACGGCCCCTCGGTCAACGAACACGCGGTTTATCAGCGCATGGCCGTCGACGTGAATCAATGGCCGACCATTGGTCAACTGTTTCCGGTGCTGTATTCGTCGAAGAATCCGGACAACTGGAAATTCGCACCGCCGGAACCACCCGCGCCGCAGGAGCCACCGCCGGGCTAGGCGCGCCTCAGCCGGCCGCGGGTGGGCGTGTCATGACCGTGATGCGAACGCCGTAGCGGGGCACCACAAGCGCGGCCCGCGAGACTCTCCCCCCAGGTATTCCGGGAATGCCGGCGGTGGCGGGCCCGGTGCGGGCTATCGCCTCGGTCGCGGGCAGGCCGGACAAGCCGCCACCGGGCACCGCCGTGGCGGGGCCCCCGGCCGCGGCGGCCCACCCCGCGGGCACCGACATCGAGCCGATCCGGCCGGCGCGGGCGAGCACCGCATTGACATTCCCCAGACCGGAGGCGGCACCGCTGAACGCGGGGACCTTCGGGAGCGCGGCCGGAACCGCCGCGAGGTTCGGCAAGATGCCCAAGTTCTTGTCGGCCTGGATGATTCCGGCGTTGAACCCCTCCGTGGTGAAGATTGATCGGAACGCGACCTGGGCCCCCTGGATGGTGTCCAGGATTCGCGCGAATCCGTCTCTTCTGGAAAACGCGAACAGCTGCGAGCCCGGGCCCGCATTCGAGTTCGCGGCATTGGCGGTAGCTTGCGTGACGGCGTCCTGCTGCGCTGTCACCCCATCCTGAGTGGTCGCTTGGCGCGGGGCAGAGAACGGCGAAAACTGCACCGTTGCAGCAGAACTGGCGGAATAGCTGTACATCGCGGAGGCGTCCTGGGCCCAGTATTCGGCGTACTGGGCCTCGTTCGCCGCGATCGCGGCGGTGTTCTGCCCGAAGAAGTTCGTTGCCACCAGCGTCGCCAATTGGGTGCGGTTGGCCGCGACCGCGGGCGGGGGCACGGTCATGGCGCGCGCCAGCTCGTAGGCTGCTGCCGCCGCCCTGGCCTGGATGGCCGTCTGCTGTGCGCGCTCGGCGGTCGCGTGCAGCCATCCCACGTAAGGGGCGGCGCTGGCCGCCAT
Organism: Mycobacterium sp. WUMAC-067; assembly: GCF_020217485.1. GTDB lineage: Bacteria > Actinomycetota > Actinomycetes > Mycobacteriales > Mycobacteriaceae > Mycobacterium. The sequence goes on along the minus strand of NZ_JAEKMI010000001.1, from coordinate 168,542 downwards.
CGCCTGGGAGGCGGGCCCGTACCAGGACAGGCCCGTCAGGCCAGACAGCACCGATTCGTACACGGCGGCCGTGATGCTCAACTCGGCCGCCAGTGAGTCCCAGCTTCCCGCGGCGGCCAACAACGAGCCCGAGCCGGGGCCCGCGTACATGCGGCCAGAGTTCACCTCTGGTGGAAGAAGGCCAAAATCCATTGTCTTACAGCGCTATCAGCTGCGTGCAGCGACTCTGCTCGCGGCACGTCACCCGGCAGCCGGCGGGCGTGGCATCACCGTGAGCCGCACGCCGTAGCGGGGCGGGACACCCGCTCCGACGGATCGCGAGGCGCCGCCACCTGGCATGCCGGGGTAGCCGGGATAACCGGACGCTACCGGCTCCTCGGTTCCCGGCAGCGTGGTGAAACCGGCCGGTTCCAACGGCGAGATATGGGTGCTCGTGGGCGCGGCCCAGCTTGCGGGCACGGACATCGGCCCGATCGATCCGGCGTGCGAGAGGGTCGCTGTGACGTTGCCCAGCCCTCCGCCGAGACCCCCGCCGAGACTCGTTGTGGTGCTGCTGAGCGCGGGGGCCGCGAGGGCAGGGGCAGCGGCCAAGGGTTTGGCGAGAATGCCCAAATTGTTCTCGGCCCCGATGATGCCGGATACGAACTGCTCCATGTTGTAGGGAGCGCTGAAGCCGACGCCGGTGCCCTGAATGGCGTCGAGGGCCGCAAAGAACGGTCTGCCGCCGGCCGCCGCTGTCGTATCGGACAAGTCATAGATGTCGCCGTAGTAGTTGTAGGTGTTGCCCGTTTGCTGCGTGGACAACGGTGAAAAACTCTGCGTGACGGCCTTGTTGGCGGCAGCGTTGGTGTTGGCCGCGGTCACGGCGGCCTTCTGGGCGCCCACCCCGGACTCGTTGGTGGAGTTGTTCGCGGGCGCAAACTGCGGCAACCGGGTCGCGGCCGCCGAGGACACGGAGTAGCCGGACATGGCGGCGGCGTCCTGGGCCCAATAGTCGGCGTACTGCGCCTCGGTGTCCGCGATGGCCGCGGTGTTCTGGCCGACGATGTTCGTCGCCACCAGCGACGCCAGCAGCGCGCGGTTGGCGGTGACCACCGGTGGGGGCACCGTCATCGCGTAGGCCTGCTCATAGGCGGCCGCGGCCGTCCGCGCCTGCATGGCCGTCTGCCGGGTCTGCTCGGCGGTCGCTTGTAGCCATTCCGCGTAGCGGGCGGCCGCGAACGCCATCGCCTGCGCTGCGGGACCGCGCCATTGCAGGTCCAGGCCCGAGAGTGCCGATTCGTAGCCTTCGGCGGCCGAACTCAGCTCGGCCGACAGCGCGTCCCAGCTTCCCGCCGCGGCCAACAGCGAGCCCATTCCGGGCCCCGTATACATCCGGGCGGAGTTGATTTCTGGTGGAAGAAAAGCCCAATCCATGGTGGAGACATCCCCTCAAAGTGCGGTTTGCGGACAAACGCCGCTGGCGCCGGCGTCGCCGCACCGGCGTTGATCAAAGTGGGTGGTGGGCCGCTGCCAAACCGGCTCTGCAAGCCGGCAAAGCTCACGCTCGCGCCGGAGGATGGGACGGCCGCACACGATCGCTCCGCGCGTGCCTAGCGGGCAGCGCGGTACTTATCGAGTGGGCGGACCGTTCGCACAGGGCATCGCGAGTGACCTTCGGGTTTTCGGGCTCTTCAAAGGTCGCAGGTGCCGCCGACGCGTGCGGGCTTTTGCTCATTTCCCGGCTCCGACCAGGCAGAATTAAGATTGCGTTTGCCTGGCGTTCACTCTCCGTTAACCAAACTCAGCGCTTGATCTACGCGTGCTGAATAGTGAAAGTAATTGACGCGCTTGATATTTGGGCTAACTCCGGCGTCGGACCGGTCGTCATCCGCGGCGGTTGAAATTGTCGACCACGCCCCGCAGCATCTCCGGATTCCGCAGGAACGGCGTGATGATGTCGACCGGCAAGGGGAAGACGACGGTCGAGTTCTGATCCGCCCCCAGCTCCAGCAGCGTCTGCAGGCACCGCAACTGCAGCGAGGCCGGGCTCTTCGAGAGGGTCTCGGCGGCCTCGCGCAGCTCCTCCGAGGCCTGCAGCTCGCCGCGCGCGTTGATGACCTTGGCGCGGCGTTCGCGTTCGGCCTCGGCCTCGCGGGCCATCGCCCGCTGCATCGACTCGGGGATCTCGACGTCCTTGATCTCCACGACACGGACCTGAACACCCCACGGTTCGGTCTGCTTCTCGATGATCGTGCGCAGATCGCTGTTGAGGTCCTCGCGATGCGCGAGCAACGTGTCCAGGTCCGCCCGGCCCAGCAGCGAACGCAGGGTGGTCTGCGCGATCTGCGAGGTGGCGACCGCGTAATTCTCCACCGCCAGAATCGCTTTCAGCGGATCGGTCACCTGGAACATCACGACGGCGTTGACACGGGCCGGCACGTTGTCGCGGGTGATCACCTCCTGCGGCGGAATGGTCAGCGTGACCAGGCGTTGGTCGACGCGAATCATCTTGTCCAGAAGCGGGATAAGGAGCCGCAGACCCGGGGCGTACAGCGGACGTACATGCCCCATCCGGAACACCACACCGCGTTCGTATTCACGTAGCACCGCCAGCGACCAGGTCGCGAGTACCACCAGCACAACGATCCCGGCGGCGATGAGGCCGATCACCAGCGTGGTCATGTCGTATTGTCCTCCTTGCTTTTCCAGCCGCCCCAGTGCGTGGAATAGCGGTCGATCGCCGCGGCCACCTGGTCCTCGATCGCGGTGCGGTGCGGAAGGTGTTCGGGGGCGTTGGAGGGAGTGCTCCACAGGTGGCGGACGAGCGGTGCTCCGAGCAGCGCGACGAGCAGCACGGTCGCCGTCAGGACCAGCGCGTCCGCGGCCGAGTGGTTGGCGATCAATGTGGCCAGCGGTAAGACGATCCCCAATGCGGCCACGCAGCAGGCGATTCCGCGGTGAAACCGGCCGGCGTCCGAATGCGGCCACGGGTCGACCTCGCGGCTTATCTCGCGACCGTGCTCGGACGTGGTGCAGCCGGATTTGACGGGGCAGCTGTTACAGACCACCGGTGATGCGCGATATCGCATGACCCGATGCTTCGGATCGAACGACGTCGGCCACAGCCAATGGTCCTGCGGGCAGATCCATGCGTCATGGTCGGGCCGGTAGGTGAACTGCCCTGTGCGCCAGCGCGCCGCGTGCGCTGATGCCCGTCGTGCCATGACGTCGAAACTCCAGCCGACGGCCAACAGGGCCAGGGAATACCCGGCGATCAGCCATACCGAGGTCGCCGGAGCAGTCATCGGTCAGTCCTTCACCGGGACTTGGGCCTCGTCGGCCGCGGCCTCGGTGTAGAGCGGGTGTTCGGGCATTTCCTCCAGCGTGGTACCCGAGCGGAAGTTGCGCAGCGCGGTCCAGGCGATCCAGACGAAGGGCAGCACACCGCCGACGATCAGGATGATGTCGCCCGGCATCCGCAGCCATTCGAGCACCGCATTGCCGGGTTTGGTGATGTAGCCCAGCGATCGCGCTTCGAAGTAACCGTCGTTGACCGAGTGGAAAAGCTGCAGCACACCCAGCGGCAGTAGGGTGGCGAACACCATCCATGCCAAGCCGATATTCAATCCCCAGAACGAAATTCGGGCCAGCTTCTCGGGCCATTTGTCGGCCGGGATCACATACCGGAACGCGAACATGGCCAGGCCGACGGCAAGCATGCCGTAAACACCCATCATCGCCGCGTGTCCGTGGTTGGCCGTCAGCGCGGTGCCGATCTGGTAGTACGACACCACCGGTAGGTTGATCAGGAATCCGAAGATGCCCGCCCCCAGGAAGTTCCAGAAGCCCACCGCGACAAGGAACATGACCGCCCAGCGATGCGGGAAGGGGTTGGCGTCGCCGGACTGCTGACGCGCCCCCAGCTGCAGGAACGCCCACGCCTCGACGGTCAGGAAGGTCAACGGAATCACCTCGGCCGCCGAGAAGAACGCGCCCAGCGCCATGTGCTCCACCGGCGTGCCCGAGAAGTACAGGTGGTGCATGGTGCCGATGACGCCGCCCGCGGAGTACAGGATGACGTCCAAGAAGATCACCCCGAGCGCGATGCGTTCGCGCACCACGCCCAGCAGCACGAACATGTAGGCCACCATCACGGTGGTGAACAGCTCGAGGAAGTCCTCGACCCACAGGTGCACCACCCAGAACCGCCAGAAGTCGGCGACGGTGTAGTGAGTGCCGCTGCCGGCCAGCAGGCCCACGGTGTAAAACACGGGGATCGCCAGCCCGGAGAAGAAGAACAGCCAGGGCATGTTCATCTTCGATTCGCCCTTGAGCCGCGCGCGCATGCCGCGCCAGATGATCGCGATCCACACGAACATCCCGATAATCAGCAGGATCTGCCACAGACGCGGCAGGTCGAGGTATTCCCACTGCTGGGAGAAGAGCCCGCCGGGGGGGATCACGCCGTAGATGGACAGCGCCTCGGTGATCAGCGAGCCGAACACCACCAGCGCCACCGCACCGAGCAACACGTAGGCCAGCAGGGCCTGTCGTTTGGGCTCCCGGCGCGCGATGAACGGCACCAGGAAGATGCCGCCGGCGAGAAACGCCGCCGCGGTCCAGAACAGCGCCAGCTGCAGATGCCAAGTGCGGGCCAGGTTGTAGGGCAATATCCGGGCCAGGTCCAAGCCGAAGAACGTGGACAAGTCGGCCCGGTAGTGCTCGGCGGCCGCGCCCAGCAGCGTTTGCGCCAGGAACAGCACTGAGACGACGGCGAAGAACCAGATGCAGGCGCGCTGCGCCGGCGTCAGGCCCACTTCGCCGGGCTGACGGAAGGACAGGGTGGACGACTCGGTGCTGTGCCAACCCACCTTCTGGCTCCACCGGCCGTACACGGCGAACATCACGCCGATGCCACCCAGCAAGGCGATCAGCGACAGCGCCGACCAGACGATCACCGAGGCGGTGGGGCCGTTGTCGACTCGTGGCTCGGCGGGCCAGTTGTTGGTGTAGGAGTACTTATGCCCCGGGCGCTCGGCCGCCGCGGCCCACGCCGTCCAGGCGAAGAACCCCGTCAGGTCACGGATTTGCGCCTTGTCGGTGATCATGTGGGGCAGCAGGCCGTATTTCGTCGAGTTCTCCCCGAAGTACGCGGCATACCGGCTCTGAATGTGGTCGAAGGCCGCGGCCTGGCGATCGGTGAACACCAACGTCTTGGTGGCCGGGTTGTAGCGGTTGGTGCGGAACTCGGTGACCACCCGATCATGCGGATCGGTGACACCCTGCGCTCGCAGTTGATCGGTGACGTCCTGCGTCGCCGCGCGCAGATATTCGGCGGTGTAGTCAGGCCCCAGGTAGGCGCCGTGGCCCAGCACCGAGCCGTATTCCATCAGCCCGCGCGCCTGGTAGAGCTCCTGGCCACGGGTGATGTCCTCGCCGGTGAACAGCAACTGACCGGATTCGCTGACGACTTTGTCCGGCATCGGCATCGACGCCGAATAGGTGCGGTAGGCCAGAATGCCCATCACCAAGAAGCCGAAGATCATGACGAGGGCGACGCCCTGGACCCAGCCTTTACCGACCAGGGGTTGAGACGATGGCTGTTGGGCGGATGTCGGTTGAGCGGTCATGCGCGAGGTTTCCCGTCTCGGTGATGGCTGTGGTGCCCGCTGTCTCCCATGTCAAACAAACCCGGTTTTCGTCCGCACCCAGTATTCGGTTGCCGGCGTCGCGATGGCAACAGTCAATTCCCGGAGTTTCGCGGCCAATAGGGTCCCATGGCGCCTATTTCTGGACCCAATTCTTCTGGGGGAGAGCGGTTTACGGGCAATAGCCTAAGGGCGAATGGTGTAGCGAATGCCCGATGGCTCAACGGAGGAAGTCGCGATGAGCAACATATATCCAGCTCCGGCAATTGTCGTAGGAGTCGACGGATCCCGGGCGGACACCTCATGCGGCGGTGTGGGCGATCGAGAGGCGGTCAGCCGCGACATCCCGCTGCGACTGGTCTGCGTCATCGATCCGCACGCCGCGTTGGCCGACGCGCATCGGGCCGTCGATGCCCGCCGGCGAACCGGTCAAGGTAGAAAACGGACATCCCTTGGGGCAAAACAGGTTTCAAGCTGATCGAGGTCGGCGGTCACGGTCTGCACAGCGCAGGTCAGCAGCGTTGTCGTCGAAGTGGACAACGGCACGGTGTTGTGGCGTGCGTTCGAGGAAGCGGGGCTGCGCGGAGCCGCACTGCGAGCGGTGTCGATCTCAGCCGACGCGGGGCACTGCGTGCTCGCGATCCGCTGCGGCAACCTATGATTCGGGCTCCGGACCGAACCGGAAATGACGGCCGGTGACTTCGGTCGGGGTGATCCGCACATAGTGCGGCTTGGGTATGGCTGTCCAGGGCAGTAACTGCGCGCGGTCGGCCTTGTGAATGTCCGCGTCGGTTTTCAGCAGCCGAGCGCGACCGCGGACGATGACACTCCAGCCCTCGACGAGGTTGTGGTCGTCCACCTCGAAAACCACCGCGTGGTTCGCCACGGCCGAGAACAACTTGGTGCCCTCGGCGGTCCGGAACAGCACGGTCCGGTCTTGCGCCACGAAGTTGACCGGAAAGATCTCGGGCTCACCGGCGAAGTTGGTGACAAGCCGGCCCAGCGTCACGCTCCCCAACAATTTCCAGTTCTCGTCTTCAGTAAGCACGCTCACCGGTTCGTCGCTACGCACGACCCCAACGCTACGGAGAATTGCCGGCGTTGAGTAGGGCCGGCGATCTAACCGTGGCTGACCCGAAGCAACTTGGCCAAACTCGGCAGCTTGATGCGGGGGCGCCCGTGCGGCTCCCCGGCCGCCCGCTCATGAGCGTCGATGAGCTCCCAGTGCGCCGAGGTGACCAGTTTGGGTTGGCGCGATGCCAGCCAGTCCGCCAGCCGGTCCGCGTGGTTGTCCGGGAAATCCGCCAGACCACTGTCGTCGCCGCGGGCCAGGTCGGCGAGCAGCGTGTCCACGGTGTCCTGGGAGTCCTTCTTGTTGGTGCCGATGACGCCGGTCGGCCCGCGCTTGATCCACCCGACCACGTATTCGTTGCGGCTCCCGTCGACCCGGCCACCACTATTGGGGATCGTCGCGGTCTTCTCGTCGAACGGCAGCCCAGGGGTGGGCACGCCGCGGTAACCGACCGAGCGCACCACCAGCTGGACCGGCAGCTCCTCGCGCTCGCCGGTGTCGCTGGCGGAAACCCGCCCGTCGGCGTCGGTGGTCAGCTCGTTGCGGCCGAGCACGATCCGTTCCACCCGGCCCTCGCCCTTGATCTCGATCGGCGAGGTCATGAAGCGCAGCACGATCCGGCGATGCCCCGGGCGCGGGGGGCGCTTCGCGTAATCACGCAGCACATTGATGTTCTGCTTGGCCGTCTTGCCGGCCGCGGCGGCATCCTCGTCGCTCACGCCTTCGAGCTGGGCCGGATCGACGATCACGTCGACGTTCTCCAGCTCGCCCAGCTCGCGAAGTTCGAGCGTGGTGAAGGCGGTCTGCAGCGGCCCACGCCGACCGATGACCACCACTTCGTCGACTCCGCACGGCCGCAACGACTCCAGCGCGTGGTCGGCGATGTCGGTCTGGCCCAGCACGTCGGGATCGGTGACCAGGATGCGCGCGACGTCGAGGGCGACGTTGCCGTTGCCGACGACCACGGCCCGCGCGCCCGACAGGTCGGGCGTGGCCTCCTCGAAGTTCGGGTGCGCGTTGTACCAGCCCACGAAATCGACGGCGGCAATACTGCCCGGCAACTCCTCGCCTGGGATGTTCAGCGCGCGGTCGGACTGCGCCCCGACGGCATAGACGACGGCGTCGTAGCGCTCGGCCAGCTCACTGGCTTGCACGTGCTCGCCGACTGCGATGTTGCCGAAGAAACGGAAGCGCGGGTCTTGGGCCGTCTTCTCGAATTGCTTACTGATCGACTTGATCTTCGGGTGGTCGGGGGCGACGCCGGAGCGCACCAGCCCCCACGGGGTGGGAAGCATCTCGAGCATGTCGACGGCGACATCGATGTCCTCGGATCCGTCGGCCGCCTTCAGCAAGGATGACGCGGCGAAAAACCCCGACGGTCCGGAGCCGACGATTGCAACGTGGTATGGGCGCATTCTCGACCTTCTATTCGGGCCCGGTTCAGCGCGCAGAGGGGCTGTCGCGCGCGAGCAGGGCACATGATCGTGACTCGACTCTAAACGCATGACCGCTGGTCGTGACCTCAGCACTCGCCGGTGGCCGAGCAGGTTGGAGGCCCCCGGTAACGTTGTCGGCTGTGGAACCCGACCGTCAAGCCGACATCGCCGCCCTCGACTCCACCCTGACCACGGTGGAGCGGGTGCTCGATGTGGACGGTCTGCGCGCCCGCATCGAGAAGCTCGAACACGAGGCGTCCGATCCTCAGTTGTGGGACGACCAAGCCCGCGCCCAGCGGGTGACCAGCGAGTTGTCTCACGCGCAGGGCGAACTACGCCGGATCGAAGAGCTGCGGGGGCGGCTGGACGATCTGCCGGTGCTCTACGAGCTGGCCGCCGAGGAGGGCGAAGGCGCCGCTGACGCGCTCGTCGAGGCCGACGCCGAGCTGAAGGCGTTGCAGGCCGAGATCGAGGCCACCGAGGTGCGCACCCTGCTCTCGGGCGAGTACGACGAGCGTGAGGCGCTGGTCACGATCCGCTCCGGGGCCGGTGGGGTGGACGCCGCCGACTGGGCCGAGATGCTGATGCGGATGTACATCCGGTGGGCTGAGCAGCACAAGTATCCCGTCGAGCTGTTCGACACCTCCTACGCCGAAGAGGCCGGCATCAAGAGCGCGACGTTCGCCGTGCATGCGCCGTTCGCCTACGGCACGCTGTCGGTGGAGCAGGGTACGCATCGGCTGGTGCGAATCAGCCCATTTGACAACCAGAGCCGGCGTCAGACCTCGTTCGCCGAAGTCGAGGTGCTGCCGGTGGTGGAGACCACCGATCACATCGACATTCCGGAAGGCGATGTGCGCGTTGACGTTTACCGCTCGAGTGGCCCCGGCGGCCAATCGGTGAACACCACCGACTCCGCGGTACGTTTAACCCACATCCCAACGGGTATCGTCGTAACTTGCCAGAACGAAAAATCGCAGTTGCAGAACAAGATCTCGGCGATGCGAGTGCTTCAGGCAAAATTGTTGGAGCGCAAGAGATCTGAAGAACGCGCCGAACTGGACGCGTTAAAAGGCGAAGGTGGCAGTTCGTGGGGCAACCAGATGCGCTCCTACGTGCTGCACCCCTATCAGATGGTCAAGGATCTGCGGACCGAATACGAGGTCGGCAACCCTGCGGCCGTCCTGGATGGAGACATCGACGGATTCCTGGAAGCGGGAATCCGTTGGCGCAACCGAAAAGATGACGAATAACACAAGTATTCTCGCGGCCTCGATGACGCACCGCTGGCACGACTTCTGGCGGGGCGAGATCGGCGAGTGGATCATCACCAGGGGTCTGCGGATCGCCATGGTGCTGATCGCCGCGGTGCTGGCGGCCCGGTTCGTCAACTGGGTGGCGCAGCAGGTGACCCGCCAGCTCAACCTCGGCTTCGCCGAAAGCGACGCGCTGGTGCGCTCGGAAGCCTCCAAGCACCGCCAAGCCGTGGCGTCGGTGATCTCCTGGGTGTCAATCGTCATCATCGGCATCTGGGTCATGATGCAGATCGCCGACGTGCTGCAGTTTTCGGTGGGGGGACTGGTCGCGCCGGCCACCGTGGTCGGCGCCGCGCTGGGTTTCGGCGCCCAGCAGTTGGTGAAAGACCTGCTGTCCGGCTTCTTCATCCTGATGGAGAGGCAGTACGGCTTCGGGGATCTCGTCACCCTCACCGTCGTTGCCGCCACGGAGGCCAGTGGCACGGTCGAGAACGTGACGTTGCGAGTGACCCGGCTGCGCTCGCCGGATGGCGAGGTGTTGACCATTCCGAATGGGCAGATCGTCAAGGTGGTCAACCTGTCCAAGGATTGGGCGCGCGCGGTGGTGGACATCCCGGTGTCGACCAGCGCCGACCTGAACAGGGTCAACGACGTCCTACACCAGGAATGCGACCGCGCGATGGACAACCCCGTGCTGGGGGAATTGCTGTTGGATGCGCCCACCGTGATGGGTGTCGAAAGCATCGCGGTCGACACCGTCACGCTGCGTCTGGTGGCCCGGACCTTGCCCGGCAAGCAGTTCGAGGTCGGCCGGCAGCTGCGCGTCCTGGTCATCAGGGCGCTGGCCCGCGTCGGAATCGTGACGGCGGCGGACGCGCGGGTGGGGCTCGTCGAGGACCCCTCCGTCCCGGCCGCCCAGGCCGCCGAACAGCAAACCGACGATGAAATCCAAGGTGCGGGGCACAAGCGTTGAAGTTCACCCTGAACATCCTCGAGAAGCGCGGCGACGACACGGATGCCGACAATCGCTGGCCGAATTACGTCTTCGGCGGGCGGATGCGCACGTCGACCCTCGTGCTGATCATCGTCTTCTTCGCGGTGTGGTGGACCTACGACACCTACCGCCCGGAACCGGCGCCCAAGCCACCGGCCCAGCAAGTGGTGCCGCCGGGGTTCGTGCCCGACCCCAACTACACGTGGGTGCCGCGCAGCCGCCTGCAGCAGCCGCCGGCCACCGTCACCTACACGCCGACCCCGACGACCACGCCGCCGCCTCCACCACCGCCGCCGCCCCCGGTGACCACGACCACCACCACGCCGCCGTTCCAGATGCCGCAGCTGCCGTGCATACTCCCGGCGCCGTTCTGCCCGCCCAGCACGACGCCCCCCACGCCGACGCCCGAGCAACCGCAGCCTGGTCCCGGTCCGACCCCCACGACGCCGCCCCCGGCCCGTTGACTTCGCCTGCCAGCGAAGATCACCGCTACACTGGCGTGCCGTGATGATCACCCTGGACCACGTCAGCAAGAAGTACAAAGCGTCGGCGCGCCCGGCGCTGGAAGACGTCAACGTCAAGATCGACAAGGGTGAATTCGTCTTCCTGATCGGCCCGTCGGGCTCGGGCAAGTCGACGTTCATGCGCCTGCTGCTGGGCGCGGAAACGCCGTCGGCCGGCGATGTCCGGGTGTCGAAGTTCCACGTCAACAAGCTGCGCGGCCGGCATATCCCGCGGCTGCGCCAGGTCATCGGCTGCGTTTTCCAGGACTTCCGCCTGCTGCAGCAAAAGACGGTCTACGAGAACGTCGCGTTCGCCCTGGAGGTGATCGGCAAACGAACCGAGGCGATCAACCGGGTGGTGCCCGACGTGCTCGAAACCGTCGGCCTGTCCGGCAAGGCCAATCGGCTGCCCCACGAGTTGTCCGGTGGTGAACAGCAGCGGGTGGCGATCGCCCGCGCGTTCGTCAACCGGCCGCTGGTACTGCTGGCGGACGAGCCGACGGGCAACCTCGACCCAGATACCAGTAAGGACATCATGGATTTGTTGGAGCGGATCAACCGCACGGGGACGACGGTGTTGATGGCGACGCACGACCATCACATCGTCGACTCGATGCGCCAGCGCGTCGTTGAGCTGTCGTTGGGCAGGCTGGTGCGCGACGAGCAGCGCGGCATCTACGGGATGGACCGCTAAGTGCGCTTTGGCTTCCTGCTCAATGAGGTTCTGACCGGGCTTCGCCGCAACGTCACGATGACGGCCGCGATGATCCTGACGACCGCCATCTCGATCGGGCTGTTCGGCGGCGGTCTGCTGGTGGTCCGGCTGGCCGACAATTCCCGGGAGATCTATCTCGACCGCGTCGAGACGCAGGTCTTCCTTACCGACGACATCTCGGCCAACGACGCGACATGCGTGTCCGCTCCGTGTAAGGCGCTGCGCGACAAGGTCGATGCGCGACAGGACGTCAAGTCGGTGCGGTTCGTCAACCGGCAGGACGCCTACAACGACGCCATCAAGAAGTTCCCGGAGTTCAAGGATGTCGCGGGGAAGGACTCGTTTCCCGCATCGTTCATCGTCAAGCTGAACAACCCCGAACAGCATGCGGAATTCGATGCCGCGATGCAGGGGCAGCCCGGCGTGCGCAGCATCCTCAACGAAAAAGATCTCATCGACCGGCTGTTCGCGGTGCTGGACGGGTTGCGAGATGCCGCGTTCGCCGTCGCGCTGGTGCAGGCCGTCGGGGCAATCCTGTTGATTGCCAACATGGTGCAGGTCGCGGCCTACACCCGCCGCACCGAGATCGGGATCATGCGATTGGTGGGCGCCAGCCGGTGGTACACCCAGTTGCCCTTCCTGGTGGAGGCGATGCTGGCCGCGTCCATCGGTGTCGCCATCGCGGTCATCGGCCTGATGCTGGTGCGGGCGTTGTTCCTGGACAACGCGCTGAGCCAGTTCTATCAAGCCCACTTGATCGCCAAGGTCGACTACGCCGACATCCTCTATATCTCGCCGTGGCTGTTTCTGCTCGGTGTGTCGATGGCGGCCCTGACGTCGTACGCGACCTTGCGCCTCTATATCCGGCGGTAGCTGTGGTCAAGGGATCCGGCCGGGCGAAGGCGGCGGGCGGCAAAGGCGGCAGCAAACAAGTTGTGGCCACCAATCGTAAAGCGCGGCACAACTATTCGATCATCGAAACGTTCGAGGCCGGGGTGGCGTTGCAAGGCACCGAGGTCAAAAGCCTGCGCGAAGGCCAGGCCTCGTTAGCTGACGCGTTCGCAACGATCGACGACGGCGAAGTTTGGTTGCGCAACTTGTACATTGCCGAGTATCAGCACGGTAGCTGGACCAATCATGATCCGCGGCGCAACCGAAAGTTGTTGTTACATCGGCAACAAATCGACAGGCTGGTCGGCAAGATTCGAGATGGTAACCTCGCCTTGATGCCGCTGTCTCTGTATTTCTCCGAGGGCAAGGTCAAGGTCGAACTGGCCCTTGCGCGCGGCAAAAGGGCTTACGACAAACGCCAGGACCTGGCCCAGCGCGATGCGCAGCGCGAAGTGGTTCGTGAACTTGGGCGCCGAGCAAAGGGCATGACCTGATCGGCGCCGCTTACGCCCAGCTGTCGGCCGTTACGTACGGTGTCAGCGATTTTGTGGGCGGTGTCGCAGCTCGGCGGGTGGCCGCGCTGCGCGTCATGCTGGTCGCCTATCCGATCGAGACCGTGTTGCTGGGCGCGATGGCCATCTTCGTCGGTGGCCCTATTCATGTCGGTGCCGTTGTGTGGGGAACGCTGTACGGAATCGGCATGGCCTTCGGCATGTGGGCGTTCTTCGCGGCGCTGGGTTCGGGACCGATCTCGGTCGTCTCACCGTTGGCCGCCGTGCTGAACGCTGCGGTACCCGTCGCGGTCGGTATGGCGTTGGGGGAGCGGCCGGGGCAGGCGGCCCTGGTGGGTGTCGTGCTGGCGCTGGGAGCGGTCATGCTCGTCAGCCGCGAGGCCCCCATCGAGGGCACCCCGTATCGGTTCACCCCGAAAGTGGCCTGGCTCACAGTCGTTGCGGGCTCGGCGATGGGACTGAACCTGGTGTTCCTGCATCAGGCGCCCCACGTCTGCAAGCTGTGGCCCCTGTTCTTCGCCCGGGTGGCGGCCAGCCTGGTGATCTTCGCGATGGCCGCAACCAGCCAGAACCTGAAGATGCCACGCGGTAAGCCGCTGCGGTTGGCGGTGGCCGTCGCCGTGCTGGACATTTTCGCCAACATCACCATGCTGGCGGCCCTGCACACCTGGCTGCTGTCGTTGGCCAGCATCCTGATCTCGCTGTATCCGGCGGCGACGGTCGTCCTGGCGATGGTCGTGCTGCGCGAGCGGGTGACCCGCTGGCAGGGGATCGGCATGGTGCTCGCCATGGGGTCCGTGGCCATGATCGCCTCGGCCTAGACGGTTGTGATGCGGCCTAATATTGGGCCGTTGGCACATATCACCGCCCGGGGAGACGACGTTGGCCGCGTTTGATACCGAGGACCCTGTCATTCGAGAGCTGTCGAACGCGGTGGACAAGAGCCCCGATGTGATCGAGCTGCGGATGCATCTGGCCGGCTTGCTCGCGGACAAAGGCCGCTATGCCGAGGCGCTGGGCCATTGCAGCACGGCATTGACGCAGGAGCCGGGCAACGCGAACGCGCTGGCCCTCCTGCAGCGGTGCAGTGCGGCGCTGGCGGCGCCACCGACCGAAGCGTCGGCACCGGTTGCGGAACAGCCTGCCGCCAGCGAGGGCTTCGACTGGTCGAGCGCCGAACAGGAAGTCGCCGACATCATCGAGCCCGCATTCGTCGAGCAACCTCCTGACGTGGTCAACGAGGACGACTTCGACGTGGTGCAGCGCGTTCGTGTCCGGCTGGACGATGTCGCGGGCATGGATGAAGTCAAACGCCAGCTGGACCTCTCGTTGCTCGGCCCGATCCGCAACCCCGAGCTGATGAAGGCGTTCAAGGTGTCCGCGCGCGGCGGGTTGTTGCTGTACGGGCCACCGGGTTGCGGTAAAACTTTCATCGCCAAAGCGGTTTCTGGTGAGCTGGGAGCGAGCTTCTATCAGGTGGGAATCGCGGACGTCCTGCACCACTGGTTTGGCGAATCCGAACGCAGCATCCGCGCCGTCTTCGACACCGCTCGTCGCAACGCACCTTGCGTCCTGTTCTTCGATGAGGTGGACGCGTTGGGGCATCGGCGCTCCGCGCTGAGTGGTAGCTCCGGGATGCGCCCCGTGGTCAACGCCCTGCTGGAGGAGATGGATTCGGCCGGCTCGGCCAACGACGGGGTGTATGTCCTGGGCGCCACCAACGCTCCCTGGGATGTCGATCCCGCTCTACGGCGGCCCGGCCGATTCGATCGGATGATCTTCGTCGGGCTACCCGACACCGGGGCGAGGGCCGGGATTGTGCGTTCACACCTGCAAGATCGGCCCATCGCGGGCATCGATCTCAAGTCGATCGCCAACCGGACTGAAAATTTCTCGGGTGCCGACCTGGCCTACGTCTGTGAGACGGCCACGCAACTGGCGATGGCCGATTCGATGCGCAGCGGGCAGGTTCGGCCGGTGGCCATGGCCGACATCGACACCGCCATCGCGCAGATCCGGCCAAGTACCGGGCCGTGGTTCGAGACCGCCCGCAATGTCGTCGAATTCGCGAACAACGACGGTACCTATGACGAGCTGGCGAAGTATCTGCGGCGCAAAAAGTTTCGGTGACCTCCGATGACTTCGGAGCCTGGACTCGGGCGGATCGACGAGGCCATCCGGGTCGCAGACGCCTACATTGACGCCAGAAAATACGAAAGCGCGCGTGAGATCCTGGGCCGGTCACTGTCACAAAACCCCAACGACCCCGCCCTGCTCGCGTCCTACTCTCGTGCCGAACTCGCTCTTGGCAATTATTGGCCCGCCGCGCGCAGCGCCTATGCCGCCTTGTCCGGCGCACCCGACAACGAGTTCGCAATGCGGTTGTATGCGCTGTCGCTCTACGGCTTGGGGCGCCGTGATGACGGCCTGTGGATGGCGTGGCGAGCGGTCACTTCTCATCCGAATGAACCTGCACCACTGCGGCTTTACGCGTTGTTGTTGCAGAGGGCGCGGCAGTTGCGCTCGGCGCTGGACGTCATCGACCGTGCGCTACGGCTGGATCCGCAAAACGTCGAAGCGCTCATTCGGCGCGGCTCGATCCTGGATGACATGGGCCTGCGGAACGAGTCCGAGGCTGCGTATCGGGCGGCGCTGCAGCTGGATCCCGCGAATGCCGAGGCGCTGAACGACCTGGCCGTTCATCGATTGGGGCACTTCAAGTTTGGACGCGCACTGCAAGGGTTCCTCGGCGCTGCGGGGAGCGATCCGGAGTACGGGGAGCTGAGCCGCAGGAATATCGGAGTCGTTCTCCGAAAAGTGCTCACCCTCGTGACTATTGGAGCCTGTGTTCTCAGTGTGCTCCTCGCCGTCACCGCAGGGGTCTACGACGAAGGGCGCTCGACTGCGGCGTTGCGAGTGCTGGTCGGACTGCTCACCGCGATCTTGGTCGCCGTGCTGCGGTGGTTGCTCCGCGCGATCCCGCGTCAAGTGTTCATTGCGGTCCTGCGCGAGCAGTACTTCTTCGCGCTTCGCCTCGCCCATGCAGGCGTAGTGGTCGTCGCGGGGGCATGGGTCACCGTTTGTCCGTGGCCCCCAGGGATGATCGCCGTGGGGGGGATGCTGGCCGTCGCAGCCCTGGTAATAATGCGGATCGGTCTCTTCATCAGGAAGTAGGCAGCTTACGATCCTGGCCATGGCCGATCGCCCCGTCACCAAGCTCGACAAGTCCGCCGTGCTCTCCGGTCTGTTCACCGTCTGGGATGACCTCGACGCGCTGTTGGCCGGGTTGTCCGAGGCGCAATGGCGGGCCGCGAGTCCGCTGCCGGGCTGGGACGTCAAAGCGTTGGTGTCCCACATGATCGGCACCGAGTCCTTCCTCGCCGGCATCGCCGCGCCCCAGCCGGATATCGACGTCTCGACCCTGGAGCACGTGCGCAACGACATCGGGGCGATGAACGAGTGCTGGGTTCGCCATCTGGGCGCGCACGCGGACGCCGATGTGCTGGAAAGCTTCAGGGCGATCACCGACGACCGGCGCGCGGCCCTGACGGCCCTGTCCGATGAGGAGTGGGACGCGGTGACGGCGACTCCCACGGGGCCGGACACCTACGGCCGATTCATGCGGATCCGGGTGTTCGACTGCTGGATGCACGAGCAAGACATCCGCGTGGCCTTGGAGCGCCCGCCCACCGACGACGAGCTCGCCGGCCCCGCTGCATCGCTGGCCGTCGACGAGATCGCCGCCACGATGGGCTACGTCGTGGGCAGGCTGGCCAAGGCTCCCGAGGGTTCGCGCGTCCAGTTCGAGCTGACCGGCCCGCTGGCCCGCACCATCCGGGTCAGCGTCGACGGCCGCGCCGCCGTCGTCGACGACTTCGCGGGACAGGAACCCACCACGACAATCCGGCTGGACGGGCTGCAGTTCACCAGGCTCGCCGGCGGGCGCCCGATGTGCCCGGCGCGCGCCCAGGACGTCGAACTCGGCGGCGACCAGGACGTCGCCACGCAGATCGTCGAGCACCTCAACTTTGTGATCTGATCGCAGCCCGGCGGGGAAGATAATCCCGTTGCCGCTGGTTGGTAGGCGGGTACCATTGATATTCCTGCCGAAAGTCGGCGGGATGCGAGGGGCTGAACGGTTTCGACTTCGCGCATCGAATCAAGGGAAGCGTGCCGGTGCAGGCAACCGACCACCGTAAGCGTCGTTGCAAACAGATAAGCGCCGATTCACATCAGCGCGACTACGCTCTCGCTGCCTAAGCGACAGCTAGTCCGTCAGACCGGGAAAGCCCTCGACCCGGAGCCTGGCGTCAGCTAGAGGGATCCACCGATGAGTCCGGTCGCGGGACTTATCGGGACACCAACAGCGACTGGGATCGTCATCTCGGCTTGTTCGCGTGACCGGGAGATCCGAGTAGAGGCATAGCGAACTGCGCACGGAGAAGTCTTGAGGGAATGCCGTAGGACCCGGGTTCGATTCCCGGCAGCTCCACAACTGAAGATCTACTAGTTAGCAGGCCAGAGCGAGTATTCTCTCGGGCCTGCTTTCTTTGTAGGCACATTTCGGCACAGGTCGTAGCGCTTAAGCCGTTCGCGGTTTACAAGGTTCGGCTAGTCGTCTGCAGGCTGATTCCTGCGAGCATCCCAAATCCTTTGTGTCTGCTCATCGATCGATCGGTGGTGGATTTCCTGAAAGTTCCGTCCACCGCGGTGGAATGTGGCAATGACAGCGGACGGCACATCCTGCTCCGGCATCGGTGACGGCAGCCAATCGCACGGTCGTACGTGCACCAAATCCACTGCCGCGGCCGTTTCGTCGGCGTCATAGAAGTACGGCCCGCAGATGCGGCCCAACCAGAACCACCCGTCGGTGTCGCGGGTCCACACAAACGAGCCGTCGTCGAGCTCGGCGAATCGGGCGATCCGATGGACAAGCGGTTCCTGTTCGCCCGAGCGGTCCACGTATTGCCCGAAGCCGCACAGGCCGAGCCGTCGAGCCCGATCGATCGCAGCTTGTGGATCGACGGCATCGTTGCGGGAACGCATCGGCGCGCGGTGGACGGCGACCATGACAAACATCGTGCCCTGATGTACCGCCGGCGACCGTCCAGGCGTGCGCCGATCGCCGAGCACAGATGCTCGGTGCGCTAGGACCGAAGTGGCTGCGTCGGGACGCAACTCAGCTGTGTTGTCGCTTACCGCGTTTGCGCGTCGTCAGCTCTTCCAGACGACCTTGTCGACGCCGGCGGCATCCCGGTAGACAACGCTGTCCGGGGCCGTGCCGCCCCGAACGTCGAAGTAAAGCCGCCCGGTTGCCTGGGCGCCCGGTGCGATCGGCTGGTTGGGAAGGCCGTCGACTTCGTGCCCCTTCATGACGGCATAGGTCGAGCTGTTGACGGCACGCGCGTTGAAGTCGGCAATGACCGGAGTCGCGTTACCCCGCACACCCGTGGCCGTGACGTCGGAGTACCAGATGCCGTCGTTGTGACCGCTGGGCTGCAGGTTGTTCACGATGTAGTTGATGGCTTCTGCGCCGTTTGCGCTGGGAATCTCTGCAGATTGGCCGAATGCCACGACTTGGGGGTCCGCCCATGCCGGTGTGGCCATCAGGATTCCTGCCGTCGCGATGCCGGCGGCAGCCGCCGCCGTTTTCCTGGCAACCGTAGAGAGCATCATGCCGAACTCCTTCCCTAGGTCCCTGCAGTCAAGAAGCGCTAGCCGCTTGCTCGATATCGCGGGGCGTATCCAGACTTGCGGGTTTCAAACCTGCTCGACGACGGCAGGTTGAACGATCTAACCTTTCGCCTCCAGGACCACGATGGGGATGGGACGCGACGTCCGCTTCTGATATTCGACGTAGCGGTTTTGGTTGTTCTTGTTGACGACTTGCCATAGCCGCGAGTAGTCGGGGTCGTCGGGCAGCACCGGTCGGGCGGTGACGGCGAAACGCCGTGGGCCGACGTTGATCTCGACGTTGGGATTGGCTTTCAGGTTGTGGTACCAGCCGGGGGCGTATGCAGCAGCAGGCTCGGTATCCATAGTGTGCGGTGACCGATCCAACCGTTTGTCTTCCGATATACCGTGTCGTGCACCCGGAGCAGCCGGGGGAGCACCTTGTCTTCTACGGAACTCATAGCTGCCAGTCTTGCTCGATAGCGTCGGTCTGCTCCAGGGCTTCCTCGAAGCGCGAGGCAATTCGGACGAATATCCGCACTTGTCTGCCGACATGGCTATAGTCACCTCGGGCTGAAGGGACGGTTAGCTCAAAGGGGGGCAGACGGTAATTGGCGCAAGCATCGACAAATTGCTGCCGCCGTCGCGATTCGAATGTATCTGCCATTCTCGAATAACGATCATCGCTGCGCCCTCGCAGCCATGATTGTTCGGCGAAAGTCTTCCGTCCACCCAGTTGGTGACCATGGCAGACGTTGAGAGCGTCCGCCCCGGCACGGAAGTACGGGACCTGCGGCCGCCGAAGCTGGCATTTCGCCAAGACCTCGAAGGCCTGCGTGCCGTCGCGGTGTTGGCCGTCGTGCTCTTTCATGCCGGCGTGCCCGGTATGGGTGGTGGGTTCACCGGCGTAGACGTGTTTTTCGTCATCTCCGGTTTCCTCATCACCGGAATGCTTTTCCGCGAGGTGAGCACTGCGGGAACCGTCCGCCTGGGCCGGTTCTACGGGGCGCGAGCCCGCCGGCTGCTGCCGGCATCGGCCGCGGTGGGAGTTGTCACCGCGATCGCCTCGGCGATCCTGTTGCCTCCGTTGCAAGCTGAGGGCGTCATCGCTGACGGCGGCGCCAGCGCGCTGTATATCGGCAACTACTGGTTCGTCTTTCACGGCATCGACTACCAACTTGCTTACACGCCGCCGTCGCCGTTCCAGCACTACTGGTCCCTGGGTGTAGAGGAGCAGTTCTACCTGGTGTGGCCGGCCGTCATCATCGGTACGGCTTGGGTCATCCGGCGGCTGCGTCAGCGCGACACGGCCCCGTCGTCCGAGCGGCCTTATTTGTTCGCCCTTGGGCTGGTCGCGGCCGTGTCGTTTGCCGCGTCGCTGCTGGCGACTCCGATCGTGCCTTCCGTCGCGTTCTTTTCACTGCCCACCCGGGCGTGGGAGTTGGCCGTGGGCGGCCTGGTGGCCCTGACGACCGCCCAGTGGCGCCGGCTGGCGGCGCTGCCCGCCGCGATCGTGGGATGGGCAGGCCTGGCACTGATCCTGCTGGGTTGCACCGTCTTGAGCGTGACCACGCCCTATCCGGGCACGGCCGCTCTGTTGCCCGTGCTCGGCACCGCGCTCGTGATCGGCGCGGGCTGTGTCGACCCCACCCGGGGGTGCGGGCATCTTTTGGCGTGGTCGCCGATAGGAGCCATCGGCCGGATTTCGTACTCGTGGTACCTCTGGCACTGGCCGGTGTTGTTGCTCGCGCCGCCGTTGCTGGGCCATCCGCTGGGGCTGGTGGGCAGGCTGGCGACGGTCGCGATATCCGGCGG
This sequence comes from Mycobacterium sp. WUMAC-067, assembly GCF_020217485.1. Taxonomy (GTDB): domain Bacteria; phylum Actinomycetota; class Actinomycetes; order Mycobacteriales; family Mycobacteriaceae; genus Mycobacterium. Next base: position 148,045 of record NZ_JAEKMI010000001.1, on the reverse strand, counting down.
CCTGGCCGTGCTCACACTGCGCTTCGTCGAAAACCCGCTCCGCTTCGCCGCTTCCGTGCGCCGGTCTGCGCTCCGCAGTCTGTTGCTCGGTGGTGTCGCGACCGCGGTGGCGGTATGCGTGGGTGCGGCGTTGCTGGTAGCGATCCCCGCCCCCGTCGGGCACGGAGCCCCGGCGGCGGCGCTGAAAGTCAGCGGGCCGATTCCACCGGCGGGCGACAGCATCGACGCGTACGACGCGGCGGTGCAGTACACGATCGCGCAAGTGCAGACGATGGTCGCGGTGTCCGCCGACCTCAAGGCAGTTCCGTCGAATCTCAACCCGTCGATCAGCAGTGCGGCGGCCCAAAACCCGACCGCCTACTTCAAGGGTTGCCTGCGGAATTTCCTGGAGGCCGACCAGCCCGAGTGCATCAGCGGCGACAGAGCCTCGAAGACCAGCGTCGCCCTGGTCGGTGACTCGACCGCAGCGATGTGGATCCCTGCATTCCAGCAGGTCACCGGGCAGCGGCACTGGCGGCTGGAGACCCTGACCAAGGGCGGCTGCCCGATGCTGGACCTGCCCATCATCAACCCGTTCCTGCGGCGGGAATTCACCGAGTGCGACAAGTGGCGCGATCTGGTCGTCGCCCGCCTGCGCAACCAGCACCCACAGTTGGTCGTGTTGAGCCTGTGGCGGAAATACGGTGACCGTTACGACTTCCCGGCGGGTGTCACGTCATACGACTCCGCCTGGCTCGGCAGCCTGACCCGACTCGTCCAGCAGCTGCGCGGCACCGGTGCGAAGGTGCTGGTGCTCGGGCCGGCCCCGGATCCGCACGCATTGGTGCCGACCTGCCTGTCCGGTCACCTCGATGACGCCACGGCATGCGCGCCGCCGAGATCGACGGCGGTGAACGATCCGGGCATCGCCGCCGAGGCGGCCGCTACCAAAGCCGGCGGCGGACAGTATGCCGACCTCACCGAGCTGTTCTGCACCTTGGACCGATGCCCGGTCATCGTGGGCAACACCGTGGTGTTCCACGACGCCAATCATCTGACATTCGAATACGCCCGGGAGTTGGCGCCGGTGATGGGCTCGCTGGCTGATCGCGCGCTTCTGCCCGGCTGACGCACGGTTCTGCGAGCCCTGCCTCAGGCCCGAGGCTTTGCGACGATCCTGGCCGGAACCGTTCAGCGGGTGCGCTCATGTTCGCTACCCTTAACTCGATTCATCAGTTGCCTGGGAAGTTGAGGCCACGAAATGGCTGAAAGACCCAAGGCTCGCCCCCGGGCGCCGGGACCGAGCGACATCGTCGCGGAGTTGGCTGCCGCCGGATTCGACAACGCGCGCCAGATCGCCCGAGGCGCCGCCGGCGTGGTGTATCGCTGTCACGAGACTGCGCTCGGGCGAAACGTCGCCATCAAAGTGTTGCCGACATTCGTCGACGACGAGAGCCGCGAACGGTTTCTCCGCGAGGGCTACGCCATGGGTGGGCTCTCGGGGCATCCGAACATCGTCAACATCCTGCGCGTCGGCGTCACCGCGGGCGGCCGGCCTTACATCGTGATGTCGTACTGCGCCGCCGGTTCCCTGGGCCTCCGGGTGCAGCGGGAGGGGCCGATCGCCTGGCCCGAAGCCATGCGGATCGGTGTGAAATTGTGTGGGGCGCTCGAAACCGCCCACCTGTCCGGCACTTTGCATCGCGATATCAAGCCCGCGAACGTTCTCGTCAACGACTACGGCGAACCGCAACTCACCGACTTCGGGACGGCACACGTCGCCGGGGGATACGAAACGGCGTCCGGGTTGTTCTCTGGCACAGTCGATTTCCTCGCACCCGAGGTGATGACCGGCGATCCGGCGACGGTCGAGACCGATGTTTACTCGCTGGGTGCCACGCTCTATGCCCTCATTGCCGGCAACCCTGCATACGAGCGCCGCAGCGGCGAAGACCTGCTCGCGCAGTACACCCGGATCAGGAGCACGCGGGTCCCGGACCTGCGCCCCAATGGGATCCCCGACGCGGTGTGTTCGGCGGTCGAGAAAGCGATGCGGATCGACCCGGCTGAGCGGCCGGCCTCGGCGGCGGAGTTCGGCCGCGGATTGCAGGAGAGCCTGCGGCGCAACGGATTAAAGCCCGATTCCATGGCGATCACCGCCGCCGGTGCGGGTCCGGGACGCACCGTGCGGCCGGTGCCGAGACCGCCGAGGATTGCCAAACCGGGCCCACGGATTGCCGGCCCGGAAAGCGCCACCTCGCTGATGAACGCGCTGGGCAATCGCACCACCTCGACGCCACCGCTTCCGCCGTCACCACCGGCCGGCCGGCAACCGGGACGCGCACCCGCTGCCGCGCGCGGCCCGACCACCTCCGAGCCCACCCAAGCGATCCCCCAACCGACAAGTGTCACCGACGCCATCGCGCCGACGAGTTCTACCGACCGAGGTCCGGGCACGCCGCGCGCATTGGCGACCGGAGCCGTGGCGTGGCCCAAGCCGTCGCAAGCGAAGCGAAACCGCGTTACGGCGGCGTTGATCGCCGTGGGGATCGTGGTGGCTGTGTTGGTGCTGGGCAGCGGCGTCTACGTGCTGCTGACCCACGGCAAGCGGCACCCCGCGGCCGCCGCGAGCCAGCCGGGCCAGGCATCGGTGAAGTGGCAGCCGATCACCAACGCGCGCATTGCGCGCGACGCTGCGGCCACCACCCAGGCCGACGGCACGATCTGGATCTTTGGCGGAATCGGAAGCGACCACGCGGTCGTCGCGAACCACGAGGGGTACGACCCCGTCATCGACAGCTGGAAGAGCGGCGACGACCTCCCGGTGCCGGTTCAACAGGCCATGTCCGTGACGTGGCAGGGAAACCCGATTGTGCTCGGCGGCTGGCGCGGCACGGGCGCGCAAAAGGTTGCCAGCGACCAGGTTTGGCGTGTGGTCAACAGTCATTGGGTCGAGCTGCCCCACATGTTGCAGCCCCGCGCGGCAGCGGCGGCGGCCGTGGTGGGCGACCGCATCATCGTCACGGGCGGTGTCGACGCAAACGGAGCGCTGCTGAACTCCACCGAGATCTTCGACGGCAACACCTGGTCCCTCGGCACCCCCATCCCGACCCCGCGACAGATGCTGGCCGGCGCGTCGGACGGAAAGCTGGTGTACACGGTCGGCGGAACCAACGGGAACACCGACCTGGTGGCGGTCGAGGCGTATGACCCTGCCGCGAAGACCTGGACGAAATTGCCCGACCTTCCCCAGCCGCGCAGTGACTTCGGCGTGGCGATCGCCGATCGGCGCCTGGTCGCCGCGGGGGGACAGGCGGCCGGGCAGGTCCTCAAGAGCGTGGCGGTGCTCGATCTGTCAACGAAGACGTGGGAAGCCTTGCCGGACATGGGAACTGCGCGCCACGGCATGGCGGTCGATGCGGTGGGGAAATCCATCTACGCCATCGGCGGGTCGACGGCCGTCGGCGACGGCCAGGTGACCTCGACGGCCGAAGCGTTGCAGTTGCCGGCACGCCTAACCCAGCCGGTCGCACAGTGGCGTTCCCTGCCGGACGCACCGACGCCCAGGCTGATGACCGCCTGGACCGTGCTCGACAACAAGATCTGGATCATGGGCGGACTGCGCGACGGCGCCGCGCTGCAGACGGTCGAAAGCTATGACCCGCGCACCGGCGCCTGGCAAGCACAACCCCCCTTGCCCATCCCGCTCCACCACGCCGCGGCGGCCGCTTATCGCGGCGAGGTCGTGGTACTCGGGGGTGCCAGCAGCGATCTCACGCAGGCGTCCACCAAGGTGTTCGCCTTGCGGGGCGGCCATTGGGTGGAGTTGGCCGGCCTCACCCACGCTCGGGCGGCACCGGCCGCCGCGGAGGTCGGTGACAAGCTCGTCGTCGCCGGCGGACAGAACGCCAAGCAGCTCGTCGGCCAGACCGAGGTCTTCGACGGCAGCTCGTGGCACGACGCGGCCAACATGCCCACCCCGCGCGAACACCTGGCTGCGGCGTCCGATGGCACCTACATGTACACGGTCGGCGGGAGATTCCTGTCCTCAGACAAGAACTCCGCGGCGTTTGAACGGTTCGACCCCCAAGCGGGCACCTGGACAAAGTTGGTGGACATGCCAACTCCGCGTGGAAGTTACGGCGCCACGTTCATCGATGGCCGAATCGTGGCGGTCGGTGGTGAGGAACCGACGCAGGTGTTGGGAGTGGCCGAAATGTACGACATCGCCGAAGCGAAGTGGACCACGCTGCCCCCGCTGCCGACGCCGCGTCACGCCGAGGCGGTCGCGACGGTCGGCAACACGGTGTACTGCATTGGCGGCGCGAACCGGCCCACCCACGAAGGCCCCGTCGCGACGGTCGAGGCCTTGGACTTCGTCTAGCGACGGATCAATGGCGCTTGAGCCGGCTGCGCCACCCCACGACGCCCGCGTACACGACCGTCAACAACACCAGCATGCCGACGTCGAACAGCCATGTCCCCGCCGTGTGTTTGAAGTGGCGGTCTTTCGGGGCGAGCGGTCCGGGCTCGATCGTCCACAAGTCGACGGTCGACGCCTGCGCCGCGTACCCCCAACGCGATGGCACCGCCCACGACATCTGATCCAGCCCGACCCGGTTGGTGACCGGGACCATCCCACCGCAGAGCACCAGCTGCAACATGAGGGACACGACCAGCAGCGGCATGATCTGCTCGTTCGACCGCGCCAGGGAGGACAGGACGAGGCCGATCATCGCCGCGGCCACGCACATGGCGGCGGTGGCGACGTACAGCTCGAGCGTGGCGCTGCCCAGGAGCAGCGCCGGCCGGGTCGGCGCTCCTTTGCCCAGAATGGTGATGGTGGTCGCGATCGCCGATTGGACGACGGCGAACACGAAGAAGACCGCCATCTTCGCCAGCAGGTAGGCCTTGGTCGACAGGCCGACCGCCTGTTCGCGGCGAAAGATCGGGCGCTCGCCGATGAGGTCGCGGATCGTCAGAGCGGTGCCCATGAAGACGGCGGCCATGGTCAGCAGCATCAACACCGATCCGGGTTCGTCGGACCCGTCGCCGTTCGGGTCGGCCACGCGGAACCCCGTCGAGCCGGGGACGGTCAGCGACAGCGCGCCCATCACGAACGGCAGCAGCGCCAGGAAGATGAAATAGGCGCGGTCGGCGACGATCAGCCGGATCTGGCGGCGGGCGATCGTCGAGAACTGACGCCAGGTGCTGGAGCGCGCCGGGGCACCGAGATCGGCCGGCTTGTCCGCGTCGGGTACGGGAGGCGGCGGTTTGGCTTGGGCCAGGAATCGACGGTTGGCTTCGTCGGGGTCCGCGCCCACCATCCCAAAGATCTTGGCCCAGTTGGTGGTTCCCATGGTGGCTTCGATGTCGTCGGGCGGCCCGCAGTACGCGGTCTTGCCGCCCGGAGCCATCAGCAACACCTGGTCGCACAGATCGAGGTAGCTCAGCGAGTGCGTCACCACCAGCACGACGCGGCCGGCGTCGGCGAGTTGCCGCAGCATCGTCATGACCTGCAGGTCCAGCGCGGGGTCCAGGCCCGACGTGGGCTCGTCGAGGATCAGCAGTGACGGCCCGGTGAGCAGCTCCAGGGCCACCGAGGCGCGTTTGCGCTGGCCGCCGGAGAGCTTGTCGACCCGGGTGTCGGCGTGCTTGGTCAACCCGAGTTCCTCGATGACCTGCGCGACGACCTGGGCGCGGTCGGACTTGCTGGTGTCGGTCGGCAGCCGCAACTCGGCCGCGTAGTTCAGCGCCTGGGTCACCGTGAGCTGGCGGTGCACGACGTCGTCTTGGGGCACCATCCCGATCCGGCTGCGTAACGACGCGAACTGGGCGTGAATGTCGTGGCCCTCGAAGGTGATCGAGCCGGACGTCGGACAGGTGGCGCCGGCGATCAGCCGGGACAACGTGCTTTTGCCCGCTCCCGACCCGCCGATGAGCGCGGTCAGCGTCCCGGGCCGGGCGGTCAGGGAGACCTTTTGGATCAGCCGCTTGTTGTCGACCTGAAAGTCGACCTCCCGCACCTCCAGCCCGCCGGTGCGGGTGGCCGCTTCGGCGCGGCGGAGCAGGATTTCGCCATTGAAAACGAGGTCGACGTTGCCGATCGTGACCACGTCACCTTCGGTCAGCGGCGCCGACAAGATGCGGGTGCCGTTGACGAAAGTCCCGTTGATGCTTTGCGCGTCATGGATCTCCATGCCGGTGGGGCTCGGCACCAAGTAGGCGTGATGGCGCGATGCCAGGACGTCCGAGATGACGATGTCGCTGTCTTCTGCGCGACCGATGATGGCGGCCCCCGCGGGAGGCGCCCCGAGCTTCGATCGTGACCGCTGCACGGCGCGCCGGAGGTTGGCACTGTCGAACCCCGAGGCTTCGAGCGTTTCTGCCCCTATTTCGGTGAGCGGCTGGTGTCCCGCCGGCCGCGGCGGGCCGACCGGCTGCGGTGCCGGGTAGGGAGGACGCGGTGGCCGGCCGGGCGGCGGATAGCGCGGCGGGGCGGGCTGCGGTCGCGCGATGTGGGGCGGCGAGATGCCGGGCCGCCGTGGCGGTTCCGGACGAGAAGGCCTCGGGCCGCCCGGCGGCGCGATCACCGGTGCCGCCTCGAGGGTGGGTGGTAGTTGGCCGACCGCCCCGTCGTGCCGACCGATCCCAAAGCTCAGGCGCGGCCCGTCCGGCCTCGCGAGGTTGATGCTCTGACGGTCGTGGACGTCGACCACCCGTACCCGGTGACCATTGACGAAAACGCCGGAGGGCGAACCGTTGTCGATCGCGATCCATTTGGACCCGTCGAAGCGCAGCAGCAGGTGGGCGCGGGCGATCAGTGGATGGGCAACGCGCATGTCGGCACGGAGGTCACTTCCGACCACCACATCGTGGCCCGGCGCGAAGCTGCGCTGTGACCACTCCGATTGAACCGTCAGCACGGGCGGTGCAGGCCTACTCATCACATAAGTATTGGACTCGCCGCCAGCAAACGCTCACTTTTTCGCTTTATAGGTGCAGATGGACGGTCTCGCCGCCTCAGCTGCGCGCGGTGTTCTCGGTGATGATGTCGCACGCCGTGTCGTAAAACGCGCTGATCAACGTGGAGAACGAAAGCTGGAAGGGATGAATCATGTAGACATCCAGGTGCTCGAGGCGCCAGTCGGGCAGCACCGGCACGATGCTGCCGTCCCGCAACTCGGTGGTGACGATGATCTGGCTTGGCATCGCGCCGACACCGAGTCCGTGCAGGATGTACTGCTTGCACACCTGGAAGTTGTTGGCGCGTGCCCGAACCATCGGTGCGAGCTCATGGCGCCGCTTGTTCTTTGCCATGGTGAGCTTGCGCGGTGCCTCGCTGACTCCGCAGTCGATGAACGGCACGGTCTCCAACTGTGTGGGGGACGTGATGGGTTCGGGTAGTGAGCGGATGAACTCGGGCGATGCACAAAGGAAGAGTTCGAGGCTGAAGACCTTGCGCGCGATCAGCGTCGAGTCTTGCAGAGGTCCCGTGCCGAAAACCACGTCGTACCCGTCGTGGACGGGATGAACGTCGTTGTCCACCAAGCGGATATCCAGCCGAGAGTGTGGGTACTGCTGCAAAAATCTGGCGCCGACCCGTGACGCGTAGTCGATGCCGACGAAGACCGGGATGGCAACGCGCAACTCGCCCTGCGGCTCGAGCTTGCTGCCTTCCACCAGCGCTCGCACCCCGTTGGCTTCGGCCAGGATGTTCACGCCGTGGCTGTAGATCTTCTCGCCCAGGTCGGTGACGGTGAGCTGATGCGTGTTCTTGCGCAGCAGCTTGATCCCGAGGTCCGTTTCGAGCTTGCTGAGCTTGCGGCTGACGGTGGACTTGGGCATGCCGAGCAGCGTTGCCGCCTTTGACAGGCTGCGGCACTCGACCACCTTGCCGAATACCAGCAAGGCGTCGAGGTCGAACGGCAGGTTTTGCTCCACGTGGTGTTCCAAAATTGCAACAGGGTGTTGCAATTGAAGGCCTATTTGCGCATTTGGTCAAGTGCTACCTTCGGCCGAGAGGCGGAGGAGGGCCCGATGAGTCAGGACGTCTTGGTGACGAAACCGTCAAGCGGGCACTGGACGGACGCCTATCCCGAATTAGGCCGTGGCCCAGTGTCACTCGAGGACTGCGTCTCAAAAGAGTTCTACGAGAAGGAACGCGAGCACATCTTCAAGAAGACCTGGCTCTACGTCGGACGGGTCGAGCGAGTGCCGAAGTCGGGAAGCTACTTCACCCGTGAGCTGAGGTTCCTCGACACGTCGATCATCATCGTTCGGGGCAAGGACAACGTGATCCGCGCCTTCCACAACATCTGTCCGCACCGCGGCAACAAGATGCTGTGGGAGGACGACCCGTTCGAGGAGGTGCAGGGTCGCGCCCCGGTGCTGTACTGCCGATTCCACGGCTGGCGCTACAAGCTCGATGGCTCGCTGCACGCAGCCACCCGCAAGGATCTGCTGCTCGACTTCGACGCCGAGAGTTGCCGCGTGCCGGCGATCCAGTGTGAGGTGTGGGAAGGGTTCATCTTTGTCAACCTCGACCCGCACAACACCGAGCCGCTGCGGTCCTACCTCGGCGAATTGGCCCACGGCATCGAAGGCTATCCGTTTGCGGGGCCACACCAGGTGTATCGGTTCAAAGTCGAATTGCAGTGCAACTGGAAGATTTTCGTCGACGGATTCGCCGAAAGTTACCACGGGCCGTATCTGCACGCGTCGTCGTTCGGCGCTCTCACCGCGGAGGCCCGAGACGCCTTCGACCAGCCGAACCCGTTTACCGATGCGCTGGCCTACCAGCTGAAGGGTCCGCACCGGATGTTCTCCTTCGCCGGCGAGCCGTCACAAAAGACGCCTTACTCCAAACCCATTGAGTGCGTGATGGAAGCGAGCGCGGCCGGTCCGTGGAACAAGCGCACCGACCGCGGTCCGATGCCGCCGGGACTCAATCCCACTCGTTCGGAGAAGTACGGCTTCGACTCGTTCCAGTTCTTCCCCAACTTCGTGGTGATCTTCGGTTCGTCCGGTTACAGCACCCACACGCACTGGCCGACGGGCCCGCACTCGCACATCTTCGAAGTCGAGATGTTCTACCAGCCGCCCAAGACGCACAAAGAACGGCTGGGACAGGAGCTCACGGTGACTTTCCTCAACGACATCATCCTGGAGGACGCCAGCCCCTCTGAAGGACTACAGGCGATGCTCAACAGTGGCGCACTCACGCACTTCACGATGAATGACGAGGAGATCCTGCTGCGTCACCTGCACAAGGTGGTGGGTGACTACGTGGCGGCCGGCGAGAGGGCAAAGGCCGGCCGATGAACACCCGTTTGCCGCAGGAGTTCTCGGCGATCGAGCACCTGGTGCCCGAGTGGGCCATCGAAGATGGGCATGAGCGCTACGTGAAGCGGGTGAACAGCTCCATGGCCGAGATACAGGCGTTCTACGACGAGGTGTTTCCGCACGCCGAGGAGGCGGTCGCCTACATCGACAAGTTCGACTATTCCGAACCGCTGCCCGAGGACGTCGCGAACCTGCGCAATCTGCTGTACTCGTTGATCACGGTCTCGTTGGCGGTGGAGCTGTGGAGGCAGCCGCGGGTAAAGCATTCGGCGACCACGATTCTCACGAGATTGAGCTGACGCATGGGACTGTCCACCACACGACTCGACGTCATCGACTGCACACCGTTGATCGGCAGCGAGATAAAGACCGATCTGGACACGCTGCTCAGTGGTCGCGACGCCGGCGCGATCCGCGCGATCCTCGAGCAGCGAGGGGTGGTCTTCTTTCGTGGACTGCAGATCAGCGACGAGCAGCAGGTCACTATCGCGAAAACCCTTGGCAGCATTGTGCAGAACGAGGGGGAGGGCGGGATCTACAAGATCTCGCTCGACACGAACGTCAATCAGCGGGCCGAGTACCTGAAAGGCTCGCTGTTCTGGCATTTCGACGGCTCCCTGCAGCCCTATCCGAATTTGGCCACGCTGTTGCGGGCCATGAAGCTGTCGGACTCCGGCGGTCAGACCGAATTCTGCAACACCTACGCGGCCTACGAGGATTTGTCGGAGGCCGACAAGGAGGCGATCGCCGGCCTTCGCGTGGTTCATAGTGCGGAGCGCTCGCAGTACTATGTGCGGCCCGAGATGAGCTACGAGGAGATCGCGTTCTGGCAGAAATCGCCCACAAAATCCTGCCCGATTGTGTGGACCCACCAATCCGGGCGCAAGTCATTGCTACTCGGTGCGACGGCCGACTACGTGATCGGCCTGCCGGTGGAAGAAAGTCGCGCATTGCTTGCGCGACTTCGTGACTGGGCGACTCAGCCGCGCTACGTCTATCGCCACGAGTGGCAGCTGGGCGACCTTCTGATGTGGGACAACACCGGGACCATGCACCGGGCGCTGCCGTATGCCGCTGACAGCGGTCGGCTCATGCACCGCACGGTCCTTGCGGGTGAAGAGCCGCTGGATTGAAACTCGGCATCGCGACACCCGTCGTCACGAACGTCGCCGGCGCAGCCTTGACGTGGGAGAAGACGGCCACCATCGAAGACATCGGTCGCGTCGCCGAGACGGCGGACGGCCTTGGCTATCACCACCTCACCTGCAGCGAGCACATCGGCATACCGTCGGCCGAGGCCGCCCGCCGCGGCTCCCGGTACTGGGACCCGCTGGCCACCCTCGGCTACGTGTCGGCACGTACCAGCCAGATCCGGCTCGTCACGATGACGCTGGTGCTCGGTTATCACCACCCGCTCGCGATCGTAAAGCGTTATGGCACATTGGATCACGTCAGCGGCGGCCGGGTGATTCTCGGCGTCGGTGTCGGGAGCCTCAAGGAGGAATTCGACCTGCTGGGCGCGCCGTTCGACGACCGCGGTGCTCGTGCCGATGATGCTCTGAAGGCGCTGCGGGCGGCGTTGCCCACCAATGAGCCGGTGTATGAGGGCGAGTACTACTCGTTCGGCGGGCTCACCATCGATCCCTGTGCGCTGCAGCCACATATGCCGATCTGGGTCGGCGGGCGCACCAAGCGGTCGTTGCGCCGTGCGCTCACGCTCGCCGACGGCTGGTGTCCCTACTACGTGTCCATTGCCACCGCCGCCGAGTGGCTGCGGGCGCGAGAAATGCCGGACGGCTTCGAGGTCGTCTTGCCCGCCGACCAGCCACTGGACCCGGTAGGAGAGCCGGCGAAAACCGAAGACGCGCTGCGCTCCATCGCCGCCGCCGGGACCACCACGTTGTCGGCCCGGTTCATCCACCATTCGCTCGAGCACTACCTCGAGCAGATTCACGCCTTGGCCGAGTTGCACGCCAAAACGTTCTGACCGGCAATATCAGAACGGCCACTTCGCAGGTGGGAGACGCTTAATCTCCTGACATGGACCGCTTCATTCAGTGGACGTGGGATCGGTTTGGTCCGCGTTATCTCCTGGCGTGTTGGGCGCTTGCGTTTTTCATTTCGCTCCCGATCTACTCCGTATTCATATCGCTGCCGGTCGTCGTGTTCGAGAAGTCCGGTCGCTACATCGAGGTCGGAACCGTCACCATCGGCGCGGTAGTGGTGCTTGCGTGCATCTTCATTCTTCCGGGTCGCCGGTGGGTGCGCCCCGCGGAGCAGTGGGCTGCTGGCCACCACGTCGATCGGGCGGCAGCGCTGGAGGGCACCTATGTCTACGCTCGCAGGGCGACCGTGCGAGCGATCTGGGGCGCCGCTGTCTGGGGCGCCACGCTGGCGGTCGTCGTCGGTGTGATGGTCGGGGCGCGTGGGACGCGGCTGGTGCAATACGGGATCGTGGCCGCTGTCGTGGTAGCGGCGATCCAGCTGGTCGCCTATCACAACATCGTGGAAGGAGCGTTCCGCCCAGCCCGGATCGCCCTCGCCGGTGACACGGAACTTGGCGATTCGCTGCCACGCGCCCGCCCGACTTTCGCCGGGCGATCGAACGTGTCGGTGGTTGCCGCCACGTTCGCGTACGCCGCCGGCGGAGCATTGCTCGCCGGAATGGCCAATGTCAGTGCCGCCCCCATCCTTTCGATCCTGATCGGGGGTGCGATGGCGGTTGCCTTCGCGGTACCGGTGACCGTCGGTTTCGGATTCTCTAGATCAATGCAACCCATACGCGACCTTGCCAAGGGTGCCGAACGCGTTGCGGCAGGCGACTATAGCCAGCGCCTACCTGTCGTCCAGGACGACGACCTCGGCGCCCTGTCCGCGTCGTTCAACCGCATGCAGGCGGGTTTGGCTGAGCGGCAACGGCTTCAGGGCGCGTTCGGCACCTACGTCGATCCGGCGCTAGCGGCGCGGCTGCTCGAACAGGGCGACGACGTGTTTACTGGTGAGCGCCGCGAGGTGACCGTGATGTTCATCGACATTCGCGATTTCACCCCGTTCGCCGAAGCCAATACCGCCGAGGACACCGTCGCCCGGCTCAACTCGCTGTTCGAGATCGTCGTGCCCGCCGTCGTCCACGCCGGTGGGCACGTCAACAAGTTCCTTGGCGACGGACCCCTCGCCGTATTCGGCGCACCGAACGACCTTGCGGGACATGCTGATGCCGCGGTATACGTCGCCGTCGGGATCCAGCGGCTCGTTGCGGAGCGCTTCGGTGGCGCAATGCGGATCGGCATCGGGATCAACACCGGGGTGGTGATCGCCGGCACCATCGGCGGTGGCGGCAAGCTCGAGTTCACGCTGATCGGTGACACCGTCAACGTCGCTGCGCGCGTCGAGCAGCTCACCAAGGCCACGGGCGACGCGATCCTGCTCACCCAGTCGTGTGTCGACGCGCTGGCTTCGCGACCTTCCGGCCTCGTCGATCGAGGGCCCCACACGTTGAAGGGCAAATCTGCCGCGGTGCAGGTCTTCACAGTTGACCCAATGCGCTGGTCAGCGTGTTGACCCCCAAGAGGTGAAGTGCGCGGTCCTACGCAGCAAATTAAGATTCGGACCGCAATCCCGGCGAGCGGAAGGGAACATTCGTGGCAGATGGATTGAAGGTCGATCCCGCCGCACTGCACGTGGGCAGCAACGACATGTTCAATGCGATCGGCGAGGCCGCGTTGGATTTCTTCAGCCATGAGGACGGCCTGGCGGCGGCCGCGCCGGGCTGGATCGGATCCTCGGAGCTGGCGCTGGGTGAGCTCGCGGCGCGCTGGCAGGCCCGCCACGACCATCACCAGCTGCAGGTGGACGGCCTGGGGTCGCACGTCGCCGAGGCGATGCTCGGCTACCTCACCAACGAGGACGAGTCGGCGCGAGCTTTCCGGTCGGTGCGGGAGTAGGGGTCACGAGTGGGGCAGCTGACCCCCAATGACGTCAAGCGTTGGGATCTCGGCGCGATCCAGAAGGTGTTCGAGACCGCCAACGGACGCGCCAACACCTTGCAGCTGTTGGGGGAGAACCTCCAGCAGGTGCATAACGTTCTCAGCGGCTGGAAAGGGGAAGCCGGAGAGGCGTTTCGCGCTGACCTCGGTAGGGCTCGGCGTGACATCGAGGCCGACGGTCAGGAGTCCCGGCAGGTAGCCGCGGCGGTGGCACGCGCCGAGGGGGATGTGAGCGCATGCAAGCGCGAACTCGAGGACATCGAGCGGACCGCTGAGGCCAATGGCTGGACCATCACGCCGGATTGGCGAATCGACGTGGGCGACACGTGGATTGGGCATGATCCCGTAGAATTTGCCGCCCAGCAACAGCTACTGCAGGATCAGCTCATTGCGTTGAACGTGCACGCCCACAGCGCCGACCACGAGCTTGCCGCTGCCGTCCGCTTTGCCGTGGGCGAAGTCCCACTGGATGCCAGCGGTCAGGCGCCAAGTGGTGGCGCGCCGGGGCAAGGTCCGCCCAATCCGGCGGCAGGGCGCAACCCACGGACGTTGCAAGACATGCTGTTGCCGGCCGGTCCCGCAGACGCTGGGCCGGACGGTGCCTCGCCGAAAGGCCCGCCGCTTCCCGCCGGCGCCGTGGGCAAGCCGTTGTCGCTGCAAGACATGCTGTTGCCTGCTGGACCTGCCGCACCCGGGCGCGGCGGTGTCCCGCCGCCGCGGCTGAACTCCGCAGATGTGGAGAGTTTCAAGGCGATGGCGCGCCAGACCATGATTCGCGACGGTGTGCCGCCGAATCAGATCGAGGCGCGGCTGAATGACGTTGTGAGCCAGACACAGCAGTGGATTGACAATGGGATGCCCAACTACGTTCCCCCCGAGCCGAAGGCCCCGCCGCCACCGGGATTTTCCGAAGGCTTTAGTGACCGTTGGTTCGCTACCGAGCAAGGGATCAAAAACCTTTTCGGGCAGGGAGGTCCCGGAGCTCCAAGTGTGCTCAAGTCATGGGAGCAGATGCTCAAAGGCACCGCCACGACGGCCCTGAACCCCGTGGGCACCGCGCTAACGGAAATCAAGAGCGCAATGGACTCCCCAACTCTCGCCTACTATTTGGGCGGCGAGACCTCCGACGTGGCCACTACGCTGCCCACGATGCTCTTTGGCGGCGAAGGAGCAATGGTTAGAGCGGGGCTCCCGGCTGAAGTCGTCACCGAAGGCGGTGCGCCTTTGGCGGTTGTGCGCGGATGGAACCCCACGGGCGGGATGACCTGGGACGACTTTGCGTCCCAGTTCGGCACCCCGACATCGCGGAGCTACCCATTGAACGATGGCTTCCCGTTAGGCTATGAACCCCAGCCCGCGCGGCTGCCTGAGGGTGCCATCATCGACAGGTTCGGATCCGAATACGGCCGGTACCTTGCGCCGGATGGCGCGCCGTTCGCCGATCGCGCCTTGGCGCCAGAATCTGTTGGGGGCGATTACAACCGATACATGGTGACGGGACAACCGCTGCCGCCGGGCTGGCAAGTCGTAGAAGGTCCAGTGCAGCCGTATTATGGCCAGACGCCGTCGCCCGGCAGCCTTCAATACATGATCTTGGGTCCGGATGGCGTGGAAGTGAGCGTAAAAGAACTCGTCGACAGGGGGTTCCTTGATGAATACGGACCGCGCCTCGGACGATAAATCTGCGGCACTTCAAAGTGAAATCGATCGTTTGTCGGAAAGGCTCGGGGTCCGTCCCATGCCGGTTGGGTTCAGAACGACCGATGGCTTGAACATTTTCTGTGCCGACGACGGCACATATCACTTCACTTTCTACGAGCGCGGAAAACTCGGCTTCGACCGGGTAGGCAGCCTCGATGACCTTCTCTACTGGTACACCGAGGGCGTGGTTACGAGCCAAGCGGCAAAACAAGTGGGAGACCGAGCGGAACGTTTCAAATACGAGTATCAAATTTTGAGTCAATTCGATGTTGACTGGGCGAAGAGGCGGGTGCGTGACCTCGCAGCGATCTTCCATAATGGTCAGCCAGAAGACATTTCATTACTCCCGGACATTGGCGAAGCGCTATGACACCAGCAGACCCCGCCTAGCTATTGGTCCAGCGATCAAACGTGGCCTCCATGTCAGGACAGAATGTCCCGACGGCAGCCCCCATGATCTGGCCCGCTTGCGCGGCCGCGTAGCCATTGCTCGCCACCGTCGGGTAGATCGCGTCGAAGTCGGTGCCGCCGCGCGCTTGCTGACAGACGCTGTTCCCGATATCGACCATCCTGCCCGGATTGTCGTACGGCACATGCAGCACGTTCAGGGTGTGCAGATAGGCGCCGACGGAGATGGGATCGGGGTCGGCGTGGGCTGTCGGCGCGAGCGACACCAGCCCGGTCAGCGCCGCGGCGATCAGGGCCGACTGAGACAAGGTCTTGAGGATCATGCCGTGGCCGATGCCGGCCGACGCTCTCGGGTCCATGGTCAGGGAGCGTAAATGCTGTGTAGCGAAGTTTTACGTGTTTTCGGCGATCCACGTAGTGGTGAAGCGCAGCATCTCGGGGATGCCCTCGGCCAATCCGGCTCCGATAGATTTCTCGAGTTTCCCGCCCACCAATGGGATTTTGACGTTCACCTGAAAGGCGGCGCGCAGTTGCGAGCCGCTGTCATCTGTCGGCGCCAGCCACGTATCCGCATGGCCTGATCCCAATCCGCCCGAGGCGGACACGGTGACCCGCCCACGCACCTGGCGGTCACCGTCGGGACGCCACGTCTCGGTCTGCACGATCTTCACTTCACCGCTAACGAATTTGGCGACCAGCCCGGGCAGGATCTGACGACCTAGGCGTTGGGTCGTGCGCACCGTGACGGTGCCGTCGGGGTCGGCCACCAGTGAATCCAAGGTGGTGTCGGCGGCACCGGCCGCGATGCGGGCCAGCCAATAGTCCTCGCGACCGAACGCGGCATGAATTTGCTCGACACTGGCGGGCGACACGGTCAACACGTCGAAGGAGCGCGACATCAAACCATTCTTGCAGAGGCGGATGCCCCGAGGCGGTGGGCGCTGTCTCGGACCTAAGACTCGGACTCAGATCCCAACAGCCGCAACGGATGCAAGCCATCAACATTGCCGACGAACGGCGGGTGGATGCTGTAGCCGAGCATGCGGCGGATGTCATCGGAGACGGTGCGCGCGATCTCGCGCGACACCGACAACGTATAGGCTTCCATCGGCCGCAGCCACGGTTCACAGTATTGAGCGGTGATCGCAAGCCGCTCGTGGGCAGTGTTGTTGGCGCCTCCGCCATGCCACAGGGTGCCGACGAAGAAGACGCACGAACCGGCGGGCATGACGACGGGCAACGCCTGGTCCTCAGCGTCCGGCCTGCGCTTACCCCAGCGATGGCTGCCCGGGTACAGGACCGTGGCGCCGTTGTCGGCGGTGAAGTCGTCGATCGCCCAGATCGTGGCGGCCGCCAACGGCGCCCGCGGGCGCGGAATCGGGTAGAAGCCGTCGTCATGGTGGGCCAGTTGCGCGGTCTCGCCGGGCTGAATGTTGATGGCCTGCAACGCCGAAAGCAGATAATTGGGCATCAGCAACCGGTCGAGAGCGGCGAGTACGCGGGGATGGTCGACCAGCCGGTCGCACACCCGCGTCCTGCTCAGCACGCTGTAGATCCGCTGGGTACGCCGGCCCTCGAAAGAGTTCCGTCCGGTGTGCCCGAGCCAAGGCCGCACGGTCTCACGGATGTGCCCGCATTCCTCGGCGCTGAGCAGATTCTCCCAAATGACGTACCCGTCGCGGTCGAGCGCGGCCATGTCGGCCTCGACGACCGCGCTGTCGACCGAGCTTCCGCCCGTCGGCGTCCGCCTGTAGCGCTGCGCCAGGTCGCCCCGAAGGTCCTCCAACGTGGTGACGGATTCGTCGTCGATGCTCATTGGTGCTCGTCCTTAGTCCACTGGCACTTCTGCCCAGACTAGGCCGAGTCCGGCTCGACTCACACCCAATCGCCCGCGTGTTAACCCCGAAGCCCGGTGATGAAGCGTTGCACGCTTCGGCCCAGCGACCGTGGCACGTGGTCGGGATCCATCAGCTCGTTCTCGGCCAGCGGGCCCGCCTCATCGGCCACGGTGCGCTCGGTGAAGGGCTGCAAGGTTTTGCCGTCGCCTCGAAGCGCCTCGATGGCCGTGTGTACCGATCGGTGTTCGGCTACCGCCCCTTCGAGCTCGCCCGGCGGCACACCCAGGTGCTCGGCCACCAAACCGTTTCGCACGGAGACGATTTCGCGGCGCACATCATCATCATCGGAATGGGCCGGTCGCGCCTCGATGGCCACATCGCATTCGCTGTCGAACCCCATCGACCGGTTGTTGAAATTCGATGACCCGATCCGCAGCAGCCGATCGTCGACCACCAGCACCTTGGAGTGGATGTAGATCGGCGCGCCGCGGTCGGTCACCGGCCAGTAGACACCCAACCGGTCATGCTCGTCGGCCTCCCACAGCTGTTGAAGCAGGCGGTGGCGTGCGCTGTCCATCGTTCCCCGCTCGAGCGGGTTGTTGCCCTTACGGGCAAGCACGATGACGATCTCCGGGCCGTCGGCTTCCCGTAGTCGCGCAGCCAAAGCTTCGGCGATGGTGCGCGACGCCAGGTATTGGTTCTCCACGTAAATGGTGTCGCGGGCCGCCGCTATGGCGGCGAGGTTGAGCGCCTCGACCTCGCGGACCTCGGGGCGATCCTCCAGTTCGGGCAGGGTGAGCGCGATCCCGACGTCCACGTTGCGCAGTGTCGGTTCCAGCTTGCCGGGCCACGCGCTGTGCCGTGCCTCAACGGGTGCCAACGCTTGTTTCGTCGCCGTCTTCCACCGCGCCAACGCTTGCTCGCCGAGGGCCCGCGCCGCCTCGCCGTCGACCGCGGCCCCGACGTCGTGCCGCGGCCCGTAGCTGCGGCTCCCCGTGCGGCGCTGACGGTTGACATGCTCATGGGAGCGGGTGTCCCATCGGTCGAGGGTGAGGTCGATGCCGCCGCAGAACGCCACCGCGTCGTCGACGACGACGATCTTCTGGTGATGCACCGAGCCGAGCGGGTGGACGCCGTCGATGGCGAAATGCATTCGCTTGCTGCTGATCTGGTTCACCAGCGATACCGGGGCAAGCCCGAACCAGAGGCCATCGAACGCCGGGAGCAGGCGCAAATTGGACTTCAGCAGATAGATATCCAGACCCGGCCGTTTCCACAGCATCCAATAAAGGAAGGTGCCCAGCTGGTTCGGGCCGGGCAGCGTCTTGTGGCCGCGCTCGAAGGTCACCCGGGAGTCGAAATCCCAGCCGATCAACATGATCCGGTGGCGGGCGCGCAGCATCGCCGCCTTGACGTGTTTGAAGTAGTCCGCCGCGTCGACGATGGGGGCGAACCTTTCGGCGCGTGCCGTGCGCCAGCACGTCTGGCCGGGCGTCAGCAGTCGGTCGTCCTGCACGCCGGGGCTCTCAACGACGTTGATGGGTCAGCGCGGACATAGCCACTGTGTACCACACCCAGGCCCTTCGCCCAGGCGGCCCTATATGAGGATGGAGCCATGCGCATGACTGCAGTGCTCACGAGTTTCGTCGCCCTCATCGGTGTGGCCACGCCTGCGCACGCCGATCCGGCCGGCGACTCGGCCTCCGATGCGAGCTTTTTAGCCGCGCTGAACAAGGCCGGCATCACCTATGAAAGCCCGGCCACCGCCGTGGGGGTGGGCAAAAGGGCATGCGAGCTGATGGACGAGGGCCATCCCCAGGTCGACGTCATCCACAACGTGTCGTCGAGCAATCCAGGATTCACGGTGGATGGCGCCGCCCAGTTCACCATGATCGCGGCGAGCGCCTACTGCCCCCAGCACCTGGGGCAACCGGTCGGCCAGGCGACTAGCCCGACTGGAAGCTGAGCTCCACCTCGGAGCGGGTGCGGACCTGATCGGTGCCGGGCACGTAGGTCGGCACGGTGTGGGGGACGGTGGTGCCCCCCTTGACCCTGGCCTGCGCCTGCCGAAACTCCGGAGCCGGGCCCGACGCGGCGTTGATCCCGTTGATGATCGACCACACCGCGGCACGACGGGCGGTGCGTTCGATGATGTTGCAGTCACGGTGCTGAAGGAGTTGCTTGGCCCATTTCGGCATCGTGTCGCGAATGGCCCAGTCGACGGCGGCCTGCGGCATGGCGACGTTGGGGCCGGTGCCCATCGCTTTCCCATGGGTGACAGCCAATTTCGGCAAGTACGACTCCAGGCACTCGAGCGTCTCGGCCTTGGTCGTCGGCAGATCGGTGCCACCCAGGGCATGTCCGACCCGGACGAACTCACCGTAGTAGCGGTCGAGTTTCTTGCCGCGCAACGGCATTGGGTGATACAGCTCGTGCGCGGTGGCCAGCCCCCAGACGACCGTCGCATAGTTCCATCGCAGCCACTCGGGATCGTCGGCGTCGTAGCGGGCTCCGTCGGGACGAGTGCCCTTGATGGTGTGGTGCATCGCGCGCACCGACGCCGCCAGGCGCTCGGCGGTTTCCGTCGACCCGTACGCCGTGCCGATGAAGAACGCGACCGAGTGGCCCAACCGCGTCGCGGCGCCTTCGGGGTCGATCTGCGGCACCCGCGATATCGGGTTTCCGTTGCTGTCGCGCTTGATCAGTCGCGAATGGTGCATGCCCATCCAGTAGATCGACGGGTCCAGGGACTCCATGAAGGCGGCGCAATACAGGCCGAAGATCAACGCGGGCAGGTGCGAATGCACGCGCCACACGGCGCTGTCGGGACCGAACCAGCCCGGATCGCCGACGGGCGCGGCGAACTCCATGCCGCGGAAGAAGCGGCGCCGCATCGTGTCGTCCAACCGCTTGTTGATCATCTGCCCGACTATCTGGTGTGGCAGGAACACAAAGCACTCCCTTGAGATTTCTGGTCACGACTGTAACCAGAATATGTTTAGGTTACAGGTGTGACAAGACCCGCGCCGTGTCGACCTACGCTGTAGGGATGTCGAGTCCCACCCGGTGGGCCGGTGTGCCGCTCAAAGACCGCCGCGCCGAGCGTCGTGCGTTGCTCGTCGAGGCCGCCTATCGCCTGTTCGGCAGTGCCGGGGAGGCGGCCGTCTCGGTGCGCTCGGTCTGCCGGGAATGCGAGTTGAACACCCGATATTTCTACGAGAGCTTCGGCGACACCGACGATCTGCTCGGGGCGGTCTACGACCTGGTGAGTGAGCAGCTCGGCGAGGTGATCGCGGCCGCCATCGAGGAGGCGGGGGAATCGCTGCGGGCCCGGACCCGCGCCGGCATCGCGGCCGTGCTGGGCTTCTCCTCGGCCGACCCGCGCCGCGGCCGCGTGCTGTTCACCGATGCGCGCACCAACCCGGTGCTGGCCTCCCGGCGCCGCGCCACCCAGGACATGCTGCGCCAGGGTGTGCTGACCGAGGGCTGGCGTCTCAACCCGGGTTCCGATCCGGTGGCCGCCGAGGTCGCCGCGGCGATGTATACCGGCGCGATGGCCGAGCTCGCCCAGCAGTGGCTCGCAGGTCATTTGGGCAGTGATCTCGACGCCGTCGTCGATTACGCTCTGAAGCTGGTGTTGCGGTAGCGGGGAGTGCGGTGATGGGCCAAATCGAACACGCGATGGACCCCGTTCGGCGCATCCTTGGGCACAAGGTCAGCGTCGGCGCGCTGATCGAACTCGCCGTGTGGCTGGCGATTCCCTACCTCTGTATTGGGTTCGCGTGGACCGTTATTCACCCCGAACAGACTCAGCGAATTCAGGCAAGGATAGAAGTGGTGTCGCCCGCCGCCGCCGACGCCATCGCCTTCGGGGTGGCCACGGTGTTGTGGCCGGCCGCGCTGCAGATCGCCGACGCGTGTCCGGTGCCATGACCGACTTTCGGATCGAATGCGTGCGCGAGAGGACGGTTTGCTTCTAGGCTCTCAGACCATGTCAATCGACCGGTTCGGCCTCTCCGCGGGTACCATTCGGCTCGCCTCCGGCATTTCGTTTCTCGTTGATCCTCTGCGCGCAAACAAGTTGTGGGGCGACCCGGACGAGCCGACGCCGACGGCGCGACTGTTGCTGCGGTCGATGGGTTATCGCGACGCGTTGATCGGTGCACTGCTCGCGGCCGCGGCGCTGCGCGGGAAAAACACCCGCGGCTGGTTCCTGGCCTCCGCCGGGGCCGATGCGGCCGACCTGGTCGGCGGGATGAGCGTGCACCGCGAGTTGAAGCCCTCGCAGCAACTGATCGGCCTGGGCGGCGCCGCCGTCGGGATCGCCACCGGGCTGTGGGGCGCGGCGCGTCCGACCAAGCGGACGGGCGAGGCGCCAGCGCCTGCCTGAATGCTGACAGCCGAGCGCAGATGCGGTTGACTGAGCGGCATGGGCTTCGGTGTGCTGACGTTTGTTACCGACGAGGGCATTGGTCCGGCGGACCTGGGGAAGGCGCTCGAGCAGCGCGGGTTTGAATCGCTCTTTCTTGCCGAGCACTCGCACATCCCGGTCGACGCGAAAACTCCGTACCCCAGTGGCGGCCCGATTCCGCGGAAGTACTTCCGCACGCTGGATCCGTTTGTCGCGCTGACGGCCGCGGCGGCGGTCACCGAGAGGCTCGTTGTGGGCACCGGCATCGCGTTGGTGCCGCAGCGCGATCCGATCCACACCGCGAAAGAGGTGGCGTCGCTGGACCTGGTGTCGCAGGGACGATTTCGCTTCGGCGTGGGCGTGGGATGGCTGCGCGAAGAGATCGCCAACCACGGTGTCGATCCCGCGGTGCGCGGACGCGTGGTCGACGAGCGGCTCGACGCGATGATCCAGCTATGGACGACCGAAAAAGCGGAATTCCATGGGAAATTCGTGAACTTCGACCCCATCTACAGCTGGCCCAAGCCCGTGCAGCAACCGTATCCGCCGCTGTACCTGGGCTGTGGACCCGCGGGCTTCAAACGTATCGCGCGGCTCAACGCGGGTTGGCTCTCGATGACGGGCTCGGTGCAAGAGCTATCGCCTCAGCTGGACCGGCTGCGCGAGCTGGTCGGCCAGAACGTGCCTGTGATCCACTTCCATGGCGGCGCAGCCACGGCGGCAGAGCTCGAGGGCTACCGAGATCTGGGATTGCAACACCTCTTGGTGAACCTGCCGACCGAGCCGCGGGATCAGACGCTGCAACGCCTCGACGCGTTGCAGGCCGAGTTCGGCAAGCTAGCGTAAAGCTAAGTGCCGCAGAAGGTTTGGTACTTGCCGAAGTCTTCGGGGGCGGGGCTGGCGTAACGCTCCAAACCGGGTCGCTCTGCATACGGTTCGGTCACCGCCGTCAGGAGCAGCTCGAAGGGACCGAGGTCGCCGTCCGTCGCCGCGGTGAGGGCCTCCTCGACCAGATGGTTACGCGGAATGTAGATCGGGTTGGCGCGGTCCATCGCGTCGGCGTCGGGACCCAGGGCCGTCCAGCGCGCCAACCAGTCGTCAAAGCCGGCCAGGTCCATGAACAGTCCGCGCGCGGGCTCGGCATCACCATTCGCCGCCCGGCCGAGCCGGCGGAAGAACGACGTGTAATCGACGTGATTCTGCTTGAGCAGCACGAGCAATTCCTCGACCAACGCCGTCGCGAATTCGGCGTCGACGCCGGCGGAGAGGCCGAGCTTGGCGCGCATCCCGGAGGCCCACACCGCGTCATAGCGGGCTTGGAACACCCCGAACGACTGCTCCGCCAGTGCGATGGCTTCCTCGGTGCTGTCCGAGAGCAGCGGAAGGAGTGTCTCGGCGAAGCGCGCGAGGTTCCAGCCGGCGATGGCCGGCTGGTTGCCGTAGGCGTAGCGGCCCCAGAAATCGATCGAGCTGTAGACCGTGTCGGGGTCGTAGGCCTCGATGAAGGCGCATGGTCCGTAGTCGATCGTTTCGCCCGAGATCGTCGTGTTGTCGGTGTTCATCACGCCATGAACGAATCCGACCAGCATCCAGCGGGCGATCAGCGCGGCCTGGACCGCGACGACCGCTTCAAACAGCGCCAGGTAGGGGCGTTCGGCCTCGGCCGCGCCGGGATGGTGGCGGGCGATCGCGTGGTCGGCGAGGCGGCGTAGCAGCTCCTTGTTGCCGGTGGCCGCCGCGTATTGAAAGCTGCCCACCCGCAGGTGGCTGCTGGCCACCCGGGTGAGCACCGCCCCCGGCAGTGTGGTTTCGCGATAAACCGGCCGCCCGGTGCCGACCACGGCCATCGCTCGTGTCGTCGGCACGCCCAGAGCGTGCATCGCCTCGCTGACGATGTATTCGCGCAGCATTGGCCCCACCGCCGCCAGGCCGTCCCCGCCGCGGGCGAACGGCGTGGCGCCAGAACCTTTCAGGTGGATGTCGCGCAGCAGCCCGTCGGTGTCGACGAGCTCGCCGAGCAGCAGCGCACGCCCATCGCCTAATCGCGGGACGAAGCCGCCGAACTGATGCCCCGCGTAGGCCTGCGCGACGGGGGCGGCCATGCTGGGCACCCGGTTGCCCGTCAGGAAGCGCAGCCCGTCGTCGCCGCGCAGCCAGGCGGCGTCGAGCCCAAGCCCTTCGGCGAGCCGGTCGTTGAGCACGAGCAACCGCAACTCGGGAAACGTCTCGGCTTGCCAGCGGACCGCCATTTCCGGCAATTCACGGAAAAACCGGTCCTGCAGGGCAACGGTGGTATCCGGGGCAACGCTCATGTGACCGAGCCTACGGAAATTCAACCGATGGCTTGTCCGATGAGGTCGCGGGCGCGATCGAGCATGGAGGCAAACGGGCCGAGCGCGAAATTCAGCTTTGCCGACTCCACGCCCGGGTGGGGGTGGGTTGGGGCGATGGCCTCGGCGGCGCGCACCGCCGTTCCCATCCGCTTGAGATCGTCGGTATCGAGCTGTTGCGTGAGGACCGGGAATTCCTCGGTCTCCTCCTGCTTGGCGTGCTCGAGCACGGCTTCGCGCAGTTTGGTGAGTTCGTCGATGAACCGCTGCGAGGTGACGTCGAGCTGCTCGATCTGTGACAGCAGCTCCTTGGCCTCATGCTCTTCCTTCAGGCGGGCGTCGACGAGGGCTTCGCCGTCGTCGGCCTCCTTGCGTGCGCGCGGATGCACGATCATTTCCTCGGCGGTTTCGTGTACCGCCAGCAATTGGCGCAGCGCCGCGAACGGCTCCTCACGCGCTTTCGGATCCGTGGCGTGCAACACCTGGTCAAACATGTCCTCGATGAGGTTGTGCTGTGCTTTCAGGAACGCGACGACCTCGTCGGGCGACTGGATAATCATGTCGGCCATCGCCGATACCTCCAGTGAATTCGGGAGTTGTGAAACGCACGCTGGGCTGTGTGCGGCTTCGCGACGTATACCCGCTGCGCACGCGGCCAAACGGCACCCCGCAGTGCGGGACGCATTCCGCGGGACGCGCCAAAACCGGAAGACGTTGGGGAACAACGTATTTCGATAACCGGACCGGTGTCCACCCAAATCCCCGTCAGGCGCGCAGCGCCCGACGGACATCTGGGTGAGACGAAGGGTTAGACGCCGCGGTCGCGAGGGGAGACCGGTCCGACGCCGGTGCCGGCAGCGGTGTCCTTCCGGCGCATCAGTCCGGCGAGCCCACCCAGACCGAGCAGGCCAACGAGGCCCCACAGCCCGCTGTTGTCGCTGTGCTGATCGTCGTTGTGGTCCGCCAACGTCGTTGTAGCGGGCGACGGCGCCGGAGCACTCGGGCCGGCGGCATTGGCGACACCGGCTCCTCCCAACAACAGCGCCCCAGTGGTTGAAACGATGGCGATGGTCCTACGCATATTTACTCCTATGGATTTTCTCGGTCGAAGCCCAGACGGCTGATCGAGATACATTTGGAGACCAGGGTGCTCTAGTCTCCGCAGAAAGACGTGCGACAACGGTCGCGACGTCCAAGGGGACGGCTACCCCGCGCTGCCACCGGGAAACGCGACCGCGGGCCGGTTTCGTTTGCTGGCCGGTCCAGTGATTCGCCGCTCCGGTCAGGAACTCGGCCGGCGCCGCGGCCGAGTCGCCATGGCGTCCGCGGGGCTTGCCCGACCGATTGTTCCGGGACATCGCTACGGTTAAGGACACACGTCCACCATTTGAAACCACGAGAAGACGACAGATCAGCCGATATGGACGAACAGGTCAACAGCAGCGCCGCCGAATCCGAAGACATCGGCTCTCGCATCGACCCGGTACTGGCCCGGAGCTGGCTCCTGGTCAACGGCACGCATGCCGACCGGTTCCAGTCCGCGGTGCACTCCCGCGCCGATATCGTCGTTTTCGATATCGAGGACGCCGTCGCGCCCAATGACAAGCACACCGCACGCGACAACGTGGTGAGTTGGCTGGGCGCCGGCAACGTCGACTGGGTCCGCATCAACGGCTTCGGCACCCCCTGGTGGGCGGACGACCTGG
The DNA here is from genome assembly GCF_020217485.1 of Mycobacterium sp. WUMAC-067. GTDB lineage: Bacteria > Actinomycetota > Actinomycetes > Mycobacteriales > Mycobacteriaceae > Mycobacterium. The sequence goes on along the minus strand of NZ_JAEKMI010000001.1, from coordinate 122,341 downwards.
CCGCCCTTGCCGCGACGCCGGTCGGCGGGGTGATGCTGGCGATGGTCGAATCGGTCGACCACGTCACCGAGACCGCGAAACGGCTCCCCGATGTGCCGATCGTGGCCCTGGTCGAAACGGCGCGGGGCCTCGAGCGCATCACCGAGATCGCGGCGACCAAGGGAACCTTCCGGCTGGCGTTCGGCATCGGGGACTTCCGCCGCGACACCGGTTTCGGGGACGACCCGGCGACCCTGGCCTACACGCGATCCCGCTTCACCATCGCCTCCAAGGCCGCCGACCTGCCCAGCGCGATCGACGGCCCCACCATCGGCTCCAATCCGCTGAAACTGATCGAGGCCACGGCGGTCTCCACCCAGTTCGGGATGACCGGCAAGATCTGCCTGACGCCCGACCAGTGCGCCGTCGTCAATGAAGGTCTATCCCCGTCGCAGGACGAAATATCTTGGGCGAAAGAGTTTTTCGCCGAGTTCGAACGTGACGGGGGAGAGATCCGCAACGGCTCTGATCTGCCCCGCATCGCGCGCGCGACCAAGATTCTCGAGCTGGCTCGCGCGTACGGCATCGAGGCCTTGGACATCGACGAGGAAGAACGCGATCACTCACCCGCGCCGTCGGACACCTATCACTACTGAGCGCTACGCCGCATGTCGCGCGAGCGCGACGCCGACGCGGACTTCGAGCTTGCTCATCGTGATGGTGGGGCCGCGCGGCGGCGCCGTCGAACGGTAGGTTTTGCCCGTGGGCGTCGTAAAAAGTGCTGTATGGGTATGGTTTTCGTCGACGCTCGTGCGCACCCGCCACCCCGCATTTTCCTTGACGTAGTTGCAGTGCTCGCACAATCCGAGGCCGTTGTCCGCGGTGGTCGGGCCGCCGACGGCCCACGGCTGCGCGTGGTCGCGGTGCCTGATCGGCGCGTCGCAGTAGGGAGTGCGGCAGTGTTGATCGCGGAGCCCGATGAACGCGGCCAGGCCCTGCGGGAAGAGTCGTGCCCGTGATTCCATCGCCACCAGCGCCCCGGCCTGGGGATGCGCGTAGAGCCTGCGCAGAGTCGCTCGCGAACGTCGATCGGCGGCGGCCGCGGCGACCATGCTGCGGGCGACCGCCGCGGGAACGGGACCGTAGCCGGAGATATCGGCCGGCACATCGCCACCGCCAAGCAGCGTTTCGTCGGACAGCACCAGGTTGACCGCGACCGGGGTGGGGACCGGTGCGCAGCGGCCGGTCACCCTTTCCACCAAGGTGTCCGCCATCACCTGCCCGCGCGGGCGCCCGTCACCGCAAGTGTCTGCTTCGCGGCGCAGCGCCGCATACACCGAAACCCCCTGAGCCACCGGCAATAACGCCGAGACATAGGTCATCGTGTCGGGCGCCGGCCGAATGGTGACGGTGCGGTCGTTCTCGGCCTTGGCCGCCCGCTCGACGACGGCATGCGGATCGAGCCGGTAGGCGATCGCCTTTGCGGCCGCGGCCACTCGCGCATCGCCCATGCCGCTCAGGCTCGCCGGGTCGGCACACATTTCCGCGTCCAAGGCGCGGCGGTCCTCGACGTCCAGGCATGCGCTCTCGCGCACGATCAGCGTCGCCCGCCACTCCGACAGGGCCCCGCATTCCAGCGCGGCCAGCGTATGCGGCATCTCGTGCACCAGGGCTTTGGCGAAACCCAGATGCCGGCCGCCCCGCGCGGGGGAGTCCCGTCGCGCCAGGGCAACCTCGCTTGCCACGCCGCGTCCGCGGCGCGCGGCGGGCACCCCGGTGGCCGCTTCGGTGGCTCGACGCGCCGCGTCCAGAGCGGCCGCCGCCCGGGCCTGGCCGGCGGCCGCCGCGGACTTGAGCGTCTCCAGCTCGGCGATGCGCTCTACCAGCGACGATTCGTCGGCTGCCGGATCGACGGCGGTCAATTCCTCGAACATACTTTCGATAGTAATTGTGCCCACTGACAAGCGGGCCCATGGCTACTCTGGGCATGTGAGCCCCAGAGGGCGGATCCGAGTCGTGCGGGTCTACGACGACGTCGGCGCTGACGAGGGTCAGCGCGTGCTGGTCGATCGGGTCTGGCCGCGCGGCATGCGCAAGGACGACCCGCGGGTGGGTATCTGGTGCAAGGAGGTCGCGCCATCGAAGGACCTCCGCGAGTGGTACCGACACCGGGCCGAACGGTTCGACGAATTCGCTTCGCGCTACAAGGCGGAACTGCGCGACAGCGCCGCGCTGGAGGAGCTCCGCAAGCTAGCCAAGCGGGGTCCGGTCACGTTGGTCACCGCGACTCGCGAGGTTGACATCAGCCAGGCGGCCGTCCTGGCGAAGCTGCTGAAAAGCCGGTGATCGCCAGTTCTCACCGTGAGACGATCGTGCGATGCGTTTGGGATTGCATGCGCTCGGGATCGGCGCCGGCGCCGACCGCGCGGTGATCGATGCCGTCGCGTCAACTGCGGATGAGTGCGGCTTCGCCACCCTTTGGGTAGGGGAGCACGTCGTCATGGTAGACCGACCCGCTTCGCGCTATCCCTATTCCGACGACGGCGTCATTGCCGTTCCCGCCCAAGCGGATTGGCTTGACCCGATGATCGCGCTGAGCTTCGCCGCTGCCGCCTCATCCCGGATCGGCGTAGCGACGGGCGTGCTCCTGCTGCCCGAACACAATCCGGTGCTGGTCGCCAAGCAGGCCGCCAGTTTGGACCGGCTGAGTGGTGGGCGGCTGACGCTGGGAGTGGGCGTCGGATGGTCCCGGGAAGAATTCGCCGCACTCGGAGTGCCGTTCGCGCATCGTGGTGCGCGCACCGCCGAATACGTTGGCGCGATGCGCACATTGTGGCGTGATGACATCGCCTCGTTTGAGGGGCAGGCCGTCCGTTTCGACTCCATTCGGGTTAATCCCAAGCCGCTGCGCGATCGTCGTATCCCCATTGTGGTTGGGGGCAATAGCGATGCGGCACTGGGGCGCGTGGCGATGTGGGGCGACGGCTGGTACGGGTTCAATCTCGACGGCCCGGCAGCGGTGCGCGATCGGATCGCCAAGCTGGAACAACTGTGCGCGGAATCGGGCCGGGACCATACCCGGCTGCGACTCTCGGTGGCGCTGCGCGACCCGAGCGTGGGTGAGATCGTCGCCCTCGCCGAGTTGGGCATCGACGAATTGGTTCTCGTCGAGGCGCCCCCGGACAAGCCCGAGGCGGCAGTCGAGTGGGTTTCCGCGCTGGCGCAGAAGTGGATGGTCCCCCGCTGAAGCGCGTTCGACCAGCAGCGTCGTAGGCTCAGGCGCAGAAATGAGTGACGCCGAACCCATCCTCCCGCGGGAACTGACCGACCTTCCCGAGGAGATCCGTAGCGTCCCGCCGCCCCCCATCCCGGACCTACCCGAGCCGTACGGTTTGCGACTTGCCGACCCGGGTGCCGACGCCGACATGATCTCCGAGTGGATGAGCCGCCCGCACCTGATCGAAGCCTGGGAGTCGCACTGGCCGGTGGCGCGGTGGCATCGCTACCTGCGGGCGCAACTTCAGGGTGACTTTTCTCGTCCCTTCCTGGCGATGCACGACGCGGTGGACCGCGCATATATCGAGCTATACAGAGCGGCAAAGGATTCCATCGCCACTCGCTACAATCACGATCCTCACGACCTGGGTTTGCACGTCGCGGTCGCCGACCTGGATTACATCCAGCGGGGACACGTCGGGTACCTGCTGCCGCATTTGGTGGGCGGCATCTTCACCCTCGACCCGCGGTGTCGCCGAATCATGTTCGATCCCGACCACCGCAATGCGTTGGCGCGCAAGTTCTGTGAGCGTGGTGGCTGCGCATTCCTCGGCGAGCATGACATGGCGAATCGCCGCATGGCGCTGTACGTGCTGCCGCGCACCCCCGACGACGTCCCGCGCGCCTGACTAGATCAGCTCGGCAAGGCGCTGCCCGATGAACGCCGCCGCTACGCCCAGCACGACGCTGAAGACGATGTTGGCGAGCGAGGAGCGCAGTTGGCGCTCCTCGCCGAGTCGCTGCGTCTCCAGCATCCAGGTCGAAAACGTGGTGTAGGCGCCGACGAAGGCCGTGCCAGCCAGCAGGGCCGCCTCCTTGTTCAGCGCCAGACCGCCGAGGAAGCCGAGAAGCGCTGCGCCGCTGATGTTTACGACGAGGGTACCGAACGGGAACGGCCGGGACACCCGGCGCGCCACCGCACGGTCGATGACAAAGCGCAGCACCGATCCGATGCCGCCGATGAGCGCGACGCCCAGCCAGACCAGCGCCGTCGTCGCCGCGGCGGCGGTCATTGACGCACCCGCACCCGGCGCACCAACTTGGTGGCCAGGTGCACCGCCAGCAGCCCGAGCACGATGCTGGTGACGGTGTAGCCGGCGGCCAACCCGCAATGGCCGTGCTCGATCATCCGCACCGTCTCCACCTGCATCGTGGAGAAAGTGGTTAAGCCACCGCACAATCCGGTGCCGAGCAAGGGGCGCCGATAGCTCGACGTCGGCAACCGCTCCAACAGTCGGGTCGTGAAATAACCCACCAGAAAGGCCCCCACGACGTTGACCGTGAACGTCGGCCACGGCCAGCTCCCTGGGTCGCCGCCGGCGAGGGCGCTCAGTGCGGCACGGGCCAGGGAGCCCAGCGCCCCACCGGCAAACACCGCGGCCAATTCGCGATAGTCCCGTTGCGCCACTGGCGTCGATTCCCTTCGTTTGCCGGTGCGCTACGCAGCGTATGGCGGGAGTACCGACCGGCGCAGGCCGGGGGGACTCGGACACGGGCAGAATTGGTAACCATGGTGGCCAACCCTCGCGCCGGTCAGCCGGCCCAACCCGAAGACCTTGTCGATCTGCCCCACCTGGTGACGGCCTATTACTCGCTTCAGCCCGATCCCGGCGACGTCGCGCAGCAGGTGGCATTCGGCACGTCGGGACACCGCGGGTCGGCACTCAATGGCGCATTCAACGAGGCGCACATCCTGGCGATCACCCAGGCCATCGTCGAGTACCGGGCCGAGCGCGGCACAACGGGCCCGTTGTTCATCGGACGGGACACGCACGGCCTGTCCGAGCCGGCCTGGGTCTCGGCGCTGGAGGTGCTGGCCGCCAACGACGTCGTCGCCATGATCGACTCCCGCGACCGGTACACGCCGACCCCGGCGGTCAGCCACGCCATCCTCACCTACAACCGCGGCCGCACCGACGCGCTGGCCGACGGAATCGTCGTGACGCCGTCACACAACCCGCCTTCGGACGGGGGCATCAAATACAACCCGCCCAACGGCGGCCCGGCCGACACCGACGCAACCAACGCAATCGCCAAGCGCGCCAACGAGATTCTGCGCGACGGGTCGGGCGTCAAGCGCATTCCGCTGGCCCGCGCACTGCAGGAAGCGCAGCGCCACGATTACCTCGGCAACTATGTCGACGACCTGCCCAACGTGGTCGACATCGATGCCATCCGCGCGGCCGGGGTGCGGATCGGCGCCGACCCGCTGGGCGGGGCGAGCGTGGACTATTGGGGCGAGATCACCGCGCGGCATCGCCTGGATCTGACCGTGGTCAATCCGCTGGTCGACGCGACGTGGCGGTTCATGACGCTCGACCACGACGGCAAAATCCGGATGGACTGCAGCTCGCCCGACGCCATGGCGGGACTCATCCGCGCGATGTCCGACAACCCCGGCCGCTACCAGATCGCCACGGGCAACGATGCCGACTCCGACCGCCACGGCATCGTCACCCCCGACGCGGGGCTCCTCAATCCGAACCACTACCTGGCGGTGGCCATCGAATATCTCTACACGCAGCGGCCGTCGTGGCCGGGCGGCATCGCGGTCGGCAAGACCGCGGTCAGTTCGTCGATGATCGACCGGGTGGTCGCCGGCATCGGCCGCAAGCTCATCGAGGTGCCGGTCGGCTTCAAGTGGTTCGTCGACGGCCTGATCGAGGGTGGCATCGGCTTCGGCGGCGAGGAATCGGCCGGGGCGTCGTTCCTGCGGCGTGACGGCTCCGTGTGGACCACCGACAAGGACGGCATCATCCTGGCCTTGCTGGCCTCCGAGATCTTGGCGGTCACGGGGTCGAGTCCCTCGCAGCGCTATGAACGGTTGACCGCCCAATACGGCACGCCGTTCTACGCGCGGGTCGACGCGCCGGCCGATCGCGAGCAAAAGGCCCGGCTGGCCAAGCTGTCGGCCGACGAGGTGACGGCAACGGAACTGGCGGGGGAGCCCATCACCGCCAAGCTGACCGCTGCGCCGGGCAATGGCGCCGCGTTGGGCGGATTGAAGGTGACAACGGCCAACGCGTGGTTTGCCGCGCGACCGTCGGGAACCGAGGACGTGTACAAGATTTATGCGGAATCTTTCAACGGAGAAGGGCATTTAGCGGAGGTGCAAGAAACTGCGCGCGAGGTAGTTAATAAAGTCATCGGGTGACCCTTTCCCCCCGCCTTACCCGCCCGGGGGGACGCGCGCCGCGTTCGACCCGCCTGCCGCGCGAAGTTTGGATCCTTAGCTGGGCAAATATCATGGTTGCCCTGGGTTACGGGGTCATTTCGCCGGCGCTGCCGTCTTTCGCCCGCAGTTTCGGCGTCAGCATCAAGGCGGTGACCTTCTTGGTCACCGTCTTTTCGTTGGCCCGCCTGTGTTTTGCGCCGGTCAGCGGGCAGCTGGTGCAGCGGCTGGGGGAGCGGCGGATCTACATCGGCGGGATGGTGATCGTCGCGGTCTCCACCGGCGCGTGTGCGTTTTCCCAGGCTTACTGGCAATTGATGGCTTTCCGCGTCATCAGCGGAATCGGATCGACAATGTTTTATGTTTCGGCGCTGGGACTGATGATCCATATCAGCCCGCCCGACGCCCGCGGACGGGTCGCGGGCCTTTTCACCACGTCGTTCATGGTCGGGGCCGTGGGCGGCCCGGCCGTCGGCGCCCTGGCGGCCGGTTGGGGGCTCACCGCGCCGTTCATCGTGTACGGCGTCGCGCTGCTCGGTGTGGCGGTGGTGCTGTTTTTCGGCTTGCGGAATTCGGCCCTGGCCGCCCCGGGGCCGCCGACGCGGTCGACGGTGACGATGCGAGAGGCGTTGCGCGTGCGCGCCTATTGGTCCTCGCTCGGGGCCAATTTCGCGACCGGTTGGTCGGCGTTCGGCCTTCGTGTCGCCCTGGTCCCCTTGTTCATCACCGACGTCATGGGCCGCGGCGTCGGCGTCATCGGCATTGCGCTCGCGGCGTTCGCAGGGGGCAACGCGTTGGCCATGATCCCCAGTGGCTACCTGTCCGACCGGATGGGACGGCGCACGTTGATGATCGTGGGCCTGGCGTTGTCCGGCGCGGCGACCATCTTCTTGGGCGCGGCGTCGTCATTGCCGAGGTTTCTGGTCGCCGCGGTGGTGGTGGGGGCGGTGACGGGCATCTACATGTCGCCGATGCAGGCCGCCGTCGCCGACATCCTGGGCAGCGAGGCGCGCGCGGGCAGTCCGGTGGCGGCCGTTCAGATGATGTCCGACCTGGGCGCGATCGTCGGATCCGTGACGCTCGGTTGGGTCGCCGAGCGGCTGAGCTACGGCTGGGGTTTCATCATCAGCGGCATCGTTTTGCTGATCGCCGCGGTGGGCTGGGTGGTGGCCCCGGAGACCCGGACGGTGCCCGTTCCGGAGCCCGACCCCTTGCCGTCTCCGCACACGTTGAATCTTCCTGAGCAGCAACTTTGAAGGACGGTTACCGGTGGTGTAGCTTCGATGAGCACGACTTGGGGCTATGGCGCAGCTGGTAGCGCACCACACTGGCAGTGTGGGGGTCAGGGGTTCGAGTCCCCTTAGCTCCACCGAAATAACTGGGCGCATCGCGCCAATCGACGTCGCGGGTCTAGCAGAATGCGGCGGTCATGAAACTCCCGCCGGCCACGAGCGCGATGACGAGCGCGGCGGTCTCGTGCCCCGTCGACGCCGCGGCGACGACGCCGGCGACCGCGCTGATGAATATCGTGACGGCCAGAAACGCCATGAACAGCCGGTGCGAATTGACCGCCGCGCCGGAACGAGGCGTGACCATGGCCTTGTTCGTACGATTCACGCCCACCATGAAATCTCCTTGGTTGTGACGCCCGCAACATATCACGCGCAGATGTGGCCTACATCACACATTACTAGGCGCGCCGTGGTATCAGTCCGGTATCATTCGGCTATGGGAATGACTCTTCGGCCCAGTGAACAGCAGGCGGAAGCGCTGCGCAGGCAGGCCAGTGCGGAAGGCCGATCGATGCAGGCCGTCGCGCTGTCGGCCATCGACGAGTACATCGCCCGGCGGGCGCACAAGGCCAAGGTCGCCGATGCGCTGCAGCGCGTGCTTCGCGAGGAGGCAGGTGTTCTGGAGCGCCTCAAGGACGCATGACGGACTATCTGGACCTCGAGGATCTTCTGGAAATTGCCCGAAAAGCCGTCGGAGTGGACGTCATTGTCCGGGATTACGGCTTGCTTGAATCCGCTCTGGCGCGTCCTCGAGCCTCCATCTTTGGCCAGGACGCCTACCCGGATCTGCACGTCAAGGCCGCCGCACTGCTGCATTCGCTGACACGGAATCACGCGCTGGTGGACGGGAACAAGCGACTCGGGTGGGCGGCCTGCCGGACGTTCCTGGCAATCAACGCCCAGTGGATCAGTGCGCCCGAGGACGATCGCTTCGATTTGGTGATCCGGGTGGCCACCGGTGCGATGGCCGGTCTCGACGACATTGCGGCACAACTGCGCGGCTGGAGCCACCCGTGACCGCTGCGAACCACGCCGGCTTCGGGCAACGCCGTTATGCGGCGGCGATCCGCCGATTAGGTTTTCGTCTTGGGGCGCATTAATCTAGCCCGCGGTTCGATTGCGACTCAGGAAAGCAGCCATGCCTGTTCAGCCCACTCTGCTGCGCCGACAAGCGCCGCGTAGCGTCCGTCGACAGCGGGTCGCTCCCCGCGTGAAATGTCCGATGGTCGGTCAGTGCTTCGACATCGAAGTCACCCGCGACGCCGACGGATGGGCGATCAGCGTTCCCGAAATCGGCCGGACCACCCGCACGACCAGTCGGGCCGCGGTGGAACTGGCCGCGCGCGAGTGCATTGCAACCTGGACCGGTATCCCGATCGGTTATGTCGCCGTCTACGTCGTCAGCGAAATCGCTTAACAGTCGAGGGCGCGTTGTTGTCGGGCGGCCTGCAGGATCGAGCCGGCGGTGACAAATGCGGGTTTGTCGCGGTCCTTGCCCTCGACGGGCAGCCCGGCCGCGCGGCGCAGCACCATCAGCGCAAGCCCGCTGTACGTCGCATAAGGAACGATCAAAAGGTTCACCCGCTCCTCGCTGCCGATGAACGTCATCACGTGCTGGCGCTTGTGTTCCCATCCGTGCCAGTTGAAATCGGGCGGCCGTTGTAGGGCCGGCCAGTTGACGTTGACAGAGCAGATGTCGCCGAGCAGGGGTGTCAGTGCCGCGACAAGGCCGGGCAATTCGTTGGTGATGCGGTCCGCGCGTGGCCACCACGCTCCGTCGATGTCGCCGCCCAACTGGTGGGCTACCGAGACCCGGACGGGGACGGCCGTGCGTCGGCTCAACGTGCGATACACAGATTGTTCCTAAGTTCGGCATCGCTCGTCCGCGGTCGCGTGCGAGTGGAGGAATCACATTGCCCTTGGGTGTTCACTGCGCCCATTGCGGTAATTTCCGCGGACAACGAAACGGCTCACCTTCGACGCTACCCCACCATCGAGGTTTGCTCGCTATAGGAGCGCGGTCAGGTGACCAGGGGCAGCGCGTAACCGCGACGCAGCTTGCCGGACGGCGTCTTGGGAATCGCCCCTGGAGCCAGCACCACCACGCTGCGTGGCCGAGCCGCGACTTCGGTGACGACTTCGTGAGCGACCTCGTGCTTGATGCGCCGCACCTGCGCGGGATCGTCGACGTCGTTCGACTCCACCGCAACGGCAAACGATTCCCGAGAATGGCCGGCATCGAGCCGCACGGCCGCCACACACCCGGCGCGCACGCCGACGACCCGCCCGGCAGCACGTTCGACATCACCGGGGTAGATGTTGCGTCCGGCCATGATGATGACGTCTTTGGCCCGACCGCAGACGACCACGTGGCCCTGCTCGGTGAGGTAACCCAGATCGCCCGTGTTCAACCACCCCTGATTGTCTTGAGCGGCCACAAAACCGGCCGTCGTGACATACCCGGACGTGACCGGATCACCCCGCAACTCGATGACTCCCACACCTCGAGGCGCCAGAAGGGCGCCGTCCTCATCGACGATGCGTGCCTGTATGCCGTTCAGCAGCGGCCCCAGCGACGCGAGCCGACGGGTGCGGCCGGTGGAGGCGGGCACTGCGCGCCGCAGCACCGCCAGCATGTCGCCGTCCACCTCATCGACGACGAGTCCACGGCCACACTCCGAAAATGACACTGCCACAGTTGTTTCGGCCATTCCATAGGCGGGCAAGATCGCTTCTGGACGCAGTCCGAACGGCGCGCCGGCCAAACACAGTTCCTCCACGTCGGCCGGTTCGACCTGTTCGGAACCCGATAACGCCCACCGCAACGACGACAGATCAAAATCACCGGGCTTTGCGTGCCGCCGTAACCGCTTGGCCAGCAACGCGTAGGCAAAATTCGGTGCCGCGGTCATGGTCGCTCGGTACTTATCGATCAACTTGGGCCACAACAAGATATCGGACAGGAAGTCGATCGGCGTGATCTTGACCAACTCGGCACCGAATAGCATTGGCACCGTTAAAAATCCGGTCATTCCCATGTCGTGGAAAAGAGGTAACCAGCTCACGATCACATCGGTATCCAGGTCGTACCGGGCACCGACGAACATCGCCTCGGCGTTGGCGATCACGTTCGCATGAGTGATCATCACTGCTTTGGGACAATCCGTCGAGCCCGACGTCAACTGCAGAAGCGCCAGATCGTCCTCACCGCTGTCGACGACAGCGGTCGGTGCGGCGCTCAACAGCTCGGCCATCGTCACCACCGCGACGTCGTGCTCGGCCAACACGTCCACGGCGGCCATGAACGGCTCCGACACGATCACGACGGTCGCCTCGATCATCGTGATGACCGCCAGGGTGTCGCGGACCCACGCCTGCAGATCGGTGCGTGGCGTCGGTTGATGCAGCATCGTCAGACACGCGCCGCGCAGCCACACACCCTGCGCGATCGGCGCGACTTCCGCCGGGGCGCCGGCCAGCACACCGACCCGATCGCCCGCGCCGACCCGGAGCGCCGCCAATCCGCCGGCTACCCGCCGGGCGCTCTGATGAACTTCGGTCCAGGTGGACCGAACTGGCGAACCGGGCTCGCCGGTCACCAGGCCGTGGGTACTCGTCTCCGCAGCGCACAGCATCGCATCAACGAATCTGCTCACCGCCACCTCCCCTGCGTCAGGCCAGCTACAGGCCTGTTTTGGTCATCTCGGGACGTATGAGGTGCCGAGGACATGCTACTGACCTCAGGCGCGTCTCCCCAGAGGGCGCGCCGCCCGTCCGGGTAAGGGCGACGGCCGCGGCAAGCTGATCCGCCCGCGAGAAACGCGGAACTGCGGATAGGCTGGTGGGAACAAGGGAGGATGGACATCATGTCCACACAGAATTGGTCCGACGCACCCGAGATTCACCCGTCGCAGATCCGGGTCGGCGACGTCATCGGCACGCGGCGCCCCACGGAATTGCGCCTGACCGTGAAAATGATCAGTGGTCCGCAGAGCGGTCCGCGGCAATGGACATTTTTCAGCCGCGACGACAACGGCCAACAGCGCACCAGCACGTTCGGCGAGGACGACGTGGTTCGCAGATACGCCAAAGCGGCATGACAATGCCTTAGATCCGTGCCAAACGCCAAGGGCGGCAACGGATTCTAGGATCCCGCGGCGATCGCGATCGATTTCGTGTCCAGGTAGCTGTCGAGGCCTTCGGGCCCGAGCTCGCGTCCGTAGCCGCTTGCCTTGACCCCGCCGAAGGGCGCGAAGGGATCCATCGTGTACCCCTGGTTGACGCCGACGGTCCCGGTGTGGATGCGGGTGGCCATCGCCAGCGCGCGGTCGGTGTCGTCGCTCCACACCGATCCCGCCAGGCCGTAATCGGAATCGTTGGCGATCGCCAGCGCCTCCTCGTCATCGCGGTAGGGGATGACGGTGATGACGGGCCCGAAGATCTCTTCCCGGGCGATGCGCATGGTGTTGTCGGCCGCCGCGAACAGGGTGGGCCGGACATACCAGCCGCGGTCGAGCCCGTCGGGCATGTCGGTGCCGCCGACGACGACGCGCGCGCCCTCGTCCTGACCGATCTGGATGTAGTCGCGAACGCGCTGCTGCTGGCGCCGGGACACCAACGGACCGAGCTGGGTGTCGGGATCGTTGGGATCGCCGACGCGAAGGCCGGCCATCTCGGCCGCGAGCGCGTCGACGTACTCGTCGTGGCGCCCCTGCGGGACCAGCACCCGGGTGAGCGCATTGCAGATCTGGCCGCTGTTGGACAGGCTCGCGGAGCGCACCCCGGCGGCCACCTTGTCCGGCGATGCGTCGTCGAGGACCACGGCGGCGGACTTGCCGCCGAGTTCCAGGCTGACCTTGGTGAGGTTGACCGCGCAGGATGCGGCCACGGCGCGCCCCGCCGTGGTGGAGCCGGTGAACGACACCTTGTCCACGCCACGGTGGGCGACGAGGTAGGCGCCCAGCGCACCGTCGCCCGGCAGGACGCTGACCACGCCCGGCGGCAGGCCGGCCTCGGTGATCATCTCGCCCAAAAGCAGTGCGTCCAACGGGCTTTCGGGGGCAGGCTTGAGCACGACGGTGCAGCCGGCCAACAGCGCGGGCACCAGTTTGGTGACGATGAGGAACTGGGGCATGTTCCACGGCACGATCGCCGCGACGACGCCGACGGGTTCCTTGCGGACGTGCACGTCGCTCCCGAAGAACCCGGGCCTCGTCTCCTGCCACGGATGCCTTTCGGCCAGGTCGCAGAACGCGCGCATCATGAACGCCGGCAGGCCGACCTGGGCGCGCTGGGCGAAGCTGATCGGGGCGCCGATCTCGGCCGTGATCGTCGTGGCCATCTCCGCGCGGCGTCCGTCGTAGATGTCGGCCAGGCGCCGGATCGCGGCGATCCGCTCCGCCGGCTCGCTGCGGCCCCAGGGCCCGAAGGCCGCCCGCGCGCCGGCCACCGCCGCGTCGACGTCGTCGGATCCCGCCGCATTGACCTCGGCGATGGGTTCCTCGGTGTGCGGCGAGATGACGCGCAGGACGCCGGCGGGCGGCCGTGCCCCGTCTCTTGCGGCGATTTGCAGTGCGGGGTTGTGGTCCATCCGCGCCTCCCGGGGGCCAGTATCAACTACTTGCTATTGGTGAGTCGAGGATATACCGTCGGCCCTGACGGAGCTCTCAGGGATGGGTGAAACCGGTGCGCAGGTGGTTGTTTTCGCGCGGGCAGTGCCGCGGCGAGCGGCTGACACCTGAGGTTTCGGTGAGATTGGACTGCATAAGGAGCGATCATGCCTCGATTTCCTAAACCGCCGGAGGGAAGCTGGACTCAGCACTACCCGGAATTGGGCACCGCGCCGGTGTCCTACGAGGACTCGATCAGCCCCGAGATCTACGAGTTGGAACGCGACGCCATCTTCAAGCGGGCCTGGCTGAATGTCGGTCGCGTTGAACAGCTTCCGCGCAAGGGTAGTTACCTCACCCGGGAACTGAAGGTCGTCAACACCTCAATCATCCTGGTTCGCACGACATCTGGCGATATCAAGGCTTATCACAACGTGTGCCGGCATCGCGGCAACAAGCTGGTGTGGAACGACCTGCCGCAGGAAGAAACGAGCGGAGTGTGCCGGCAGTTCACCTGCAAATACCACGGTTGGCGCTACGACCTGGACGGCAACCTCACCTTCGTGCAGCAGGAGGAGGAATTCTTCGACCTCGACAAGGGTCGCTACGGGCTGGTGCCGGTGCACTGCGACGTGTGGGAAGGGTTCATCTTCGTCAACTTCGCCAAGAAGCCCGAGCAGTCGCTGCGAGAGTTCCTCGGACCCATGATCACCGGGCTGGAAGGCTACCCGTTCGACAAGATGATCTCGCGCTGGTGCTATCGCTCTGAAGTCAAGGCGAACTGGAAGCTTTACATGGACGCGTTCCAGGAGTTCTATCACGCGCCCGTGTTGCACGCGAACCAGTCACCGACCGCGTACTCGAAGGCGGCCGCCGAGGCGGGTTTTGAGGCCCCGCACTACCGGCTGGACGGGCCGCACCGGCTGGTCAGCACCTCGGGGGTGCGCGCCTGGGAAATGGCGGACGAGATGCGCAAACCGATGGAGGACATCTGCCAGAGCGGGCTGTTCGGGCCGTGGGACAAGCCCGATCTGGGCCCGATGCCCGAGGGGCTCAACCCGGCGAAATGTGATCCGTGGGGGCTGGATTCGTTCCAGCTGTTCCCGAACTTCGTCATCCTGTTCTGGGGCCAGGGCTGGTATCTGACCTACCACTACTGGCCGACGACTTACAACAGTCACCTCTTCGAGGGCACGCTGTACTTCCCGGCGCCGCGCACCCCCCGCGAGCGGGTGGCCCAGGAACTGGCGGCGGTGTCGTTCAAGGAATACGGGCTGCAGGACGCCAACACGCTGGAGGCGACCCAGACGATGCTCGAATCCGAGGTGATCGACGAGTTCTTGCTCTGCGACCAGGAGGTCCTGATCCGGCACCTGCACAAGGAGACCGCGGCCTGGATCGATGACTATCGCCGGACGACGAGCGCGGGGGTGTGAACGCGATGCCGACGATGCTGCCCGCCGAGTTCGCCGACCTCGAACCGTTCGCCGAGTGGTGCCTGGCCAGCGAACCCGAACGCTACGCCAAGAGGCTCGCCAGTTCGATGGTCGAAATGAAGGCCTTCTACGACGCGATCACCCCGCGCGCTGAGGAAGCATTGTCGTTCTGCGACAAGTTCTCTCTCGACGACTTGCCGGACGACGTTCTGAATTTGATGCACCTGCTCTACTCCATGATCATGGTGTCGTTCCCGGTGGAGTGCTGGAAGCAACCCCGCGTCCCCGACTCGGGCGCTTCGACCCTGGACTGCGTGTCCGAGCCGGTTCCATGACCGAGGCGACCGTCCTGCGGGCGGCGCGTTGGGCCGACGTCGTCACGGGGCAGATCCACGCTCCGGCGGTGATCGTGGTCGAAGGCGAACGCATCGGTGCGATCAATCCCGAAGAGCCGCTGCCGGATTCGGCCACCATCATCGACCTCGGCGACATGACGCTGCTGCCGGGCCTGATGGACATGGAACTCAACCTGCTCATCGGCGGGCCCGGCGGACCGGAGGGCCTGCCGTCGCCCATGCATGGCGTGCAGGACGACCCCTCCTATCGCACGTTGCGCGGTGCGGTCAACGCGCGCACCACCCTGGACGCCGGGTTCACCACGGTGCGCAATCTCGGGCTGATGGTCAAGACCGGCGGGTATCTGCTCGACGTGGCGCTGCAGCGCGCCATCGACCAGGGCTGGCACATCGGGCCGCGCATCTATCCCGCCGGCCATGCCGTCACCCCGTACGGCGGGCACCTGGACCCGACGGTCTTTCAGCGGTTGGCTCCCGGGGTCATGCCGCTGTCGGTGGCCGAGGGCATCGCCAACGGCGTCCCCGACGTGATCGCCTGCGTGCGTTACCAAATCCGGCACGGCGCCAAGCTGATCAAGGTCTCCGCCTCGGGCGGGGTGATGTCGCACAGCACCGCCCCCGGCGCGCAGCAGTACTCCGATGCCGAGTTCGCCGCGATCGCCGACGAAGCCCACCGCGCCGGAGTCCGCGTGGCCGCACACGCCGTCGGAGACACCGCCGTACAAGCCTGCATCCGTGCCGGGATCGACTGCATCGAGCACGGCTTCTTGGCCAGTGACGAAACGATCCAGATGATGGTCGACCACGGCACCTTCCTGGTCTCGACCACATACCTGACCGAGGCCATGGCCATCGACCGCATCGCACCGGAGCTGCGCAAGAAAGCGCTCGAGGTGTTCCCACGCGCAAAGGCCATGCTGCCCAAGGCGATTGACGCGGGCGTCCGGATCGCGTGTGGTACCGACGCGCCGGCCATCCCGCACGGCCAAAACGCCAAAGAACTGGGCGCACTGGTTGCGCGGGGCATGACTCCCGCACAGGCAATCCGCGCGGCCACGGTGGTGGCCGCCGAGCTGATCGACGCCGACGACGAGTTGGGCAGGCTGGCGCCCGGCTATCTGGCCGACATCATCGCCGTGCCGGGGGACCCGTTCGATGACATCGCCAGGACCCTCGACGTCCGCTTTGTCATGAAGAACGGACAGATCTACAAGAACCCCGCGGCCTGACGGAGGCAGCTATGGAACTCACCGACAACATCCTGTGGCTGCTCAAACAGGCCTTCTATTACTCCCTGACCACCATCAACGAGGCGATGCGGGAACACGGTGTGAGCACTGCCCAGATCGGTGTGCTGCGCCAATTGGCCAACGAACCCGGGTTGTCCGGCGCCGAATTGGCCCGCCGGCTGCTGATCAGCCCGCAGGGCGTTCAGCTCGCGCTCACCGCCTTGGAGCGCCGCGCCCTGGTGGAAAGAAAACAGGACCCCCAACACGCGCGCATCCTGCGGGCCTACCTGACCGGGGAAGGCCGCAAAGTCGCCGAGACGGTCGTCAACGACGCGATCGCCGCACACCAGGAGGTGTTCGGCGTGCTGACCGAGGACGAGCAGCGGACCCTGCGCGAACTGCTGGGCCGCGTGGTCGAAAAGGGCACCGGCCATGAGCTGTTCGACGATCACGTCGAGGGTTGACACCTGCTACGACGGCGCCCGCGCGCACCTTCGGGCCGCGGCGCCGGACGATGAATATCTAGTACTTGAGACTAATCGCAAGTAGTTGATACTCTGGCGGGGATGGGAGAGAACCGCATGGCAACGGACGCCGGTCCGGCGACGCTGAGCACCGGACCCGGGGGTGTCGACATGGCTGATGTGCCGGACGGCTTTGTGCCGCTGCGGATCAAGCAGGTGGTACGCGAAACCCGCGACGCCGTGTCGATCGTTGTCGATGTTCCGCAGGGCAGTGCGGCACAGTTCGGCTACCAAGCCGGACAATTCCTGACGCTGCTGGTCAGCATCGACGGACGCGAGTACCGGCGCTGCTACTCGATGTCGTCGTCCCCCGCCGTCGGCGAAGACCTGCGCATCACGGTCAAACGCGACCGCGACGGCGCGGTGTCGAACTGGCTCAACGACACCGCCGCACCCGGCGACCAGCTGTACGCCCTACCGCCGCAGGGTCGCTTCGTCTTGAACGACACCGACCGAGAGCTGGTCGCGTTCGCCGGCGGAAGCGGCATCACGCCGGTGTTCTCGCTGCTGCGCACCGCGCTGGCGTCCGGCACGCGCAGCGCGCGGTTGTTCTACGCCAACCGGAATCGTGACGCGGTGATCTTCGATGAGGCCCTGCAGGCGCTGGAAAGACAGCACGCAGACCGCTTCGTCCTGCACCACCATCTCGACGACCAAACCGGCTTCGCCACCCAAGCGGACATCGCCGCGTTCCTCGAGAACACCGACGGCGCCGACTTTTACGTCTGTGGGCCGAACGAGTTCATGGAGACGGTGCGGGCCGCCCTGGGTGGGGCGGGGGTGCCAGCCGACCGCCTGCACATCGAGCACTTCGACGTGACCGATGTGACCGCGGCGGCGCCGCCCGACGCCGACGCGGTCACCGACGAGGTCACCATCGTGCTGGACGGATCGACGACCACCGCGCCGTACTACGCGGGCAATACGTTGCTGCAGACGGCCCGCATGGCGGGGCTGCGGGCGCCGTCCTCGTGTGAAATCGGTTCGTGTGGAACGTGTATGGGCCGCCTGACGCAGGGCAGTGCCCGGATGATCAACAACGATGCGCTCGACCAGGACGAGGTCGACGAAGGCTGGGTGCTGACGTGCCAGGCGGTGCCGACCAGTCCCACGGTGCGGGTGGTCTACGAATGAGCGAAAAGGCGGTCGACGGTGGAGCGGTTGCGATGACGCGGGTGGCGGTGGTGACCGGCGGCGCCTCAGGCATGGGGGAGGCGACTTGTCACGAATTGGGTCGGCGCGGCCTCAAAGTGGCCGTCCTCGATCTCAATGAGCATGCGGCGCAACGTGTCACGGACGACCTGCGCGCCGAAGGCGCGACCGCGCTCGCGGTGGGCGCGGACGTCACCGACCGGTCCGCTGTGGAGCAGGCATTCGCGAAGGTGCGCAGCGAACTGGGGCCGGTGACGGTCCTGGTGACCAGCGCCGGGATGTTCGGGTTTTCGCCCTTCCTGGACATCACCGCCGAATCCTGGTCGCGGATCATCGATGTCAACCTGACCGGCACGTTTCATTGCTGCCAGGTCGCGCTCCCCGACATGGTGGAGGCGAACTGGGGGAGGATCGTGATGATCTCGTCGTCGAGCGCCCAGCGCGGATCCCCGTTCGCCGCCCACTATGCGGCGTCCAAAGGGGGCGTGATCACGTTGACCAAGTCACTGGCCCGCGAATACGCGCCGCACGGGATCACCGTCAACAACATTCCACCCTCGGGCATCGAGACACCGATGCAGCACCAGGGCCAGGCCGCCGGGTACCTGCCCTCCAACGAGCAGATCGCCAGCAATATCCCGTTGGGCTACCTGGGAACCGGGGCCGATATCGCGGCGGCGGTGGGATTTTTATGTTCGGAAGAAGCAAGGTACATCACCGGTCAGGTCTTGGGTGTCAATGGCGGATCGGTGATGTGATAGTGAGGGATGCGATGACCAGATCAGGCCGGCCGCCGGAAGGCTCCTGGACCGAGCACTACCCCGAATTGGGAACCGGGCCCGTCTCTTTCAGAGATTCGACGTCACCGGAGTTCTACGAACTCGAGCGGGAAGCGATCTTCAAGCGGGCGTGGCTCAACGTCGCCCGGGTGGAGGAATTGCCCCGCGTCGGCAGCTATCTGACCAAAGAGATCGAAGTCGTCGGGGCGTCGGTGATCGTGGTCAAAGGCAAAGACGAGCGAATCCGCGCCTTCTACAACGTGTGCCGGCACCGCGGAAACAAACTGGTGTGGAACGACTTTCCCGGTGAAGAGACCCGCGGGACGTGCCGGCAGTTCACCTGCAAGTACCACGGTTGGCGCTACGACCTGCAGGGCGAGCTGAAGTTCGTGCAGCAGGAATCGGAGTTCTTCGACCTCGATCCGGGAAAGTACGGATTGCGTTCGGTGCACTGCGACGTGTGGAACGGCTTCGTCTTCATCAACTTCGACAGCGAACCGCGCCAGAGCCTGCGCGAGTTCCTCGGCCCGATGATCACCGGCCTCGACGACTATCCATTCGGCAAGCTGACCGAACGCTACGACTGGGTGGCCCACAACAACAGCAACTGGAAGATCTTCGCCGACGCCTTCCAGGAGTACTACCACGTGCCCTCGCTGCACTCACAACAGGTGCCGTCGGAGGTGCGCGACCCCAACGCCGGATTCACCTGCGGGCATTTCCAACTCGACGGCCCGCACCGGTTGGTCTCCACCGCCGGACGGCGCCGCTGGCTGTTGCCGCCGGAATACATGTACCCGATCGAGCGGGCCACCCGCAGCGGTCTGGTGGGGCCGTGGCGGACCCCGGACATCGGCGAGCTGCCGGCCGGCCTCAACCCGGGAGGGATCGAGCCCTGGGGGATCAGCAACTTCCAGATCTTCCCGAACATCGAGATTCTGATCTACGGCGGGTGGTATCTGCTGTACCGGTACTGGCCCACCTCGCACAACACGCACCGGTTCGAGGCATACACCTACTTCCACCCGGCGAGCACCGTGCGGGAACGCATCGAACACGAGGTCGCCGCGGTGGTGCTCAAAGAGTTTGCGCTGCAAGACGCCGGGATGCTGGGTGGTACGCAGGCGGCGCTGGAGTACGGCATCGTCGACGACTTCCCCCTCAACGACCAAGAGATCTTGGTGCGCCACCTGCACAAGGTCGTCGTCGACTGGGTCGAAGCCTATCGCCGCGAACAGGATCCGGTGGGGGTGTGACCATGCATCCCATGTTGCCCAGCGCATTCGCCGAGCTGGAGGACTACGCCCAAACCTGGTGCCTGGCAACCGAGACCGAGCGCTGGAACGCCCGGGTCGGTGCGTCGATGCCGGAGCTGCTTGGCTTCTACGACGCGTTCTTCCCCCGCCTCGAAGAGGCCATCGACTACTGCGACAAGTTTCCGCTCGACAACCTGCCGGACGACGCGCTGAACCTGTTGCACATGATCTATTCGCTGATCATGGTCGCCATGGCGGTCGAGATCATGCATCAACCGGCCCCGGTCGACGCCGCCGACGCGGTCATGACCCGGACCGGCTGGCCGGTGCCCTGATTCATCCCTTCTCCGAAAGGTCCGACCATGGGTCTGCTGACCATCACGAAACTCACCGAGTCCGTCGGCGCCGAAGTCGCGGGCCTCGAGCCCACCGCGCTGGCCGACGACGACTCGGTCGGTGCCGCGGTGTTGGATGCGTTGGAAGACAACGGGGTTCTGGTCTTCCGTGGGCTGCACCTCGACCCGGCGGCCCAGGTCGGCTTCTGCCGTCGCCTCGGTGGAGTCGATCACTCCTCCGACGGTCACCATCCGGTACCCGGCATCTACCCGATCACCCTGGACAAGTCCAAGAACGCCTCAGCCGCCTACCTGAAGGCGACCTTCGACTGGCACATCGACGGCTGCACGCCGCTGGGTGAGGAATGCCCCCAGAAGGCCACGGTGCTCTCGGCGGTGCAGGTGGCCGAATGGGGCGGGGAGACGGAGTTCGCCAACAGCTACGCCGCGTACGACGCCCTGACCGATGAGGAGAAGGAGCGGTTCGGCGCCTTGCGTGTGGTGCACTCACTGGAAGCGTCCCAGCGCCGCGTGTATCCCGACCCTTCACCGGAACAGGTGCAGCGCTGGCGATCTCGGCGTACGCATGAGCATCCGCTGGTGTGGACACACCGCAGCGGCCGCAAATCACTCGTGCTGGGCGCCTCCGCGGATTACGTCGTCGGCATGGATCTCGACGCGGGCCGGGCACTGTTGGATGAACTCCTGGACCGCGCGACCGCGCCCGAGAAGGTCTACAGCCATAACTGGTCGGTCGGGGACACCGTCATCTGGGACAACCGCGGGGTGCTGCACCGTGCGGCCCCGTACGACCCGAACTCCCAGCGCGAGATGCTGCGCACCACCGTGCTCGGCGACGAGCCGATCGAATGACGGCAGCCGACCAGCATCCGCTGCGTCTGACACCGTTGCCCGCCGACGAGTGGGACGAGCGCGCCCGGGAAGCGTTGGCATCCCTGATCCCGGTCGAGCGGGCCAATCCCGTTGGTGCGGGCAATGTTTTGTCGACGCTGGTCCGCCACCCCGACCTGACGGCGTCCTACCTGCCGTTCAATGCCTACCTGCTGACCCGCTCGACGCTGTCGCCTCGGGTGCGAGAAGTCGCGCTGCTTCGCGTGGTGCATCAAAGCAAGTGCGGCTACCTGTGGTCGCACCACCTTCCCATCGCCGCGCGGGCGGGCCTGTCCGAATCCGAGATCGACGACATCCGGTCCGGCCGCTGCGCCGACCCGACCGACCAAGCCGTGATCCGGGCCGTCGACGACCTCACGGGTGACAGCACGATCGGCGAAACGACCTGGGATGAACTGTGCCGCCTGTTCACCCAGCAGCAATGCATGGATCTGATATTCACCATCGGTGGCTACCTGCTGCTGGCCTTGGCCGTCAACACGTTTGGCGTCCAAGACGAGGCACGGTAGAGCTCGGCCTCACCCCGAATGTGGCGCGCGGGCTGACTCACGTAATAGGCGACTTGCGAAAGCGCCGGCCCATGCGCTCTCGCGTTCGCGAACCGTCTCATGGTCGGTGCTATCTTCTCAGCTATCTCTCAGCGGACCCGCCTTACGCTGGAGCTCTCGAATAGACCTCAACTTTGTGCCGTGCGGGGGGTCGATGATGAAGATCGCGTCCGTCATCGCCCGTCAGCTGCTGGACTGCAAGGCTCGGCCGCTGGTCGAGGTTGAAATCACCACTGACACCGGTCATGTCGGCCGCGGCGCATCACCGACCGGCACGTCCGTCGGCTCGCACGAGGCGTTCGTCCTGCGTGACGGCGACCGAACGCACTACAACGGGCTCAGCGTGCACCGCGCGATCGCCGCCGTCACCGACGAAATCGCTCCCGTCCTGTTCGGCGCGGAACTCGACGATCCGCGGTCCCTCGACAGAATCATGATCGAGCTCGACGGCACGCCGGACAAACACCGACTCGGCGGCAACGCGATCTACTCCACGTCGATCGCGTTGCTGCGCGCGGCCGCCGCGGCCGCGGGCATGCCCGCCTACACTTACGTCGGCGCTCTGCTCGGACTCAAGCCCCCCACCACCGTCCCGGTGCCCAGCTTCAACATGATCAACGGCGGTCATTATGGGGATGTCTGTCAGACGTTCAGCGAATTCCTGGTCGTGCCGTATCGTGCGGACTCCGTCGCCGCGGCGGTGGAGACGGGTGTGAGCGTGTTCGCAATGCTCGGCGAGGTGCTTGCCGTGCGACTCGGCCGCACACCGACGCTGGCGTCGTCCTACGGATACGTCGCGCCGTCCAGCGATCCGCACGTCGTCCTGGAAATGTTGGTCGACGCGGTCGAGCGCGCCGGCTGCGCCGACGTTGTCGCGTTCGCGCTCGACTGTGCGTCCAGCGAGGTATACGACAGCAGCTCTGCGACATACGCATTCAACGGCGAGAGGGTCACCGCGGCGGCACTGATCGACCATGCGCGGGAACTGTCGACGGAATTCCCGATGCTGTTCATCGAAGACCTGCTCGACGGGGATGACTGGGCCGGATTCTCCAAAGCGGTGCAGACGGTCAACCGTTCGATCATTCTGGGGGACGACCTGATCGTCACCAACCGCGACCGCTTGCAGCGGGCCGTCGAGACGTCGGCCGTTGACGGCTTCATTTTGAAGCCCAACCAGGTCGGGACCATCGCCGAGGCGCTGGACTGCTTCGAATACGCCACGCGGAACGCTATTTTGGCGATCCCCTCGGGGCGGTCGGGTGGTGTCATCGACGATGTGGTGATGGACCTGGCGGTGGGGTTGGGGGCGCCATTTCAGAAGAATGGCGCGCCGCGCTCGGGTGAGCGCATCGAGAAGCTCAACTTCCTGCTGCGTGCAGCTGAAGGCATCCCAGACTGCGCACTGGCGGACGTGCCGGCACTGGTGCGGTTCTGAGCGCATCCCGGTTCAGCGGCCGGCGAACATCGCCAGCTCGATCGCCACCGCGGCCCCGCAGACCACCGACACGATCGAAAGTGCTATCCAATCATTCAGTTTCGGCCGCGACACGGCCGCCGAGATCTGGCCAGCTCCGCCACGGGCGGTGATCGCATCGCCCATCTCGTCGGCGCGGCGCAGTGTCACGGTGATGACCGCGACGATCAGATCGATCACCTCTACCGCTCGTCGCCTCACGCGGGCCCTGCGGGTCCGCGGTGTGTGTTTGGGTCGCAACCGGCGAGCGGCTTGGAGTACCCGGAATTCGTCGATCAGCATCGGGAAGGTGCGCAGTGCGAGAGCCAAGGCGGCCGACCAGTCGTCGATGGGGATCCGCAATGGCCGCAACCGGCGACCCAACGCGGCCACCGCGGGCGCGATTTCGGCGATATTGGTGGTCCACGACACCATCGCGCCGAGGCCGAGTAACACGACCGACATCGCGGTGACGCGCAGGAAGTCCAACAGGCCGCCGAGGCCGATGGAGGCGGTGCCCAAGTGGATCACCGGGCTCCCGCCGGCCAATGTCGCAGTGATGCCGACGATGGCCAGCACGATCCAAAGCCAGCGCGGCACTGACGGCAGCACGCCTCGGGGAATATGTGCTATCCACACGCCCGCCAGCAGGAGCGCGGCCGCCAGTGCGATCGCCACCCAGCCTGGGAAGAATGCCAACAACACCGAAATACCAAAAACGGTAATCAGTTTGGTGCCGGCCCAGAGCCCGTGCACGGCGGATCGCCCGGGCACCGGGCGCAGCAGTACAACGGGGCGAGGCGGGCGACGGGCCGCGCGCTTGGCCGGCAACGTCGTGGCCGGCGTATCGCGTTGGGCCGCACCGGATGCCGGTTCAAGCGAACCGTCACTGAGGTGCACGATGCGCGGGCACAGCTCTTCCAGCCCGGCGAAGTCATGCGAAATGACCACCACGGTCAGGCCCGTGTCCCGCCGCCGGTCCGCGAGCAGCTGGACAAGACCGCGCTGGCTGGCGGCGTCCAGCCCCGCCAGTGGCTCGTCGAGTATCAACATCCGCGGCGACCGTGCCAGCAACCCGGCCAGGACCACGCGGCGCATCTGGCCGCCGCTGAGCTGGTCAATCCGCCGCTTGGTCAGCGCGGCATCCAAGCCGACGACCGCCAGCGCCGCGGTCACCCGGTCGTGATCGTCAGGCGAAAAGCCAGCCGCAGAGGCCACTTCCAGGTCTACCCGGCTGCGCATCAATTGCAGCCGGGCTGCCTGGAACTTGAGTGCGACCATGCCGACCTGCTCAGCGACGGGGCGCCCGTCAAGCAGACAGGTACCGGTCGTCGGTTTCGTCAATCCTGCCATGATCCACGCCAGCGTGGACTTTCCGGAGCCATTGCCGCCGTGGATCAGCAGCCCGTCGCCCTCGTGGACCGCGAAGCTGACATCGCGGAGCGCGGTGTTCGCCCAGGGGGTGCCAGTGCCGTATTCGTGGCCGACACCCACGAGTTCGAGCAGCGGCGCGTGGGAATGCCGGCCCACCGCTACGGTCGGCGCCGGCGCGGCCGCGGTCTCGACCATGGCGGTGTTATCCAGCGAGGCGCTGAGATCGATTGTGCGGTCGGCGGATTCGGCCTCATCGCTGTAGTGGGTGACGTAGACCAGGGTTGTGCCGTAACGGTCGGTCAGGCCGGACAGCACGGCCAGCAATGCGTCCCGGCCCTTCTGATCGACCATGGCGGTGACCTCGTCGGCGATGATCAGCGACGGTTCGCGCGCCAGCGCGGCGGCCACCGACAGCCGCTGCAATTCACCGCCGGACAGGCCACCGGTGTCGCGTTCGGCGAAGCCGTCGAGGCCGACCTCCCTCAGTAGCCGGTCCACGTCCGTGGTCTTGCCGGGCGGCAGCCCCCAGACCACATCGTCGGCGACCCGCGTGCCCAGCACCTGGCTTTCCGAGTGCTGCATCACCAGCGCGGTGCCACCGAGCTGACCGAGCCCCACCGCGCCGGGGCGTTCGACAGTGCCCGATGTCGGTTCGCGGCCGGTCAGTATCAGCGTCAGCGTGGTTTTCCCCGAGCCGTTGGCGCCGGTGACCGCGACGTATTCGCCTGCCCGCACGTCCAGGCTGACCGCACGCAGCGCGTCATGGTCAGCGTGCGGGTAGCGGAAGCGCACCTCGTCCAGCCGCACCGGCACCGGCCCAATCGGTCCGCTTTCGGGCAGGGCGTCCAGTTTGTGAACATCGGGAACGCCGCGCAGCCGCTGCAGCACGCGTGACAGCGCCCACCAACCAATCACCGAAGCGACCGTGATCGCGATGGCGGCGTATCCGACAACCAGCCACTGCCAGTAATTCAACGCTTCGGCGAAGAACCGCTTGAACTCCTGCGCCGGCGCCTGTAGGTGTGGAACCCGCGCCATGACCGCCGCGACTCCGTCCGCCGTGGCGGCGATCGCGCCGAACACCAGGTGCCGGAACCGCGCCAGGACGGTCAGGGCGATGACCACCGCGACACCGACGACGACACCGGCGACGAGGGACACGGCGATCACCGTCGGCGTGCCGCGGTTGCGGCGCTTCACGATTCCGGCCAGCCCGCCGACGTAGGCGCAGAGCAGAACCGTCATGAATCCGCTCAAGCCGACTACCAGGAAGCCGATCACACCGGCGGCGACCGTCGCGGTGATCAGCACCCGGATCCGGTAGCGATAGGCGAGCAGGCCCATCGGCACGGCTCCCAGCAAACCCAGCCCCCCCGCGTGCGGGAGGACGACCGCAACGATCGCGATCGCCGCGCACAGGGCACCCATCACCGACGCCTGCGCCAGTTCATTGGGCCGTAGCGATGGAGTCCGTGACGGCGCGATCGCCGCGGTGGCTGTCACGCCACGATTATGCCCGTCGTCAAATGCGCTCTCTTATCAGATTTTCAGGTAGCGCTTGTCGGTGGGGCTCAGCGCTGCGGCAGCGGGTGAGTACGCACCAGCGTCGGCCACCAGAACCACGGTCCGAGGATGCGCAGGATGCACGGCACGACGAACGAACGCACGATCAGGGTGTCGAGCAGCAGGCCGATGCACACGGTGGAGCCCACCTGACCGATGGTTCGCAGATCGCTGGTGAGCATGGCCAGCATGGTGAACGCGAACACCAGACCCGCGGACGTCACCACGCCCCCGGTGCTGCCGAGCGCGCGGATGAGACCCGTGTGAATGCCGCCGTGCAGTTCCTCCTTGACCCTGTTGATCAGCAGCAGGTTGTAGTCCGACCCGACGGCCACCAGGATGATGAACGTCAGCGGTAGGACGAGCCAGTGCAGGTGCAATCCGACGAGGTGCTGCCAAAAGAGGATGGACAGGCCGAACGCCCCGGCGTAGGAGAAGGCCACCGTGCCGGGAATCACCAAGGCCGCCACCAGACTTCGGGTGATGAACATCATGATCAAGAAGATCAGCACGAATGCCGCGATCGCCGCGATCAGCAGATCCGACATCGCGTACTGCTTGATGTCCTTGTCGTTGGAGCCCGAGCCCCCGATGTAGACCCGGGCGCCGGCCAGCGACGTCTCTTTCAGGAGCGTCTTGATCGCGTCGGGGAACTGTTCGACATGCTCCACCCCCTCGGGGCCCATCGCGTCGCCCTCGTGGGTGACGATGAAGCGGGCGGCCTTGCCGTCGGGCGACATCATCAGCTTCATGCCGGCCTTGAGGTCCTCGTTGTCGAAGGCCTCGTGCGGGATGTAGAAGAAGTCGTCGCTGCGGGACTTGTCGAAGTCGTTGCCGACGTTGATCAGGTCGTCGAACGTCTGGTCGGTTTGGATGGACTGCAGATCCGCCGACCCGTAACTGTTGACCAACTTCAATTGCAGCGCCTCGGTGTCGTCAGCGGTGGCCTTCAGTTGGGCGATGATCTGCGGGAAGGCCTTATCCACTTCTGCGAGGGAAATTTCGGCTTTGTCGATATCTTCGGCCAGGTGGTCGATGTGATCGATCGTGTCCCACAACGATCGGAACGCCCAGCAGATGGGGATGTCGAAACAGTGCTTCTCCCAATAGAAGTAGCTCTTGATCGGACGGAAGAAATCGTCCAGATTCGAGACTTCCTCGTTCATCTCGTTGCTGACCCTTTTCAGGTCCTCCACGGTGAGCACCGTCTGGTGCAGTTCGTCGGAGACCTTCTGGAAAAAGCCGATCTCCTTTCGCAACACCGCGACTGAGTGCGCCTGGATCTCGGCCTGCGCATCGGTGTTGGAATTCTGCTCCCTGTTGAACGGGAGTTGTTGGCCGTTGCCGCTGCCCTGCGTGGTGAACAGGTAGGGAATGCTGGCGTGCTCGAGCGCACGGCCCAAGGGCCGCGTCATCCCTTGCACCATCGCCACGCCATGCAGCCGGATCAGGGCCCTGGCGACCCGGTCCAACGAGATGAAGTCGGCCGAGTTGCGCATATCGTGATCGGTCTCGACCATCAACATCTCGGAGAACAGCTTGCTCTTCGGGAAATGCCGATCGGCGGCCTGGAAGCCGAGATTCGCAGGCGCACCGGCCGGTTGGTACTGCCGGTCGTCGTAGTTCTGCCGGTAGCTCGGCACAAAGATCGCGCCGAGCATGACGACGGCGGAACTGGCCACCAGGATCGGCACCGGCCAACGCACGACGCTCGCGCCGATGCGCCGATAGAGCCGCCCGTGGACGTTGGTTCTCGGATCGAACATCCCGAAGAGGCTGCCGACGGTCAACACCGCCGGACCCAACGTCATCGCCGCGGCGATGGTGAACAACATGGTGATCGCGACCGCCGGTCCCATGGTGTGGAAGTAGTTCAGCCGCGCGAACGTCAAGCAGTAGCAGGCGCCGGCGATCGTCAGCCCAGACCCGATGATGATGGGCGCCACGCCCTTATAGGCGATGTAGAAACTATCCTCCCGGCTTTCGCCGGCCTGTCGCGCCTCGTGATATCGGCCCATCAGGAAGATGCCGTAGTCGGTCCCCGCCCCCAGGGTCAGCGCGATGACGATGTTCACCGCGAACGACGACAATTCGATGTATCCGTAATGGCCGAGGGTCGAGACAACCCCCTTGGCGACCAGCATTTCGATGAGGACGCCGAGCAAGGGCACCAGCAGGGTTGACGGGGTTCGGTACACCAGCAGCAGCATCACGACGATGAGGATGATCGTGACGATCGTGACGTTGTTCAGGCTGGCATTGGCGATGGCGAGGGTGTCGGCGGCCAGGGGGGCCGCGCCGCTGACGTAGACCTTGAGCCCGGGTGGCGGCGTGTCCTTTTTGATGATGTCGCGCACGGCGTCCACGGACTGGTTGGCCTGAATCTGGCCGATGTCGCCGGCGAGCCGAAGCAGCACATAGGTGCACTTGCCATCGACGCTTTGCGCCCCGGCCGCGGTGAATGGTTTGCCCCACAAATCCATCACGTATTGCACGTGCTTGGTGTCGTTCTGCAGGCGGTGCATCAAATCGTCGTAGTAGCGGTGATCCTGGTCGCCCAGTCGCCGGTTCGCCTCGAACACGACCATGGTCAAGTTCGTCGAGTCGGATTCGTGGAACTTTTCGCCGATGTGCAGCAGCGACCGCTGCGAGGGTGCGTAGTGCGGGACCATCGGCCCGGCGAGCTCTTCTGCGACCCGTTCCACTTGGGGCATAAAGGTATTCGTGGTGACCGCAAGAAGGCCCCAGAAGAAGATGATCGGAATCGCAAGGGCGCGGACCATTTTGGGGATGAAAGGACGCTTGACCCGGGGCTCGTCGAGGCGATGCCCGGTCATGCCGACTTCACCCTGCACTGGACGTCGGCGTCCTGATGGTCGCCCGATTGTTCGTCGCGGATAACGCCGTCCACCAGCATTCGACACCCGACCTGACCGCCATGAACGTGCACCGAGATGCTGCCGGACGCCACCGTGAGCGTGGTGGTCTCCGTGTGGGTCCACGGCAGGGTCGTGATGTCTACCTGATGCGGATGGCCGTCGATGTCGACGTAGACGAGCTTCCCGCCTTGCCCGGCGGAGCCGAACACCTCATAGGTGATCCGCTTGAGATTGAACTCCTCGGGTGCCTGCGGACCGTTGACGGTGATGACCGGCTCCGGTTCGGAGAACTGATGCACCTTGTACATGCACAGCAGACCCATGCCGATCGCGACGACGGCGACCAACGGCATCCAGATCCGCGCCAGCGCAGTCCTGCCGGCTGAACGAGGGCTCACTCGATCACCTCTCGCGACCCGGACCGGACATCGTGTTTGTGCCCTCCGCTCTCGCCCTCGCGCCCGTCAAATAGTAGACGGTCATGTGCTCAATTGACACATCATGGTGCAAAGGCCAGGAACACCGCAACCCGGTCTTGTCTTGCCTCAGGCCACTTTCTTCAGCCGCCGCCGCAACCGGGCGCTGCGGCGAATCTGAATCGCCAGGTTCGTCGAGGTCAGCATGGGGATCACTCCGAGGAAGGTCCGCTCGGACGGCGTCGCTCCATGCAGGTGATAGAGGCTGCCGAAGACGAAAAAGCAGCTCAACATGAACAACGCGCCGGGGATGCACAGGGTCATCAACGATCCGCGGTCGGCAACCACTTGCTTTGCGTAGTCCAACTCGTCCTGCGACATCGGTTCGCCTTTACGCACCTTGTGCAGAACCGCTTTGGCGCTCCCGATTTCTTCGCTGACCGGAGTGGTCGTACGGCGCTCCAAGCGGTTTACGTGCACGGCAGCGACGGCCGCCACGATCAACGCCAGCGCGAGGCTGACGGCGGTCAGCAGACCATATAACGCTGAACTCATTCTCCAGTCCTTGCTGCCTCGGACCAACGAAACTCGTGAAGAACGCTACCCCAGCCAATGAACAGGGGCGTCAATGTTTTCCGGAGTCGCGGTCCTTGATCACGTCGCGGACGACCAATCCCAGCAGGAAGAGCAGGGCGAGCGGCACGAGTAGCTTGAAGATGATCGAGGCGTGGCTGTACAGCAGGCCGTAGGCGATCGCCCCGATCAGCACCATGGCGAGCAGGATGCCGCGATTGATCTTGTCCGTACTCATTCGGAAAACCTCACTTGTCGATGGCATTGCGGTGCTTGCGATTTCGGCGCACGACGAACCAGAGCAGTCCGGCCATCGCCACGGCGATGCCGGAAATGACCAGCATCACCTTCAGCCAGGCCCAGTCGTCGTGCTTCTCGTGGGCGACGGGCGAG
The DNA here is from genome assembly GCF_020217485.1 of Mycobacterium sp. WUMAC-067. Classification (GTDB taxonomy): domain Bacteria; phylum Actinomycetota; class Actinomycetes; order Mycobacteriales; family Mycobacteriaceae; genus Mycobacterium. Next base: position 91,832 of record NZ_JAEKMI010000001.1, on the reverse strand, counting down.
GTTGCCACCGGCGCGTCGGCGGGGACGCGGATACCGGCCAGCTTGCTGACGAACGCACTCGTCGTCGCGTACGGGTCGGGTCCATGATCGGCGGCCGACTGATTCATCAATCCATCGACGCTGTCCGCAATGACCTTGGGCACCTGGTAGGCACGCACGTGATAGCCGTGCGAGTCGATGACGACGATCACCCCGCTGAATTTCGGATCCCGCCCCAACATGACGGCGTGGATGGCATCCGCGGTGGTCACACCGCTGTTACCGGGCGCCACCGCCGCCACCCAGATCGGCGCCTGGCCGCTCCACGCCCACGGGCCGGCGAGGATCTGTCGATTCAGTTCGTCGACGTTCTGCAGCGGCGGCCTCGCCCCGGGGTCGGTCACCACATGCGTCTCGGAGTTGAACCTGGCCACCAGTTCGTCGGTGTAGGCGTCGGCCGAGGCGCACGGAGCGAGCAGCATTGCCAGCGCCACGGTCAACGGGACGAGGACAAGGCCACGGAATCGGAATATCACTGTTCTCCTGCCACGAGTCGTTGGGCCGATCTTGGCTGCCGCCCTCAGTGGGCGCCACTCAAATTCAGCGTGACGACGCCGGCGATGATCAGACCGACACCGACGACCTTGGTCGGCGACAGCGACGATCCCAGGAACAGCACGGCGATCAGCACGATGAGCGCCGTGCCGATGGCCGACCACAACGCGTAGGCGACGTCGGTCTGCATGCCGCGCGAAATCGACACCGCCAACAGCGCGAACGAGATGGCGTAACCGGTCAGGCACACCACGGTCGGCCAGAGTCGGGAGAAACCTTCGGTGCTCTTGAGCAGGCTGGTCGCCACCACTTCCGCGAAGATCGCGCCGAGCAGGTACAGGTAGGTCAACATGCCCGACAACGCTAGCCGCGCGCAAGGCGAACCTGACAGACTGATCACCCTGGCGCGGCGGCCGTTCGGAAAGGAGTTGCGTGCGATGGCGTTTCCCGCTCACGTGTTGAGCCTTGACGTCAGCGACGCGATCGGCGAACGGGCAGCTCTGGCGGCGACCTATTACCCCGCGCGCACACGCGCGACGACCGCGGTGCTCGTCTGCTTGCCGGGGGGCACCTACAGCCGCGAGTACTGGGACCTCGACATTCCCGGCCATGACGGGTACAGCTTCGCCGAATTCGCCACCGAGGACGGCTACGCGGTCGTGACGATCGATCCCTTGGGCACCGGCGCAAGCTCACAACCGGTCCGTGATTTCGATTTCGCCGACATCGCCGCCGCGCTGGCCCGTGCCGTCCGCGCTCTGCCTGACACCATCGGCGTCCACGCGCCGCCGGTGGCCGTGGCGCATTCGCTGGGCGGATACCTCGCCCTCACCCAGCAAGCGCTGTACCCCAGCTACTCCGGCATGGCGATTCTCGGATGCACCAATCAGCACGTCGCGCCGCTGAACCTGGATGCGGCGTTCATCGCCCGCGCCGGGTCCCCGCAAGGGCGCGCCGAGCTCGCCCAGGAGATCCTCGCCGCCTTGCCGCAGCCGTATTTCGAGGGCCCCCGCGAGCATCTGCAGAGCTGGTTTCACCTCGACGACGTTCCCGCGGCCGTCGTCGCCGCCGACTCCGTCACCGCCAAGTCCGTCGTGCCGCGGGTGTTCGGCACGGCGATGATCCCCGGTGTCGTGTCGGAGCACGCGGCGCGGATCGATGTCCCGGTGCTTCTCGGTTTCGGCGTCGTCGATGTCTCACCGGATCCCCGCGCCGAGGCGGGCCTGTACCGGAGTTGCCCCGACATCACCACCGTGGTGTTGGCCGACAGCGCGCACTGCCACAACATGGCGTCGAGCAGACACCGGCTGTGGCGGCGACTGCTGGACTGGACCGCGACCGTGGTGTGCGGATCGTGACGAAGGGCCTCGACCGCCGCCTGGCCCGTCACGCTCCGGCCGTGCTGAGCGCGTTTCGCCTCGTCTACGGTCTGCTCTTCGCCGCCTACGGGTCGAGGAGCCTCCTCAATTGGCCCGTCCACTCGCCGGTCGTCGTGGAGTTCGGGTCCTGGCCCGGCTGGTATGCCGGACTGATCGAGATCGTCGCCGGTCTGCTCGTCGCCGCCGGGATGTTCACGCGCACCGCCGCGTTCATCGCGTCGGGGGAAATGGCGGTCGCCTACTTCTGGATCCATCAGCCCCTGGCCCTCTGGCCCGTCGCCGACCCACCGGGTGGCAACGGCGGAGCGCTGTCGATCCTCTTCTGCTTCGCGTTCTTCCTGCTGGTGTTCACCGGCGGGGGCGCCTATTCGATCGACGCGCTGCGCGGCAGGAGGCTTCCCCTCACCCGGCGATAATGGCATTCTCTGATACGGAGAAGCCGTTTCCGACGCTGGGCGGCTGCGGAGGAGGTCGACGATGAGCGTGCGGCGCTGTGACGGGATGGTGGCTCTCGTCACCGGAAGCAGCCGGGGCCTGGGCAAGGCGATTGCCGCGCGGCTGGCCGAACGCGGAGCCACGGTGGCGCTGACCGCCCGCACGATGGACCCCGACCCCAAATACCAAGGCTCGCTGAGCCAGACGCGCGACGAGATCGTGGCCGCCGGCGGGAAAGCCATTGCGGTGCAAGCGGATCTGTCCCAAGCCGAGGACCGCGAACGGCTTTTCGCCGAGGTGGCCGGCGCCGTCGGCGCACCGGACATGCTGGTGAACAACGCCGCCGTGACCTTCCTGCGGCCCCTCGACGGGTTTCCCGAGCGGCGCGCCCGGCTGATGATGGAGATGCACGTGCTCGGCCCGCTGCATCTGTGCCAGCTGGCCATCCCCGCGATGCGCGAGCGCGGGCGCGGCTGGATCCTGAACCTCACCTCGGTGGGCGGCGACCTGCCGGCCGGACCGCCGTTCTCCGAGTTCGACCGGACCGCAGGCTTCGGCATCTACGGGACGGCCAAGGCCGCGCTCAATCGGTTGACGAAAAGCCTTGCGGCAGAGCTGTACGACGACGGGATCGCCGTCAACGCCGCCGCCCCGTCCAACCCCGTCGCCACCCCCGGCGCCGGCACCCTCGACCTGGCCAAGACCGACACTGAAGACATCGCCCTGATCACCGAAACCGCGTTCCGGTTGTGCACGGGCGATCCCAAGACCCTGACCGGGCGCATCGCCCACACCCAGCCCTTCCTCGCCGAAGTCGGCTGGACCGCACCGGCGGGTTGATGGCCGAGCTCGATCTGGCGGAACTGCGCGCTCGCCTCGCCGATGCGGGCGTCACGGACGTCGCCCCACTGTCCGGGGGCGCCTCGAGCCTGACGTTCGGCGGCGACCTGGATGGCAGGCGCGTGGTGGTCAAGGTCGCTCCGCCGGGCGTGGAACCCGTCGCACATCGCGACGTGCTGCGCCAGGCGCGCGTCCTCAAAGCCCTTGCCGCGACCAGTGTTCCGGTTCCCGACGTGCTGCGGGAGGACCCGGGAAATCCCCCGGACGCGCCGCCGCTATATGTCATGTCCCGGGTCGACGGCGACTGTGTCGAACCACTCTTCGACGGATGCACGCCCTTGGACGGCCTGACTGACCGGTACCGGAATGCGTGCCGGGCCATGGCCGCGCTGCACCGCCTTTCGCCGAACGAGCTCGGGCTGGGCGATGAACCCGTCGTCGACCCGGTCGTCGAAGTCCACCGCTGGTCCGACACGCTGCGCACCGTCGACCCGGCGCTGGCGCCCGGCTGGCCGACGGTGCGCGACGCCCTATTGGATTGCGCGCCAGGCGCGATGTCGCCCCGCGTGGTACACGGCGACTTTCGGCTGGGCAATCTGCTCGCCACCGGGACGCGGGTCAACGCGGTCATCGATTGGGAGATCTGGTCGATCGGCGATCCGCGCATCGATGCGGGCTGGTTCCTGATCAACTGCGACCCGGACACCTACCGCAGGGTTCCGGTGCCGGACGGCACGGCGCCGCCGACCGCCGAACTCGCCGAGCTCTATCGGCGCGAGTTAGGTTGCGAGGTCCCCGATTTGGGCTGGTTCACCGCGTTGGCGTGCTACAAATCGGTGGCGACATGGTCGCTGATCGTCAAGCACAATCGCCGAAGGCGATCGCCGCGGGCCGAATTGGAAGCGATGGCAGCCACTTTGCCGCGGTTGCTGGCGCGCGCAGACTCGGTGCTGGACTGACGGGGTAGCTGATCAGCCGCAGTGGGCCCCGAGATTTTGGCAGACCATTCCGACACCGCCGCCGGTGGTCGACAGTTCGTTTTCATCATCGTCGAACGGGTTCGTCAACGTGGTCGGGAACTGGATCGGCCATTCGTCGATCGCCGGGATGTCGGGCTGCTGGCCGGGGTCCGGAGAAGCGAGCGCCGTGCCGGTGCCGCCGGTCAACGCTGCAAGGGTCATTGAACCCGCGACCAGTAGGCGAGCGCACCTGCGAGAAATCATCGCCACCTCTCCGTCATTCAGGCGAATACTGGAGATTGTCGAGACGCTACTGCCGATTCTACATTGCATAACAGTCACGAACGAGCAACAAATGTGGATTGCCGGCCAGCAAATTTCGTGTCCCGAACCGGACCCTGCGTACGGTTTCGTCCGTGAGGCCGGTAGCCAGCGTCGTCCGTCGTGCCATGGCTATCGCCGTTTGCCTCGCCATCTCGGTGATCGCGGCGCCCGCGGCCGATTCCGAACCCCAACTGGGCCCCGCTCCTCCCGACGCGGCGGCCCCGGGCGGGGGCGTGGTGCCCTCGAATCCCCCCGCGATCCTCAACACCCCTGACGGGTGGACCCTGGGAGTGGGCGCACGGGACGAAATGCAGGTTCCCGTGGCACCGTTGACCACCGCGATCTCGTCGCGCGAATACGTGTCCGGTGGCATCTTCGTCGGTTCGCTCAGAGGAGGATCCGAAGAGCCCCACGGCGTCCTCGAGGTGGGCTACCAGATCGGCTGCGGGATCGACATGAGCACCTCCAACGGTGTGATCATGGAGGGCGGCGCCGGCATCATCCCGGGTGTCACCCCGACCTTCGACACCACCGGCACGCTGCCGGCCCTGCTGCCATTCGTCTCGACGCCCATCAACGGCGCGATGAGCGTGGGACTCAAGCCCGGGCTGGTGATCGTGGTGCCGGTGATCAAGAAGCAGTTCAGGGGCGCGAATCCCTGGGTGATGATCAGCAATTTCCACGTCAAGATCGACGGCTGTGTGGGCCAGTCGTTCATCCGCTCCTATGCGGTGTTGACCCGCCAGACCGACCTCTCCGACGTGGTGCTGTCCTACGTGGGCGTCACGAAAGCGGTTTAGCCGCGGGGGATACCCGCTAGCTTGTCGGCGAACTTCGCCTCCGCCGCCGCGCGCAGCCGCAGCAAATGCTCGGAGGGAAACAGGTCGGGCGCGGGCTTGCGGTCCTTCAGCAACAGCCGGGCCAGCGTGACCTTGTGCACCTCGGTCGGACCGTCGGCCAGCCCGAGCACGAACGACTCCACCAGGTACTGCACGAAGGGCATCTCGTGGGTGGTGCCCAGCGACCCGTGCAACTGGAGCGCCCGCGAGGAGACGTCGTGCAGCACCTTCTGCATCATCGCCTTGACCGCCGAGATGTCGGCCCGGACGGCCTTGTAGTCGTTGAATTGATCGATCTTCCAAGCGGTTTGCAGGGTCAGCAGCCGGAAGGCCTCGATCTCCATCCACGAGTCCGCGACCATCTCCTGCACGAGTTGCTTGTTGGCCAGCACCTCGCCCTGGGTGTAGCGCGACGCCGCGCGCTCGCAGATCATGTCGAAGATGCGGCGGACCAACCCCACGGTGCGCATCGCGTGGTGAATGCGCCCGCCGCCCAGGCGGGTCTGCGCGACGACGAAGGCCCCGCCGCGCGGGCCCAACATGTGATCGGCTGGGACGCGCACGTTTTCGTAACGAACATAACCCTCGCGTCCGCCGCCCGGGGGCTGGTAGCCCAGTCCCACGTCGCGCAGCACGTTGATGCCGGGGGTGTCTCCGGGAACGACGAACATCGAGTAGCGCTCGTACGGCGGCGCGTCGGGGTCGGTCATCGCCATCACGATGAGGAATGACGCCATGGAGGCGAACGACGAGAACCACTTCTCCCCGTTGATGATCCAGTGATCACCGTCTTGCACCGCGGTGGTGCGAAACACCTTCGGGTCGGCGCCGCCCTGCGGCTCGGTCATCGAGAAACAGGAAATGATGCGGTTGTCCAGCAGCGGCTCGAGGTAGCGCGCCTTGAGCTCGGGTGTGCCGTAGTGCGCCAGGATTTCGCTGTTGCCGGAGTCGGGCGCTTGTGAGCCGAAGACGATCGGCGCGCATTCCGAACGCCCGAGAATCTCGTTGAGCAGCGCGAGTTTCACCTGGCCGTAGCCCGGACCGCCCAGGTGCGGGCCGAGGTGCGTGGCCCACAGCCCGCGCTCCTTGACGATCTCCTGCAGCGGCGGGATCAGCGCCTGGCGCACCGGATCGCCCAGGTCGTGAGACTCCTTGACAATCAGGTCGATCGGCTCGCATTCTTCACGGACGAAGCCTTCGACCCATTCCAGTTGCTCGGCCCATTCCGGGTCGGTGGAGAAGTCCCACGACATTCAGCGTCTCCTCTTGCTCTGTGCCACCACGCCGGAGTCGACGAGTTCGGCGATGGTGTGCGTGTCCAATCCGGCCTCGCGCAGCAGCGCTTGCGTATGGTCGCCCGGCAGCGCGGGGGCCGACGGCGTAGCCGGGCGCGTGCGGGAGAAGCGCGGCGCCGGGGCGGGCTGGGTGATGCCGTCGAGTTCGACGAAGGTCTGCCGCGCGACGTGGTGCGGATGCCGCGGCGCCTCGGACAGCGAAAGCACCGGCGTTGCACAGCATCCCGGCGTGTCGAGGATCCGCTCCCACTCGTCGCGGGGTTTCTCGGCGAAACGGGCGGCCAGCGTGGCGCGGTGCGCGGCCCAGGCGGCCGGCGCGTCGTCGTCATGGGGCACGGTGACGCCGAGGCGATCGCACAGTTCGGCGTAGAACTTCGGCTCCATGGCGCCGACGGCGACGTGACCGCCGTCGGCCGTGGCGTAGACGCCGTAGAAGTGCGCGGCGCCGTCGAGCAGGTTGGCTTCGCGTTCGTCGCGCCAGGTGCCGGCCGGCAGCATGCCGAAGTAGGGCGCCAACAGCGCCGCCACGCCGTCGACCATCGCCACGTCGAGCACCTGACCCACACCGGACTCGCGCGCCTCGAGGATCGCGCTGAGCAAGCCGACCGCCAAAAGCATTCCGCCGCCGCCATAGTCGCCGATCAGATTCAGCGGCGGGACCGGCGATTCGGCGGTGCCGATGGCGTGCAACGCGCCCGTGAGGGCCAGGTAGTTGATGTCGTGACCGGCGTGACCGGCCAGCGGGCCGTCTTGCCCGTACCCGGTCATGCGGGCGTAGACCAGGCGCGGGTTGCGCTCGGTCAGCGCGTCCGGCCCGATGCCCAGGCGTTCGGCCACTCCCGGGCGGTACACGTCGACGAAGGCGTCGGCGCCGGCGGCCAAACGGTGAACCAGGTCCCGGCCACGGGGATCCTTCACGTCGGCGGCCAGTGACCGCTGGCCGCGGCGGACCGTGTAGTCGATCGGCAGCGGGCCGTCGACGCCGGCCAGGGCGTCGACGCGGATGACGTCGGCGCCCAAGTCGCCCAACAGCATTCCGCAAAACGGTGCCGGCCCCAGACCGCCCATCATGACGATGCGGACGCCGCGCAGGGGTCCGGTCATGAGGACCACTTCTTGCGGCGTTCGGCCGCCTCGTCGGTCGCGTGAGTGATCACCTGATTGCGGTTCTCCAGTTCCAGCGCCGACTCGAAGCTCGCGGCGTCGGTGTTGACCTGCAGGGCTCGCTTGGTCAGTTGCGCTCCGAGCGGGGCGTGGCCTGCGATCAACGAGGCCAACTCCACCGCGCGGCCGGCCAGTGCGTTTGGCTCGACGACCTCGCTGACCAGCCCGCGCCGATCGGCTTCGGCGGCCGACACCGTGCGGCCGGTGAGCATCCAATCGGCGGCCACGCTGGTGCCGACGATGCGCGGCAGGTGATAGCTCATGCCCATCTCGGCGCCCGAGAGCCCCAGCAGGATCGCGGCATTGCCGAAAGTAGCGGCGGCCGAGCAGATTCGGATGTCCGCGGCCAGGCACAGCGCCAGGCCCGCACCGACACAGGGCCCGTTGACGGCGGCGATGACGGGCTGCGGCACGGCACGCACCGCCTCGGCGAGGGCGGCCATCCTCTCCTGGAAGCGCATCCGCTCCAGCGCCGGCGCGGTGGCCTCGGGCATCGACGGCCCGAAGTCGCGCACGTCGATGCCCGCGCAAAACCCGCGTCCGGCGCCGGTCAGCACCACGGCGCGCACCGCGGCGTCGCCGGCCAAATCCGCGAGGAGAGCACGCAATTCGGTCTGCATCGCCTCGTTGATGGCGTTGAGCCGCTGCGGGCGATTCAGACGCAGGACGGCGACACCGTCGGCGGGCCGGTCGAGTTCCAGCGTGGCGGGCATGGTCACACCCGCTCGATGATCGTCGCCGTGCCCATCCCGCCGCCGGTGCACATGGTCACCAGTCCCGTTGTCAGATCGCGACGTTCAAGTTCATCGAGAACCGTGCCGATCAGCATGGCGCCGGTGGCGCCGATCGGGTGACCGAGGGCGATCGCGCCGCCGTTGACGTTGACCACGTCGGGATCGATGTCGAGATCGCGCATCGTCTTGAGCGGGACCGCGGCGAAGGCCTCGTTGATCTCCCACAGATCGATGTCGGCCGCGGTCATGCCGGCGCGTTCCAGGCATCGCTGGGCCGCGGGGGCGGGCGCGGTGAGCATGATGATCGGTTCGCTGCCGATGGCCGCCGTGGCCCGGATCTGCGCCCGCGGGGTCGCCCGGTGGGTGTGCATCCAGTTGGAGGAGGCGAGGAGCACGGCGGCGGCGCCGTCGACCACGCCGGACGAATTGCCCGCGTGGTGCACGTGTTCGATGTGGTCGAGGCCGGGATAGCGCTCGAGGCAGATCTCGTCGAACGTGCGTTGCTCGCCGTCGGCGCGGGCGGTTCCCATCGCCTCGAAGGCCGGCTTGAGGCGCGACAGCGTCTCGGCGGTGGTGCCCGGGCGGGGGTGCTCGTCGCGCTCCACGCGGCCGTCGGGGGTGGTCACGTCGACCAGGGAACGATCGAAGCGCCGCTCCTCGATGGCCACCGCGGCGCGGCTCTGGCTCTGCGCGGCGTAGGCGTCGACGACCTCGCGGCCGAATCCCTCCAGCGTGGCGATCAGATCGGCCGAAATGCCTTGCGGGACGGTCGGGTACGCCGCACGAAGATCGGGGTTGTTGCCGTCGATCGTCGGGACTCCGGCCGTCACCCCCCACCGCGACATCGACTCGACGCCGCCGGCGATCACCAAATCCTCACTGCCGGCGGCGATGCCCGACGCCGCGACGGTGACGGCCTGCTGGCCCGACCCGCAGAACCGGCTCAACGTCATCCCCGGCACGGCCTCCGGCCAGCCCGCCAACAGGACCGACAGGCGGGCGATGTCGTCGCCGTGGTCCCCGCTGAGGATGCCGTTCCCGGCGATCACGTCATCGACGTCGACCGGATCGAAGTCGGCCCGTTCCGCCAACGCGGTGAGGCAGCGGGCGAACAGGGCCTGCGGGTGAACCGCGTGCAGTCCACCGTCCGGGCGGCCCCGCCCGCGGGGCGTGCGTACCGCGTCGAGAATCCAGGCGTCGATGGCGGACTCCGATCGTCGTGGGTCGGCTCAGGTCACCAGCGATCGTAATTCGTCTCTCGGGTGTGGAGAACCACCTTCTCCGAATTGGCGAAGCTATTTTCGCGAGGGCGCGGGCAATCGGCACTGTCGTGGCGGGGCGTGACCAAGAGGCGGATGTTGCGCCAGCGCCGCCGCGAGCGTAAAGCCCTTGGGCCGCGGCGCTATTCGCGACGCGACGCATCGGCGTGCATAAGCGGGCGTTTAGCGGGTAGCCGGGCGCCATGACCACGATCGGATACTTTCTCAGCTGCGAGCAATTCGGCCCCAAGGAGCTCATCGACCAGGCCAAGCGTGCCGAGGACGCCGGCTTCGACGCGCTGTGGATCTCTGACCACTATCACCCCTGGAACGACGAGCAGGGCCAAAGCCCGTTCGTGTGGGGAGTGATCGGTGCCCTGTCGGAGGCGACGTCGCTTCCCGTCAGCACCGCCGTCACCTGCCCGACCGTGCGGATCCACCCGGCGATCATTGCGCAGGCGTCGGCGACCGCGGCGGTGCAACTCGAAGGGCGCTTCGTGCTGGGAGTGGGCAGCGGTGAGGCCCTCAACGAGCACATTCTGGGCGATCCATGGCCGTCCGCCGGTGTGCGCCTCGAGATGCTGGAGGAGGCGGTCGACGTCATCCGCAAGCTGCACCAGGGTGGCGAGGTGAGTCACCACGGAAAGCATTACGAGGTGCAGGAAGCGCGGGTCTATACGAGGCCCGAGCAGCCGGTACCGATCTACGTCTCCGCGTTCGGGCCCCAGGCCGTGGAGCTGGCCGCGCGCATCGGCGACGGGTACAGCATCGCCATGCCCGACGGCGAGCTGGTCAAGCAATTCCGGGAGGCCGGCGGCGGCGACAAGCCGGTGCAGGCGGGCACCAAGGTCTGCTGGGATCATGACCCCGATGCCGCGCTGAAGACGGCGCATCGGTTGTGGGGCAATGAGGGGTTGCCCGGCCAGACCTCCCAGATCCTGCCGCGGCCCAAGGATTTTGCCGCCCTCATGTCGCTGGTGCCACCGGAGACGGTCGCCGAGAGCGTCGCCTGCGGCCCGGATCCCGAGAAGCACATCGCGCAGGTGCGCCAGTACATCGACGCCGACATCGACGAGATCTACGTGCAGCAGATCGGCCCCGACATGGACGGGTTCTTCGCGGCATGGCAGCAAGCCGTGTTGCCCGAGCTGCGCGGCGAAACCGGCTAAACCTCAGCCGAACGGCGGGCCGTCGAATCGATCACGGGTGATGAACTCCGCGACCGGCCGGCGCCGCAGCTTCCTCAGCTGCCGCACCGGTTTGCCGAGCGGCACCACCGCCGCGACCGCGTGTTGATCGGGGATCCCCAGCAGCCCGCGGACGTCGTCTTCGGCCGCGATGGCCATCGTCGTGATGGTGCCGCCGTAGCCCTCGCTGCGCGCGGCGAGCAAGATGTTCCAAATCAGGGGATAAACCGAGGCCCCGCCGGCGATGCCCACGCGGTCCAGGCCTTGATCGAGGGCGGCGACGACGGACAGATCCACCGAAACCACCAGGACTACAGGCGCTTTCGCGATCGGCGCGACGAACGTGTCGGGGATCTGCGTCTCGTCGATGACGTCTTGCGGCACCCCGCTGGGATGGATTGAGTTCCAGGGGTTTTCCCCCGCCTGCAGCTGCGCGAAGTAACGGCGTGCGGCGGGCATCCCGAGTTCGGCCAGCCGGCGCCGCACCGCTGCGTCGCGGACCACGGTGACGTGGGCGCCCTGCCGGTTGCCGCCGCTGGGAGCGAAGCGGGCGTTGTCGAAGATGCGCTCCAGCACCTCGTCGGGCAGCGGATCGTCGGTGAATTCCCTTGCGGCGAACGTCGTTCGCATCACGTCGTACAGGTGCATGCCGGGGTGGCTCATCAACTCGCCGACGCGCACCGCTCCAGGCGGAAGGTGCGCTCGAACCCGGCCGGGTGCGTCGTCAGCGTCACTTCCACCGCCCCGCTGGGGGCGATGACGTAGCGCTCCTCGACGTCGGGGCCGTCCCGCCCCTCCGACCAGCGGCCGACCGGCTGACGCCCAAGGTCGTCCCGGTCGCGCAGGGCCGGGTCGAACGGAAACAGCACCGGGTCATACGGCGTGACGTCGCCGTCGGGCCGCCCGTTGACCAGGCGGCTGCATTCCACGAACCGGAAGTGCCCGATGTTGTGCGCCGCGCGATATCTGCGCTTCACCACCAGCGGGGATCGGCCGTCGTCCGGGAGCGAGACGTCCTTGGACACGATCGGGTCGAAGACGACCCCGGCGCCGGCTTCGGCCTCCCGGAAGACGCCGAAGTTTCTCGAAAAGCGTTCGGAGAGCGCGAAACCCGATTCCTTGTCGAGGAAGACGGCAAGGCCGATGGCCGTGGCGGCGAAGGGGTGCGGGGAGCGCTTGACCCGCTTCTCGCCGAAAGTGTTGCGCAGCATCCGCGACACCAGCGGGAAACCGCCCGCGCCCCCGACGACGTAGATGCCCGCCACCTCCGAGAGGTCCACGTCCTTGCGGCCGCCGGCCGGGTCACGCAGGACCCGGTCGAGCAGCTCCATCGTCTGATCGACCAGCGGCGCACACACCGTGTAGACGTCGTCGATGGGGCAGGAGAACGGGGGACGATCGACGGGGGAGAGGTCCACCAGGAAGCGTCGCGTCTGCGGCCCGACCGCCTCCTTGCGGGTGGCGCATTCCTCGGCGAGCAGGTCGCGTGTGGCGGCGTCGATGCTGGGCAGGCCGGCGCCGGCCAGCACCAGCTCGACGATCGCCTCGTCGAAGTCGTCACCGCCCAGGCGCTGGATGCCCTCGCTGATGACGACCTCGTTCGCGTGCCCGGTCATCTTGAGCAGCGAGGCGTCGAACGTGCCGCCGCCGAGGTCGTAGATGAGGACGTGTTCGCGTTTGGCGGTGATGGTGGAGCGGTACCGATGGGCGTATTCCAGGCTGGCCGCGGACGGCTCGTTGAGCAGGGCGACGACGCGGAAGCCCGCGGCGACGTAGGCATCCAGGGTGAGGAGGCGCTGGGCGCTCGAGGCGTTGGCCGGCACGCTGATCGCGGCTTCGATCGGTTCGCCGGTGGACAGGGTGGCGTTGGAGTGCCGCTGCAGGTCGGTTTTGAGTTGGGCCAGGAAGCCGGTGAGCAGATCGGCGAGGCGGTAGTCGCGGCCGGCCAGGTTGACCTCGGTCTGCGGGCCGGCGTCGTTGAGCAGACGCTTGAACGAGCGCAGCACCGACCACCCCGGATCGTGCCGGACGGCGGCGGCGTCGGCGCCGTAGCGCAACTCGCCGTCGGCATTTGCCGCGATGATCGACGGCCACGCGTCCACGCCGTCGAAGGAGACGACGGGATAGTTGCCTCGGTCGACGGCCGCGACGACGGTGTGGGTGGTGCCAAAGTCGATGCCGACTCTCATCGCGCAAGTTTAGAACCGCGCCGCGGGCTTGGGCACGACCTTTTCGTTCGGCGCGTCCGGCGCCCGTGATCTAGTACAGCGCGCGCACGGCGTCGATGGTGTCGGCCTCGGCGGGGCCCTTGTCGTCGCGGTACCGCACCACGCGGGCGAACCGCAGCGCCAGCCCACCGGGGTAGCGCGACGATTTCTGCACGCCGTCCATGGCCACCTCGACCACCTGCTCGGGTCTTACGTGCACGACGTAGCCGTCCGTCCCGCCGATCGCCAGTTCGCTGAACCGGGTCGTCTGCCAGTCCAGCATGGCGTCGGTCATGCCCTTGAAAGTCTTTCCCACCATGATGAATTCGCCCGTGGCCGGGTCGCGGGCGCCCAGATGGATATTGGAGAGCTTGCCGCGGCGGCGCCCCGACCCCCACTCCACGGCGAGCACCACCAGGTCCAGGGTGTGCACCGGCTTGACCTTCAGCCAGCCCGCCCCGCGGCGACCGGCCTGATACGGAGCGTCCGGCGCCTTGGCCATCACGCCTTCGTGGCCGGCGGCCAGCGTCGCGTCCAGGAAGGCGCCCGCCTCCACGGGGTCGGAAGTGAGCAGCCGATCGACCCGCTGCGCGGGCGGCACCAGCGCGTCGAGGGCGGCCAGCCGGTCGGTGGTCGGCGCGTCGAGCAGGTCAACGCCGTCGCGGTGCAGGATGTCGAAAAAGAACACCGAAAGTGGTTGCGCGGCAACGGCCGCGGCGACATCGACCGAGCGGCCGAACCGAGAGGCGGTGACCTGGAAGCGCTGCGGCCGGTTGTCCGGCCGCAGCGCGATCGCCTCGCCGTCGGCGATGAGGTCGTCCACCGGCAGCACCAGCGTCGCCTCTACCACCTCGGGAAGCCGGGCGGTGACATCGTCGAGGCTTCGGGTGTAGACGGTGACCTGGTCGCCCGCGCGGTGAATCTGTACTCGCGCCCCGTCCAGCTTGGCTTCGAAAATCGCCCGCCCGCCGTGGCGTTCGATCGCCTCGGCCACGCTCGGCGTGGTCTGCGCCAGCATGGGGCCGACCGGCCGGCCGACCCGCAGGGTGAAGGCCTCCAAGGCGGCGGGTTCGCCGGACAGGGCCGCCGCGGCGACCGCGGGCAGGTCGCCGCCCAGCATCGCGGCCCGCTGCACCGCGGGGGCGGGGAGCCCGGCGGCCTTGGCCACGGCGTCGGCCATGATTCCGGCCAGCGCGCCCTGGCGCAGTTCGCCGCCGAGCAGCCGCAGCAGGAACGTCTGCTCGGTTTCGGTGGCGGCGGCGAACAACGCGGCCAGGAGCGCGGCCCGGCGGGCCTGCGCGCCCTTGCCGGACACGACGCCGATCTCGGAGAAGGTGGCGTCGACGCCGCACACGGTCAGCGTGGCGATACCGGCCGGCGGCGGGCGCGAACGCAACGCCGCCCAACCGACCCCGATCTGGCGTTGCCGCAACTCGCCGGACAGCCAGGACACGACAATCGCGACCAGGGCGGCATCGGGTGCGGCCCGCGCCAGCAGGTCGGCGATATGGGCGACTTTTCTCAGCCGCGACGACGTGCTTCCGACGTCGGTTGACGCCTTAGCCACGTCGAGGAGGAGCACGGTTGCCAGCTTGGCATGGCTCGGTGACAAGCGTCCGGAGCGGACACGCTAGCGTGCCTACGTAACGTTACAGATTGCATGGATTCTGACAAGCCTATAAATGGGAGGTCCGGATGGAGATCAAAGGGAAGAAGGTCGTCGTCATCGGCGGCGCGTCGGGAATGGGTCGGGCCAGCGCCGAGCTGCTGCACGATCGCGGCGCGGATGTCGCGGTGCTCGACCGCGAAGGCTCCGACGGTAAGACGGTGGCCGACGGCATCGGCGGCACCTTCTACCCCGTCGACGTCACCGACTTCACCGGCACCGAGGAGACCCTGCAGTCCGCGGTCGACAAGCTCGGCGGGCTGCATGTCGTGATCACCACCGCCGGTGGCGGTATCGCCAAGCGGACGCTGACCAAGTCCGGCCCGCACGACCTCGAATCCTTCCAGTCGGTGATCGACCTCAACCTCATCGCCACCTTCAACATCAGCCGGCTGGCCGCCGCGCACATGGCGAAGAACGAGCCCGAAGACCCCGACACCGGGGAGCGCGGCGTCATCATCAACACCGCGTCGATCGCGGCCTTCGAAGGCCAGATCGGGCAGGTCGCCTACACCGCCGCCAAGGCGGGGATCGCCGGCATGTGCCTGACCATGGCCCGTGACCTGGGTTCGGTGGGCATCCGGGTGCTCGGGATCGCCCCGAGCCTGTTCGCGACGGGCCTGACCCAGGGCATCCCGGATGAATTCGCGGCGGCGCTGACCAAGGACGCGGCCTTCCCGAAGCGTCTTGGCCGTCCCGAGGAGTACGCCAAGCTGGTGGCCGCCATCGTGGACAACCCGATGCTCAACGGCCAGTGCCTGCGGCTGGACGCCGGGCAGCGGTTCGCGCCCAAGTAGACGCCCCTCGCTGGGACCCTCCCCGCATTAAGTACACTCTTTAGCCAGCCGCCCCGCTTCCCCTCGAAGCGGGGCAGGCACCCAGCTTCAGCTCCGCGGGGCCGCGCAGCGGTCCGAGTGGGAGCGGGGCAATCACCCGGCTGGCATGCGGCGCGAGGAGGGCCCTCATGGGTATCGCATTAACCGACGACCATCGTGAACTCGCCGAGGTGGCTCGCGGGTTCTTGACCGCGCAGAAGGCGCGCTGGGCGGCGCGGTCGCTGCTCGATGCCACCGACGAGCCCCGGCCCGGATTCTGGCAGAACCTGGTCGAATTGGGCTGGCTCGGCCTGCACGTCGACGAAGAGTACGGCGGCTCCGGCTACGGGCTGCCCGAACTGGTGGTGGTGATCGAAGAACTCGGTCGCGCGGTAGCGCCCGGGCCCTTCGTGCCGACGGTGATCGCGTCGGCGGTGATCGCCAAAGACGGTGCGGCTGAACAGAAGTCGCGACTCCTGCCCGGCCTGATCGACGGAACGGTCACCGCGGGCGTTGGCCTAAGCGGCGAGGTGCGGATCGACAACGGCGTCGCGACCGGCGAGGCCGGAATCGTGTTGGGAGCCGGGCTCGCCGAGCTGCTGATGATCACCGCCGGCGACGACGTGCTCGTGCTCGAGCGCGACCGCGACGGCGTCTCGGTCGAGGTGCCGGAAAACTTCGATCCGACACGGCGATCCGGGCGGGTTCGCCTGCAGGACGTGCGGGTGTCCGACGGCGACATCCTGTCGGGAGCGCGGCAATCGGCGCTGGCCCGGGCGCGAACCCTGCTGGCCGCCGAGGCGGTCGGCGGTGCGTCGGACTGCGTCGACGCGGCCGTCGACTACGCCAAGGTGCGCCAGCAATTCGGGCGCACCATCGCCACATTCCAAGCGGTCAAACATCACTGCGCCAACATGCTGGTCGGTGCGGAGTCCGGAATCGCCGCCGTCTGGGACGCCGCCCGCGCGGCGGGCGAGGACACCTCGGAGGACGAAACGCAATTCCGCCTGATCGCCGCGACGGCCGCGGCGCTGGCGTTCCCGGCCTACGTCCGCAACGCCGAACTCAACATCCAGGTGCACGGCGGCATCGGCTTCACCTGGGAACACGACGCGCACCTGCACCTGCGGCGTGCCGTCGTGACGTCGGCGCTGTTCGGTGGTGACGCGCCGGCGGCCGACGTCTTCGAGCGCACCGCCGCCGGCGCCGTCCGCGAAAACAGCCTCGACCTGCCGCCCGAAGCCGAAGAACTCCGCGCCGGCGTGCGCGCCGACGCCGCCGAGATCGCCTCCCTGGGCAAGGACGCCCAGCGCGACAAGCTGATCGAGACCGGCTACGTGATGCCGCACTGGCCCAAGCCGTGGGGACGCGCGGCCGACGCCGTCGAGCAACTGGTCATCGAGGAGGAATTCCGCGCGGCCGGTATCAAGCGGCCCGACTACGGAATCACCGGCTGGGTGATCCTGACCCTCATCCAGCACGGAACGCCTTGGCAGATCGAACGATTCGTGGAGAAGGCGCTGCGCAAGGACGAAATCTGGTGCCAGCTGTTCTCCGAGCCCGACGCCGGCTCGGACGCGGCGTCCATCAAGACGCGCGCCACTCGGGTCGACGGTGGTTGGAAGATCAACGGCCAGAAGGTGTGGACCAGCGGTGCGCACTACTGCGCGCGCGGCCTGGCCACCGTGCGCACCGACCCCGACGCCCCCAAGCACGCCGGCATCACCACGGTGATCGTCGACATGAAAGCGCCCGAGGTCGAGGTGCGGCCGCTGCGACAGATCACCGGTGGCTCGGACTTCAACGAGGTCTTCTTCAACGACCTGTTCGTGCCCGACGAGGACGTTGTCGGGGAGCCCAACTCCGGCTGGACGGTCGCCCGCGCCACGCTGGGCAACGAGCGGGTCAGCATCGGTGGCAGCGGGTCGTTCTACGAGGGGCTGGCCGCGCAACTGGTGCAGCTGACCCAGGAACGCCCGGATCGGTTGGCGGGCGGGCACGTTCGGGTCGGGAACTATCTGGCCGGGGAGACCGCACTGCGCCTGCTGAACCTGCGGCGCGCCGCGCGCAGCGTCGAAGGCGCGGGCCCGGGCCCCGAGGGCAACGTGACCAAGCTGAAGCTGGCCGAGCACATGGTGGAAGGCGCCGCGATCATGGCGGCACTGCTGGGTCCCGAGGTCGCGCTGCTCGACGGCGCCGGCGCCCTGGCCGGCCGGCTGATGATGGGAGCGCGCGGCATGGCGATCGCCGGCGGCACCTCGGAGGTGACCCGCAATCAGATCGCCGAGCGGATCCTCGGCATGCCGCGCGACCCGCTGATCAACTGATTCCGCGGCTCACGCCGGCGCGAACTGCGGCGCACCGGCGGCGCCCCGCTCCGGACGGAGCGTGACCGGCATCCCGCAGGTCACCGAATCGGGTTCGCAGTCAACGATATTGGCCGCCACCCGCAGGCCACGCTGCTCGGCGAGTTCGACGATGGCGATGACGTAGGGGGTGGGGATCTCCGGGTTGTACGGGTGGTGGTTGACCGTGTAGGTGAACACCGTGCCGCGCCCCGACACCTCGCGCGCCACCAGCGAGCCCCCGCACTCGCGGCATTCGCCGCTCGCCGGATGCACCCAGCGCGCGCAGCCGTCGCAGTACTCGATGAGCAGCGCCCCGTCTGACACGACGAATACAGTACACTCAATTGATTCGACGCGGCGACGGTGTGGTCTGACGGGCGGTGTACATGACGCATTTCGAAAAAGACGCGATCTTGTCCGGCATCGGGATCTCGCGGATCGGCCGTCGCACCGGCACTCCGGGCCTGGAGCTGACGATGGAGGCGGTGCGCGCGGCCATCGAGGACGCCGGATTGGCCGCGACCGACATCGACGGGATCGCCACGCTCGGCGACACACCCGCCGAAGACGTCAACGCGCAACTGCGCATCGACGCCGCGGACTGCGGATCCGGGTTCGGCACCGGCGGCCTGCTGTCGCCGGTGATGTCGGCCTGCCGCGCGGTCGCCGAACGCCGAGCCCGGCACGTCGTGGTGTACCGGACGATCCAGATGCTCGGCGGCACCGTCCCGGTCAAGCAGGAAGACAACGCTCCCGCCCCTCCCTTGGCGCGGATGTTCGAGACACCCGAGGGCGAGCCGAAGCCCGCCGTCGGCGCGATGGACGACGTCAACGATCTGGTTGCGGCGCAGGCCTATTCGGCCGCCAACTGGCTGGCGCTGAACTGCCGTCGCCACATGGAGCTGTACGGGACCACCAAGGAGCAGCTGGGGTGGATAGCGCTCAACGGCAGGCGCAACGCCGCGCTGAATCCCCGTGCGGTGTACCGGGATCCGATGACGATGGCCGACTACCTGGGGGCGCGGCCGGTCTCCACCCCGCTGGGGCTGCTGGACTGCGACGTCCCGATCGACGGCTCGATCGCGGTGGTGGTGTCCCACGCGGAGTACGGCGCCGACTGTCCGCACCGCGCGGTGCGGGTGGAGGCGATCGGCGGATCCGACGGCGCCGGCGGCTGGTTTCACCGCGACGATTACCCGAAGATGGCGATGTCGGACGCCACGGCGCAGATGTGGTCGCGGACGCAGCTGCGGCCCGCCGATCTCGACATCGCCCAGTTGTACGACGGATTCACCTATCTCACGCTGGCGTGGCTGGAAGCCCTCGGTGTGTGTGGGGACGGCGAGGCCGGGCCCTTCGTCGAAGGCGGCGCGCGGATCGCCCGCGACGGCATGCTGCCGCTGAACACCTACGGCGGCCAACTCTCGGCGGGGCGCATGCACGGCTACTGGGCGTTGCACGAGGGGTGCCTGCAACTGCGCGGCGACGCGGGGGAGCGGCAGGTCGCCCGCCGCCCGGAGGTCGGCGTCGTTTCCGTCGGCGGTGGGCCCGTCGCGGGGTGCATGCTGCTCACCTGTTGAGCGTGTGATTGAGCTCAAATGAGTGAGGACCTGAAGGCCGGCCAGGCCGACAAACTGGCGTCGATCCTCGCCCGCGACATCGAGGCGGACATCGTCCGCCGCGGCTGGGCCGTCGGCGAATCGCTGGGATCCGAACTCGCCCTGCAACAGCGTTTCGGCGTGAGCCGATCGGTGCTGCGCGAGGCCATTCGCCTGGTCGAGCACCACCAGGTCGCCCGGATGCGCCGCGGCCCCAACGGGGGCTTGTACATCTGCGAGCCCGACGCCGGACCCGCCACCCGCGCCGTCGTCATCTATCTCGAATACCTGGGCACGACGCTGGACGATCTGCTCAACGCGCGTCTGGTGCTCGAGCCGCTGGCGGCCTCGCTCGCCGCCGAGCGCATCGACGAAGCCGGCATCGCGCGGCTGCGGGCGGTGTTGCAGGCCGAGGAAAAGTGGAAGCCGGGATTACCGGCGCCGCGCGACGAGTTCCACATCGCGCTGGCCGAGCAATCGAAAAACCCGGTGCTGCAACTGTTTATCGATGTCCTGATGCGCCTCACCACGCGCTATGCCCTGGCGTCGCGAACGGACTCGGCGACCGAGGCCATCGAGGCGGTCGACCACCTGCACGCCCATCACGCCAAGATCGTCGCCGCCGTCACGGCCGGTGATTCCGCGCGCGCCAAGACGCTGTCCGAGCGACACGTCGAGGCGGTGACGGGCTGGCTGCAACGGCACCATCCCGGCGACAGGGTCCGCGGGCGTAGGCGGCGGCGTCTCGATTCCGAGGTGCCCCGCGGCAAGCTGGCCGAGATGCTGGCCGTCACCATCGGCGACGACATCGCCGCCAGCGGCTGGCACGTCGGGTCGGTCTTCGGCACCGAGGCGGCCCTGCTGGAGCGCTACCGGGTGAGCCGCGCGGTGTTCCGCGAGGCGGTGCGCCTGCTCGAATACCACTCGATCGCCCACATGCGCCGCGGACCCGGCGGCGGACTCGTCATCGCCGAACCCGCTGCCCAGGCCAGCATCGACACGATCGCTTTGTACCTGCAGTACCGCGACCCGAGCCGCGAAGACCTACGGGGCGTCCGCGACGCCATCGAGATCGACAACGTCGCCAAGGTCGCCAAGCGGCTCGACGAGCCCGAGGTGGCGGCATTCCTCGCCACGCATCGGTCACGGCTGCCGGACGCCGCGCAGCCGACGCCTGACGACGTCCGGCGGGCGATCGCGGAGGAGTTCAATTTTCACGTCGGGTTGGCGCAGCTAGCCGGCAACGCGCTGCTCGACCTGTTCCTCCGGATCATCGTCGAGTTGTTCCGCCGGCATTGGTCGAGCACCGGGCAGGCGCTGCCCACCTGGTCGGACGTGCTGGCCGTGCACCACGCTCACTTGCGCATTGTCGAGGCGGTGGAGGCCGCCGACGAGAGCGTCGCCTGCTATCGCCTCCGCCGTCACCTCGATGCCGCCGCCTCCTGGTGGCTGTGATCGCGCCGCCCGATGTCGCCCCCCCGCGGGTGTGCGCGCAAATGTGATCTGTTGCGCGGCATAGCGAAGGCCCGTCTTGGGTACTGGAAGGGGGGATGGGCGACAGCCGATCCAGCAGGGGGTTGGCGCAAGTGATCGAAAGCGAGAGCGCTGAAGTGACGGCGGATACCGAAACCAGACAATACGGTTTCGTCCACTCCGCACTGATTTATCACTCTCAGCAGGAGTTTTTGGACTTGGTGGGCCGCTTCGTCGGCGACGGTTTGGCGTCAGGCGAGGCGGTGTTGTTTGCCATGCCCCCCGAGGCGCTCGCCCTGGTGCAACGGACGTTGTACGGCGGCGACGGGTTGCCCACCGGGGTGTACATGGTCGACATCACCGAGGTTGCGCGCAACCCGAGCCGGTTCATGGTCATGGAGGGCGCGTTCATCGACGAGCACCCGGATCGGCGGGTGCGGATCGTCAGCCAGCTGGCGTGGCCCGGCCGCACCGAGGGGGAGTTCGTCGCCTGCATCGAGCACGAGGCACTGGTCAATACGGCGATGGACGGGTACCCGGCGACGAGCCTGTGCCTCTACGACGCGAGCGTGATCGACGACGGGGTCCTCGCGGACGCGCGGGCGACGCACCCGCTGTTGTGGAAATGCGGTGTGCTGCAGCGCAGCCCGGACTACGCGCCGAATGAAGTCCTGCAGCGTTGCAACCAGCCGTTGGCCGCGAGTCCTGGCGCCGTCACCTACATGGTCCGGAAGTCGGCGGACCTTCGGCCCGCGCGCTCGTTCGCCGTCGACTACGCGGGCTGGATGGGGCTGTCCCAGGAATGCATCGAGGATCTGCAATTGGTCGCCACCGAGTTGGCCACCAACAGTCTGATGTACACCGGGGGCGCCTGCCGGTTGGCCTTCTGGAAAGACGACGGGTATCTGGTGTGCGAGGCGCGCGACACCGGCCAGTTCGACGATCCGCTGGTGGGCCGCCTCGACCCGGGTCCGTGCGGCCCGGCGAGCCGCGGCCTGTACTTGGTCAACGCCATTTCGGATTTGGTGCGCACGCACACCACCAGGACCGGAACGACGATTCAGGCGTATCTGCGCTTCGATCCGGCCGCCAGTCCGGCCGGGTAACAAGCGACCCGTCGGCAAGGGGATCCAGCGGGTCGCTTGTCGTCATCGGTTACAGGCCGAGGCCCCCGGTGATCCCGCCGATGATCCCGCCGACCGTTCCTCCGAGGGTGCCGCCGAGCGTGCCGCCGGTAGTGCCGCCGCCGACCCCGGCGGTGGTCCCCGTCACCAAGCACCCGGTAGGCGCGAACAACACCACGACAAATCCGGCGGTCGCCGCGGCGGCTTTAATGGCCTTCTTTGTCTTCATTGAGTTCACAACGGGATCCTTTCTCGCGGGAGGTGTGACGGCGCGTACACCGCGCTGCAGAACGGATGTTATAACGGCTATTAGACGTACGTAAAGAGTTAATTTGTTTCGTAGAAAGGTCCCGGCTATGGTGCCCGGGATCATGTCAATAGCGCAGCGCCACAACGTCATTGGGGGCGAAGCCACAACGCGACCGCCATCGATTAATGGCAGAATATGTCGATTGGACGCCATTAATTCGCGTCGCAGTTGTGACGTGCGAGTAGTACGAAGTCGGTCGCGAATTAGTGTGTCATCCGGGATATCCGGACGAAATGCAAGCGACCGCTGGATGCCGCCGAAAATGCAGCGGCCCAGCGGGGCCGCTTGTCAAAAGGCTTAAAGGCCGAGGCTTCCTATGAGTCCGCCGATGCCGCCCACACCGGACCCGCCGGCTCCGCCGATGAGGCCCGAGCCTCCGGCGCCGCCGGTGACCGTCGTCGCGCATCCCGGTACGGCTAACACCGCGGCCAGCCCGACGGCCGCGACGGCAGTTTTGAGGGTCTTCTTGGTGCCTTCCGCCTTCATGATCGTGCCTTTCGTGTGAGGGGCGCATGGCCCGATGTCTGCACCACACGTGTTCAATAACCGTTGTTGTACGCACGTAAACCAAAAAATCCGATCTATTTTCTATATTTTTTTGTACGGTCGTATGGGAGTTGCAGGAGCGGCGCGAAGGGGTCTATTGTCGTCGCTCATGCGTCTTCTCGCGCGTTTCGTAGTAGCTAGCACCCGCAGCGGGGTCTGAACCGGACCGACCCCCCGCTGTGGGTCGGAAGCTACTGCCGTCGGTCGCACCAGCTGACTAGAGAAGACCGGCACCATGACTTTTCCCGAGCGGAATCAGCTCCAACATCTCGACCGGGCCACCGCGTGGTTTGGCAATCGCTTCGGCGTCTCGTTGCCCCGCGGTCTGCGAGAGCAGGCCGATGCCATGCCCTGGGAGGCATTCGTCGCGGCCTACGGACGCGGCACCGGACCCCTGCGGCTAGGCCAATGGGAGTGCACCGACGCCTCGAGACCTGGCCCGCAGGCGCGCAACTTCCGGGCGGTGATCGCCCTGGGCGATCGCATCAGCACGGCAACCGCCGCCGCCGGCGGCCCGATTGCGGCCCTGACCGCGATGCTGCACGAGCGCGGAGTCACCGTCGAAATCGTGAAGTTCCATCAGATGCAATCACCCACCGGCACAGCCACTTTCATCCGCGGCAGCAACGGTGCCCGCGCCGAGTGGGCGATGGGCCTCTCGGACGATCCGACGCAGTCGGCGCTGCGCGCGGTGATCGCCTGCGCCAACAGGCTGCTCGCGGTCGACTGATGCCGCGCGCTATCAACTAAAGGTGAGTTTCATTTGCGCTAGCGCCGGTGGTAGCGCAAATGAAACCCGGCCTCTACCGCGACGGCGGTGAAGGTGGCACGCCGTCGAGGACGTTCTACAGCGGGCGCAGCACGATCGGCATGCCGTCCATCGGAATCGGCATGCCGCCGTAGTCCCAGCGCGGCTGGTAACCCGGCCGGGCCAGCTCGACGCGGTAGCGGCGCAGCAGCCGGTGCACCACGGTCTTGACCTCCAGCTGACCGAACACCATGCCGATGCACTTGTGCGCACCGCCGCCGAACGGCGCGAAGGCGTAGCGGTGATTCTTGTGCTCCGAGCGTGGCTCGGCGAACCGCTCGGGATCGAATTTGTCTGGCTCCGTCCACAATTCGGGCAGCCGGTGATTCATGCCGGGCCAGATGGTGATGTTGGTTCCGGCCGGGATGTAATGGCCCAGCAGCTCGGTGTCGCGCACCGCCATCCGCATGTTGAACGGCAGTGGCGTCACCATGCGCAGCGACTCGTTCATGATCAGTTCGAGCGTTTCCAGCTTCTCCAGCGACTCGATGTCGAGTGGCCCGTCACCAAGCCGGGCCGACTCCTCGCGCGCCCGCTCCTGCCACTCCGGGTTGGCGGCCATGTTGTAGACCATCGTGGTGGTCGTCGACGTGGAGGTGTCGTGGGCGGCCATCATCAAGAAGATCATGTGGTTGACGATGTCTTCGTCGGTGAAGCTGTTGCCGTCGTCGTCCTCGGTGTGGCACAACACCGTGAGCATGTCGTTGCCGGTGGCGTTGCGGCGCTCCTTGACGCGCTCATTGAAGTAGTCCTCGAGCAGCTGGCGGGCGCGCAGACCGCGCCACCACTTGAACGGCGGGATCGGCTGCCGGATGATCGCCCCACCGGCCCGGGTCGTGGTGGTGAACGCCTGGTTGACCTTGGTGACGAGGTCGTGGTCGGACCCCGGCTCGTGCCCCATGAACACCAAGGACGCGATGTCGAGGGTGAGTTCCTTCATCGCCGGGTGGAACAGGAATCGCGCATCGTTGGTCGGCCAGCTGGCGACGATGTCGGTCGCGACGCGGTCGATGTGCTCGACGTAACCGGTCAGGCGGCTACGGGTGAACGCCTCCTGCATGATCCGCCGGTGGTACATGTGCTCGTCGAAGTCCAGCATCATCAGCCCGCGGTTGAAGAACGGCCCGATCACCGGGTGCCAACCCTTCTGCGAGAAGTCCTTGTTGCGGTTGGAGAACACGGCCTGGGTGGCGTCGGGCCCCAGCGCCGTGACCGCGGGCATGATCGGCGAGTCCAGGTAGATCAGCGGACCCTTGTTGCGGTAGAGGTACAACGCATAGTCCGGGCCGCCGCGGAACAGTTCGATGATGTGGCCGAGGATCGGGAGCCCGGCATCGCCCATCACGGGCTTGAGGTCGCTGCCGGCGGGCGGTTCCGCCAGGACTTTGGTGTCCCATTCGTGGGCGAGCAGACGCTTCTCGATCGCCCCCATGCCCGGGATGGTGTTGAGCGTCGGGGTGAATCGGCGCCGCGCCTGATCCAGCAGGTAGTGCGGAGTGCTGATGGTGGCGGTCATAGACGCTCCTTTAGCGTGCCCTCGGGGTGACAGCGGTCACTGTTTAATACCTTCGCTGAAAAACTTGACGGCTGTCAAGTTTGCTTTTTACGCGGCGTGGTGCAAGGTCAGGGAGTGAGCAGCCACCCCGCCAATCCGGAGCCGGGCGCACGTCGGCGTGGCGACAAGCAACGCCAGGCGATCGTGGAGGCCGTGCGCGAACTGCTGCAGGAAAAGCCGTTCGCCGAGTTGTCGGTCAGCACGATCAGCCTGCGGGCCGGGGTGGCCCGATCCGGCTTCTACTTCTATTTCGACTCCAAGTACGCGGTGCTGGCACAGCTGATGGCCGAGGCCACCGAAGAGCTCGAGGAACTCACGCAGTACTTCGCGCCGCGCCAGGCGGGCGAGTCGCCCGAGGAGTTCGCCAAACGGATGGTCGGCAGCGCCGCCGCCGTCTACGAGCACAACGATCCGGTGGTGACCGCCTGCAACGAGGCCCGCCACACCGACGTCGAGATCCGCGATCTGCTCGACCAGCAATTCGAGGTGGTGCTGGCGCAGATCGTCGCCATCGTCGAGGCCGAGATGAAGGCCGGGACCGCCCGACCGATCAGCGACGATCTTCCGACGCTGATCCGCACCCTGACCGGTACCACCGCGCTGGTGTTGACCGGCGACCCGATTCTGACCGGATCCGACAGCGATCGTGACCGACGGGTACGCGTGCTCGAGCAGTTGTGGCTGCACGCGCTGTGGGCCGGTCGTCCCTAGAGCCGGTCTGGGTGGTACCGGCGGTATCGTCAGCGCCATGGCGAAGAAGGCATCCGGGCGGTATTTCGCGGGGAAGCGGTGCTTTGTCACCGGGGCGGCCAGCGGCATCGGCCGCGCCACGGCGTTGCGGCTCGCCGCCCATGGCGCCGAGCTCTATCTGACCGACCGCGACTCCGAGGGTCTGGAATTGACCGTGGCCGACGCCCGCGCCCTGGGCGCGGAGGTCCCCGAGCATCGGTCGCTGGACATCGCCGACTACGACCAGGTGGCCGCGTTCGGCGCGGACATCCACGCCGCGCATCCGCCCATGGACCTGGTGCTCAACATCGCCGGCGTATCAGCCTGGGGCACCGTCGACCGGCTGACCCACCAGCAGTGGAGCAAGATGGTCGCCATCAACCTGATGGGTCCGATCCACGTCATCGAGACCTTCGTGCCGCCGATGGTGGCGGCCAAGCGGGGCGGCCATCTGGTCAACGTGTCCTCGGCGGCCGGGCTGGTCGCTTTGCCCTGGCACGCCGCCTACAGCGCCAGCAAGTACGGACTGCGCGGCGTCTCGGAGGTGCTGCGCTTCGACCTGGCCCGCCACCGCATCGGGGTGTCGGTCGTGGTTCCCGGCGCGGTGAACACGCCGCTGGTAGGGACCGTGGAGATCGCCGGCGTGGACCGCGAGGACCCCAACGTCGCCCGCTGGATACGGCGATTCGCCGGCCACGCCGTGTCGCCGGAGAAGGCCGCCGAGAAGATCCTGGCCGGGGTCACCAAGAACCGATACCTGATCTACACCTCGGCCGACATCCGGGCGCTCTACGCGTTCAAAAGGCTTGCGTGGTGGCCCTATAGCGTCGCGATGCGCCAGGTGAACGTGATCTTCACCCGCGCGCTGCGGCCCGCCCCGCCCAACCCGGCGCCGCTAGTCCGGCATGAGCAACTCCAGCCGCACCCCGAGCAAGCGGACCGGCCGGTCGAGGGAGAATAAATCCAGGACGCGCAACGCCGCGGCGACGATCGTGTCGCGATCGGTGGTGGGCGCGTCGAGTTTGCGAATCTTGGTGCGGGTGTAGAAGGTTGCGGTCCGCACGGTAACCGCCACCCGCGTCACCACCCGCGCTTCGGCCAGCACGTCGTCCAGCGCTTGCTCGGCCAAACCCGTTACGGCCGCGTCCATTTCGGCGCGATCGGTGAGGTCGCGGGGAAAGGTGACGACGTGGCTGCGCGAGCGCGGCACCCACGGCTCGGCGCTGACGTGGCTGTCGCCGCCGCCCTTGGCCAGCAGGAGCAGCCACAGCCCGGTGCGCGCCCCGAACGTGGCCGTCAACAACTCGGCGTCGCTGCCGGCCAGTTGCCACACCGTCGTGATCTCAAGGTCCGCAAGCTTTTTCGCCGTCTTGGGACCCACGCCCCACAGCGCGTCGACCGGACGGTCGGCCATCAGCGTCATCCAATTCGCATCGGTGAGCACGAAGATGCCGTCCGGCTTGGCAAAACCGGTGGCGACCTTGGCGCGCTGCTTGTTGTCGCTGATGCCCACCGAGCAGGACAGCCCGGTTTCCGAGGAGATGACGCTGCGGATGCGTTGTGCCGCCTCGGTGGGGTCCTCGGCGTGGACCGCGACGTAGGCCTCGTCCCAGCCCCACACCTCCACCGGGTGTCCCAGATCCCGCAGCAGGCCCATCACTTGCCCCGACGCCGCGTCGTACGCGGCGGGGTCCGAGGGGAGGAAGGTCGCCTCGGGGCAGCGGCGGGCGGCGGCGCGTAGCGGCATGCCCGCGCGGACACCGAATTCCCGGGCCTCGTAGGAGGCGCAGGTGACGACCTTGCGCGGTTCGCTCGGATCGCCGTTGCCGCCGACGATGACGGGCAGCCCGGCCAGCTCGGGGCGACGGCGCAACTCGACCGAGGCCAGGAACTGATCGAGGTCCACGTGCAGGACCCAATCCCGTGCCGCGGTGGGCATTCCGGCGTTCACCGCCCGCAGAGCTTGCGCGCCAGGCTTTCCCACGCGTCGCCCAACGTCGCCAGGGTGTGACCGCGCTCGGTCAGCTGATGCTCGACGTAATCCACGTCCAGCAACGCGAGCAATGCGTCGGTCTGGGCATCGAGGTCGCCGGTGGTCTTCGCCGAGGCCAGCACCACGCGCACGTGCCTGCGCAGGACGGCGGCCGCCGGCGCGTGACGAGTCCGCGGGTCGCGGTTGGCCGCGGACAGCAGCGCGCGGTGGGTGTGGGCGAAGCACATCCGTTCCCGGCCGAAGGCCACGAGCCGATCCAACGGCGGGGCATCGGGCCCCAGCGGCGGCGGACCGAACAGGAACGCTTCCTGGCTGGCCCGTTCGTCCTCGTCGAGCAGCACCATCATCAGGCCGGCCCGGCTGCCGAATCGGCGGAACAGCGTGCCCTTGCCGACGCCGGCGGCCGCGGCGACGTCGTCCATGGTGACGGCGTCGGCCCCGCGCTCGGCGACCAGGCGGCGCGCCGCATCCAGCAGCAGCGCGCGGTTGCGCACGGCGTCGCCGCGCTCCCGCGCCGGCAGCTGCGGGATGCACACGGGCAGCTCGCCCGACCGTTCGACGTCGCTCACCCCTGCACTTTAACGCTCACGGAATAAATCGGACCACAGTCCGTTTAGGTCGTGCGAGGATGTATACCAACGACCGAAGGGAACTGCGAGAAGTGGCAATCACAATCTTGGCGTTAGTGGGAAGCCTGCGGGCGGCGTCGATCAACCGTCAGATCGCCGAATTGGCGCGGGCCGTCGCCACCGACGGCGTCACCGTCACGCTCTTCGAAGGGCTCGGTGACCTGCCGTTCTACAACGAGGAGATCGACGACGCGATGAACGCCGACGCGCCGCCGCTGGCTCCGGTGGCCGCGTTGCGCGCCGCGGCGGCCGACGCCGACGCCGCTCTGGTGGTCACCCCCGAGTACAACGGCAGCATTCCGGCGGTCGTCAAGAACGCGATCGACTGGCTGTCGCGCCCCTTTGGCGACGGCGCGCTGAAAGGCAAGCCGCTGGCGGTCATCGGGGGATCCTTCGGCCGGTACGGCGGGGTGTGGGCGCACGACGAGACCCGCAAGTCCTTCGGCATCGCCGGCGCGCGGGTCGTCGAGTCGATCAAACTGTCCGTGCCGTTCACCACGCTGGAAGGCAGGGCCCCCGCCGAGGATGCCGAGCTCTCGGCGAACGTGCGCGATGTGGTGGGCAAGCTCGCCGCCGAAGCCGGCTGATTGGCCGAAGTCGACAAGCCGGCCGGGAGGCGACCAGCGAGGTTGTCGTTGCCGAATAGCCAAAGCCGCCAGCGTCGTCTGGCGGCTTTGCTAGCTGTCGGTGTGCGCGCCGCGGGCGGCGGGGCGAAACCGGGTTGTCGGTGGCCGCTGCTATACCCATACACGGAGGCGCCTTCGTCTCGGCGTGTGATCTGCGACACGCCGGGGCGGGGTGTCTGAATTTGTTCGACACAGGCCTTACGACCAGGGAATTTCAGAAATGTTATTCAGAACATCTTGTATCTCGACATCTTGTCAGCCACTAGGTGTAGTGTTTCGATGCACCGGCGGATCCCAGGATCGCCAAGCCAGCCAGGCTCGGTGAACCCCCGAAATCGACGCGAAGTGGTCGAAGACAGGTCTTCGGCACTGGTCGCCGCACGACGGGAATCTGGGCGCCTGCCGGATCGCTGAACCTAGCAAAGACGCAGTCCAAAAGTAGTTGCCAGTCCATTGGGTCCCCCTCTTCCGCAAAGGAGCGGCATTCTATGAGCATCACCGTGTACACCAAGCCGGCATGCGTGCAGTGCAGCGCCACCTACAAGGCGCTGGACAAGCAGGGCATCGTCTACGACAAGGTCGACATCACGTTGGACTCCGAGGCGCGTGATTACGTGATGGCGCTGGGCTACCTGCAGGCTCCCGTCGTGGTGGCGGGCAACGACCACTGGTCGGGATTCCGGCCCGATCGCATCAAGGCGCTCGCCGCGGTGGAACTCAGCGCGTAAGGCAAGACGTTAGGTAAGGAGGTTGCGGCACCATGGGGCGCAACCTGGTCTATTTCTCCTCCGTGTCGGAGAACACCCACCGCTTCGTGGAGAAGCTGGGGATTCCCGCCACGCGGATACCGCTGCACGGCCGTATCGAGGTGGACCAGCCCTACGTCCTGGTGCTGCCCACCTACGGCGGCGGCCGGGCGACTCCTGACCTCAACGCCGGCGGCTATGTCCCCAAACAGGTCATCGCCTTTTTGAACAATGAACACAACCGTTCGTTGATCCGCGGCGTCATCGCCGCGGGCAACAACAACTTCGGCGCCGAATTCGCCTACGCGGGTGACGTGATCTCGCGCAAGTGCGGCGTTCCGTACCTCTACCGCTTCGAACTAATGGGAACCCAGGACGACGTGGATGCCGTCCGCGCGGGCTTAGCCGATTTCTGGAAGGAACAGACGTGTCAACAACCGTCGCTGCAGAGCCTGTAACCACCGGAGCCCACGCGTTGCCGGGGGAGACGGACTATCACGCGCTCAACGCGATGCTGAATCTGTACGACGCGGACGGCAAGATCCAGTTCGACAAGGACCGCGAGGCCGCGCACCAGTACTTCCTGCAGCACGTCAACCAGAACACGGTGTTCTTCCACAATCAGGACGAGAAGCTCGACTACCTGATCAAGGAGAACTATTACGAGCGCGAGGTCCTCGACCAGTACAGTCGCAACTTCGTCAAGACGCTGCTGGACCGGGCCTACGCCAAGAAGTTCCGTTTCCCGACGTTCCTGGGGGCGTTCAAGTACTACACCTCCTACACACTGAAGACGTTCGACGGGAAGCGTTACCTCGAGCGCTTCGAGGACCGCGTCGTCATGGTGGCGCTGACGCTGGCCTCCGGTGACACCATCCTGGCCGAAAAGCTCGTCGACGAGATCATCGACGGCCGTTTCCAGCCGGCCACCCCGACGTTTTTGAACTCGGGCAAAAAGCAGCGCGGGGAACCGGTGAGCTGCTTTCTGCTGCGCATCGAAGACAACATGGAGTCCATCGGGCGATCGATCAACTCCGCGCTGCAGCTGTCCAAGCGTGGCGGGGGAGTTGCGTTGCTGCTGAGCAACATTCGCGAGCACGGCGCCCCGATCAAGAACATCGAGAACCAGTCCTCGGGCGTCATCCCGATCATGAAGTTGCTCGAGGACTCGTTCTCCTACGCCAACCAGCTCGGTGCCCGCCAGGGCGCGGGCGCGGTGTACCTGCACGCGCACCACCCGGACATCTACCGGTTCCTGGACACCAAGCGCGAGAACGCCGACGAGAAGATCCGCATCAAGACGCTGAGCCTGGGCGTGGTGATCCCGGACATCACCTTCGAGCTGGCCAAGAAGAACGAGGACATGTACCTGTTCTCGCCGTATGACGTCGAGCGTGTCTACGGTCTGCCGTTCGCCGACATCTCGGTCACCGAGAAGTACTACGAGATGGTCGACGATGCCCGCATTCGCAAGACCAAAATCAAAGCGCGCGAGTTCTTCCAGACGCTGGCCGAGCTGCAGTTCGAATCCGGCTACCCGTACATCATGTTCGAGGACACGGTGAACCGGGCCAACCCGATCGACGGCAAGATCACCCACTCGAACCTGTGCTCGGAGATCCTGCAGGTCTCCACGCCGTCGGTGTTCAACGACGACTTGTCGTATGCCAAAGTGGGCAAGGACATTTCGTGCAACCTGGGGTCGCTGAACATCGCCAAGACGATGGACTCGCCCGACTTCGCGCAGACCATCGAGGTGGCGATCCGCGCGCTGACGGCGGTGAGCGATCAGACGCACATCACCTCGGTGCCCTCAATCGAGCAGGGCAACAACGAGTCCCACGCAATCGGGCTCGGCCAGATGAACCTGCACGGCTACCTGGCCCGCGAGCGCATCCACTATGGCTCAGAAGAGGGCGTCGACTTCACCAACATCTACTTCTACACCGTGCTCTACCACGCGCTGCGCGCGTCGAATCGCATTGCGATCGAACGGGGAAGCAAGTTCGGTGGCTTCGAGAAGTCGAAGTACGCCTCGGGTGAGTTCTTCGACAAGTACACCGAACAGGTGTGGGAGCCGGCCACCCCGCGGGTCCGGGAGATCTTCGCCGAGGCGGGCATTCGCATTCCGACGCAAGACGATTGGCGGCGGCTGAAGGAGTCGGTGCAGACGCACGGCATCTACAACCAGAACCTGCAGGCCGTCCCGCCGACGGGGTCGATCAGCTACATCAACCACTCGACCAGCTCGATCCATCCGGTGGCGAGCAAGATCGAGATCCGCAAGGAAGGCAAGATCGGCCGCGTCTACTACCCGGCGCCGTATCTGACCAACGACAACCTGGAGTACTACCAGGACGCCTACGAGATCGGCTACGAGAAGATCATCGACACCTACGCCGCGGCGACGCAGCACGTGGATCAGGGACTGTCGCTGACGCTGTTCTTCAAGGACACCGCCACCACCCGCGACGTGAACAAGGCGCAGATCTACGCCTGGCGCAAGGGAATCAAGACGCTGTACTACATCCGCTTGCGCCAGCTGGCGTTGGAGGGAACAGAGGTCGAGGGCTGCGTGTCCTGCATGCTGTAGGGCACCGACGCACTCTCGGGGAGTGCTTTAGAGGTTGTCGGCGCCCCAGCCGGCAAGCCGGTGTTCGCGCTCGGCGGCATCGATGTCTTCGACCCTCGTCATGATCGACCAGCGGTGCCCGAAGGGGTCGACGATTGAGCCGAACCGGTCGCCGGTGACGAAGGTCTGGGCCGCCTCGCGTACCGTCGCGCCCGCCCTCTGGGCCCGCGCCAACACGTCGTCGACGTCGGTGCAGTACAACGCCATCGAATGGGTCACCGATTCTGTCCGGCCGGGGGCTTCGAGGTGATAGCCGGGGTTGGGATCGGCCAGTTGCAACCTGCCGTGGCCGAAGTCCAGCTCCGCGTGCGCGATCGTGTCATTCGGCCCGGCCATCTTCTCGACGAGTGTCGCACCGAAGACGTCGACGTAAAAGTTGATGGCGGCTTCGGCGCCATCGACGACCAAGAACGGGGTCAAACTCGTGTAGCCCTCGGGAATCGGTTGCACAGTCATGGCAACCAGCTTGGCTAGATTCGTGATGTGCAGGCTTGGAAAAACGCGCCACAGGCGATTGGTCCACAGCCGGGCGTGGTCGGGCGCGCGGGGAGCGCAACGGCGTTCGACCTCCGTCGCCAAGCGCCGTCGGAGGCCGCCGCCAAATTCGTCGAGCATTTTTGGTCGGTGTGCTGGGATCTGACCGGCCAGCCGCCGCGTGAAAGCCAAGTGATCACTTTCCCGTCGATCAACCTCAGCCACGAGTGGGGCACCGACTCCCCGCGCCATGGATTCGCTTTGCCCGCCACCCTGGTACACGGTGTCGTCGAGAGGGTCTTCACCATCACGTTGTCGGGGCGCGGTGCGGTTGTCGGTGCGCGTTTCCGCGCCGGCGGGTTCGCCGCCCGATTCGGACGCGACGCGGCTGCGCTGACCGGCCGAATCGTTCGAGTCGACGATGACTTGTTCAGCGGTCCAATGCTTTTCGATGACGACATCGAGCTCGCCGCCGCGCAACTGGACACGGCGATCGGCGCCGCAACGGTCTCCGACCCGACCTACGAGGCCCTCACGGCGCTGCTACGGCGGATGCACGACGACGACGCTTTGCACCGCGTGGAACAAGTGATGGCTTGCTCGCCGTGGAGCGCGCGAACCACTCAGCGCGTGTTCCGGCGCTACGTCGGTGTGCCGGTCAAATGGGTGCTGTGCCGTTACCGCCTGCAGCAAGCTGCGTTGGCGATCGAGAGCGATCGTCGCGTCGACTTCGCCGAGCTGGCCGTCCGCCTCGGCTGGTACGACCAGGCGCACTTCACCAACGAGTTCCGGTCGATGCTCGGCTGCAGCCCCGGGGAGTACGCCCAGCGGCACCGTTAACCGCGGTGTCCTCGTCCCGCCAGTCTGCCCAGGTCAGAAGCCGCGACGGGGTAAAGTGCGTTTCGTGGTGAGAATGCCTCGACCCTCTAGGCCCCACCCGGCCGCCAAGCCGGGGGCCAAGGTCGACGCGCGCAGCGAACGCTGGCGCGAGCACCGCAAGAAAGTGCGCAGCGACATCGTCGACGCGGCGTTCCGCGCCATCGACCGGCTCGGACCCGAACTGTCCGTGCGGGAAATCGCCGAAGAGGCCGGCACCGCCAAACCGAAGATCTACCGGCATTTTCACGACAAGTCCGACCTGTTCCAGGCGATCGGGGAGCGGCTGCGCGACATGTTGTGGACGGCGATCTTTCCGTCCATCGACCTGAAGACCGACTCGGCTCGCGAGGTGATCCGGCGCGCCGTCGAGGAGTACGCCAACCTGGTCGACAAGCACCCCAACGTGCTGCGGGTCTTCATCCAGGGCCGTTCCGCGGCAAGCCCACAGATCCTCAACGAGGGCCGAGGTATCACCCTCGCCGTGGCCGACATGTTCGACAACGAGTTGCGCGAGATGGAGCTGGACCACGCGGCCGTCGAGCTGGCCGGGCATGCGGCGTTCGGCTCGGCCGCGTCGGCCACCGAGTGGTGGCTGGGTCCCGACCCCGACAGCCCTCTTCGCATGCCGCGCGAGCAATTCGTGGCCCACCTCACGACGATCATGATGGGGGTCATCGTCGGCACCGCCGAGGCGCTCGGCATCCGCATGGACCCTGACCAGCCGATCCACAGCGTGGTCCCGGCCAACCGCGCCGCGGGCTGACCTTTGGCACGTTGACATCGCCCTGGCGATCGTCAACACTCGTCCCAACCGATACCCTGGGTACTGGGTATCTGCGCCAGCGGGGCGGCTACGGCCGAGGATGCCAGCGAGCGCCGACCCGAGACTGGCCCGACGAGAAAGACCGATCGACCGTGACCGACGTCGTGACACACACCGAGACCGCACCCGTCCCCGCGGCCAAGGCCCCGAAGCCCGTCCACACCCGCGCCGTCATCATCGGGACCGGGTTCTCCGGCCTGGGGATGGCCATCGCGCTGCAGAAGCAGGGGGTGGGCTTCGTCATCCTGGAAAAGGCCGACGACATCGGCGGCACCTGGCGTGACAACAGCTATCCCGGGTGCGCCTGCGACATCCCGTCGCACCTGTATTCGTTTTCGTTCGAGCCCAAGCCGGACTGGAAGAACCCGTTCTCCTATCAGCCC
Source organism: Mycobacterium sp. WUMAC-067 (assembly GCF_020217485.1). Lineage (GTDB taxonomy): Bacteria > Actinomycetota > Actinomycetes > Mycobacteriales > Mycobacteriaceae > Mycobacterium. The sequence goes on along the minus strand of NZ_JAEKMI010000001.1, from coordinate 56,519 downwards.
GAGATCTGGGACTACCTCAAGGGGGTCACGGAGAAGTACGGGCTGCGCCGCTACATGGAGTTCAACTCGTTGGTGGACCGGGCGCACTGGGACGATGAGGAGCACCGCTGGCACGTGTTCACCGCCGACGGGCGTGAATACGTCGCGCAGTTCCTGATTTCGGGTGCCGGCGCGCTGCACATCCCGTCCATGCCCGACATCGAGGGTCGCGACCAATTCGCCGGTGCTGCTTTCCATTCCGCGGAGTGGGACCACAGCGTCGACCTGACCGGCAAGCGGGTGGCGGTGATCGGGACCGGCGCCAGCGCGATCCAGATCGTGCCGGAGATCGTCGGGCAGGTCGCCGAACTTCAGCTCTACCAACGCACCCCGCCGTGGGTGGTGCCGCGCTCCAACCCCGAGATCCCGCCGGCGGTGCGCCGCGCCATGGAGAACGTGCCCGGCCTGCGGGCGCTGGTGCGACTGGCCATCTACTGGGGCCAGGAGGCGCTGGCCTTCGGAATGACCAAGCGGCCCAACCTACTCAAGTTCATCGAGGCGTACTGCAAGTACAACATTCGTCGATCGGTCAAGGATCGGGAGTTGCGCCGCAAGCTGATTCCCAACTACCGCGTCGGGTGCAAGCGAATCCTGAACTCCTCCACCTATTACGGGGCGATGGCCGACCCGAAGACCGAACTGGTCACCGACCACATTTCGCGGATCACGTCCGACGGCATCGTCACCACTGACGGCACGCACCGGAAAGCCGATGTCATCGTGTACGCCACCGGTTTTCACGTCACCGACTCCTACACCTACGTCCAGATCAAGGGCCTGCACGGCGAGGATCTGGTGGACCGCTGGAATCGCGAGGGCATCGGCGCCCACCGCGGGATCACCGTCGCCGATGTGCCCAACCTGTTCTTTCTGCTGGGCCCCAACACCGGGCTGGGGCACAACTCGGTGGTGTTCATGATCGAGTCCCAAATCCGTTACGTCGCTGACGCGATCGCCACCTGCGACAAGCTGGGCGCGCAGGCGCTCGCCCCGACCCGGGCCGCCCAGGACGCGTTCAACGACGAGCTGCAGCGCAGGCTGGGCCCGTCGGTGTGGAACAGCGGCGGCTGCAGCAGCTGGTATCTGGACGAGCACGGCAAGAACACCGTGCTGTGGGGCGGCTACACCTGGGAGTACTGGCGGGCGACCCGCTCGGTCAAGCCCGCGGAATACCAGTTCTACGGCGTCAGCACGGGCAGGCACGCGGCCCCCGTGCGAAGTTGAACCACACCGTTTGGGTACTTTGGCCGCCGCCCGGCGTTACAGTTTCAGGGAAATGAGCGCCTATCAGACGGTCGTGGTCGGCACCGATGGCTCGGACTCGTCGCTGCGCGCGGTGGATCGCGCAGCGGCGATCGCCGCGGATCACGGCGCGAAACTGATCGTTGTGACGGCGCATCTCCCCGTCCCCCAGGAACGCGGCCGCTACGCCATCCCGCCGGGGAGCGACCACGGCCAGGACTATCGGACGGTTGGGGAGGCCCCGTACTACGCGATCCTGCAGAACGCCAAGGAACGGGCGCACCAAGCGGGGGCCAGGAACGTGGAGGAGCGGTCGATCGTGGGTGCCCCGATCAACGTGCTGGTGCAGCTGGCCGAGGAGGTCGGCGCCGACCTGATGGTGGTGGGCAACGTCGGGCTCAACAGCGTCGCCGGGCGGCTGCTGGGATCGGTCCCGTCCGAGGTCTCCCGCAGGGTCAAGACCGATGTCCTGATCGTCCACACCGCCAACTGAATCATCCGAAGGTCAGCGGGTGAGCAGCTCCTTGAAGGCGCGCGCGGCCGCGTCGACGCCGGCGGCGTCGTCGGTGGCCACGAGATCCAGTAGCAGGCCGCGGATTACGGCCAATCCCAACCTGGCCAGGGCGGGGTCGAACGCGGCGCCGGCGACGGTCGCGGCCTCTTCCAGCCACCCGTCGACGGCGCCGGGAACCATTGCGGCAAAAGGCTTTTCGCCCTGGGCGGCGCGGGCGTAACACTCGAAGAAGAGACGCTCGAACTGTCGCAGTTCGGGCCGACGGAGATCTGACCACATGGCGGCGAAGCTCTCGGCCGGGTCGGTGGGCAGTTCGGCCAGCAGCCCCATCTGGCGGCGCTCGACCTCCTCGACGATCGCCACAAGCATGTCTTCACGAGAACCGAAGTGGTGCAACAACATTCGGTGGCTCGTGCCGACCGCGTCGGCCACCGCGCGCAGCGACCGGTCGCCGATGCCACCGGCGCCGAACTCGGTGACGAGGGCATCGAGGAGTTGGCGGCGCCGCTCGGTGTCAGGGGTGCGTGCCATCGGCGCGGCTGAGTTGCTCGGAGCGGGCCTTGAGGCCTTCGGCCTCGAGTTTGAGGTATCGCTGGGTCATCGATCGCATGAGCCGTCCGACGAGGGCGCCGAGCACGCCGTTCTGGTCGATGCGCTGGCGCACCAGGGTGCCCCCGCCCGGCTGGGGGATCACGTCGTGGCGGGCGCTGGCCGTCGCGCCGGGAGCGCGCTGCACCCACGTCCAGGACGTCCCCGGGTCGAGTTCGGTGATCGTCCACACCAGCTTCGACATGCGTGGCTGTTTGATCGCGAACCGCTTGCCGACCGCGAGCCCGGGCCCGTCCACCGCGGCCAGCGACGTCACCGAGGCCGTCCATTCGGGCCAGCGCTCGACGTCGCTGAAGACCTTCCACACCAGGTGCGCCGGCGCGTCGATCTCGACGCTGTCTTCGGTAATCATGTACCAAATGGTACATACTGTGCCCGATTTTGCCCACGCCGCGCCGGCCGACGCGCGCATACTGGAGAAGGAAGTAAATCCGGCGGCCCGCGGGCGTCCGCGACACGCAAAAACACAACTTCTTGTGTTGCGCTCGGTTGTCGTACCCCAGGGGTAGTGTCTGGAGCCTGACGTCCCTCAGGCAAAACGGCGTGTGAAGCGGGGTTCTGGTGACCGAGAACATGAAGCTGATTGACCGCGTTTCGGCGATCAACTGGAACCGGCTGCAGGACGAAAAGGACGCGGAGGTGTGGGACCGGCTCACCGGCAACTTCTGGTTGCCCGAGAAGGTGCCGGTGTCCAACGACCTGCCGTCGTGGGGCACCCTGACCGCCCACGAAAAGCAGATGACCATGCGGGTGTTCACCGGCCTGACGTTGCTGGACACCATCCAGGGCACGGTCGGGGCGGTCAGCCTCATTCCCGACGCGCTGACCCCGCACGAGGAGGCCGTCTACACCAACATCGCCTTCATGGAGTCGGTGCACGCGCGCAGCTACAGCAACATCTTCTCCACGCTGTGCTCGACGGCCGAGATCGACGACGCGTTCCGCTGGTCGGAGGAGAACCCCAACCTGCAGCGCAAGGCCGAGATCGTCATGCAGTACTACAAGGGCGACGAACCGCTCAAGCGCAAGGTCGCCTCCACGCTGCTGGAGAGCTTCCTCTTCTACTCCGGCTTCTACCTGCCGATGTACTGGTCGAGCCGGGCCAAGCTGACCAACACCGCCGACATGATCCGGCTGATCATCCGCGACGAGGCCGTCCACGGCTACTACATCGGCTACAAGTACCAGCGCGGCCTGGCGCTGGTCGACGACGCACGCAAGCAGGAGCTCAAGGACTACACCTACGAATTGCTCTTCGAGCTCTACGACAACGAGGTGGAGTACACCCAGGACCTCTACGACGAGGTCGGGCTCACCGAGGACGTCAAGAAGTTCCTGCGCTACAACGCCAACAAGGCGCTGATGAACCTCGGCTACGAGGCGCTGTTCCCGCGCGACGAGACGGACGTGAACCCGGCGATCCTGTCGGCGCTCTCACCCAACGCCGACGAGAACCACGACTTCTTCTCCGGTTCGGGCTCGTCGTACGTGATCGGCAAGGCCGTCGTCACCGAGGACGAGGACTGGGACTTCTGAGCTGAGCGGTTTGTGAACGCCGCGTGAATTGTGGCCGGGGCGCGGCGGCCCGGTGGCGCCGTCGGCCCGGTAGCCGGGAGACTGGTGGGCGTGGCGATTACCCCATCCTCTACGGCCGCTTTTTTCCGTTCGGTGATCCAGTGGCTGCAATGCGGCTACCCCGACGGCGTTCCCGGACCCGATCGCGTCCCGCTGTTGGAGCTGCTGCGCAGCACGCCCCTGACCGAGGATCAGATCAAGGAAGTCGTCGACGCGATTGACGAGGAAACCAAGCCGGGCGACGAGATCAACCGCGACGTCATCGCCGATTTCATCTCCGACATGACCCACTACGACGCCGGTCCGGAGAACATCGCGCGGGTGGCGGCCCGGCTGGCCGCCGCGGGTTGGCCGCTGGCGGGCATCACGCACCCGACCGACGCGGCCGAGGACCCCGGCGCGGCCAACGGCAAGCCCGAACCGGCCCCCAACACGGTTTCCTGAGCCGCTACAGCTTCGAGATGTCGATGACGAAGCGGTAGCGGACGTCGCTGGCCAGGACGCGCTCGTACGCCTCGTTGATGTAGTCGGGGTCGATGACCTCGATTTCGGGCGTGACGTTGTGTTCGGCGCAGAAGTCCAGCATCTCCTGGGTCTCGGCGATCCCGCCGATGTTCGACCCGGACAGGCTGCGGCGCGCCAGCGCCAGCGGGAACGCCCCCACCTCCATGGGGTGCTCGGGGATGCCCAATTCGACGAGGGTGCCGTCGACGTCGAGCAGGCTCAGGTAGTCGTTGAGATTCAGGTTCGCCGAGACGGTGTTGAGCATCAGGTCGAAGCTGCTGCGCAACTTCTTGAAGGTCTCGCGGTCGGCGGTGGCGTAGTAATGCTTGGCGCCCAACCGCAGCCCGTCTTCCATCTTCTTCAGCGACTGCGACAGCACGGTGACCTCGGCGCCCATCGCCGCGCCCAGCTTGACGCCCATGTGCCCCAGACCGCCCAGGCCGATGATCGCCAGTCGCGTGGCGGGCCCGGCCTTCCAGTGCCGCAGCGGTGAGAACAGCGTGATGCCGGCGCACAGCAGCGGCGCCGCCTTGTCCAGCGGCAGCGAGTCGGGGATGCGCAAGACGAAGTTCTCGTCGACGACGACCGCCTGGCTGTAGCCGCCCTGTGTCGACGTGCCGTCCTTGTCGATCGAGTTGTAGGTGAAGGTCGCGCCGTTCTTGCAGTACTGCTCGAGCCCGGCGTCGCAGCTGCTGCACTGGCCGCAGGAGTTCACCATGCAACCCACGCCGACGTGGTCGCCCACCTTGAACTTGGTGACCTCGGCGCCGACCTCGGTCACGACGCCGGCGATCTCGTGGCCCACGACCACGGGGTAATTCGGTGTGCCCCATTCGCCTTTGGCCGTGTGGATGTCGGAGTGGCAGATGCCGGCGAACTTGATGTCGATGGCCACGTCGCGCGGGCCCGGGTCGCGCCGCTCGATGGTGGTCTTGGTCAGCGGTTCGGTCGCCGACGTGGCGGCGTATGCCGAAACAGTGCGCATGAATTTCCCTCTTCGGTCTGATGGCTTCGACCAAAATTTTAGCTAGGGTAACGTTCTTCCGCCAACTATCGGGGTGAACATCACGTTCCGACGACCGTGCCCGGCGTCAGTTGATGGGGGCGTTCATCAGGCGCAGGTCGTCGACGATGCCGCGGGCCGCGATCAACCCCTCGCCGGTTTGCCAGATCTCGTCGTTGACGACATAGACCCGGTTGTCGCGGTTGGCGGACAGCTTGCGCCACGGGCCGCTGTCGAGGACCGTGGCGGCCCGATCGGCGGCCGCCGGGGAGGCGCACGACAGGTACACCACGTCGGCGTCGGCGATCGACAGATCCTGGTCCTTCGCGAGATCCGCGTCGGTGGCGCCGATCTCGACGTAGGGCTTGTCGGTGAACCGCTGCGCGGCCGGCCGGTCCACGCCGACCGACCCGAGCACGCTGGCCGGGAAGTTGTTGCCGCCGTAGACCCGGATCGTCCCGGTGGTCAGCTGCACGATCGACGCCTGAAAGTGGGAGGCGTCATGCCGCGCGCCCACGTCGGTGGCCCGTTGCGCAAACCCGCTGAGCAACGCGTCCATCGCGGTGCCGCGCGCGGTGGCGGCGCCGACGGCGCGCAGGTTGTCCTCCCAGGCTGCGCCCGGTGCGCCGGTGAACACCGTGGGGGCGATCGCCGCCAGCTGCGGATACAACGTGGGCGTCAACCCCTGGGAGCCCAGGATCAGGTCGGGGTGGGCGGCCTCGATCGCCTTCACGTCCGGGTGCGACCGCGTCCCCGCGCCGGGCACACCGTGCACCGCACCACCCAAATACGGGGGCTGACCCGGCGAACCGTCCGGCAACGCGGCGGCGACCACCCGCGATTGCAGGCCCAGCGCGCACAACGCGTCGAGCTGGTCGCCGGAGAGCACCACGATGCGCCGCGGGTCGGCGGGCACCTGCACCACGTCCGGCTCGACCCCGGCGGCGTTGTGGACGCGCCGCTTCGCGGCGCCCGCGTCGGCCTCGGCGGCGTCGCGGGCGCACGAATCGTCAGGCCGGCGGTCGTTTCCCAGCACGCCGGCCCCCGCGATCTGCGTGGTGGGGGTGATCAGCGAACGGGCCGGCGGCGTGGCGGCGCGCTTGTCGGATCCGCAGCCGGCGCACGCCGCGACGACCGCCGCCGTCACCGCGGTGGCAACAGCTATCCGGGAGGCCAGCCGGGCGGGTCTGATCACGCCGAACAACACGCGTCAGACGCTAACATCCGGCCCGCGTGGCGATCGCGAGCGCGGCGGAGCCGGGCGAAGCGGGTCGCCACCATCGACCCCTGCCGGCGCCGCGCCGAAGGACACGCCGCACCGCCGACGCGTTTACGACAGTTTGTAGGACCAGCCCTGACGTCGCCATGATCGACGGCTAAGATTCCTCTCAATAGTGATGTTGGGCCAGTGTCCGATCCGGATGTTTGGAGAAGCTGTTGACAGCCGAAGCGCCCCCTTTGGGAGAACTCGAGGCCGTTCGTCCGTACCCGGACCGCATGGGCCCCAAAGGGAACCTCGTCTACAAACTGATCACGACCACCGATCACAAGCTGATCGGCGTGATGTACACCGTCACCTGCTTCGCCTTCTTCTTCATCGGCGGGCTGATGGCGTTGCTGATGCGCACCGAGCTGGCCGCTCCCGGGCTGCAGTTCCTGTCCAACGAGCAGTTCAACCAGCTGTTCACCATGCACGGCACGATCATGCTCCTGCTGTACGCCACCCCGGTGGTGTTCGGATTCGCCAACCTGGTGCTGCCGCTGCAGATCGGCGCGCCCGACGTGGCGTTCCCGCGGCTGAACGCCTTCTCGTACTGGTTGTTCCTGTTCGGCGGGCTGATCGCGGCGTCCGGCTTCATCGTCCCGGGCGGGGCCGCCGACTTCGGCTGGACCGCCTACACGCCGCTGTCTGACGCCGTCCACTCGCCCGGCGCCGGGGGAGACCTGTGGATCACCGGGCTGATCCTCGCCGGTCTGGGCACCATCCTGGGTGGGGTAAACATGATCACCACCGTGGTGTGCATGCGCGCGCCCGGCATGACGATGTTCCGGATGCCGATCTTCACCTGGAACATCCTGGTGACCTCGATCCTGATCCTGATCGCGTTCCCGATCCTGACCGCGGCGCTGTTCGGGCTGGCCGCCGACCGTCACCTGGGCGCTCATATCTACGACGCGTCCAACGGCGGAGTCCTGTTGTGGCAACACCTGTTCTGGTTCTTCGGCCATCCCGAGGTGTACATCATCGCCCTACCGTTCTTCGGGATCGTCACCGAGATCTTCCCGGTGTTCTCGCGCAAGCCGGTCTTCGGCTACACCACGCTGGTGTACGCGACCCTGTCGATCGCCGCCCTGTCGGTCGCGGTGTGGGCGCACCACATGTTCGCCACCGGAGCCGTTCTGCTGCCGTTCTTTTCGTTCATGACGTACCTGATCGCGGTGCCCACCGGGATCAAGTTCTTCAACTGGATCGGCACGATGTGGAAGGGGCAGTTGACCTTTGAGACGCCGATGCTGTTTTCGATCGGCTTCCTACTCACCTTCCTGCTCGGTGGCCTGACCGGCGTGCTGCTGGCCAGCCCGCCGCTGGACTTCCACGTCACCGACAGCTACTTCGTCGTCGCCCACTTCCACTACGTGCTGTTCGGCACCATCGTGTTCGCGACGTATGCGGGCATCTATTTCTGGTTCCCGAAGATGACCGGCCGGCTGCTCGACGAGCGGCTGGGCAAGCTGCACTTCTGGTTGACGTTCATCGGGTTCCACACCACGTTCCTGGTGCAGCACTGGCTGGGTGACCTGGGCATGCCCCGCCGCTACGCCGACTACCTGCCCAGCGACGGCTTCCAGCCCTACAACATCGCCTCGACGGTGGGCGCCTTCATCCTGGGCGCCTCGATGTTCCCGTTCGTCTGGAACGTCTTCAAGAGCTGGCGCTACGGCGAGGTCGTCACCGTCGATGACCCATGGGGCTACGGCAACTCCCTGGAATGGGCGACCAGCTGCCCGCCGCCCCGGCACAACTTCACCGAGCTGCCCCGAATCCGTTCGGAGCGCCCGGCATTCGAGTTGCACTACCCGCACATGGTGGAGCGGCTGCGCGCCGAGGCGCATGTGGGCCGGGCGCACGGGCCCGCGGACAAGGACGTCACCAGGCTGGACGACGTCCAGGTTCGCAGCTGATGGCCTGACGGGCGGCTGTTGGGAGTGAACTCACCACCCAAGGTGTCGGTGCTGATCACCGTCACCGGCGTGGACCAACCGGGCGTGACCGCGTCCCTCTTCGAGGCGCTGTCGCGGCACGGGGTCGAGCTGCTCAATGTCGAACAGGTGGTGATCCGGCACCGCCTGACGCTCGGCGTGCTGGTGTGCTGCCCGGCGGCCGTCGCCGACGGCGCCGAACTGCGTCACGATGTCGAGTCGGCCATCCACAAGGTGGGCCTGGACGTCAGCATCGAGCGCAGCGACGACGTGCCGATCATCCGGGACCCCTCGACGCACACCATTTTCGTGCTGGGCCGGCCCATCACGGCCGGGGCGTTCGGCGCGGTGGCCCGCGAGGTGGCCGCGCTGGGCGTCAACATCGACCTGATTCGCGGCGTCTCGGATTATCCGGTGACCGGCTTGGAGTTGCGGGTCTCGGTGCCGCCCGGTGCCGACGGCCGGCTGCGGACCGCGCTGAACCGGGTGTCCAGCGAGGAGCACGTCGACGTCGCCGTCGAGGACTTCACGCTGGAACGGCGGGCCAAGCGGCTCATCGTGTTCGACGTGGACTCGACGCTGGTGCAGGGCGAGGTCATCGAGATGCTGGCGGCGAGGGCGGGTGCCGAGGGCAAGGTCGCCGCGATCACCGACGCCGCGATGCGCGGCGAGCTGGACTTCGCCCAGTCGCTCGAGCAGCGGGTCGCGACGCTGGCGGGCTTGCCCGCGACGGTGATCGACGAGGTCGCCGACCAGCTGGAGCTGATGCCGGGGGCGCGGACCACGCTGCGGACGCTGCGGCGGTTGGGTTACGCGTGCGGCGTGGTGTCCGGGGGTTTCCGCCGGATCATCGAGCCGCTGGCCGAGGAGCTGATGCTGGACTACGTCGCCGCCAACGAGCTGGAGATCGTCGACGGCACCCTCACCGGCCGCGTGATCGGTCCCATCGTCGACCGGGCCGGAAAGGCCACGGCGCTAAGGGAATTCGCGCAGCATGCCGGGGTCCCGATGGCGCAGACCGTCGCCGTGGGCGACGGCGCCAACGACATCGACATGCTGGCCGCCGCCGGGCTGGGGATCGCGTTCAACGCCAAGCCGGCGCTGCGTGAAGTGGCCGACGCGTCGTTGAGCCACCCCTACCTGGACACGGTGCTGTTCCTGCTGGGCATCACCCGGGGCGAAATCGAGGCCGCCGATGCGGTCGACGGCGAGGTGCGCCGGGTGGAAATCCCGCCCGAGTCGTAGCGGCGGCGGGAGCCGGCGACCCGGCAGGGATTCGGGCGTCGCGGTACGGCACGATGGTCGGGTGCCCGAAAACGGAAGCGAGGCAGCCGACCCCGATCTGCTGATCGAGTTGCGCGAGGTGTCGCTCCAGCGCGGCGGCAACGTCCTGGTCGGGCCGCTGGATTGGGCGGTCGAACTCGACGAGCGCTGGGTCATCGTCGGGCCCAACGGGGCGGGCAAGACGTCGCTGCTGCGGATCGCCGCGGCGGCCGAACATCCCTCGTCCGGCGTGGCTTTCGTGCTCGGTGAGCGGCTGGGCCGGGTCGACGTGACGGAGTTGCGTTCCCGCATCGGCCTCAGTTCCTCGGCGCTGGCGCAGCGCGTGCCCGGCGACGAGGTGGTGCGCGATCTCGTCGTCTCCGCCGGCTACGCGGTGCTGGGCAGGTGGCGCGAGCGCTACGAAGACGTCGACTACCGCCGGGCGATCGACATGCTGGAGAGCCTCGGCGCCGAGCATCTGGCGGACCGCACCTACGGCACGCTGTCGGAAGGCGAACGCAAGCGGGTGCTGATCGCCCGCGCGCTGATGACCGACCCCGAACTGCTGCTGCTCGACGAGCCCGCCGCCGGCCTGGACCTGGGCGGGCGCGAGGAGCTGGTGGCGCGCCTGGCCGACCTGGCCGCCGACCCGGACGCGCCCGCGCTGGTGCTGGTCACCCATCACGTCGAGGAGATCCCGCCCGGGTTCAGTCACTGCATGCTGCTCGCCGAAGGCGAGGTGGTGGCCGCGGGACTGCTCACCGACGTGCTGACCGCGGAGAATCTGTCCACCGCTTTCGGCCAAGCGATCGCCCTCGACGTCGTCGACGGGCGCTACTTCGCGCGGCGAGTCCGCACCCGCGCAGCCCACCGGAGGCAGCTATGACGTCACCCGAGGAAACCCCGCTCGTCCCCAGGCCGGCGGCGACCGTGATGCTGGTCCGCGACACGGGCCCCGGACTGGGCGTCTTCCTGATGCGCCGGCACGCCAAGATGGAGTTCGCCGCGGGGACGATGGTGTTCCCCGGCGGCGGCGTCGACGACCGCGACCGCAACGCCGATATCGCATGGGCCGGACCGGCGCCGGAGTGGTGGGCGCAGCGCTTCGGCATCGAACCCGACCTGGCCGAGGCGCTGGTCTGCGCCGCGGCCCGCGAGACCTTCGAGGAATCCGGGGTGCTGTTTGCCGGCCCGGCGGGCCAGGGCCGTGCGGCGCCGGACAGTATCGTCGGTGACGCGTCGGTGTACGGCGACGCCCGCCGGGCCCTGGCCGACGGGACGTTGTCGTTCGCGGACTTCTTGCGGCGCGAGAAGCTGGAGCTGCGCTCGGACCTGTTGCGGCCGTGGGCCAACTGGGTCACCCCGGAGGCCGAGCGCACCCGCCGCTACGACACCTATTTCTTCGTGGGGGCCCTGCCGGAGGGGCAGCTCGCCGACGGTGAGAACACCGAATCCGACCGCGCGGGCTGGACGACGCCGGAGGCGGCCATCGCCGACTTCTCGGCCGGTCGCAGCTTCCTGCTGCCGCCAACGTGGACGCAGCTGGACTCGCTGGCCGGGCGGACCGTCGCCGAGGTGCTGGCCGTGGAACGCCAGATCGTCCCGGTGCAGCCGCACCTCGAGATCCAGGGCGACAACTGGGTTTTCGAGTTCTTCGATTCCGACCGCTACCACCAGGCGCGGGAAGCGGGCGGGCTGGGGTGGCGGCATTGAGCGAGTTCGTCAGCGTCGTGGTCAGCGACGGCTCGCAGGACGCCGGGCTGGCCATGCTGCTGCTGTCGCGGCCCCCGACCAACGCGATGACCCGCCAGGTCTACCGCGAGGTCGTCGCGGCGGCCGAGGAATTGGGGCGGCGCGACGATGTCGCGGCCGTCATCCTGTTCGGCGGCCACGAGATTTTCTCCGCCGGCGACGACATGCCCGAACTGCGCACGCTGCGGGGTGCCGAAGCCGAGACCGCGGCCCGGGTCCGGCAGGAGGCCATCGACGCGGTCGCAGCCATCCCCAAGCCGACCGTGGCGGCCATCACCGGCTACGCGTTGGGCGCCGGGCTCACGCTGGCGCTGGCCGCCGATTGGCGCATCAGCGGTGACAACGTGAAGTTCGGCGCGACCGAAATCCTGGCCGGGCTGGTGCCCGGCGGCGACGCGATGGCCCGCCTGACCCGGGCCGCCGGGGCCAGCAAGGCCAAGGAGCTGGTGTTCAGCGGGCGATTCTTCGACGCCGAAGAGGCCCTGGCGTTGAACCTCATCGACGAAATGGTGGCCCCCGATGACGTGTACGACGCCGCCGCGGGATGGGCGCGCCGTTTCCTCGAGGGTCCGCGGCACGCGCTGGCCGCCGCCAAGGCCGGAATCAACGACGTGTTCGACCTGGGGCGCCCCGAGCGCCTCGCCGCCGAACGCCGCCGCTACGCCGAGGTGTTCTCCGCTGGTCAGGGCGGTGGCGATCGGGCGGATCCCGGCGGCCGTTAGGCTGCCCTGCATGACGAGTTCGACCGACGCCGTGCCGACGCCTCACGCCACCGCCGAACAGGTGGAGGCCGCCCGGCACGACAGCAAGCTGGCCCAGGTCCTCTACCACGACTGGGAGGCCGAAACCTATGACGAGAAGTGGTCGATCTCCTATGACCAGCGCTGCATCGACTACGCGCGCGGCCGTTTCGACGCCATCGTGCCCGACGAGGTGCTCCGTGACCTGCCGTACGACCGGGCCCTCGAATTGGGCTGTGGCACAGGCTTTTTCCTGCTGAACCTGATCCAGTCCGGGGTCGCGCGCCGCGGGTCGGTGACCGACCTGTCGCCGGGCATGGTCAAGGTCGCCACCCGCAACGGGCAGTCCCTGGGCCTGGACATCGACGGCCGGGTCGCCGACGCCGAGGGCATCCCGTATGAAGACAACACCTTCGACCTGGTCGTCGGGCACGCCGTGCTGCACCACATTCCCGACGTCGAGCTGTCGCTGCGCGAGGTGATCCGGGTGCTGCGCCCGGGCGGACGGTTCGTCTTTGCCGGCGAACCGACCAGCGCCGGCGACGTCTACGCCCGCGAGCTGTCCACGCTGACCTGGCGGATCGCCACCAACGTCACCAAGCTGCCCGGCCTGGGCAGCTGGCGGCGCCCGCAGGCCGAGCTCGATGAATCCTCCCGGGCCGCGGCGCTGGAGGCCATCGTCGACCTGCACACCTTCACGCCCGGTGACCTGGAGCGGATGGCCGCCAACGCCGGCGCCACCGAGGTGCGGACCGTCAGCGAGGAGTTCACCGCCGCGATGTTCGGTTGGCCGGTGCGCACCTTCGAGGCGTCGGTGCCGGCCGGGCGGCTGGGGTGGGGCTGGGCGAAATTCGCCTTCAACGGCTGGAAAGCCCTGAGCTGGGCGGACGCCAACGTGTGGCGGCGCGTGGTGCCGAAGGGCTGGTTCTACAACGTGATGGTGACCGGGGTCAAACCCTCCTGAGCGGTGGGCTGCGGTTCAGCGCCGACGATGTCGGCTACCTGCGGTCGCAAGCCGGCGCCGCGGCGCTGGCGACCGTCGCCGAACTCGAGCTGACGGACGCCACCCGGGTCGCCGACGTCGCCGCGGCCCGCGCCCACTTCGGCGACCGGGCGGCGGTGCTGGTGGAGACGGTCCTGTTGCGCCGCCGCGCCGTGGAGAAACTGAGCGGGCCGGGCTTCGCGGTGTCGGACTGGCTGTTCACCGACGAGGCGCTGCAGCAAGCCACCGCCGCGCCGGTGGCGCTGCACCGGGCCGGGCGGCTGGCCGAGGGCGGACCGGACGTCGTGGTGCACGACGCGACCTGTTCGATCGGCACCGAGCTGGCCGCGCTGCGCGGCCGCGGGATCACGGCGGTGGGCAGCGATCTCGACTCCGTGCGGCTGGCCATGGCCCGCCACAACCTGGGGCCGGTGGGGCTCTGCCGCGCCGACGCGCTGCACCCGGTCACCCGCGACGCCGTGCTCGTCGTCGATCCTTCGCGACGTGCGCAGGGGCGGCGGCGCCTGCGCATCGACGACTATCAGCCCGGGCTGGCCGCGTTGCTCGACGCCTACCGTGATCGGGATTTCGCCGTAAAGTGCGCTCCGGGAATCGATTTCGACGAGGTTCGTCGCCTCGGGTTCGACGGAGAGATCGAGGTGACGTCCTATCGCGGCTCGGTGCGGGAAGCGTGTCTGTGGTCGGCGGGGCTGGCGCGGCCCGGCGTCACCCGGCGGGCGAGCGTCCTCGACCGCGACGAGCAGCTCACCGACGCCGACCCCGATGACTGCCCGGTGCGGCCGGTCGGGCGGTGGATCGTCGACCCGGACGGCGCGGTGGTCCGGGCCGGGCTGGTGCGCCACTACGGCGCGCGGCACGGGCTGTGGCAGCTCGATCCCGACATCGCCTATCTCTCGGGCGATCGGCTGCCGGCCGCGGTGCGAGGCTTCGAGGTGATCGAGCAGCTGGTCTTCGACGAACGACGGCTCCGGCAGGCGTTGTCGGCGCTGGACTGCGGGTCGTTGGAGGTATTGGTCCGCGGGGTGCGGGTGGACCCTGACGCGTTGCGCAAACGGATGCGGCTGCGCGGCGACCGACCGCTGTCGGTGGTCATCACCCGCATCGGTGCACGCGCCTCCGGTCGCGCGATGGCGTTCGTTTGCCGGGCGTCCCGGTAGCGCCGGGTACGCTGGCGGCGGTTACTTTTCCGGTCACACCCCGCCCTGGCTAGTTTGCGAGGACAATTCCACGATGCGTTATCTGATAGCCGCTGCGCTGCTCGCGCCGGCGGTCTTGGTGGGCTGGCCGGCCGCCGCCGCGCCGCCGTCCTGCGCGAGCCTGGGCGGCACCGTCGAGGCCGACCAGATGTGTCGTGTGCACGCCACCGGCGCCAACTACATGCTCACCATGACGTTTCCCACCGACTACCCGGACCAACAGGCGCTGACCGACTACATCACCCAAAACCGGGACGGCTTCGTCAACGTCGCGCAGAGTTCCGGGGGTCGTGACCAGCCCTACCAGCTGGAGGCCACCACCGACCAGCGCAGCGCCGGCCAGCCGCCGCACAACACCCGCAGCGTGGTGCTCAAGTTCTTTCAGGACGTCGGGGGAACGCGTTCATCGACCTGGTACAAGGCGTTCAACTACAACCTCGGCACGAAGCAGCCCATCACGTTCGACAACCTGTTTCCCCCGGGCGCGACGCCGCTGGACGCCATCTTCCCGATCGTCCAGCGCGACTTGGAACGTCAAACCCCTTTGGGCGCTGCGATTTTGCCGTCGACGGGGCATGACCCGTCGCACTATCAGAACTTCGCCATCACCGACGATCAGCTGATCTTCTACTTCGCCCCCGGCGAGATGCTGCCGGCGTTCGGCGGGCCCGCCCAGGCCCAGGTGCCCCGCAGCGCCATCCCGCCGCTGGCCATCTGAGCGCTCAAACGGGTCCGGCCCGCAATTCCATCGCCACGGCCAGGGCCGCCAATGCCACCTGCGCGACGCAACCGATGATCGGCACGAAGAACGCCCTTCTCCGGCACACCAGCAGGTACACGGCGACCACGACGTCGGCGATCAAGAGGGCGGCCCCGCCCCAGGTGCCCAGGTTCATGGCCCGGTCGATCCAGGCGGGATCGCCGCACTTCTGATAGCCGCACGGGTCCGTGCTCATCACCAGCAGGCCCAGCACCACAAAGCTCGCTCCGTAGAGGGCCCCATGGATGACCAGCAAGACGAGCGTCGCCACGATATCCGGCGTGCTGACCTGCCGGCCCTCCGCTGTGGTGGTCGCGGCGTCCGCTGCTGTGGGGTCGTCGATCGGCACTCCAGGAGTATGTCCCGGTCAGGCCGGCGCGAAACCGTAGACCTGACCGTCGCTGGTGGCGGCCACCACCCGCCGGTCGGTGCCGACGGCAACCCCCAGCGGATACCCGGTGGCCGCCGGCAGCGGATAGCTGTTCAGCGTGTGGCCGTCACCCGGATCGAAGACCAACACCGACATCCCGGGCGCGCCGTTGGCGGGCGGCCCGCTGACCACCGTGTAGCCGACCCCGGCCCCCGCCAGGCTCGACGACGACAGGGGGACGGCGTCGTCGCGGCGCCACACCTGATCGGCGTGATCGCCCGCGTCCTTGAACGCGACCAGCCGCGTGTCGGGCCCACCGCCGGAGACGATCAGCCCCTGCGGAGTGATCGCCGGGGGAGTCTGCGCCAGAAATCCCAGCGGCACCGACCACTTCACCTTCGCGTCCGCGGTGCGCAGCGCCCACAGGCGCTGGTCGCGGCCGTTGACGTAGACGGTCGACCCGTCGGCCGAGAGCACCGGGCTGGCGATCGCGCCCGCGCCCACGGCGTCGCTCGTCCACTCCTTGGTCAGCAGCGGGGTCTGCCCCGGGTGGTACTTCAGGCCCACCAGAACCGCGGCCGGCGCGCCCGGCTGCCAGACGCCGAGCACCGCCATCCCGTTGGCCGCCGAGAAGGCGGGGGCCGCGGCCACCGGGCAGCCCTGGCGGGCCGGTGCGCAATCGGCGAGCCCGCGCGTCGCATCGGTGGGATCGATACCGTCCACCAGATCGAGCGGGCTGCTCACCACCTGGCCGCGATGGGCGTCGAACACCAGCACCTGCCCCAGGTGCGTGGCGACGAGCAACTCGCCGTTGCCCAGGAACCGCGGCGTCGTGGGCATGCCGATCACCGGCTGGCGCCACCGCGTCCACTGGGTCACCGGGAAAGACAGGAACGCTCCGGGCTGGCCGACGTACACGTTGTCGAACCCGTCGAGCAGCGGGCCGCCGAAGCCGCCGCCCTGGAACAACCGCACACACCAGCGCTGCCGCCCGTTGTGGTTGTTCTCCCACTCCATCAGCGAGCACCCCGCCGAGGTCTGGGCGTTCAGTGCCAGATAGCCGCGCGCGCTGAGCGCCGGTCCGGCCGCCAGGCTGCCCTTGACCGAGCGGGTCCACTGCAACGACAGCTTGGTGGCCCCGCCGGTGGCGGTGTAGCTGCTATTGGCGGCGTCGGCGTATTGCGCCGGCCAACCCTGCGCGGCCGACGCGTCCACCCAGGAGTCGGTGTTGCCGCAGCCGCTGGCCACGGCCGTGAGCGCCGCCGCCAGCAGCGCGGATGAGCAACGCCGAAGCCCACTGACGAGTTGTCGCGCAAGCACGTCGGTTTCCAAGTCCTTCCCAGGGCGGGCGCAGGTGCGGCGATCGAGTACACGTGAGGGTATCGCTTGGCCCCTCGACTAGGCTTTCCGGCCATGACGAGCATGTGGGGCGCTCCGGTCCATCGCCGCTGGCGTGGATCGAACCTGCGCGACCCGCGCCAGGCCAAGTTCCTCACGTTGGCCTCGCTGAGGTGGGTGCTGCGCAACCGCGCATACACCCCGTGGTACCTGGTGCGCTACTGGCGATTGCTGAAGTTCAAGCTGGCCAACCCGCACATCATCACCCGCGGCATGGTGTTTCTCGGCAAGGGCGTGGAAATCCATGCCACGCCCGAGCTCGCGCAGCTCGAGATCGGCCGCTGGGTCCACATCGGTGACAAGAACACCATCCGCGCACACGAGGGCTCGCTGCGCTTCGGCGACAAAGTGGTGCTGGGCCGCGACAACGTCATCAACGCCTACCTCGACATCGAGCTCGGGGATTCGGTGTTGATGGCCGATTGGTGCTACGTCTGCGACTTCGACCACCGCATGGACAACATTGACCTGCCGATCAAAGATCAGGGCATCGTCAAGTCGCCGGTGCGGATCGGCCCGGACACCTGGGTGGGGGTCAAGGTGTCGGTGCTGCGGGGCACGTCCGTCGGGCGCGGCTGCGTGCTGGGATCTCACGCGGTGGTGCGCGGTGTGATTCCGGACTACTCGATTGCGGTCGGCGCGCCGGCCAAGGTGGTCAAGAACCGCCAGCTCGCCTGGGAGAGCTCGGCCGCGCAGCGTGCCGAGCTGGCCGCCGCCCTGGCCGACATCGAACGGAAAAAGGCCTCCCGCTAGCTATTTGGTTGGGGCCGGTCGTCGACCTTGAAATGGAAATTGACGTCGCCCGCATCGACGTTCGTGACGGTCACCAGCACGCCGTACTTTGCGCCGCGGTCGGTGAGCTGACACCGAAGCGTCGCGCCCGCAACACCTTTCAAGTTCTCGGGGCAGGTCACCGAGTCCGGTTTTCTGCCCACCCGCTGGCCGAGCTGGGCGCTGATCGCGGCGGCGATCTGGTTCTTGTCGACCATCTCCACCATGTCGAACTTGACGTCGCTGCCGTCGACGCGGGTGACCGTGACGCTGACACCGAACGGCCGGTTCTTCACCGTCATTTCGCAGTTCACCTGCGCGCCGACTTTGGCGGGCAGGTCGTTCGGGCAGTTCACCGACTCGGGCTTGTTGCCGGCGGCGTCGGTCATCTTGGCGGTGATTTGGCCGGCGACATCGCTCCTGCTCACCGCGTGCGACGAACCGATCGAGCAGGAACAGCCCGTGATCACCGCGGTAAGGCCGGCGGCGGCGCCCGAGATCAGCACGCGGATGAGGGAGATGGTCATTGTCGGCTCCCGATGGCTTGACCGAATCGTCCGATCATGGCACGCCAACCGGCTCCGGGTGCACGCTCGGGCTAACGAACACCGAGTTCAGATGCGCTGATAACGCCGCAGCGCTTCGGCCCGTTCGGCGGCGTGGTCGACGATGGGCTGCGGGTAACCGTCCGGCCGCTCGCCCTTGCGCAAGTGCGCGTCATGCGCCGAGCGCAGCTCGGTCACCCAACGGCGAATGTAATCGCCTGTGGGATCGAACTTTTCGCCCTGCATCGTCGGGTTGAACACCCGGAAGTAGGGCGCGGCATCGGTGCCGCAGCCCGCGCACCACTGCCAACCATGCTGGTTGTTCGCCATGTCGCCGTCCACGAGCTGGTCCAGAAACCATTCGGCGCCCCACTGCCATGGCAGGTGCAGGTCCTTGACCAGAAACGACGCGACGATCATCCGCACCCGGTTGTGCATGAACCCGGTCTCCCGCAGCTGACGCATCCCGGCGTCGACGAAGGGAAAACCGGTTTCGCCGGCCTTCCACGCCGCGAAGCGGCGCTTCGCCTCGGCGCCGGCGTCGGTCTTGATGCCGTCGAAAGCGCCGTTCCAGTTGCGCCACGCGCTCGCCGGCCAGTGGTGCAGCACATCGGCGTAGAAATCGCGAAAAGCCAACTCCCGCAGGTACGCTTGCGCCCCGCCGCTGCGCGTGTCCAGGTCGGCAACCAGAGTGCGGGGATGGACGGTGCCGAATTTCAGGTGCGCCGACATCCGGCTGGTGCCTGCCAGATCGGGCCGGTCACGGTCGGCGCTGTAGGTTCTCAATCCGTTGCCGACGAAGGACTCCCACTGGGTGCGCGCCGCCGCCTCGCCGGCGGCGACATCGAGCCGGACGCCGGGGTCAGGGATTTCGCAGCGCTCTATCCCCAGGCGCCGCGGATCCAGCCAGCGCGCGGACGTGGCGCTCGATTTCGCCGGCGCCCGCCAGCCGGTTTCGTGCCACCGCCGCAAAAACGGGGTGAACACCCGGTAGGGCGAACCGTCCGGCTTGGTGACGCGTCCGGGCGACACGAGATACGGTGACCCCGTCGCCACCAGCGGGACCGCGCCCAATGCGGCCCGCACCCGTTCGTCGCGGCGCGTTCCGAACGGCGCGAAGTCTTCCGAGATGTGCACCGACGACGCGCCGAACTCCTTGGCAATGCGGGGAATCCGTGTCTCGGGCCGCCCGCGGGTTACGAGCAGGCGCCCATCCAGGTCGTCGCGCAGCCGCCGCAGCGAGTCACCCAGGAACTGCAGCCGGCGCTGTCCCGACGAGCCTTCCAGGCGCGGATCGAGCACAAAACAGGCGAGCACCTCGTCGCTCTCGGCCGCGGCGAGGAGCGCCGGATGATCACGCAGCCGCAGATCGCGGCGAAACCACAACAGCGCGGGCATGATTCGGCTCCCTAACGGTTGAGCCGCCAGATGTGGGTGGACAGAACGGTCGCGAAGCCGCACCACAGCGGATAGGGCAGCAGCGCCAGCGCGCCCCGCGGGGTGGCTTCGGCCGTGCGCCTGACCAGGTCGGCACTGCTGGCCGTCAGCGCCGCGGCACCGACCGCGGCCGCGCCGAGCTTGTGGTACCGGAAGAACAGCCAACTCCACCCGGCGTTGAGCAGCAGATTCACCACGAGCGTCGCGGCGTAGCGACGCGCCTTGCCGTGCTGCCCGGTTGCGCGAAACCGGTCGATGGCCACCGCCGACGTGGCCGCGATGTCCCCGTAAAGCGTGGTCCATACCGTGGGGAAGGCGGCGCGGGGCGGCTGGTAGGCGGGCTTGTGAAGCCGCGAATACCACGGCGAGGCGGCGTCGGCGCTGGCGACGCTGCCGGCGCCGGCGGCTGCGGCGACGCCCAGGGATGTCGCGCCCAAGATCGATTTGTTCACGGGGTGCTCCGTTCGCGTTGGGCCCGATCCGCTTGCTGCTCAACGGGTTCGGTGTGGGTAGGGCTGTTGGGCCACCAGATCCGGTCGCCGATGAGGGTGAACAGCGCCGGGATGACCAGCGTGCGCACCACGAAGGTGTCGAGCAGGATGCCCAGGCCGACGATGATCCCCAACTGCGTCAGGACGATCAACGGCAACACTCCGAGCACGCAGAATACGGCGGCCAAAACGATTCCCGCGCTGGTGATTACGCCGCCGGTGGCCGACACCGCGCGGACCATCCCGTCGCGCGCGCCGTGCTGCGCGGCTTCCTCGCGGGCCCGGGTGACCAGAAAGATGGTGTAGTCCACGCCGAGGGCGGCCAGGAACAGGAAGGCGAACAGCGGGGTGGTGTTGTCCAGCGCCGGAAAGCCGAAGACGTGGATGCTCGCCCAGCCGCCCATGCCCAACGCGGCCAGGGCGCCCAGGATGGTCGCGGCCAGCAGGGTCGGCGGGGCGAGGGCCGATCGCAGCAACACATACAGGACCACCAGGATGACGGCCAGGATCGCCGGGATCAGCAGCACGCGATCATGCGTGGCCGCATCCCGGATGTCGAGGGCCTGCGCGTCGGCGCCGCCCACCAGCGCACCGGGGTCGGCGGCCCGGGTCGAATTCCGCAGGGCGGCAACGATGCCGAATGCCTGGTTGGATGACGGCGGTGCGTCGATCACCACCGACCATTTCGTCAACCCGGTTTCCGAGCGGCCGGACTCGGTCACCGAGACCGCCCCGGGCGTGGTCCCGATGGCCTGCCGAACGGACGACGCGTGGGCGGTGGGGGCGACGACCAGCGTGGGGTTGGCCAGGCCGGCCGGGAAGTGTTCAGCCACAACGGTGTAACCGGACACCGAATCCGCATGCACCCGGAACTGTTCGGTCTGCGACAGCCCGATCCGGGTTCCCCACAAGCCCGTGCCCAGGGCGGCCAGGGCCGCGATCGCGATCACCGCAACCAGTGCGGGACGACGGGCCACCCCTTCCGCGATGCGGCGCCACGCACCGGAATCCCGGGCCGCGTCGTCCCCGGCGTGCGGGATGAACGGCCAGAACAATCGGCGGCCGCAGAGGGCGAGGATCGGCGGCAGGATGACGAGCACAGACACCGCGGCGACCACCAGGCCGCACGCCCCCAACGCGCCCAGGCTGCGCGTGCTCGGGGTGGCGGCGAACAGCAGCGTGAGCAGGGCCAGCACCACGGTGGCATTGCTGGCCACGATGGTCGGGCCCGACCGGCGCACGGCGTGGCGCAAGGCGGCACGGTGCCCGGACTGGCGCCGAAGCTCTTGGCGATACCGGGAGATCAACAGCAGCGCGTAATTGGTGCCCGCCCCGAACACCAGCACGCTGGTGATGCCCGACGTGGCGCCGTCGAAGCTCAACCCGGTCGCCGACGCCACCGCGGTGCCGACCGCGGCGGCGACCCGATCGGCGAATCCGACGACCAGCAGGGGGACCACCCATAGCGCCGGGGACCGATAGGTGGCGATCAGCAGCAGCGCCACCACCGACGTCGTCACGGCGAGCAGGGTGATGTTGGCGTTGGTGAAGGCGCCGGCAATGTCGGCGCCGAACGCCGGGCCGCCGGTGATGTGAACCCGCAGATCCGCGGGCAGGCCCGTCGCCGCGGCCGTGCGCAGCGCGGTCACGGTGTCGCCGAGGGCGAGACCCGACAGGCCTGCGCTGATCGGCACGATGCCCAGGACGGCCTTGCCGTCGTTCGACGGCAGCGCGGGCGCCGCGCCGTCGGCCCCGCCCGGTTGCGCGGCGGCGTGGGCGCGATCGCGGGCCGCTCGGGCGGCGGAGATGTCGGAGGGGCTCAGCACCGCACCGTCGGTGCGGCTGACGACCACGATCAGGGGCGCGCGGTCGCCGCCGGGAAACTGCCGGGACAGCGCGTCCACTTCGGCGGAGGCCGAGTCGTCGGGAAGCGATTTCGGCGACTGGCCCGCCGCCGCGTTCCCGCCGATGAGCACCATGAAGCCGACGCCCAGCAGCGCCGCCACCAGCGCGAGCAGCCACGAGCGTCGACCCGTCACGGCGGCGGCCAAGGGTTCCCACACCACGAACACAAGCCTTTCAGTTTGTTAAACATTAATCAACTGAAATGATGCATCGCCACGGCACACCAAAGGCGGTGTGCACCAGGGGGCACTATGGACATTATGGACGCAGCGGGTTGCCGGCGATGACCCTCGACCGTGGCGCGATGAAGAATCGCAAGCGGCGCCACATCGATGTGTGCCTGGGCGAACCGGTCGGCTATGACGGGGTCACCACCGGCCTGGACCGGTATCGCTTGCCGTATAACGCCCTCACGCAGACCAGCCTGGGCGACATCGACGTGTCCACCAACTTTTTCGGTGTCAACCTGCGGTCTCCGATCCTCATCGGCGCGATGACCGGGGGCGCCGAGCTGTCCGGGACGATCAACCGGAACCTGGCCGCGGCCGCCCAACAGCTGGGCGTCGGCATGATGCTCGGCTCGCAGCGCATCATGCTGGACAGCGCGCTGGGGGAGCGCGCCGCGGACAGCTTCGCGGTTCGCGACGTCGCCCCAGATGTGTTGCTGTTCGGCAATATCGGTCTATCTCAACTGGCGGGCGCGGCGGTGCCGGACCTGGCGAAGGCACTCGATCGGGTGGGCGCGGACGCGCTGGCCGTGCATACCAATCCGTTGCAGGAAGCGATGCAACACAACGGCGACACCGACTTTTCCGGCTCGGTGGATCGGCTGCGAGAAGTGGCCGGCGCCCTCGGCCACCCGGTGTTGCTCAAGGAGGTCGGCCACGGGATCGGCGGCGCCGCGGTGGCGGAACTTCTTGGGGCCGAAGGCAACGTCCCGGTTGCCGGGATCGACGTGGCGGGCGCCGGTGGCACGTCGTGGTCGCGCGTGGAGCAGTTCGTGCGTTACGGCGAACTGCGCTATCCGGAGTTGGCCGACTGGGGCATCCCCACCGCGCGGGCGATCCTGGAGGTGCGCGAGGTGCTGCCGGAGATCCCGTTGGTGGCTTCCGGGGGCATCCGGACCGGGATGGACGCGGCCAAGGCGATCGCATTGGGCGCCGACGTCGTGGCGGTGGCCCGGCCGCTGCTGGGAGCCGCGATCGAATCCGCCGCCGCCGTGGTGGATTGGCTGCAGCCGTTCATCGACGAGCTTCGGGTTTGCCTGCACGGCTGCGGAGTCGCGAACCTTGCCGGCCTGCGCGAGGTCGATCTCGTCGCGCTGCCGTAGCTTCGCGCGACGTGGCCGTCAGCCGGGCGTGCGGCTCGCCGTTGCCGCGCTGCGTCGGCCTTTTGGCGCGGCGCTCTTACTGTCGGTGGCGGTCGACTTCTTGGGAGTTGGTGCGGTGAGCCGGGATTCGAAGGTGGACATCGCCTCGATCATCGCCGCGAAGACACGATGGGCCGCCGTCAGGTCGCGGTCGGGCAGGTCGGACAGGGCGGTACGCAGCTCGGCGCCAAGGGGAGTGAAAAAAGAACGAGCCAGCGCCATCCCCGATTTCTCGTAGCGAAGCAGCGTCTTGCGGCGATCCTCCGGGTCGGGCTCGCGCCGGACATGGCCCGCCTCGATCATGCGGTCCACCAGATAGGTGATGGCGGCCGGTGAAACGTCCATGCGCCGGCGCAATTGCGCCGCGGTCAACGGCGTCCCGGCGGTTTCGGCGACCATGATGTGCAGTAACGCGTGAAAGTCGGTGCCGCTGACGTCGTTTTGGCGAGCGAAGTGCCGGCCGATGCGGTCGGATTGCGCGGTGATCGCACGCATGTCGGCCGACACCAACTTCTCGAGTTCGGCTCGATCTACTCGCCGATCAGCGGCGGCGCGCTTGGTCACTTACCCGCATCCTTCTTGCAAGATACGCCGACCAGCGTTTCCGGTCCGGTCAGTGGCCATCAGCCTACGGCACCCTGGTCACGGTGCTGTGGTCACCGCGCCGGTTTGAACGGGTGCGCCCCGGGTATGTGATGCGCAATGACTTTGATCGAGACATCGCAACGCCTGCGCCGAGCGGGGCGCAAAGTGCTGCGCCTGCAACGACGGTTGTGGCTTGCCCAGCTGGCCGTGTGGCCCACGGTGATCGTGCTGGCGGTCCTGCTGGTGGGGGCGCTGTGGATGGTGTGGAAGCGGACGGCCGGTCGCAGGGGCGGGCCGGAATCGGCGGCGCACGCTGCGCCCCGCTATCCGGCACCGCCGCGGACCTGATAGCGGCGCTCGGCGTAGGCGAGGTCGTCGCGCCAGAGCCTGCTGGACGCGAAGCGCATCAGCGGTGTGATCAGCGGCGCCACCCGAGATGCCCGCTTGAACCCGGGCCGCCCCGAATGCGCGATGGTGGCTTCCAGGACGGCGGTGCGGGGACGGCCGTCGGGTCCCAAACCGATTGGGGTGGCATGGGTTTCGACGACGCTGCCCGTCCCTTCCCCATCCACGATGCGCATGACGATGGTGCGGGCCTCCGGGCAGCTGAACTCCGCGACGACGGGTACCCCCAGGCGTCCCATCCGGAAGGTCACGGCCACCAAGAAGCGGTCGGCGTGTTCGGTCGGCGTGCTGAGCACCTCGAGCCGGGTGAACGAGTACGGGTGAAACCATGCGCCATGCCACGGATCGAGCCGGTTGGCGATGATGTCGATGGGTTCGCAGACGCCCTCCATGCGGGCGACGGCGGCCAGGGTGTCGCCGGTCGGCCGGTCCGCAATCACCGGAAGCTCCAGTGGCGTCTCGCGTCCGACCGCATCGAGCCGCACCCAGACCAGGGTGCCGTCGTCGTGACCGGGCAGTGGGCTCCAACCGAATTCGCGGGCGCGGCCGTCCAGGGTCAGTCCGTGCCACCGGCACACCAGCGTGCCCCGATGCACCGTCCCGGTGGCGAGGTCGGCCCCCAGGTGCGGGCAGCTGCGCGGCCCCACGCACAGTCGGTGCCGTTCGTCGCGCCAGGCGACGACCTCGACGCCGGCGACGCGCGCGCCGAACGGTCGCCCGCCGACCACCTGCCGGCTGGCGGCGAACGCGTACCAGTTGCCGGTGGCCCGGTGCTGGGAGCGCCGCAGCGCGGCCTCGATGAGGGCGGGTTGTGCGTCGCGATAGGTCGGGCGCTGATCGGCCCACGGCACACGCGGGATCACCTGCAGGGGCCAATCTTTGGAGCGCTCTCGCAGGGTTTGCAGCCGGTCGCGGATGTTCATCGCCGGGCGACTCTCTGGCGGGTGGCAAGCCATCGCAGCAGTGGTGACCGGCCCTCGGTGGGTACCGTGGCCAACGGGTGCCCGGCCAGTCCCCACCGTGTCAGCAGTTGGTTCGCGGCGCACCAGCCGGTGGTGGCGGCGCGCTCCATCAGCGCCACCGGCAGGTCGATTCGGATGGCGTCGCCGGCCAACACCAGGCCCGGCGTCGGGGTGGTCACCGCGGGGCGGTCCGGATAGGAGCCCGGCGAGAACAGGGGGCAGTCGCTGCGATGCAGCAGCCTCTCGTGAACGATCTGTGCCGCAGCCGTTTCCGGGTAGACCGTGTGCAGCTGGCGTAGTGCGGCCGCGCGCGACGGCGCCGAATCCAGGGCGTAGGAATGCAATTCGACGACGGAGCCGCGCTGTGTGCGCGCCCACGTGCGGGCCTCGCGTTCGTAGCGTTCCAACACGCTGATGTTGTCCAGTGGCTTGTGCCCGGCCGTGCCAAGGAATGCCGGCCGCCGCGCCGAGACGGGGCGGTCGAGCCAGAACCGATGCACGGCGAACGGCGGCGCGGTGCGCAGCCGCGAGATCTGGGCCCGCCAGTCATCGGTGCCCAGGCCGCTCGATGCCGCAACGATTCGCTGCAGACCCGCGACGTCGGTGGCCAGCACCACGGCGTCGACGTCGAGAGGTTCGTCGGAATCGGTGTGTACCCGAAAGTGTCCCGCCGGCCCGGTGTCGATGCTCTGGGCGTCGGTGCCGAGTCGAAACCGCACCCCGCGCCCTTCGAGGTAGCCGCTCAAGGGTTGCCACAACGCGCTGTCGTAGTTCGCGCACGGAACGTCGAAGATCAACCCTTCGGCCGATCCCAGGAAGTAGATGTGGAACATCGTCGCCAACTCGGCCGCGGACAGCTTGGTGGGGTCGGCGAAGAAGCTGCGGGAGAACACCTCGAACGCCAGATGCCGTGCGGCCTCCGGGAATCGGATGTTTTCGAGGAACGCCGCGGCGTCGATGTCGTCGAGGCGCTCGTAGGTGTCCGGCACCGACACCGCGGCCAGGGGCGCGGCGGCGCGGGCGTCGATGCGGGTGAAGTCACGAAGCCGAAACGTCGGACTGCGCGCGGCGAAGACGACGGCGTTCCAGGGAGGGGTGCGCGGCAGCCCGCGGAAGCTGTCGCGCCGCCCCGACCCGTCGATGAGCGGGTAGTCGTCGACGGGGGTGAGCATCCGCAATTCCGGATCGATCCGCGTCAGCAGGGCGCGCAGGTTGTAGTACTGCCGGAAGAAGGCGTGGAAGCCCCGGTTCATCGCGAGGTCGGCGCCGCCGTCGTGTTCGGTCCAGCCGCCGACCCGACCGCCGAGGTAATGCTCGCGTTCGATGACGTCGACGGCGACGCCGCGCTCGGCGAGCCCGGTGGCGGCGGTCAGGCCGGCGATCCCGCCGCCGACGACGGCGATGCGGGGGCGTGACGGCAGCGCGCCGGCGTCCGGCAATCCCGTTGGTGCGGGCAAGGTTCGGCGTCGACGATCGGTGGCGTGCGCGGTCATGACGGCGCATCCGCCAGGAAAGTGTGCACGATGTTGGCTTCCCAGCCGGGCATCGTCTCGCTGTGCACGGCGGTGAAGCCGGCGTCGGCGAGGCGGGCCCGGAACCGCGCGGCCCCGTCGAACGCCAGCACGCTACGCCACAGGTAGCGATACAGCGTACTGTCCCGGGTGCGCCACCAGCCGGACGGGATGATGATGCCCCAACAGACGGCGTGCCAGACGCGGGTGGCGGCGGGGGAGTCGCGCACCGAATACTCGTGCACCGCCAGAGTGCCGCCCGGCCGCAACAGCGCGCGGAACTTCCGCAGTTGGTCGTCGCGGTTGGCGACGTTGCGGATCAGGTACGCGGCCAGGATGCCGTCGAACGGCCCGGTGATCCCCTGCTCCGCCAGCCGTTCGACGGGGGTGTGGACGAACCGCACCGTGGCGGGCCAGTCCTTCGCGCGCGCCTCGTCGAGCATGCCGCGCGATGCGTCCACGGCGACGATGTCGGCTTCGGGCGCGACGGCGAGCAGGGCGGCCGTCGAAGCACCCGTCCCGCAGCCGGCGTCGAGCAACCGTAAGCCCTTGCCGCGGGCCGGAATCCGCATCCGCCTGGCCGACAAAAGCAGCTGCGCGTGGTAACCCGGGCTGGCGCCGACCAGCCGATCGTAGGCCGCGGCGCCCGCGTCGAACGCGGCTGCCAGGTCGCCGGGGGCGGGCCCCGCATCACCGACGCGCACGTTGCCGTTCCCACAGCAGCAGCACCGCGGTGACCAGCGCGAAGCCGAACAGAAAGTCCTCGACCGGGATGTCGAAGGGGAAGCGCACCCCGCTCAGCTGCCGATCGTCGTAAATGACGATGGGCGAGCTCAGCTTGGTCAGCCATCCGTCGACCGGGATCTGGAAACCGAGGACGATCAGCATCGACAGCCAGTAGGCCGGCCGGCGGAAGAGTCCGGTTCGCAGCACCGCCAATTCCAGTGCGCAGACGGCGAATACGGCCAGCGTGGCGGGCAGGGTGTAGCCGAGGCCGGTCATCGCCGGTGGACCTTTGCCAGGATGGCGTTCACGGCGTTGTAGGTCAGCAGCCCGCATGCCGGAATGACGAGAAAGAACAACACCTCTTCGATCGGCACCCGAAACGGGATGCTCACGCCGGTGAGGTACGCGCCGTCATAGGTCCACACGTGCGCGGCGACGGCGATCTCGTCCCAGATCAGGAACACCGCCGCGACGGGCAGCACCGCCTTGATGAGACGTCGCCACTGTCGGTAGACGCCGGGGCCCAACGTCTCCAGCGGCGCGGTGATCGCCAGGCATGTGGCCAGGACAACGAGGTATTGCCACCGATCGCTCATGCGGCCCCCGCGTTGAGATCGTCCCGCTCGCCATTTCGCGCCCGCCACGACCGTATCAGTCCCGCACCGGCCACCCGAAGCCGTCGAGCCCTGCCCACGGTGGCCCGGTGGTCGAACACCGCGAACTCGCTTCTTTCGATGCAGTCCAGGATTTCTGCGTACAGGGCGGCCGCCGTTGCCACGCACGGTCGTGAGCGACGCGCGAGCGTGGCGATTCCCGCCGCGGCGAATCGATAAGTCTGCCAGGCGATTTCGTGTTGCGCGGCCAGGGCGCGGCGCACCCGGGGGTCGGTACGGCGGTGCGTGTGACACCATCCCAACAGCTCTCGATCGACTCCGTCGGCGGCGAGTTCGTCGGCGGGCAGGTAGACCCTGCCCCGCACCAGATCTTCGTCGACATCGCGCAGGAAGTTGGTGAGCTGGAAGGCCCGGCCCAGCGCCGCCGCGTAGGGCGCGGCCTCCTCGGCCGGCGTCACCGTGCCCAGGATCGGGAGTACCTGCAGCCCAATCGCTTCCGCGGAGCCCCGCATGTAGCGGTTGAGCGCTTGGCGGTCGGGATAGTCGGTCACCGTGAGATCCATTCGCATCGAGGTCAGGAAGTCCTCGAACAGCGCGGCGCTGATCCGGTAGCGCCGCGCGGTGTGGGTAACCGCCGCCACCAGCGGATCGTCGAGGTGGGCGCCGTCGGAGAAGAAGCGCTCGGACAGTTGCTGCAGCCGCCTGGCGCGAGCGGAGGCGTCCAGCCGCGGATCGAGGTCGTCGAGGATGTCGTCGGCGTAGCGGGCGAAGCCGTACAGCGCGTGCACGGGTGGCCGTTGGTCGGGCGCGAGCAGCCGGGTGGCCAGGAAGAAGGTGCGGCCATGGGAGGCATTGAGTTCCCGGCACCGGCGATATCCGTCGCGCAGCCGCGGATCGTCGATTCCGGCGGCGGCCAATTCGCTGCGCATCATGGCAAACCGGCTTTCATGTCGAGGTTGGCGGTCGACCGCTCGGCGGCCCCGGTGATGCGGTCCGCGGCGAGTCGCCCGGAGATCAGGGTGGTCGGCACGCCGACGCCCGGCACCGTGGAGGAGCCGGCGAGCACCGCGTTGTCGATGCCGCGGACCAGGTTGGCCGGGCGGAACGGGCCCGTCTGGCCGAAGGTGTGGGCGAGCGCGAACGGGCTGCCGGCCGCCATGCCCTGACGGGCCCAGTCGGCGGGCGTGACGACGTCGAGAACCGTTGCGTCTCGCTGCAATCCGGGTAGCAGTCGGTCGGCGACGTGTGCGACGAGGCTTTCGGCGTAGGCGCCGCCGGTCCGCGACCAATCGATGGCGCCCCGCTGCAGGTTCGGCGCCGGGGCCAGGACGTAGAGCAGATCGCGTCCCTCGGGGGCCAGGGCCGGGTCGCCGGCCGTCGGGCGGGTCACCAGTAACGACGGGTCGGCCATGAGCCGACCGTCGCGGATGATGTCGGTGAAGGTCCGGTCCCACGCCTCGCCGAACAGGATCGTGTGGTGGGCCGTCTCGGGGGCGACCGCGGGACAACCCAGGTGAACCACCACCGCCGACGGTGAGGCGCGCAGCCGCACGGCGCGACGCGGCGTGCGGCCCAGCAGCGCGTAGGTCTGGGGCAGTTCGGTGGTCAGCACCACCGCGTCGCAGGCGATGCGCCCGGTCCGTTCGGCGAGTACGGCCGTGACCCGTCCGCCGGAGCGTTCGAGCGCGGTAACGGTTGCGTCGTAACAGAATCGGACACCCGCATCGGCGGCCGCGGCGGCCAAGGCGTCCGGCAGCGCGCGCACGCCGCCTCGCGGAAACACCACACCGGAGATGGTGTCCATGTAGGCGATGACCGCGTAGACCGCCAGGGCGTCGCGCGGCGCCACCCCGGCATACAGCGACTGGAAGGTGAAGATCCGCTGCAGCCGTGGATCGCTGATGTGCCGCTTGACCATCCGGTCCCACTTGCGGAAGCCGCCGATCGCCGTCAGCTGCGCCAGCTGCGGCGTGACCAGCGAGAGCGGGGAATCGAAATTGGCGCCGATGAATCCGTCGAATTCGGTGCGGTACAACCTGGTCAGCCACTGGCGCAGCCGCCGGTAGCCCGCCGCCTGCCCGGCCCCGGCGAACTCGGCGATGGCGCCAACCATCCGGTCCGCATCGCTGTGCACATCAAGCGCGCTGCCGTCGGCGAACACGGCGCGGTAGGCGGGATCAACCGTCAACAGCTCCAGCCGGTCGGACCGGGTCTCGCCGACGGCCGCGAATGTCTGGTCGATAATGTCGGGCATCGTGAGAACCGTTGGCCCGGTGTCGATCCGGTACCCGTCGATGTCGAGGCGTCCGGCCCGCCCGCCCGGCCACGGCTCGCGCTCCACCACCGTGACCGCGCGCCCCCGTCCGGCCAGGTGCAGGGCCGCGGAGAGCCCGGCCAGGCCGGCGCCGATCACCACGACGTGATCGGTGCGTCCTTCGATTCTCCGCATGGTCAGCGTGCTCCCGGGTCGGTATTGCTCATGCGCCGCGATCCGTACAGGCCGCCGCCATTTCGGCCAGCGCGATGCGAACGGGTTCCTCGATCGACACGTCGGCGAGGTGGGCGCGCGCGGACGCGACGCGGTCGCCGATCATCCGTTCGATCAACCCCAGGGCCCCGGTCTCGATGATCAGCGCCTTCCACCTGTCGATCGCGTCGTCCTCGAGGGCTTCACGATTCGCCAGCTCGGTGAGTTCACGGCGCGTCGACGGATCGGCCAGCTGGTGGGCGGCCGCCACGACGCTGGTTGCCTTGCGCTCGAGCAGATCTCCCGCGCCGGGCTTACCCGTCACCGCGGGGGATCCGAAGACGCCGAGCACGTCGTCGCGCAGCTGAAACGCCTCGCCGAGGGCGCGGCCGTAGCAACCCAGCTGGGACAACGTGCGAGCGTCGCAGCCGGCCATGGCCGCCCCGATCTCCAGGGGCCGGCGCACCGTGTAGTTGCCCGATTTGCGCCGTGCCACGTCGAGCACGAATTCCAGCCCGGGCGCCTGCCGCGCGTCGTTCGTCAAGTCGGCGAACTGTCCCACCGCGAGCTCGGTGCGCATCGCGTCATAGCGCGGCCACACCCGTTGCAGCCGCCGGGGGTCGACGCCGCTGTCCCGCAGCATCTGTTCGGCCCAGATCAGGCACAGATCTCCGAGCAGGATGGCGGCCGACTCGCCGAATCGTCGTGAGGTGCCGGGCAATCCGCGCTCCCGGTGCCACCGCCCCAACTGCAGATGCGCCGACGGACGGCCGCGCCGCACGTCCGAACCGTCCATGACGTCGTCTTGCAGCAGCGCGAACGCGTGCACCAACTCAAAGCTTGCCGCGGCCCGCAACGCGGCCGGGTCGGGCGGCGCACCGCACAGCCACCCCAGGTACATGAACGTCGACCGCAGGCACTTACCGCCGGAGGCGAAGTCGGCCAGGATGTCGCCTGCCGCTTCGATACCCGCCCCGTCCAGTTCGGCGGCCCGTCGCTCGGCGACGAAGTCGGCGACGTGGACCAAAACCATCCGCCGCAGGTTCGACCGCCACTCGCCGAAGTCGGTCCGGCCGAACCACGCCGTCGCCACCGGCGGTGCTGCGGTGGGCGGCGAAAACGACAAAGCTCCCATGTTGCCCAAGCGCTCCCTCCCGAACGGCCTGGAATGCCCGGGCCTGCGCGGCCCCGGCACACGCGGTCATACCCACCGACGAGGCGGACAAACCACTGCGCGAGCCGCCTGGTTTCCGCCCCGCGCCGCCCGGGAGGACATACCACCTCGTTCAATAACTTAAACATTCATTCGATGAAATTCACCCGGGCCGCGCCGGCCTGGAGCGACGACGTCCGACCTCGCCGCGTCACCCTCGAGAGAACTAAGGCATCGAACCGAAACACGAACTCGTGCAGCGGTTTAACGGCGGTGAGGTCACGACGCGGCGCCGCGGCTGACCTGGCTCCGCGGCTGTCGGGGACGAGGCAGGTCGGACATGAATCTGAGGCGGGCCCGCAGGATGTCTTCGATGGTTTGAAAGGCTTCCGGTACCGAGTCGGTGGTCGCCAGCCCGTTGTCGTGCACGATGCGCAGCAGTGGCCGCATCGCCGTGCCGGTGACCACGCTGCAGTGCACGCGGGCTTTGCGGAATTCGTCGTTGAGCACCAGCAGCGCCCGAAAGCTCTCGACGCTGACGAAGCGCAGCCGGCTCACATCGAGGACCACGGGGGTCTTGAGCCGGGCGAAGCCGCGGATGGCGTCGGTGAGATCGTGCGCATTCGCGGCATCGACCTCGCCGTCGACGCGCACCACCGTGGCGAGGCAGCGCGCATAAACGTATACGTGTGCCCTGGCGAATTGGGCCATGTGGCGGCAGTGTGCGGGATCATGGTGGTCCGCCGAATGCGCGGAGTGAAGAGCAGCCATTGAAGCGCCTATCGATGGTGGTGAGGAGGGAGTGACCAGTGTTTTACACACCGCTCCCGTTAGAGACGCAGCTGTGAACTCAACCTGACAGCAGCCTAGCGCCGAACGTCCTCGCTCAGGAGCAACGTTTCGTTTTCCGGCCGGTGGGCAACCGCGTCTGGCCGCTGGTGAATCCGGTGGTGAAAGCGCGTTTGGCCGTCCGGCCGCGGGGTATACGCGGGCCAAGTAACAAACGCGTCGAATCCCTTGACGGACGCGAGGGGTGGTGCGGCCCAATGGAAAAGCAAGGCCGCCGCTGGTGCCGGTTAGCGGTTGCGCCCGCTGCCGCGATGATGCTCATCGGCGCGCCGGGATGGGCCACCGCCGACCCCGGCGTCACCGTGTTTCCGGGAATGGAGATTCGTCAGGGCAACACAGTGTGCATGGTCGGAATGGTCGAGCCGCGGC
The DNA here is from genome assembly GCF_020217485.1 of Mycobacterium sp. WUMAC-067. Classification (GTDB taxonomy): domain Bacteria; phylum Actinomycetota; class Actinomycetes; order Mycobacteriales; family Mycobacteriaceae; genus Mycobacterium. The sequence continues at coordinate 23,191 of NZ_JAEKMI010000001.1, read as the reverse complement.
TGCGGGTCGCGCTCACCAGCGGGCAATGTGACGGTGGGCAGTCGATGGTGACCGACCGAGACCGCAACCCGATCGGCGACGTGGTCCTCGGCCGTCGCCAGGTCGACACGGACTCGGCCGCGGACACCTCGATGCTGCCGGTGGAATACGAAGTCATCGCTCTCGCAGGCAATGTCACGGCCTCGGACCTGTTGCCCACGGGACGCCGGCTGCGGTCGACGCCCGGCCTGAGTGCGCAGCCGGGCCTGCCCGTGTGTCAGCTGCGCCGCTCGACGGGCCAACGATGCGGCTCCGTCGGCACGGTCACCAACGGCCGCTTCGCCATCGCCGACATGGTCGTGGACGGTCGTGACTTCGGCGGCCCGGTCTACGCCCTGACCGACGACAACAACGCCGTCATCGTTGGGCTTTACGAGGGCATGTGGAGGTCTGCGCCGCAGTTCGAGACGTGGCAGGCGGTCATGGCCCAGGTCTACATCGACAGCCACTCCTCCGGCGGGCATCAACAACTCCCCGCTCTACGCATGATCAACTGGCACACCACCCCTCGCGTATTTGCGGCACCGTAACTTCCCCGTCGTCACGCGACCCGGGCCGCACCGCGTGTTTCCCCCGACACAGAACGGGAATCCGCCGCCGGTGAACGTTTTAGAACTCGTGGCGGTGCCCTTCCAATGGGGCTCCGCGATCCGGGGCAAGCGGCTCTTTCATCCGACCGGAGTGTTGGCGAGGGGCTTCGTCGAACGCGTCGCCCCGGCGGGTCAGGGCCTGCCGATCCCGTCGTCGGAGATCGTTGCCCGGGTATCCAAGGCCAGCGGCACACCCGGCGCGCTGCCCGACTTCGTCGGCCTGGCCTTCCGGTTGCCGCCCCCGGGGCCGGCGGGAAAGCCCTGGGACATCTTGCTGGTGTCCGCGGGGTCGGGGGTGCTGTCCCGGGCGGTGGCGTTGCGGCCGACCGTGTCGTGGAACGGCCGGACCCTGACCACCCTGATGCCGTTGCATTATCAGAACAACAATTGGTGGCTTCGGGCCCGCACCCCGGGCGACATCGACGGCCTCGGCCTGTCGCTGGACACCTTCCGCAACCGTCTCGAACGCGGAAATATTGAGATCACACTCGACCAAGCCTGCGGCAGAGGGCATTTCACACCATTGGGTCGTTTGACGCTGACCACCGTCGTCGACGACGAAGCCCATCACGACGTGTCGTTCGATCCCGTCGTCAACACCGCGCCCGGCCTGAACCTGCACCCGCGCTGGCTCGCCGATCTGCGTGCCCGCGCATATCGGAACAGCCGTGACGGCAGGGACGCCGATGCGTAGCCACGCGAGCGAGAGCGCGTGGGAAGGAGGTAACCGGTGTCCAAGCGCATCGTGATCACCGGCGCCAGCGGCAATGTCGGCACCGCGCTGCTGCGCCGGCTCGCCGAGGACGGCTCCGACTACGAGATCGTCGGAATCACCCGCAGGCGACCGCCGCCGGACGACGTGTACCGGTTCGTCCGCTGGCATGAGCTGGACCTGGCCGACCCGGGCGTGGAGATTCAGTTGCTCAACGTCTTTCGCGGAGCCGACTGCGTGGTTCATCTGGCGTGGGGATTTCAGCCCACCCGCAACAGGCGGTACCTAGACGCCGTCGCCGTCGACGGCAGCACGGCGGTATTGAGCGCGGCACACAACGCCAAAGTGCCTCACCTGCTGCACATGTCGTCGGTGGGGACCTACGCCGCCGGGCGATATGGACAGAAGGTCGATGAGACTTTCTCGACCGCGGGCATCCGTTCCTCCGCCTACAGCAGGGCGAAGTCCGCGGTGGAACACATGCTCGACGGCTACGAGCGGCACAACCCCGACGGGGTCGGAATCACCCGGATGAGGCCCGGATTCATCATGCAGCGCGACGCCGCGCCGGGCCTGCGCCGCTATACCCTGCCCGCGTACGTGGACCCGCATTGGCTGCGCTGGCTGCCGTTGCTACCGCTGGATCGCTCGCTGAGCGTGTCGATCGTGCACGCGGAAGACGTCGCCGACGCGTGCGTCAAGGCGATCGAGGGTTGCGCGCTGGGGGCGTTCAACTTGGCCGCCGAGCCGCCGGTCGGGCGCGACGACATCGCGCGGGCGGTGCGGGCACGCCCCGTGCACGTGCCGTCGGCGCTGCTCGGCTTGCTGGTGGAGGCGTCGTGGCGGGCGAGGTTGCAGCCCCTGGACCGCGGCTGGCTGGATATGGCGTTTTCGTTGCCGCTGTTGGCCACCGGCCGCGCGCGCACCGTGCTGGGATGGTCGCCGCGCTGGGATGCGGTGGCGGCGCTGGCCGACCTCATCGACGGCTTCCTTCATGAATCGGGGACCCACAGCCCGGTCCTGCATTCGCGGTCGTTCGCCGAGGCCATCGCGCGCTACGTCCACGAAGGCCCGCTCACGGTCCGGCAAGTGCCCTAGGGGCCCCGCCGTCAAAACCGCTACCGGTCCGGCAAGGCGTGTTCGACGATGGGGAGCCGTGCGTGCGGCTGCCGCTCGCCGCGCTTGGCCGACAGATACACCTGTGCGGTCTTGTCGGCCACCGTGTGCCAATCGAAGTCGGACGTGAGGCGTTCGCGGGCGGCATGGGCGCGTTGTTGCGCGGCGCGCGGATCGTCGAGCACCGTGCGGATCGCCGCGGCCAGCCGGGTCACGTCGCGGGGTGGACACGATACGCCGGTCTGACCGTCGATCACCGCCTCGCCCAGACCGCCGATGTTCGACGTCACCAGGGGGGTGCCGGCCGCGGCCGCCTCCAGCGCCACGATGCCGAACGGCTCGTAGTGACTGGGCAGAACCGCGGCGTCGGCGCGATGCAATACGGCCAGCAGCTCGGCGTGTTCGAGGTGGCCGACGAAGCGAATCGCCTTGAGCACCCGGTGTTTACGGGCTTGCTCGATGAGCCAGCCCTGCTGGGTGCCCTCGCCGGCGATGGTCAGTGTGGTTCCCGGGTGGGTGCGCCTGATCCGAGGGAGCGCGGCGATGACGTCGTGCACACCCTTCTCGTACTCGAGCCGCCCCAGGTAGAGCAGTTCGGCGGGCCCGGTGCGCGGCCGGCGCGCCGCGAACGGCCACCGCGCCGTTTCAATGCCGTTGCAGATCACGGTGATCTCGGCCAGCCCGGGGCCGAACAGTTCGGTGATCTCGTCGGCCATCGACCCCGAACACGTGATCAGCGAATCGGATTCACGCACCAGCCAGGACTCGACCGCGTGCACCTGACGGCTGAGCGCACCGCTGACCCAGCCGGAATGCCGACCGGCCTCGGTCGCGTGGATCGTGGAAACCATTGGCACGTCATAGAATTGGGCCAACGCGATCGCCGGATGGGCCACCAGCCAGTCGTGGGCGTGCACGACGTCGGGCCGCCACGCGTGGTTGCGGCCCGGTTGCTTGACGGTCAGCCCGGCGCGGACCATGGAATGGCCCATGGCGAGCGTCCAGGCCATCATGTCGGTGCCGAAGGCGAATTCGTGCGGATCCTGCGCGGCCGCGATCACCCGGACGCCCTCGCTGACGTGGTCGGACGACGGATGGCTCCGGGGATCGGTTCCGGTGGGTCGGCGCGACAGCACCACCACGTCGTGGCCTGCGGCCGCCAGCGCGGTGGACAGGTGATGCACGTGCCGGCCGAGCCCGCCGACGACCACCGGCGGGTACTCCCAGGACACCATCAGGATTTTCACGTCGTGACCCACCTCATCGGGGCAGCCGGCGCGCGTCGAGGGAGCCGAAGAGTCCGTCGGCTCGGTTCCACCCCTGCGCCAGGCGCTGCGCGGTGTCGCGCCGCCCGGACGCCAGCGCCCCCGCGATCTCACGGGCGGCGTGCGCGTGCAGGTGGGCGCGGTAGCGGGCGTAGTCGGCGGCCGAGTCCTTGCTCACCATGAACGGCCAGTCACTGGAGACGGTGAGCAAGGTTTCGCGCAGGATCTGATCGGCGACGTGGTCGCGGGGGATCGGCCCGTCCAGCGTCGCGGTTTGGGACAGCGCCTTGTCGACGGTGCTCAGCGCGGTGTCGACCACTTCGTTGTTGAGCTGCACCAGGTCGGCGACCTGGTCGCCCGCCCACACCTGCCAGTCCTTGCCCGAACCCCACGAGCTGGGCGGCAGGGCCACCGGCTGACCGACGAAGCCGTCGGCGAGCGCGTCGTTCAGGGTGCCCACCCGCACACCGGCCTCGGGCAAGGCGCGCAGCACCCGCTCCAGCCAGGTCGGGCCCTCGTACCACCAGTGGCCGAACAGTTCGGTGTCGAAGGCGGCGATCACGTGCGCGGGTCGCCCGATGCGCGCGGACTCCGAGAGCAGGCGGTTGCGGACCGTCTCGACGAAGTCGGCGACGTGTACGTCGACCGCGTGGTCGGCGCGCTCGGGATCGTAGGGCGCCTTGGCGTCCGAGGACACGTTGCGGCCGGTGACCCTGGCCGGCTTCAGGCCTGTGAGGTGGTCATAGGTGTGGAAATCGCGGTAGGCGGCATGCCCGGGGTAGCCCGACTTCGGCGACCACACCCGATAGCTGACCTGCAGGTCGCGGCCGAACGCCACCACGTCGGTGTCGCCGACGGGCCGGCCCAGGGCGGTGTCACCGTGCAGCGACGGGCCGTCGACCATGAAATGCGTGACGCCGGCCGCGGAGTAGTCGTGTTCCAGCCCGGGCGCATACGCGCATTCGGGCGCCCAGATGCCGCTGGGGGTGTGCGCCAGCCGCTGTCCGGCGTCGGCCAGCCCCTCGCGCAGGGCGAACTCGCGCAGCCGGGGCGCGAGCAGCGGTTGGAACGGGTGGGCCAGCGGCCCGCCGAGCAGCTCCACCGTGCCGGCGTCGAGCAGGCCGCGCAGCAGCGGGCTACCGCCGTGCCGCCACAGGGTGGCGAAGTCCTCAAGGGCGCTGTGGGCCTCCGCTTCCTCGCGAATTCCCAAGGCGCGCAACGCTTCCGGTGTGCAGGACTGATAGCCGGCCGACTTCGACCGGGGAATCGACCGCACGCTGGCCGCCTCGGTCGCGCGCAGCCGCCAGTTCGCCAGCCAATGATGCATGCCGCCAAGGCAATACGGGTCGTCGAGTTGGGCGTTCACCACCGGTGTGACGCCGAGCGTGATCAGCCCCCGGCGATCCTCGCCCGCCAGCGTGTTCAGCACGCGCATCAGCGGCAGGTAGGCCGCCGCCCAAGATTGATAAAGCCATTCCTCACCGACCGGCCAGCGGCCGTGGTGGGCCAGCCAGGGGAGGTGGGTGTGCAAAACCAGGGTAAACAGGCCGGGGACCCGGTCTTGCGTTGAGGTCACGGCGCTACCGCGATCGCGATCAGGTCGAGACTGTCGTCGATGTGCCGGCCGGTCGCCGCCCCGGATCCGCTCTCTATCAGCTCGAAGTCATCCGTGGTGACCGCGGCGACGTCCGCCGCCAGGTCGGGTGGCCACGGCGCGTCGGTTACCGCGCGCGCGATTTGCGCGTCGATGATCGAGCCGCCGTGCCGGGCATCCATCTCCCGCAGCCGCGGACCGTGGAACAGGCCGCTGATCGACACGTCGGAGAAACCCCCGCCGACGAGGAGCTCGGCCAGCTCGCCGGCGTTGAGTTCGCGGGTGTGGAACGGGTTGATCGGGGTGTCGCGCCCGGGTGAGAACGTGATCCGGTTCGGCGTGGACATCATCAGCAGCCCCGACGGGCGCAGCACCCGCGCGCACTCGACGACGAATTGTGTTTGGTCCCACAGATGCTCGATCACCTGGAAGTTGACCACAATGTCGACCGAGGAATCGGGCAGCGGCAGCTGCGCGAGGTTCGCCTGCATGACGTCCACCCGTGGGTAGCGGGAGCGGACGTGGGCCACGGCGGACTCGTCGTAGTCCACGGCGATGACGCGGCGGGCGACACCGGCGATCAGGTCGGCGCCGTATCCCTCGCCGCAGCCGGCCTCGAGCACCTCGCGGCCCACGCAACGCTCGGCCAGCCGCTGATAGACGACCTCGTGGCGGCGGAACCAGTAGTTTTCGATGTCCAGCCCCGGGATGGTGCGCTCGCCCGTCAGCGTCAACATCGCGTCGCCCGCCGACGCGGAATCGCCGGGGGCGCGCGGGGGGACGTCAGGGACCAGTGCGCTCATTGCATAGGCAGGCTAACGCGAAGTGTCGGATTCGCGAACCACGAAAGTGGGTAGCCCCGCTTCTCAGGCGGCGGACGGGCTGCACGAACGTGCCGCCCGGCGACGATCCCGTCCGGGACAGCGGACGGGGGAGGAGCGGGCAATATGGCCTGAGCCACCAGCTATGGTGTGAAGGCATACCGCACAAAGTTACCGGGTAGTAACACGGCTGTGCGTTGCGAAAAACGCGTACCGAGGTCTCGCAGTCGATCGCTGCGGACCCCTTCGAGGAGGACGAACCACACTCATGACGAACATCGTGGTCCTGATTAAGCAGGTCCCAGACACCTGGTCAGAGCGCAAGCTGACAGACGGCGATTACACGCTGGACCGCGAGGCTGCCGACGCCGTGCTCGATGAGATCAACGAGCGCGCGGTAGAAGAGGCCCTGCAGATCCGGGAGAAGGAAGCCGCCGACGGCGTCGAGGGATCGGTCACCGTGCTGACCGCGGGTCCCGAGCGCGCCACCGAAGCGATCCGCAAGGCGCTGTCGATGGGCGCCGACAAAGCCGTCCACCTCAAGGACGACGGCCTGCACGGCTCCGACGTGGTGCAGACGGGGTGGGCCCTGGCCCGCGCGCTGGGCACCATCGAGGGCACCGAACTGGTGATCGCCGGCAACGAGGCCACCGACGGCACCGGCGGGGCGGTCCCGGCCATCATCGCCGAGTACCTGGGCCTGCCGCAGCTCACCCACCTGCGCAAGCTGTCCATCGAGGGCGGCAAGGTCACCGGTGAGCGCGAGACCGACGACGGCGTCTTCAACCTCGAGGCCACGCTGCCTGCCGTGGTCAGCGTCACGGAGAAGATCAACGAGCCGCGCTTCCCGTCGTTCAAGGGCATCATGGCCGCCAAGAAGAAAGAGGTCACGGTGCTGACCCTGGCCGAGATCGGTGTCGAGAGCGACGAGGTCGGGCTGGCCAACGCCGGATCCACCGTGCTGTCGTCGACGCCGAAGCCGCCGAAGACCGCGGGTGAGAAGGTCACCGACGAGGGCGAGGGCGGCAACCAGGTCGCGCAGTACCTGGTCGGCCAGAAGATCATCTAGTCGAGCACCCCATCGAAGACCATTCCTGAGACGAGAAGAGCGATATAACCATGGCTGAAGTATTGGTGCTCGTGGAGCACGCGGAAGGTGCGCTGAAGAAGGTCACCTCCGAATTGATCACCGCCGCCCGCGCGCTGGGCGAGCCCTCCGCCGTCGTGGTCGGGGCGCCGGGAACGGCCGCCCCGCTGGCCGACGGGCTGAAGGAGGCCGGCGCCGCCAAGATCTACGTCGCCGAGTCCGACGACGCGGACAACTACCTGATCACCCCGGTGGTCGACGTGCTGGCCGCGCTCGCCGAATCGAACGCGCCCGCGGCGGTGCTGCTGGCCGCCAGCGCCGACGGCAAGGAGATCGCCGGCCGGCTCGCCGCCCGGATCGGATCCGGTCTGCTGGTCGACGTGGTCGAGGTCAAGGAAGGCCCCAAGGCCGTCCACTCCATCTTCGGTGGCGCGTTCACCGTCGAGGCGCAGGCCAACGGCGACACCCCGGTGATCACCCTGCGCGCCGGCGCCGTCGACGCCGAGCCGTCCGCCGGTGCGGGCGAGCAGGTCACCGTCGAGGTCCCGGCACCCGCCGAGAACGCCACCAAGATCACCGCCCGCGAGCCCGCGGTCGCCGGTGACCGCCCGGAGTTGTCCGAGGCCACCATCGTGGTGTCCGGCGGTCGCGGCGTGGGCAGCGCCGAGAACTTCAGCGTGGTCGAGGCCCTGGCCGACTCGCTGGGTGCGGCCGTCGGCGCGTCGCGTGCCGCCGTCGACTCCGGCTACTACCCGGGCCAGTTCCAGGTGGGCCAGACGGGCAAGACGGTCTCGCCCCAGCTCTACATCGCGCTGGGCATCTCCGGCGCCATCCAGCACCGCGCGGGGATGCAGACCTCCAAGACCATCGTCGCGGTCAACAAGGACGAAGAGGCGCCCATCTTCGAGATCGCCGACTACGGCGTGGTGGGCGACCTGTTCAAGGTCGCTCCGCAGCTGACCGACGCGATCAAGGCACGCAAGGGCTGAGTTTCTCGGCCTCGAAGAGCCCCCGGCGCCGCGGTGCCGGGGGCTTTTTCGGCCCACCCGCAAACCCCGTGCGTCACAAGGGCCCACCAGTCCCCAGCGGAGGGATGGGCCGTCGTGCCCACCTCCGAGCCAACAGCCGCAGACGGGCCTCGGTCTCATTTCGTCATCTGACGTGCACCGACACGTCACAGCGTCGATGCCGACCAGCTCACCGGCTACGCCACGTTGTGTCTCATGAGCATCGCTTCCGTCCTCATCCCCGCCGACAAGCCGGGTAGCGCGGCCACCGCACCGCGCTACTCCCTGTTGCTGTCCACCGACCCCGACATGATCGAGGCGGCGCAGCGACTCCGGTACGACGTCTTCACCAGCACACCGGGCTTCGCCCTGCCGCCGGGCGACGGCCACGGCTCGGACCGGCGCGACGAGGACCGCTTCGACGAGTTCTGCGACCACCTGCTGGTCCGCGACGACAACACCGGCGAGCTGGTGGGTTGCTACCGCATGCTGGCGCCGGCGGGCGCCATCGCGGCCGGCGGCCTGTACACCGCCACCGAATTCGACATCCGGGCCTTCGACCCGCTGCGGCCGTCCCTGGTGGAGATGGGACGCGCCGTGGTGCGCGACGGGCACCGCAACGGCGGCGTGGTGCTGCTCATGTGGGCCGGCATCCTGGCGTACCTGGACCGCTACGGCTACGACCACGTCACCGGATGCGTGTCGGTGCCCATCGGCGGCGAGCCCGACGACCAGCCCCCGGGCAGCCGGCTGCGCGGCGTCCGCGACGTCATCCTGGCCCGCCACGGGGCGCCGCCGCCGTACCGGGTGCGGCCACACCGTCCCGTCGTCGTCGACGGGACGACCCTCGACGACATCCCACCGCCCGCGCGGCCGTCGGTCCCGGCGCTACTGCGGGGTTACCTGCGGCTGGGCGCCCATGTGTGTGGGGAACCCGCGCACGACCCGGATTTCGGTGTCGGCGATTTCTGCGTGCTGCTGGGCAAACAGCACGCAGACATCCGATACCTGAAGCGACTCCGATCGGTGTCGGCCGCCTCCGGGCTGACCAGCACAGCGGGGGCCGGGCACCAATGAGCGCCGGCGCCGGGCATGCCTGGCTGCCGCGCGCGTCGTGCGACGCCGGCTGCGTGGGTGCCGGCGACGCGGTGGGCGCAAGGCCGCTGCGGGTGGCGCTTCGCGTTCTGCTGGCGCTCCTGCTGGCGCCGGGGCTGCCGCTGCTGGCCGTGCCGCTGCCGGGTCGCACCCGCGTGCAGCGCCTCTATTGCCGGTCGGTGCTGCGCTGCTTCGGTGTCCGGATAGCGGTGTCGGGCAACCCGATTCGTAACCTGCGCGGCGTGCTCGTGGTCAGCCCACACATGTCGTGGCTCGACGTCTTCGCCATCGGCTCGGTGTTGCCCGGGTCGTTCGTCGCCCGCGCCGACATGTTCAGCGGGCCGGCGACCGGGATCGTGGCGCGCATGTGCCAGGTCATCCCGATCGAGCGGTCCAGTTTGCGGCGGCTGCCCGGTGTGGTGGACGCCGTCGCCCGCCGGTTGCGCGCCGGCCAGACGGTCGTGGCGTTTCCGGAGGGCACCACCTGGTGTGGTTCGTCCGGCGACGATGGCGGCCGGAAAGCGGTCGGAGGAGAAGTCGGACCCTCCCACCGAGGCCGGGGGTCCTTCTACCCGGCCATGTTCCAGGCCGCGATCGATGCGGGCCGGCCGGTGCAGCCCGTGCGGCTGACCTACCACCACGTCGACGGGACCCCGTCGACGGTGCCGGCCTTCGTCGGCGACGAGACGCTGCCGGGCTCGATTCGCCGGCTGCTCGCCCAGCGCCGAACGCTGGCGCAGGTGCACGTCGAGTCGCTGCAGCTCCCGGGGACCGATCGGCGCGCGCTGGCGGGCCGCTGCCAGTCGGCGGTGGGCGCCGGGACGGCCCGGTGCGCTGGTCACGGGCACGTGCTGGTGGCCTGAGCCCACCGGCGGGCCGGTATCGTGGGTCGCGTCATGGTCTATTTGGATCACGCCGCCACCACCCCGATGCACCCCGCCGCCGTCGAGGCGATGACGGCTGTGCTGGGCACGGTGGGCAACGCCTCCTCGCTGCACACCAGCGGCCGGGCGGCGCGGCGCCGCATCGAGGAATCCCGTGAACTGATCGCCGACAGGCTGGGGGCCCGTCCCTCGGAGGTCATCTTCACCGCGGGCGGCACCGAGAGCGACAACCTGGCCGTCAAGGGCATCTACTGGGCCCGGCGCGACGCCGAGCCGCGGCACCGGCGCATCGTCACCAGTGAGGTCGAACACCACGCCGTGCTGGACTCGGTCAATTGGCTCGTCGAGCACGAAGGCGCCGAGGTGACGTGGCTGCCCACCACGGCCGACGGCTCGGTGTCGGCGGCGGCGCTGCGCGAGGTGCTCACCCGCCACGACGATGTCGCGCTGGTCTCCGTCATGTGGGCCAACAACGAGGTCGGCACGGTGCTGCCCACTGCCGAACTCGCCGCCGTCGCAGCCGAATTCGACGTGCCCATGCACAGCGACGCCATCCAGGCGGTGGGGCAGCTGCCCGTCGACTTCGCCGCGAGCGGGTTGTCGGCGATGAGCGTGACCGCGCACAAGTTCGGCGGTCCCGCCGCCGTGGGCGCGCTGCTGCTGCGCCGCGACGTCGCGTGCGTGCCGCTCGCACACGGCGGCGGCCAGGAGCGCGACATCCGTTCGGGGACGGCCGATGTGGCTGGCGCGGTCGGAATGGCCGCGGCGGCCAAGGTCTCGGTCGACGGGCTCGAGGTCAACAGCGCCCGGCTGCGGGCGCTGCGGGACCGGCTGATCGACGGCGTGCTGGGCGGCATCGAGGACGTCACCCTCAACGGCGCCCGCGACCCGCTGCGCCTCCCCGGCAACGCGCACTTCACGTTCCGCGGTTGCGAGGGCGATGCGCTGTTGATGCTCCTGGACGCCAACGGAATCGAATGCTCGACCGGTTCGGCGTGCACCGCCGGCGTCGCGCAGCCGTCGCATGTGCTGATCGCCATGGGCGCCGACCCGGCCAGCGCCCGCGGATCGCTGCGACTCTCCTTGGGACACACCAGCGTTGACGCCGACGTCGATGCGGTGCTGCGGGTGCTGCCCGGGGCGGTGGACCGCGCGCGGCGGGCGGCGCTGGCCGCCGCGGGGGCGTCCTAAGTGAAAGTGCTGGCCGCCATGAGCGGTGGCGTCGACTCGTCGGTCGCCGCCGCCCGGATGGTCGACGCCGGGCACGAGGTGGTGGGCGTGCACCTGGCGCTGTCGTCCTCGCCCGGCACGCTGCGCACCGGCTCGCGGGGCTGCTGCTCGAAGGAGGACGCCTCGGATGCGCGCCGGGTCGCCGACGTGCTCGGAATACCGTTCTACGTCTGGGATTTCGCGGAGAAATTCCAGGAGGATGTCATCGACGAATTCGTGTCGTCCTATGCCCGCGGCGAGACCCCCAACCCCTGCGTGGTGTGCAATCAGAAGATCAAATTCTCGGCGCTGTCGGCGAAAGCCGTAGCGCTCGGGTTCGACACGGTGGTCACCGGCCACTACGCTCGGCTTTCCGGCGGGCGGCTGCGCCGCGCCGTGGACCACGACAAGGACCAGTCGTATGTGCTGGCCGTGCTGAGCGCCGAGCAGCTGCGCCACGCGGCGTTCCCGATCGGGGACACCCCCAAGCCGCAGATCCGCGCCGAAGCCGCGCGGCGCGGGCTGGCCGTCGCCGAAAAGCCGGACAGTCACGACATCTGCTTCATCCCGTCGGGCGACACCCGGGCCTTTCTGGGCGCGCGCATCGGGGTTCGCCCCGGCGCCGTGGTCAACGCGGAGGGAACGGTGCTCGCCGAGCACGACGGGGTGCACGGTTTCACCATCGGCCAGCGCAAAGGGCTGGGCATCGCCGGGCCCGGCCCCGACGGTCGACCCCGCTACGTGACGGGAATCGACGCCGAGACCGCGACCGTGCGGGTGGGGGAGGCGGCCGATCTCGACGTTCGCGAATTGGTCGGGCGCGCACCGGTATTCACCTCGGGTGTGGCGCCGTCGGGCCCTGTCGAGTGCGCGGTTCAGGTGCGGGCGCACGGTGAAACGGCCGACGCCGTGGCCGAACTCGTCGGCGACGAACTCGTCGTGCGGTTGCGCGTCACGCTGCGCGGCGTCGCGCCGGGCCAGACTCTGGTGCTGTACCGGCCCGACCCCGACGGGGACGAGGTGCTCGGCAGCGCCGTCATCGCCGCAACGTCGCGCTGATCGACGGCTAACGCGGGACGTTCGCGGCGATGTTCGTCATCACGATGTCGGACACCGATTGCGCGAAGCCGCAGAAGGTGACTTCCAGCATGGCCACCGACAGGATCCGATAGTCGCGGCCGCAGCCACCGGGCCGCAGGTGCAGCGAGGTGCCGTCGGCGTTCCAGTCGCCGACATAGAGCTGCCCGCCCGAGCCGTTCGCGCAGTCCCCGACGGTGCCCACCAGGGCGTTGAAGGCGCTGCGCGCGGTGTCGGCATCGCGATAGGCCGCGGCGCCCTCCGAGATCAACGCGCCGTCGGGCGGGTCCTGAAAGGTCGTCTTGTGAAACGCCGCGAGGTCGTGCCCGAAGGTCGCCGTCTCGTCGTAGATGAACCGGCACTCCCGCGGCGCGGTCTCGGCCAGCGCGTCGATGTTCACCGGGCTGGTGCCGTCCATCGAGGGAATGATGGTCAAATGCTCACCGGCGCCGGTGATCGCACGCATCCGCGACTGGTCCAGCAGGATCGTGTCGACGTTGACCCCCTGCACCACCCTGCGGCTGGCGTCGGGCCCCGCCAGGGCGGCGCCGTCCACAACCCGGGTGCACGACACCGCCAGCAGCGCCGCCCCGCACCACAGCGGTAGCCTCGCCCACTTCGTCTTCTGCGACACCGTTTTTGCACCCCTCTGGCGTTGAACCTACCCGCGCCGCCGCTCGGCACACAGCCCCTGCCGACGGGTGGCCCAGGTGACGTCGAATACGGTTGGCCGGTGAGTGTTTTCGCGGGGCCCAGCGGTGTCGGTTCCTGGCCCGGCATCGCCGCGCGCGAGGCCGCCGCCGTGGTCGTCGGCGAATTGGCCGGCGCGCTGTCCCACATCGTCGAGCTGCCCGCCCGCGGCGTGGGCGCCGACATGCTGGGCCGGGCCGGCGCGCTGCTGGTCGACGTCGCCATCGACACGGCGCCGCGCGGCTACCGCCTTACCGCCCGGCCGGGCGCGGCGACCCGCCGCGCCATCAGCCTTCTCGACGAGGACATGGACGCGTTGGAGGAGGCGTGGGAGACCGCCGGCCTGCGCAACGCCGGCCACGTGGTCAAGGTGCAGGCGCCGGGCCCCATCACGCTGGCCGCCGAGGTCGAGCTGGCCAACGGCCACCGCGCGATCACCGACCCCGGGGCGCTGCGCGACCTGACGGTGTCGCTGGCCGAAGGCGTGGCCGCGCATCGTGCGCAGCTGTCCCGGCGTCTCGAGACGCCGGTGGTGGTTCAGTTCGACGAGCCGTCGCTGCCACCAGCGCTGGGCGGAGGGCTGAGAGGGGTGACCGCGCTCAGCCCGGTGGCCCCGCTCGACGAGGCGGTGGCCGGCGGCCTGCTCGACGCCTGCGCCGAGACGGTGGGCGGCGAGGTGCTGCTGCACTGCTGCGCACCCGGCCTGCCCTGGGAGCTGTTGCAGCGCAGCATGTTCGGCGCGATATCGGTCGACGCGGGCACGTTGAGCGCGGCGGACCTCGACGGCATCGCCGCGTTCGTCGAGTCGGACCGCGCCGTCATGTTGGGCGTCGTCGCGACCAGGACCCCGCCGCGGCGGCCGTCGGCGGAGGAGGTCGCCGCCGCGGTGGTCGCGGTGACCGATCGCCTCGGCTTCGCCCGCTCGGCGTTGCGCGAACGCATCGGCGTCACCCCGGCCTGTGGTCTGGCCGGCGCCACGCCCGAATGGGCCCGCACCGCGATCGAGCTCGCCCGCAAGGCCGCCCGGATGTTCGCCGAGGATCCCGACGCCATCAAATAGGCAACCGAGGGGTTGCGCTTCTTATCGCGTCGTGCTGAACTAATAGGCAACCAGGAGGTTGCATATGAAGATCGAGAAGCAGGTGGTGCTGCGCGCGCCGCTGGAGCGGGTGTGGCGGGCCATCAGCGACGCCGAGGAATTCGGCCGCTGGTTCGGGGTGCGCTTCGACGGGCCGTTCGTCGCCGGGACATCGGTGACCGCGGCGATCAGCCCGACCACCGTCGACGGCGAGGTCGCCAAGCGCCAACAGTCGCACGCGGGCGTGACGAGCACCTGGCAGATCGTCGCCGTCGAGCCGCGGCGGCGGTTCGCCTACCGCTGGCATCCCTTCGCCATCGACCCGCAGGTCGACTATGAGGGCGAGCCGACCACGCTGGTCGAGTTCACCCTCGCCGAGCGGTCCGACGGCGTGCTGCTGACCATCACCGAATCCGGTTTCGAGGCCATTCCGGAGGCCCGCCGCGGCGCGTCGTTCGAGGCGAACGGCGAAGGCTGGGCGATCCAGACCACGCTGGTGCGCAAGTACATCGAGGGCGTTCGGGTATGAGCGGACGAGTCGCCGTCGGCGCCCCGATCTTCGGTGCGCTCGGTGACCCGAACCGGCTGAGCATCATCGTGCGGCTCTGCGATCAGGGCCCGAGCTCGACGTCGCAGGTCACCAGCGTCGTCCCGGTCACCCGGCAGGCGGCGAGCAAGCACCTGCAGCTGTTGGAGTCGGTCGGGCTGGTCACCAGCAGCCGGCGGGGGCGCGAGCGCGTGTGGACGGTGCAGACCGCGCCGTTGGCGTCGGCCAGCGACTACCTCGACCAGTTGTCCCGCCGGTGGGATGCGGCCCTGGAGCGGTTGCGGTCCTTCGTGGAAGACGGAGTGGAGGATTGAGTCGAGCGCGCCGGGTTTTGCGTCGGTGTCCTCGGATAGCCTGCCAAGGTGAGCTCAGCAGAAGCTGATTCGGTAGCGCCCGAGGTTCGGCGGCAGTGGCAGGACCTGGCCGAATCGGTCCGTGAACACCAGTTCCGCTACTACATCAAGGACGCGCCGATCATCTCGGACGCCGAATTCGACACGATGTTCAACGAGCTCCTCGCGCTGGAGGAGCGCCACCCGGAGCTGCGGGTCGCCGATTCGCCGACGCAGCTGGTCGGCGGGGCGGGCTTCGCCACCGACTTCGCCGAGGCGCAGCACCTGGAACGGATGCTGAGCCTCGACGACGTCTTCGACCGCGACGAGCTGGTGGCCTGGAGCAATCGCGTCGAGAACGAGGTCGGCAAGGAACCGCATTACCTGTGCGAACTCAAGATCGACGGGGTGGCGCTGTCGCTGGTGTACCGCGACGGCCGGTTGGAACGCGCCGCGACCCGCGGCGACGGCCGGGTCGGCGAGGACGTGACGCTCAACGCGCGCACCATCGACGACGTGCCCGAGCGGCTGTCCGCCGACAAGGACTTCCCGACGCCGGCCCTGCTGGAGGTGCGCGGTGAGGTGTTCTTCCTGCTCGCCGATTTCGAGGCGCTCAACGCCAGCCTGGTCGAGGACGGTAAGGCGCCGTTTGCCAACCCGCGCAACAGCGCCGCCGGGTCGCTGCGCCAGAAGAATCCCGCCGTCACCGCCCGGCGCAAGCTGCGGATGATCTGCCACGGCATCGGCCGCACCGAAGGGTTCGCCCCGAAGACCCAGCACGAGGCCTACGCCGCGCTGAAGGCGTGGGGGCTGCCGGTGGCCGAGCAAACGGCACGCGTGCGCGGCCTGGCCGCGGTGGAGGAGCGGATCGGCTACTGGGGTGAGCACCGCTACGAGCTCGAGCACGAGATCGACGGCGTGGTGGTCAAAGTCGACGATGTCGCGTTGCAGCGCCGGCTCGGGACCACGTCGCGCGCGCCGCGCTGGGCCGTCGCCTACAAGTACCCGCCCCAGGAGGCGCAGACCAAGCTGCTCGACATCCGTGTCAACGTCGGGCGCACCGGGCGCGTCACGCCGTTCGCGTTCATGACGCCGGTGAAGGTGGCGGGGTCGACGGTCGGGCTGGCCACCCTGCACAACGCCGCCGAGGTCAAGCGCAAGGGGGTGCTGATCGGCGACACCGTGATGATCCGCAAAGCCGGCGACGTGATCCCGGAGGTGTTGGGGCCCGTCGTCGACCTGCGCGACGGCTCCGAACGCGAATTCGATATGCCCACAACGTGTCCCGAGTGTGGCACCCCGCTGGCGCCGGCCAAGGAGGGCGACGCCGACATCCGCTGCCCCAATGCCCGGTCCTGTCCGGCGCAACTGCGGGAGCGGGTCTTTCACGTCGCGGGTCGCGGGGCGTTCGACATCGAGGGGCTCGGCTACGAGGCCGCCGTCGCGCTGCTGAAGGCAGACGTGATCGCCGACGAGGGCGACCTGTTCACGCTGACCGAGGACGACCTGTTGCGCACCGAGCTGTTCCGGACGAAGGCGGGCGCCCTGTCCGCCAACGGCAGACGGCTGCTCGACAACCTCGGCAAGGCCAAAAAGGTTGCGCTGTGGCGGGTTTTGGTGGCGTTGTCGATCCGGCATGTCGGGCCGACGGCGGCGCGCGCCCTGGCGACCGAGTTCGGCGATCTGGACGCCATCATGTCGGCCTCCACCGAGCGGCTCGCGGCGGTTGAGGGGGTGGGCCCGACGATCGCCGCGGCACTCACCGAATGGTTCACCGTCGACTGGCACCGCGCGATCGTCGACAAGTGGCGTGCCGCCGGCGTGCGGATGGCCGACGAACGCGACACCAGCGTGCCCCGCACCCTGGAGGGGCTGACGGTGGTGGTCACCGGGTCGCTCGCCGGTTTTTCACGCGACGACGCCAAGGAGGCGATTCTGGCGCGCGGGGGCAAGGCCTCCGGGTCGGTGTCGAAGAAGACCGACTACGTCGTGGCCGGCGATTCGCCGGGTTCGAAGTACGACAAGGCCGTTGAGCTGGGGGTGCCCGTCCTCGACGAGGACGGCTTCCGGCAGCTGCTGGCCGACGGTCCGCCGGAAACGCCGGCGGAATAAGCCGATGAGCGGTCGGTACGGCGATTCCACCCGCAGCCTCAAAGCCGTGAATTCTCAAGCGGTTTCGGGTCAGCCGGTCGCACCGCAGCCGGTGTTCGCCGCCACCTATCACCTTTCGGGCGACGAAACCCTGGACAGCTACGGTCGCAGCTCCAATCCGACGTGGCGGCAACTGGAGTCGGCGCTCGCCGAGCTGGAGGGCGCGGCGGGCGCTCGGGTGTTCGGCTCGGGGATGGCGGCCATCAGTGCGGTGCTGCGGGCCTTGGCGCCGCCGGGGTCGACGGTGGTGGTGCCGGCCGACGGCTATTACCAGGTGCGCCGCCACGCCACCGAGGATCTGGCGCCCGCGGGGGTGACCGTCATCGCCGCGTCCAGCTCGCAGATCTATGACGCCGCCGCCGAAGCCGACGTGGTGCTGGCCGAGACCCCCACCAATCCGGCCCTCGACGTGATCGACCTGCACCGGCTGGCCACCATCTGCCACGGTCACGGCGCACGCCTGGTCGTCGACAACACCACCGCCACGCCTTTGGGTCAGCAGCCGCTGTCGTTGGGTGCCGACGCGGTGGTGGCCAGCGCCACCAAGGCCCTGTCCGGTCACAGCGACCTGCTGGCCGGCTATGTCGCGACCAGTCAGCCCGAGTTACTCGCCGCCGCCGAGCGCCAACGACTGCTCGCCGGCGCCGTCCTGGGCGGGTTCGAAGCGTGGCTTCTGTTGCGCAGCCTGGAAACTGCGGGACTGCGCTTCGAGCGCCAGTGCCAGAACGCCCGGGCGGTGGCGACGATGCTGGCCCGCCACCCGGCGGCGCGCGCCGTGCGCTATCCGGGGTTGGCGGAGGATCCGGCGCATCATGTCGCTATGGCGCAGATGCGCCGATTCGGGGGCTTGCTCACGGTCGAATTGGCCGACGCCGCCGCGGTCCACGCACTCGTCGACGCCAGCGAGCTGCTGATCGCCGCCACCAGCTTCGGGGGCCTGCACACGTCGGTGGATCGGCGGGCTCGGTGGGGCGACCCGGTCGCGGACGGATTCGCGCGCATTTCGTTGGGCATCGAGGACACCGACGACCTTGTCGCCGACATCGAACGCGCGCTCATGAGCTCCCGATAACGGACATATACATGCCGCACCGCGCGGGCGGCTCTATCGTGGGTTCTATGACCCAGACGGCCGAGGAGTGCGAGCAGGCATCGCCGTGGTCGCCGCGCGAGGCCGAGATCCTGGCGGTGACCCTGCGGCTGCTGCAGGAACACGGCTATGACCAGCTGGCGGTGGAAGCGGTGGCCAACGCCGCCCGCGCCAGCAAGGCCACGGTCTACCGGCGCTGGCCGTCCAAAGCCGAGCTGGTGCTGGCCGCCTTCATCGAAGGGGTCCGCCAGGTGGCCGTCCCGCCGAATACGGGCACGTTGCGCGGCGACCTGCTGAGCCTGGGGGAGACCATCGCCGTGGAATGCGGGCAGCACGCCAGCACCATCCGTGCGGTAATGGTCGAGGTGTCGCGCCACCCCGCGCTCAATGACGCCCTGCAGCATCAATTCCTCGACCAGCGCAAAGCGATGATTCAGCACGTGCTGCGTCAGGCCGTCAACCGGGGTGAGATCACTGCAGACGTCATCACCGACGAACTCTGGGACTTGTTGCCCGGCTACCTCATCTTCCGGTCGATCATCCCCGGTCGGCCGCCCACCCGTCACACCGTCCAGGCGTTTGTGGACGGGTTCCTGATCCCGGGCCTGACCACGCAGCCCCGCGCCTAGGGCGCGAACCGCCAACGCGTCGCCCCGTGGGGCTCGGCGGTCGCGACACCGACAGCGCCCCGGGCCACGAATCGGTACAAATACCACGGCGGCGGCCCTGCGCTCTGGGCGCTGTACGGGGCGGTGACGGCGTCGCCGTTGCGTTCGCAGGGCCAGCCGGAGTCGCGATACAGCGCCGTGACCTCGTCGAGTTCGCGCCCGTCGGTGGTCCGGTGGGCTGCGCCGTCGAGCACCAGGTCGACTCCGGGAAGTCGGAACGACAGGGTGCAGGCCGGATTGGCGGCCAGGTTGCGGGATTTCAGCGTCGCGGGGCCGCTGGTGAAATAGAGGTGGCCGCCGTGTTCGATCGAGCCGATACCCGCCGAGTGCGGGCTGCCGTCCGGCCGGACCGTCCCCAGAAATTGTGGCGTCTCCTCGGACGGCAGGGCCTTCATCGCGTCAAGGGCCCTGGCCCACGGCAGCTCGGCGTCGCCGTAGATGTTCAGGTCGGTTGCCGAAATCGGTTCGGGCAGCATTGTTACTCCTCGCACTTGGATTGCTCGTACGGACACTGACCGGTGACGGCACCGGAATTCATCGCCCGGCATGACCAAGGGGAAAGTTCCTCTTGTAGAGTACGGTCCCGTACCGTACTGTCATAGCTGTCGATCACGCTTATGGACGTTGGCAGCCGCGCCCGGCTTGGGCGCGACCCTGTCACCCGATATTCGAAAGGCTAACGGGTGAAAGGCTTTTCGATGACATCCCTGGTCAAGCGAGGTTGGATGGTGATCGTCTCCGTGCTCGTCGTCGCCCTCGCGGGATTCGGGATCTATCGGCTGCACGGCATCTTCGGCTCGCACAACACCACGTCGGCCAACAGCGGCCTGGCGGGCGAGATCGTCCCGTTCAACCCCAAGCAGGTGGTCCTCGAAGTCTTCGGTGCCCCGGGCGCGGTGGCCACCATCAACTACCTGGACGTCAACGCCCAGCCGCAACAAGTCAAAGACGCCCCGTTGCCGTGGTCGTTCACCATCACCACCACGGAGCCCGCCGTGATCGGCAACGTCGTGGCGCAGGGCAACGGGGACACCCTCGGCTGCCGCATCACCGTCAACGGTGAAGTGAAAGACCAACGCACAGTTCACAAAGTCGACGCCTACACCTTCTGTCTGGACAAATCTGGATGAGCAACGATCAACAGCCGCGGTCCAATGTGCCGCGCACCATCCGCCGGCTCGCGCTGCCGATCCTGCTGTTCTGGGTGGGATTGGCCGCCCTCACGAACATCGCGGTGCCGCAACTGGAAGACGTGGGGAAAACCCACAATGTGGCGCTGAACTCGCCCGACGCCCCGTCGCTCAAGGCGATCAAGCGCATCGGTGAAAAATTCCACGAGTTCGACACCGACAGCTCGGCCATGATCGTGCTGGAAGGTGACAAGCCGCTCGGCGCGGACGCGCACCGCTTTTACGACGAGATGATCCGCAGGATCGAGCGGGACAAGAAACACGTCCAACATGTCCAGGATTACTGGGGCGACACTCTCACCGCTGCGGGATCGCAGAGTAGCGACGGTAAGGCCGCTTATGTTCAGGTGAACCTTGCCGGCAACCAAGGCTCGGCGTTGGCCAACGAGGGCGTCGGCGCCATCCGCGACATCGTCGAGCACATGAAGCCGCCTCCCGGCGTCAAGACCTACGTGACGGGCGCGGCGCCGCTGATCTCCGATCAGTTCGACGTCGGTAGCAAGGGGACCGCCAAGGTCACCGGGATCACCGTCGGGGTGATCGCAGTGATGTTGTTCTTCGTCTACCGCTCGGTGCTCACCACGTTGTTGGTGCTCGCCACCGTCCTGATCGAAATGTCAGCCGCCCGAGGCCTTGTCGCGTTCCTGGGGAACGCCGGGGTCATCGGGTTGTCGACCTATGCGACGAACCTGCTGACACTCTTGGTGATCGCCGCCGGCACCGACTACGCGATATTTTTCGTGGGCCGCTATCAAGAAGCGCGCGGATCCGGTGAGGATCGCGAAACCGCCTTCTACACGATGTATCACGGCACGACGCATATCGTGTTGGGTTCGGGGCTGACCGTTGCCGGAGCGGTGGCCTGCCTGAGCTTCACCCGGCTGCCCTACTTCCAAAGCCTCGGTATCCCAGCCGCATTGGGCATCCTCGTCGCGCTGTTCGCCGCGCTCACCCTGGGCCCGGCCATCCTCACCCTGGGCGCCAAGGTGGGAATTTTCGACCCCAAACGGGCGATACGGACGCGCGGATGGCGGCGCATCGGCACCGCCATTGTTCGGTGGCCCGGCGCGGTTCTGGCGTCGGCGTGCGCGCTGGCCCTGGTCGGGCTGATCGCCCTGCCCGGGTACAAGACGAGTTACGACACCCGGCCGTATATGCCCGCGAGCGCACCGGCCAACATCGGTTACACGGCCGCCGAGAAGCATTTCTCGCGGGCCCGGCTGGAGCCCGAATTGCTGATGGTCGAAACGGATCACGACATGCGTAATCCGGAGAGCATGCTCATCCTGGACAAGGTGGCCAAGGCGGTGTTCCACGTTCCTGGCGTCGCCCAGGTGCAGTCCATCACCAGGCCGTTGGGAACCCCGCTGGTCCACAGCTCGCTGGCCTTCGTGGTCAGCAATCAAAGCGCGGCGCAGCAACAAAATTTGACCTACCAACGCGATCGGGCCGACGACGCCCTCAAGCAGGCCAATGAACTGTCCAAGACCATCGACATCTTGAAGCAGCAGTACGTATTGCAGCAGCAACTCGCCGGCACCACCCACGAAGAAACCGAAAGTTTCCGCGACACGCTCGTCACGATCCGCGACCTGCGCGACAAGGTCGCGAACTTCGACGATTTCTTCCGCCCCGTGCGCAGTTATTTCTATTGGGAAAAGCATTGTTTCGACATCCCCGCCTGCTTCGCGTTCAGATCCCTCTTCGACGCGCTCGACGGCATCGACCAGCTCACGGAAAAGTTCGAAAACCTCACGGCTTCCCTCGACAAACTCGACGCGCTGCAACCGAAACTGGTCGCGCTGATCCCGCCGCAGATCGACAGTCAGCAGACCAATCGCGATCTGACGTTGGCCAATTACGCGACGCTGTCGGGCATTTACGCGCAGACGGCGGCGGCGATCGACAACGCGACGGCGCTGGGGCGAGCCTTCGACGCGGCCAAGAACGACGACACTTTCTACCTGCCGCCCGAGGTGTTCAACAACCCCGACTTCAAGCGCGGCTTGAAGCTGTTCCTGTCACCGGACGGCAAGGCCGCCCGCATGATCGTCACGCATGAGGGTGATCCCGCTACACCAGAAGGCATTTCGCACATCGACCCGATGGCCAAGGCCGCGCACGAGGCCCTGAAGGGCACGCCGATGGCCGGCGCGGGAATCTATCTCGGCGGCACCGCCGCGACGTACAAAGACATTCAGGACGGCGCGAAATACGATCTGATGATCGTGGCGTTCGCGGCGCTGAGCCTCATCCTGCTGATCATGATGATCATCACGCGCAGCCTGATCGCCGCGCTCGTCATCGTGGGTACGGTGGCGCTGTCGCTGGGAGCCTCGTTCGGGCTGTCGGTTCTGGTCTGGCAGTATCTCTTCGGCATTCAGCTCTACTGGGTGGTGCTCGCGCTGGCGGTGATCCTGCTGCTCGCAGTCGGATCCGACTACAACCTGCTGTTGATCTCGCGATTCAAGGAAGAGATTCATGCGGGCCTGAATACCGGCATCATCCGGGCGATGGCCGGCTCCGGCTCGGTGGTCACCTCGGCCGGAATCGTTTTCGCCGTCACCATGTGCGCGTTCGTGTTCAGCGGCTTTCAGGTCCTCGGCCAGATCGGCACGACCATCGGCCTCGGCCTGTTGTTCGACACGCTGATCGTGCGGTCATTCATGACGCCTTCTGTCGCAAGGCTCCTCGGGCGCTGGTTCTGGTGGCCGCAGCGGGTGCGGCCACGACCGGCCAGCACCATGCTGCGCCCCTACGGCTCGCGCCCGGCGGTTCGTCAGCTGCTCCTGTGGGAGGACGACGACCCGGTGGCGATGTCCGGATCGAAAGCGCGCTGATGTGGTTGCGTCGGGCCGCGTCCTCCTAGCGCGACCTGACTTGGCCCGAACTTGTCGGTGGTGGCTGTGATGATGTGGTCATGTTGTCGACCGCATGCGCTGAGGCTGT